>NZ_JAURYU010000018.1 GCF_030653755.1 Methylotenera sp.
AGCGCAAGCGAAGCTCCGTAAGCTTGGCTACAGTTTGTGATATTGCCGGAAGAGCAATACCCAGTACAAATACCGATAGCGCAAATGCTAAAATGACTTCGAGCAAAGCAAATCCTGACTGACAAGGCAATCTGCAGGCCTTAGCTTTGATCAAATTTACCTGTGAGCCAGTCAATTTTAATTGTGTTGTTTTGCCCATTATTTTTAAGTGTGATTAAACCGCCTGATGATGAGCCATCGGGGAAAAAACTAATGGTTGTGTTTTCTTGAGGAGACGGGAGTATACTCGTGCAACTTATATAAAATTGATGCAATAAGCCGGTTCTGGCAGTGGATGCGATGTCATTGCAGGTTAGGTCAACTCGGTGCCCTTCATTGATAGCTCTCATTTTAGCGTATTCCAATGTGTTGATAATCGCTTCGAAATAAGGTGTACTGTTTTTTGCTCGATAAGCTCGCGCACCCACTGCGGACAACACGCTAAGCAACGAGATTACTATCAACAGCTCAAGTAAAGTAAAGCCGTGATTATGGTGCTTTTGCGAGGCCAACATCTGCATTTTCGCCTTCACCACCTTCTTTATCGTCGGCGCCGAATGAATAGACCTCGAAGGGGGCTCTCTGGCCTGGAACTCGATAGCGAAATGGATGTTTCCAAGGGTCCAACAGATGCTCATGTTTACGAATATAAGGCCCACGCCATTTTACAACGTCAGAAGGCGGTTTCCATAAGGCTTCAAGGCCTTGTTCTTGCGTGGGGTAAACACCTGCATCTACTTGGTAATAATGTAAAGCGGTTGAAAGCGTATCGACCTGGAGTGCGGCGGTATCCGTTTTTGCGCCTGAGAACATATTCATGACCTGTGGCGCAACTACTGCCGATAGCATCGTCAATGTCACGAGAACAATGAGTAGTTCCAAGAGCGTGAAACCAGAATGAATGGAGGCATCAAATTTGTGTCTATATTGTTTCAACAAGTGTATTGCCCTGTCTGTCTATTTGTTATTTTACCGCCAGTTGATTAATACTCATGATGCCTAGCATAACGCCGGATATCACAGCGCCAACAATTAAGCCAAGCAACGCAATGGCAATGGGGTTGAGTAATGTAATCAATCGATCAATTTTGTACATCGAGTCCGTTTCGAGCAATTGAGCCGCTCGCATTGTAGCAGTCCCTAACGAGCCGGTGTGTTCACCTACTTCAATAATAGATAACGTTGTTTCAGGAATAAGGTTGGTACGTCTTAGTGCTAACGATACGGAAACACCCTCCCTAAGCGACCTTGAGACATGTTGTAACGGCTCCCGGACGTGTTGTGTGGATGCGGCTTGGGCCGCAAACTGGACAGATTCCGATACTTCCACGCCATTATCGATCAGAGCGCCCATGACACCCAAAACGTTTGCGATATCGACATAAGTTATCAACCGGATAAACGATATGCGAAGCGCTACTTTTGCAATGATTCCTTCAAGTTGGGCATTTGTTTTTATGCTAATCCAAAGCAAAACAGGTATCCC
>NZ_JAURYU010000021.1 GCF_030653755.1 Methylotenera sp.
GCTGGGCGTCACCGGCGCCATCCTGGCGATCGATCCGGTGCAGCAGGCGTGGCAGGCAACCGCCGCACCGGGCGATATGCCCGTGGCCACGCTGGTGGCGCGCGTGACGCGCACCGTCCCGGGTGTGGAAGAAATTCGCCACCTGCCCTCGGGTGCCATCGTGGTGTTCAGCTTTGCAGGTGACCAGCCGCAGGCGTCGTACGTGGATCCGGCCGATGGCCGCGTGCTCGGTGCCTGGCGAGCCTCGTCGTTGCCGCGCTGGGTGAAGAACCTGCACCGCTCGCTGCTGTTAGGCGACGCCGGGCGCTGGGGTGCAGCGGGCATTGCGCTGGCCATGGCCCTGGTGTGCGTTTCTGCCCTGGTGCTGCTGCTGCGCCGCATGGGCGGCTGGCGGCGGTTGGCGGCGCGGGTGCGCGGCTCGCTGGCCCAACGCATCCATGTGGTCGCGGGCCGCGTGGTGCTCGCCGTTTTGTGCCTGACGTCGCTCACGGCGCTGACCATGAGCGCATCGACCTTGGGGCTGGTGGTTCTCGATTCCAGGACCGAGCCTGATGTGCTTTCGGTGGTCTCCGGCCAGCCGGCCTTGCGTGGCGAGCAGCTGGTCACGATGCAAAACCTGGCCGTGAAGGATCTGCGCAAGCTGAATTTTCCCGGCACCACCGATCCGCAGGACACGTGGAAGGTCGCCACCGCCCAAGGTCAAGGCTGGATCGATCGGTATTCGGGGCAGATGCTGGTCTGGCAGGACGCCACCGTGGCGCAGCGCGTTTACGACTGGGCCGCGGTGCTGCACACGGGCGAAGCGGCCTGGCCCTGGGCCGTGGTGCTCGGGTGCGTGGGCGCCAGCGTGCTGCTGTTCTGGCTGTCGGGCGTTGTGATCTGGTGGCAGGCCCGCCGCCAGGCGCCGCACATCACGGGCAGCGCCCCGCTGGCACAAGCCGACGTGCTCATCTACGTGGCCAGCGAAGGCGGCAGCACCTGGGGCTTTGCCCAAACCCTGCAGGACGCGCTGAGCCAGGTCGACCACCGCGT
>NZ_JAURYU010000037.1 GCF_030653755.1 Methylotenera sp.
TGTCGTAACCAGCTTTTTATCTAAAATTTCATTTGAGAATTACGAGTGGCCGCTATTGCAAATTATGGGTGGATTTTTTGCGATAAGTTTAAGTGGCCTTTTTGAAATTGTTTTAGTTGGCCTTTTTACTAAGAATACGCACTAAGATCGAAACTATCTTTAAAGATAGCCTAGGATGTTGTCAGCGTCTTCAAAAGTTAAAACATCAATTAATGTGTGTTGGCAGAGTTTTTCTAATAATGCCACTTTTAGAATTCTTGAATCACATTTAATGTTGGAAAGTTTCACCACATGACAGGTGTTGGCTCGATGTAATCTATAGCCTTTTTAAGGCTGGGTATATTTCGTGTTAACTTGTACGGAAGGCTGCTCAAGTTTTGAAAGATTACAGATGCTAGTAAAAGAAGATTAATCAGTTTTGGGTCGTCTTTTATGATCTTGTCGAGCCCTTTATTAAGCTCTCCAGCAGAATTCTTTTTTAACTCAGGAAAATTTCTTACTAACCATGCTCTTGGAAATTTCTCAATTAAGAAATCACTCAAAAGTGTATCACTGGGCCGTAAAGAATTGTAAATGAGTTCATTAAACTGATAATTAATCAGGGAGGATATATCAGAATAATCAAAATTATGATCAGTAGCTGATAGATATTGAATGAGATTAATGAATTTCTTAATAAAACGGTTCTGCCCTGATTCATCATTTATCTCATAAATAAGATTTTTATGACTTTTTATATACTTGTAAGGTGGCTGATTCATCGCATATTCTTTATACACAATAAATAGGCCACAATGATGTTTTAAGCACCAATCTACACCTATAAGTTGGTGGGATCTTTTCCAGCTAGAGATCCCATATTCATCTATATCCTCTTCAGCACATTTTTTGCAGAAAAATGCCCCTTTTTTCATTATTTTTCTAGCATATTCATTGAAAACAACAGGTTTCTTGGTGGGTCTGTAATGATATGAATTTCTTGTTATCAATAAAGGAATGAGCGTGTGATGTTGAATAAATTCTTTATATGGAGTTTGGGACATAAGAGCTAGCTTATACGACATGGATGCTTTTATATTTTCATAATCAGCATTGCCAAAAAGACCATTAAAATAGGGATTGGCTTTCTGAATTGTCGGAATGTCCTTAATACTATTAGCCATCAGTATTCTGCCAAAATATCCAATCCAGAATTCATCAGGTATCAAAGATGGAATAAATAAGTGTGATTTGGGAAAAATAATTTTCTTTTTTTTGGCGGTCATAATTTATTTAATCGCTGAATTTCACCTTGAACCCATAATTTTGATTTTGGTAATTTATCTAATCTTGGTGAAAATGATAGTTTCGGAAGACGCCTCAGAAAAGCTTTAGGTTTTATTCGTTCCCAGCTTTCAAGGTTTTCCATATTTATAACCTTTAGTGCAGCCAAACACTGATTGTCTCTTTTTACCCAGTTAACTCTTGGTTTAACAGGAAGTGATTGTGCTCTTTTTATTGTGCGTTTCGTTGGTAGGTGTTGTGACAGCCATAATAAATCATTGTTATAGAGCCACCGGTATCCTGAGTCGTTACTTTGCCTTAGCTCAGATTGTGTTGTTGATGGATAGAGGGTTAAAAAATTCAGAAACTTTTCACGTTCTTTTTGACGTTTGTATTTCTTGTGGGCTTCTTTCCAAATTTTCTGCAGATTAGGTTCTTCATTACATATTCTGTCAATGGAGGAGCTCGAAAGTCCCGTTTGATAGGAAACGGCTTTCAGTGGGCAGCCCTGTTTAAGAAGATTGATAACATTCGCTCTGATCTTTGCAGATATTGTTTTCGGTTTGCGTGGTATTTCAATGAGGCCTAGTTTTCCTAACCATCGCATGGCTGTATTGATGTTTATATTTAGCTGTTTTGCAAGTGAAGTAAGCGATCCTTTTTTATTATTAAACCGGTTTGCTAATTCAAGAAGGTGGTCTTCAAGATCTTTGCTCAAGTTCTTATGGCTAGGGCAGGTGGCTTGGAGTTTGGTACCATTCTCTAATGGCAGATCCATTTGTTGTTCCCATAGATAGACCGAATTAAACAATTTCCAATCACCAAAAAGGAAATCGACCATAATCAGATGACTCGCTGTATGGAAATTTACTCTGGGTTTGCGCACTAATCTTAATAACCCATCTGCAAAGCGAGACCCTACAATCCGGTCAAATGTCGGAAGGTTTGATATGGCTTCATAATGTTTAGTTATTCTATTAACGAAATCTTTTGCTCGCACACGACCTGATACTGAAAGTAGTCCCTGCTGCTTTAGCCCATGTAAATAGGTTGCCTTTAGTGAATTGGCTGAATAAGGTGCGGATAACTCTTGGTCAAGCACCATTGATGATAATGTGGATAGTCTTTCCAGTATTGGTTTAGCGCTACCTATTAATTGTTTAGATTGATATTTCTGAATCTCATCGTCATTAGGCAAAAATAGGCCAGAGCGACCACGACCATTAATTCTTAGTTTTGCATAATTCAATGGAGTTGAATGTGTAGGACACACCATGACGGTTGGCAATTGATGTTTGCGGTGCCAATATGCATATCCATAATTTATAATATCCTCTTTAAGACATTCGTTGCAATAACTCAATGGTAGGAATGCCCCTGATGGTCCTGGCGGTAATCCCAAGACAAACTTAAGAGGCTCTACCGTTGACCCAGCCATCAATCCTAAAGCTTTGTCATGAGTGGTTTGTGGACGAAAGCGTAAAAAGTAAGGAAGTGTGGAAGTCTTGATTGCTACTTCAATTGGGTTTCCAAAAGCATTGCCAGTTTTGTTACAAAATACATCTAGATCTGGCGAAAAGTCATGTCTTAGTGCTGCAGATGAGTTGGAGAAAAGGGTTCTGCTGATTTCTTCTGCTTTTCCAATACCATTTAAGCGTTTAGTAACTGCAAGTAATGAATAGAAAGTCATGTCTGGATTTAATATTGGCATCATGATTTGCATTACATGCCTGCCTTCTCAATTTCTATTCTTAATTTTTCTAGACTCTTAAGATTGCTGTTAATCAATCCTTGCTGACGTATGTCCTCTGGACTCATAGTTGCAATCAGTTTTGCCCGATTTTCAACTTTCTTTTGGTTACGCTTTTGCTCAAGCATGAGCTTTGTTTTTCCAGATAAGGGTCTTTTCTGTTTGGTCCTTTCTTGCACCGCCTTATTTGAAATTTCATTTACATGTATTGTTTTTTGTTTGTTGTTGTCTTTTAATTGTTCCCATATGGCTTTGTAAAATTCGTCATTAACATCAGGATATAACGCTAATAGTTCTGAATTTTTGTAATGGAATCCGTCTGCTAACGGTCGCATTTCATCAAAACAAGCTGACTCATAAGCAGCCAGAATGTCAGCAGGGCCGATTGTTTTGCTGCCGTCATATAAAGCATTAGTTTGTGCGTAACACCACAAGGTTAGTGCTAGTCTTGCGATTCCTCCACTACATATCCTTAAAGTGAAGGAACACTCTTCTGGGTTAGTGATCGGATTCTTTAGCAAGTAATATGAAGATACTCCATCAAAGAGTGCATCCCATTCATCATCGGCTTCACGCTCATTCATCGCACCTATTGGAGAAAAAAGGGATTCTTGAGTTAATCCAAAGCGCGATTTATCTTGGCTATAGTCTACCCAGTTGAAAGCGCATTCATTGCCTGAAAAGACCAATGGAATACCGGAATTCATCAATTTTAGTAAAAACATTTGCATCTGCTCAGCCTGCGCTGAGTCAACGATATTACGTAATTGCGCTTCGTCCACGAATATAATGCCTGTGTAGTGGGCGACTAATCTTCCTATGGTGCCCACTGCCAGTGTTTCAACAGTTCTGAATTGTTTGGGTAAATTGTCTGCATAGTTGGTTTCCAAGTGTTTGTCCATCTCGGATAGTATGCTTATCAAGAATCCGCCACGGCTGCCATCGTGCGACAGATCAACGTTAAGATAAACCAATTGACGCATATTTTGCCATCCAGCAGCTTCCACTTTCCCGTGATCAATCACTTGAGGAAGGCATGCACAGAAGCGCTTATGCGTCACAGTTTTTCCAGTCCCGGTGGGACCTTTCATTATATTGATCGCCATTCCTGAAGTTGGAGCAACAGGAAGTCTGGTTTTGCCTTCATTAGCGCATTCTAGAACTTGGTAGTAGTATGCCCTGTTATTGGCAAGGGTAGGATTTCTGGCTCGTAAACCATTCACAAGCATGCCATGCCAGGTTATTGCTGCGCGTACAGATTTCATTGTCGGTTCTAACGGCGTTTTTTCTCCAGCTAACAGTCCAACTTTATCGACAAATGACATGGTGTTGACATCTATGCCTTCCAGAGGATTAAAAGCGATAGCATCTACTACGTCCTCATAATTGTTAAAGACCGGAATTTGCTCAAGTAGAGGATTGTAAGCATAAAACCAAGATTGAGTTCTAGCGTTATCTAACTCAGACATTTGCATATCTCCTTTCCCGGCGTTTCCTAAGAGCAGCTAATGCAATGTTGTTTTCCTCAGATACGGAGTTGGCTTTTTCAGATTTCATCTCTTGCATGCTTAGTTGAGTTATGAAGTCTTTTGTATTTTCTCCATTTTTGTCGGAGATACTGGATATGTCTGGTGGTGAGCTGGTATTTACATTTTCTGGAATCTGTGGCGGCATTCCGTAAATGAATCTTCCTTTTTCTTGATTACGATTATCTTTTTTATTTCTTTTTAAAGAGGCTTTGGATGGAGGTTTGTCTAATTTGGAAAGTGAGTCCTGATATTCCTCTTCAGCATTTTCTTTTGTCTGTTCTTGATGAAATTCCAGATCGCTAAGTGTTTGATTGCGAGACTCTTTGACGTTGAATGAGTAAATTGCATCTCGCTTCATAAGATCAACAATGTCTGGCATGCTGCACTCATCAGGCAGATCGCTATCTTTAGTAACTAAATCAAGCTTGATTAATTCGCCGGTGTAAATATCTTTAAAGAAAATCTCTGTCGGTTTGTATGGGTTGTGTAGGAAATCATCATCGTGTGAAATGGCATTCACTCTTGCCCGAGCAACTTTAGCTTTCATGGCACGCGCTTTGATGAGAGGGTGATGGCTGATGTACCGAATTTGCTCAATGAATTCACGTTTATTTCCAGTATCGGTTCTTAAAAGTTTTACGCCATGCTGTGTGAATGTGCCACGAACAGGAATAAGTAATTTGATGAGTGCTTCATCTTCTCCCATTAAAGTTGTATGACATCTTCCCCGATTGATTTCCCAGCGAGTCAGGTTGGCTCTCGTGAGTTTTATGCCTTTTTCAATCAGGTCACGTCTCATTTCCAGTGTTGGCTGGATATCGAGCTCAATGGTGTTATGTGTATATATGGCACGAGCAGTTTCACGGATTGCTTCTATTGTTGTGTGCCTTGCCAGGACAGTTGCAAGCTCTTCTCCGCGCTCGTGTTTTTGTCCATGTGTCGTGCCATGCATATTGTGGTCAACCATTCGATGTAAAATATGGTGTGAGGTCTCTACAGTTGCGTTTAGATCTGATCTGGCTACACCAACAAATTTGATGCCAGTACCTATGGAGGCCAGTTTTTCTTCGACTGCCTGGCAGCGAAGATCTGTATTGTCTGCAGTGACTGATCCATATTGAATTGGTATCCAGTCTTCCGGGTTTTGGTCATCAAGACCAAGCCACTTTAGCCATTCTGTTTTGTCTGTAAGTGAGTGAAGAAAAGCTAAACCTACAGTTTCGGCGCTTGGTGCATCAAGACCCAGATAGAATCCACTTATGTAGTAATACAGACCATCTACAATAAGAATTCTGTGAGCTGTTCCGATCCTATCCAGTCGGCTTGCGACACTTACTAATTCCACATCAATGCTTGTTGAATCAACTGCACCTCGCTGACCGACAGCGATAATGTCGCTATCCGATGTACCAAATAGCACACGTCCTAAGCGATTAAGGTTGAATTTTGAGATCTGTTTTTTCCAGCTCTCATGACCGGGCGATCTATTCTGTCCCCATGTTTCAAATTGATTTTGTGAAGGGTGTTCATTTATCCTTTTTAGCGATAGGACTGATTTTCCTTCGTCATTAATTGAAATGTCAGAGTAAAACTCGCGCCTCATCTTTCGATGTGCTTTTGTTATGGTGCTACCTTTGATGTAGTAATTTCGCCATGCAAATCCACAGATATCTTTGTCTTGATCTGACATTATGAATCCGGCGGTATTGTTAGCACCGTTTGTTGTTGGTGTATTCGGCCTGCCAAGCTTCCGTTTCTTTTTAGTACTTTTTTCTTTTCCTCTACCGCCTTGATTTGCTGAGTATGGCGTGACTGCTCCGACCGTACTTCCTTCTGCAAAATACTGATTTAATATCTCGGAGATCTGTTTAGTTATTCTTTTAAGTGAGCAATCTTCACTTTTTAAGTCGTTCGCTCTTTTTGTAATAAGCTCGGATCTAACCTGAGGGTCAAACAATAATGTTATGTTTTCATGATCATGAACAAGCGGTTGAATAATTGCATATCTCTCTGCTCTTTTCTTTCTTGGGATACTGATTGACTGGCCCTTACGTAGATATTTCTTGTCGAGTTCATCATCTGTTGCCATGACGTCAGCACGAGGTTTTACGCCATTGGTCAGGAGACGGAGCTTATGCTGAGAGATTTCCTCATTGATTCGATCCAAAGGTAACGACCTCATGCCCACAAAATACAATCTCATGTTGGTTTTATTACTTCCGGATCTTTTGGGAAGAATCGGAATAACTATACTTAGATTATTGTCTTTATTGATATATAAGACCCTGACTATGCAATCTAGTAACGCACTACCATTTTTTGTTTGAATGGCCATGCCTGGGATGATGTTGTTCATCTTGTTACTCCTGCCATGGAATTTCTTATTGCTTGAATTAGAGCTAAGCCACCTTTTTTTGGAGGTTGTGATTCTTTCAACTTTACTGAAAGATCACAGTCGATTAACTGGTTCCAAAGGATATGGTTTTTAAAGAAAGTGGCCTGCGCAGGTGAGCAGTTATAGTCCGTGATCAATCTTTCACGAATACTCTGCAAAGGTTCATTTTGTGCAGCCTCTCCGTGACGATCCAGAAAACTATGTAAGGTATATGACCAAGGATGAGTTGCAGGAAGAATTGCCGCATCAGCGAGCAATTCAAGCTGTGCAAAGACTGGTCCAGGGAAGAGAGATCTATCCCCAACAAAATAGTTTATTCCAAGCTGATTGGCATATCTTCTTTCACACTCCAGCTTTTCAGTTCCACGGTGTAGAGGATCTACATACAAATACTGTTCTGAGGTTAGAGGTTTTACAGAGATTAGGCATGTGGACTTCTTTAAATCAGATACCCAAGGCATGTGAGCGCAAAGATCCATGCTCCAGATATATGGAATATTTGTGCCTACAAAAGTACCGTGTTTGATTCCTGCATCTCTGCATATTTCAGCCATTCCCACTGATTCGGGTAGGATTGAGTCCATTTCTTGGTTACGACTGTATTCTGGGTGGCTATGTTGCCATGGCCATAGCGGAAATTGCTCCCTGATATGCGCACCAACCCAACTGAAGAGTAGCCCCAAATACCACTCGCTGTGAGAGAAAAAGTGACACTCTCTTTTGAATCGGGGTAGAGCTTTTAGTACCTGCACCGACATCGGCGATGGATTCCAGCGTTTTATTTCTAGCACGGGTTTATAGTATTCACCAAAACCAGTGCCCATGCCTGAAGCCATTGCACTATTCAATCTAACCCATGTGACTTTAGGTGCGCGCGCCATTATTTCACCTCATTAGCGATAGAGGTGTTGAAGTTAAGGTAAGTCATTGTATTTCCTATATTATGAAGAGAAGTTGTAGGCTTTGTCAGTAGGTAGACAAGCGCCATCGCACACTCTTTGATTGCGAAAATTTAGGGCGAACTAACCCCTTGACTCTTCACGCATTGATAGGCAGAATACAGTTATGTACTACGTTGTAACCCTGTTAGCGCAGGGGCATCAATAGCAAAGAGCCGATCTTAATGTTCGGCTTTTTTCTTTTATATTTTCTCTGTTAACTATTCCCCTTATTTAGTTTGCCATCTCAACTGATTGATTAACATGGTTGATGATTTCTAATTGCTTCCGTTGTTCGTGAGACGCTTTTGGCTTGATGCCTAATGCAATTGCAATTTTGTGGGTTTCTCCACGTCTGCATTTTGCTTCACCTCTTAACACTCTATATACCAAGGCAGAAGGAAACCCATGATCGCGTGACCATTCCGCAACCGATATTCCATTAGCCTCGAATAAATTGCGCACTTCCAAGAACGAGAGCATTTTTCACCCCAATAGTATAAACATATTTATTATATTTTATATATATTGTAAAAATGTTCAACAATTTGTGAGATAATTTTTTCATGAATACAACTTCTGAAAAACCTGTTGAAGCTTTCTCGCTACGATTGCGTGAAGAACGTAAACGCCTAAAGTTAAGCCAAGAAGAGTTTGGGAATTTAGGTGGCGTGAGTAAAACTGCTCAATATCTGTATGAAAGTGAGAGGAACTGGCCAACCCTGGAGTATCTTGAAGCCTTAAGGATGAGAGGTGTTGATGTTGGCTTTATCGCTACTGGTAAGCGTGCTAACCAAGATATTCTTGATTGGGAGTTGCTAAAGAATGCTTTCCTGCTGATTCAGCGAACCTTTGCCCAAAGACAAGACATGTCTTTTACAGCAGAGCAATTGTTTGATGCATTTAAGAGTGTGGTCGATGCAGCGAATGGGTCAACCAGACCAGAAATCAATGTTGATGATATGCTTACTAATAATGCGCTGGAGAGGTTAGGTGAGTAAGGAGCAAGACCAGATTAACGAATTCAAAGTAATGGTCGAGGCTCTTAGTAAGCAGGTTAAAGGTAGAGATGATTTAGGCTTAGCATTTATTGATAAATTATCAATGCAGTTTGATGACCATTTAGCACATCAGAATATTTATCCAAATGAATCTGGAAAAACTAGTGGCGTAAAATCATTATTTACTAAGTTATTAATAAAACTAGGGCTTCAAGCCAACAGATTATTCAGTATTGACCCAGTGATACAAAACTTCATTAATGAATTGAGTAAAACAGGTGTAATTACTACTGCTCAGTTTGAGCTGCTTAGAATTTATAGAATGATAAGGGTTGATGATGATGGCTCATATTTTGTGATGCAGCCAAGGGAGACAGATTACAAGAAGGCAAAATTACAGGCATTGTTGCTTCTAATTTTGACACCTTTTATGGTAGCCTTCGTGTGGGATATGTCTAAGTGTATTTATCCTGGATTACCAACTGCATTTATATTGGGGTCGGCTTTAGGATTGCTTTGGCAGGGGACATATAATTTGGCATGGGGTCGTGAGAAGTTAGCCAAATTTATAGTTTCTAGATACCCTTGGTTTAAGCTAGTTAAGTGATTTACCCGGCAGGAGTAATTTGGGGAGTTTACTTCAGAGTCTAACTTTAGCCATGCTAGATGTCAGCCCCTCATTGGTTGCAGAGGAGTGGTGTCAGTAGTTTGAGTACCTATATTCGGTAGCCCATTATTATTGAACTGTACAAATGACCCCACGGAGATAATATTTAAAGGATAATTTTTATTTAAATAAAGCATTAGTACAGAATTTGTAACTGTGTCACCAGTTGGGTCAATCAGTACAAAGCCAACTAAACTAGGTGTGTTGGCTGCACCTTGAGTACCATAAATAGACTTTAAATGTAGCTCAAGAATCCAGACTCGCTTAGGTAAGTCCATTGTCCTAAGTTCATCTTTTAATTCTTTTGCCATTATTGTTGAAGCAGCCCAATTTCTTAGTTTTCGTTTCTCAACCAACAAAATGCGAATAGCAATTTCTGCGGCAGAATGTTCCAAGTCAGCCTTATTCGCAGCAGTAACGAAGCCTTGGTATAAATCTGCAACTATGGTTAAACCAACACTTAGTGCCTCTTCACCAGACATAAAAACATCAGATGGTAATAATGGCATTGCATATACCATTTGCTCCATCGAGTAGCCAGTACCACCGCCATTAGAAGGTGGAAACTTCATGTAAGGCCCAGAGTTATCATTGTTTATAATAAATTCTGGAATCCAGCTAACGGCATGTGCAAACTTTAGATTTAAACCAACGGAGTTAGATACGTCCACATTTTTGAAAGTTTTAATTTTTTCATTCCATGTGTGACCAACAGCAACTACGGCATGACCACCATTTTGATTGATTAATATTAAAACTACTGGTATTTCAGATTCTATATATGGATGAATGTTTTGTTTTGCGATTTCAACATCAGAAGCGTTCATGACATTTAGGTTTTGATTATGCCATTGACCCAACCAAATTGAGTGTGGAGAATATCCAGCGGAGCGAATTGCCTCAATCATCTGTATATGAGTTAAGCCCTGGCGATTAGGTTTAATGCGCCCGTTTGCGTTATAACGAGTGGCTGCATCTGTAATTTGCGCTGGATCATGTGCTCTATCACCTTCACGTTTACGTAATGTCCGTAATGCCATCCATATCGAAGCTTGTGCACAAGCGCCCACAGCATTATCTTGCTGCATAAACGGAGTGCCACATACAGTTAATTGTTTTCCCATAATATGTACGGGAAATTTGTCCGCGCTGCGTATAAATCCAATTGATACTTCGCGACTTAAAATGGAGGCACCTACAGGACTCATGATGACAGGCCTAAGGGTAACAAATCCTAGATAATTTTCTGGGAGTATAGAATCAATATATTCAAGCGGAGTTGCTACACCAACTTTTGTTTCTTTGAAGAAATGAAGCCTTGTACAAAGTCGATTCACTTCTGTGAATTGTTTACTGTAATAAGAGCTATATTCTGCAAGAAAATCAGGATCATGCACCCTGTGTTGTGCCAAGATAGCAACTGCTCCAGCGTTAAACAGTGCTTCACAGCAATTAAGCAATGGTACTTGAGTGTTAGCAGATTGTTGAGGTTTGCGATGTGAAATTAACTCTAGCTCTTGATACACCGTATCAAGAAGACTTTTATAGTTTGTGATTTCGTGGATTGTTATTCTTGGGTCCATAAAAAAGCCGTCTGTTTGACGGCCCTATTCTTGTATAAGTAATATTAAAATATCGTAATATTTAGCGACTCTTCGACCGCTCTTCTTTGCACATTACGTATTTCTTCAATTTTACTAAAAATTTGATTTGAGAGGTTATCGTGAATCTCCTGAGCTTTATCTACAGGCATTACGACAGTTTTGTTTTCGCTCTTAGCTACCTCGAGTACGAATAAACCGAGATTAGACATTTTTAACTCCAAAGATAAGCATTTATAATGCTCAAATTGCAAAAGATTATAATTTCACAGATGCATTAGTTAGAAATACTAAATTTATAAACAGTTCCTTAAATTTAATAATTCATTTTACGTAAAAAAAGAAATTGCAAACGAATCTCTACAATAACATTGATTAATCCCTCTCTTTTCTGAAATTATCTACTTGACAATTTACATTGTCAATAAAGAGATTAGGGGAAATCCTTTACTAAACACAGTATTAGATTACTCTCAAGCTTTAGGAATGACTTTCTAGCAAAGAAAAACAAATTTCCTAAGCATTATGTAGGAATTAAATAATTATTGGCGTTAAAGTCTGCCTATGTTGATACAGCGGGGATGCTTTACTAGCGGTTAATATCTTTAAGTAAGCAAATATTCAATAAAACAACCTCAATTCATCATAAAAACAACAAATCAAGCTTAAGACTAAAAGATAGCGTACTTGAGGAGTGATAAAAGACTATGGAGGGGTAATCGAATCACCAGAAAAAGTTGATGATTCGATGAGGCTATCGAAATAAGTCGACTAATTTTTTGAAAACTACGGTAACAAAACTTAATCTAGCCACTTCAGGCTGAACATTTTGAATTTTTCTTGCAAGTTTTTGCTTGTCATTTCGTTCAAAATGTTCAGATTTTCTATACTTGTCTCTCTTCCTGACCTCATCGACTTGGTCTTTTGAAAACTTTCCAGACCACTCAATTTTGCCACTTCTGATCCAATAGTGGGACTGACAAGGAAAGCTCCAATTACCAATTGAAGGACTTAGAGAAATATTTTCCCCGTCATATATCAACTTCCAATCTGTTGGGGATAATGGCGTTACGACTTTATTGCCACAACCACAGCAGCAGTTATGAATCGCTGTTCCAAATCCCATGGATACATAAAGTATACCGTCCTTCAGTGACTGTGGCATGTACTCTACAAATTCCGCCTCAAGAAATTCAGTCTTCATTTATACATTCGCTTAAGTATAAGTTTGTATCAACAGTGTACGTAGAATGATGCTCGCTTTCGTGATCATGATAAAACCCGCTTAGTTTTTTCCACTTTATTACAGCCAAAGATGCGTTTAATGAGTTCAAATCTGCAATCTGGATATTTTGCGCATATTCGTCATCATCTCTATCAACCAATGACACTTTTTTAATAAAATGGTCACGCTTTGCTTCAGTACTAGTGGTAACTCTTAGAGTGGCTATTAGAGCATTTTTTACAGCTTGTACGCCAATTCCTACATCAATGAAGGAGGTGCCTTCGTTTTCAAGTTTAGCTATAAGTAACTTCTTAACTTCACCCTTATCTATGCATATAAATACAAAGTCAAAATGTGGTAAGTCATTAATATTTTGATCATTAAGATATTCAGAATGTGCAACAATATTCTTATGCATTTTTGAATATACATTATTGAAATAATCTACTTTATAGTTTTTCTCGTTAAGTTCTTCTAGGCTGATTGCGCCTGGTGCACGGAAAGCATTGTGCTGTAAAAATCTATCGCCATCAAATAAGTGAATTTCTGCCACAGGTGTTTTAGCAACAAGATCTAATACGTATGAGCCAGTACCACCCAGACCGATAATTGCAATTTTCTTACTTTTAAATTTATCGTTAATTGTTGAAATACCTGCTCGGCTTGACCATGAATCTAGATAATGAAAAACAGACTCAGGATCTTCTGATTCAATTACTTTAAAAGTCTGTGCGGATAATCCAGTTGGGGCCGAAATAATTTCGATGTAACGCTTCATTTTCTCGTAATAATCAGGATAACCAAGTCCGTCACGAGGTTTGCTAGAAAAAGAGTGATTAACCTCTACACCTTCTGCGAGTATCTGAGTGTTTGATGTATGTCTAAAGCCTTCTATTGGGGACCCATTTTTATGACATGGGTAATCTCCTTTAAACATTCCAACGTGCGTATCTGGCTTAGTAGTAATATTGCCAGCGAGATGCAATGTTGAAACCACAGTGCCATACTTAATTACACGGTCTGCATTGATATATGGTATGCCAGAAATCAGTAAGTGACCCGATTTTATTTGTACCTCATATCCCTCGTCACGCAGTTTCTTTAGATCAGGACTATGATTTATCAGTTGGTGTGACATTGAATATCATCCCTTTCTTAATTTTAACTGTATCACCAATATCCATGGCACCTTGTTGATTTGATGATGTGCCTTTTTTGTATGTAACTGTGTAAATAACATTGCCACCTATAACTGCGCTAGGGAAGCATAGTTGAACAACTTCAAGGTATGTTATGTCCTTATCGTCAACTACTTGCTCGGTTGCATTTACAATGATTGTAATTTCATGCTCTTTCGATTTATGAGGTTGTGATTGATTTTCTAATTCATTCATATTGCTCTCCAAATTATGAGGTTTGTTTGCTGCATAATTACAAAGGCTTAATAAGCATTGCATGCAGACAATTAAATTAAATATTTTTTATTTGTCTGCATCGTTAAGTTTTGGAGCCTTACGTTCTATGGGAAATGCATTGATCAAAAATGAAGATGTACAAGATGTTCTGTCGATATCTGAAATTAAGATATGCCTAGACACGCTTACAGAAGCTAAATGGATAAAACTGGGTAAAACTGCAAATAACTTATGTGTAGGTTTACCGTTTGAGGGAGCAGATCTTTTACATATTGTTGTATGTAAAGCGCTTGAAGGTAAGCGGAAATGCCGAAAATATTTGCCGATTGAGGTTTTTATATATGGTGCTATGGAGAGCTTAGTCGATGCATTTATTAAAAAGCGTAAGTCAGATCCACTTCAGCTAACTAGACATATTTCTGAGGAAAATGATGTCACAGAGCTAATTGACTTGTTTAGTAATAATATTGACACGCCTGAAGAAGAGTTAATTGCCAGTCAAGCTTTGCAAAGGATTGAACAGTTATTTGAAGGTGACGAAAATTCATTAAAGATTTTATCTTACCAAATGGATAATTTAACACCTGCAGATATTCAAGAGTTAATGCAACTTACTTCAGTGCAGTATGCAAGTGCATTAAGAGCTATTCGACGTAAATATGAAAAATTGGAAATATAGGACTCAATATGACTAGCGAAGCAAAAAATACTTTTGAGCAGTTATTTAATATTGCTCAAGCAAGATCACGTGAAATTATCAGTATGCCTGACGATGAAATATTAATTGAAGCTAATAAGGACTCTACACTGAAGAGCGATGGAATTATGGCTAAAAATGCATACCTTAAAGCGCTGAAAACAGTAAATTACCAAGAATCAAAAGAATTTGAACAGAAAAACAATAGTTTTAATTTAGCAAATATATTAATAAAGGGTATGGATGTTAGTTTGGTTCGACAAAAAATCATGGGATTGGCCGCTGCAAATGATCCATCTTTACAGCTGGTCGCAGGCAGAGTTAGCTCATTGTCTGATGATGAGGCATTAAAGATTTATCAGAATCTACTATCTACTGGGGTGCTTAAGTCTGATCCCAAATAAATATTAAATCAGCCTGTAATAAAGTAAATCATGCACTAAGTTATCAATAAATGCCCTTCATTTATTTCCAAGTAAGTGTCAAATAAAAAGCCTTAGAGTTTCCCCTAAGGCTTTTTGAATTACATAATAACTATACGATTGAAGAGTTACGTATTTAATATTATCGACATCTCATAAAGTTACGTATTTATTATTTAAGTTACGTATTTATTCTGCAGAAACAATTGTCACATTAAGCAAAGTTTGCTGATGCGAAATCCCAGTTAGCTAAAGATGCTAAGAATACTTCTACAAATTTAGCACGTGCATTACGGTAGTCGATATAGTAAGCGTGTTCCCATACGTCAATCGTTAGTAGTGCTTTATCGCCAGTTGTTAGTGGTGTACCTGCAGCGCCCATGTTAACGATATCTACAGAGCCATCTGCTTTTTTAACAAGCCATGTCCAGCCAGAGCCAAAGTTGCCAACAGCAGACGCTTGGAATGCCTTTTTGAACTCGTCGAATGAGCCCCATTTCGCATTGATAGCATCAGCTAATGCGCCAGAAGGAGCACCACCGCCGTTTGGTTTCATGCCATTCCAGAAGAAGGTATGGTTCCAGATTTGAGCTGAGTTGTTATAAATGCCACCAGAAGATTTCTTAATGATTTCTTCTAGACTTGAGTTTTCAAACTCTGTACCTTTAATCAGGTTGTTTAAGTTAGTCACGTAAGTTTGATGATGTTTTCCATAGTGAAACTCGATAGTTTCTTCTGAAATATGTGGTGCAAGTGCATCTTTCGCGTATGGTAAAGCTGGTAGTTGATGTTCCATGATAGTCCTTTGTTCGTGAAAAAGTCTAAAGTGTTATTTTGCCATAATAACACTGTAAATTAGTAGGGTATTATTGAATTTGGCTATTTTTTCTTGGCTCTAGGGTGTGCGTTGTCGTAAATTTTAGCCAGATGCTGAAAGTCTAAGTGAGTATATACTTGTGTCGTACTAATGTTGGCATGCCCTAACATTTCTTGCACTGCGCGCAAATCTTGGCTTGATTGTAAAACATGACTGGCGAAACTATGGCGTAGGAGATGCGGGTGCATGTTAGAGTTCACGCCTTGTTTAATCGCCCATAATTTGACTCTGTACTGTACGGCGCGTGGCGTTATTCTGCGACCTTGTTGGGTGATGAATACCGCTTGTGCATCTTTTTCATCAATCGTGATTAGCGCGCGTAACTGGAGCCACTTTTGCATGGATGTCGCAGCATGGCTCCCTAATGGCACGATGCGCGTTTTGTTGCCCTTACCAGTCACTTCAAGCGTACCTTCGCTAAAGTCTAAGCTATTGATGTTGAGATTAACGAGCTCGGCCAGACGTAACCCTGACGAATAGAATAATTCAAGAATGGCGTGGTCTCGAATTTCTAAAACACTGTCACCTTGAATATCCACAAATTTAACAGCTTGGTCCACAGATAGCGCTTGCGGTAAGGTTTTGGATGCTTTGGGTGCGCGCAACCCGGCAACGGGGTTTTGTGTAAATCCATGATGGTGAATTAAATAGTCATAAAACCCTCTCCACGCAGAGAGCGCCCGCGCAATGCTTTTGCTACTTAAGTCTCGCGCATGCATCTTGCCAATAAAGCGCCTGATTTGCACATGATTGAGCTCGTTTAGACTGGTATTTTCAGCGAGAGACTCTAAAAGCAGAATGTCTCGTGTGTAGCTTTTACAGGTGAGCTGGCTAAGGCCTCGTTCGAAAGTGAGATGCTGAATATATTGGTCTAGGTGAAGCACGGTTTAATACAGTTGCTGTTTATAGATTTAAGGCAAACAAATGATTCAGCAAGGTTGCCGCGACTAGTTCACCAATATGCTCTAGGTACAGTGTTCCCATGCCAACCTTGAAACGATCTTTGTCTTCTGCGCCTAAAATGAGCACTCCAAACGGGCGCTGATCCGCTGCTTTTGTGCCTAAAGGGATAATCACAAATGATTGCAATTTACTATCAAGTAAGTCACCAAGTATTTCAGGTTTACTACCGCAGTATGGTTGGGTTAATGACATCACCCATTCGTTAAATGCTTCACTCACATGGGTAAATGTAGGGTCTTGTACAATCGCACTGTTGCTTGGTTTAACCCAGATACGGATTAGTGACTCTGTCACAGCGAAATCAAGTTTTAAGGTTTCTGCTATCAGTTGTTGTAATGCTGTGTAGCTTTGTTGATTGAGTAATTTGACACTAAACTGATGCACTTTCTCACTTGTGGCATCATTTTCTTCTGCATGCACAATCATTTGTGCCATCATGGCCTCAATCACACGAGTTTTGTCACGCTGTGCTAATTGTTGGCGCTCTGTCAACGATATGACACCATTGCCGTGAGGGTTGGGTAGCGTAATCTCAGTGAGTAATGTGGCATTCTTTTCGAAAAAGTTTGGATGATTACGTAGATAATCTTTCACTTGTTCCGCAGAAATAGTCTCATCTTGATTGCTTGTCATTTTCGGGCTTTCTTTTAAGTATTATTAATTAGATAGCGTCTAAATCTATTTCGCCTGTAAATACGGTGACTGCTGGCCCCGTCATCATTACTGGTGCATCTGCGCCCTGCCATGCAATGCTAAGCTCGCCGCCACGGGCAGATACGCTAACGGGCGAGCTTAAGCGACCTAACTGTATGCCAGTTACTGCTGCGGCACAAGCGCCTGTCCCACATGCAAGGGTTTCACCAGAGCCGCGCTCAAAAACCCTTAATTTAATATGGTGCTCATCAATGATTTGCATAAAGCCAACATTGACACGCTCAGGAAAGCGAGGATGGTACTCAATCGCGCTCCCTAAGGGCAATACAGGTGCCGTTTCTACATCATCAACAACCAGTAGCGCGTGTGGGTTGCCCATGGATACTGCGGAAATGTCTAGTACTTGGTTGTCCACTTCAAGCATATAGCTATTTGCGCCTGATTCTGCAATAAACGGAATCGAGTCAGGGTTAAATCTTGGCGCACCCATGTTCACGGTTACTAGGCCGTGTTCTTCTAACTTAGGGGTGATGATGCCGCTGGCAGTTTCAACGCTAATTTCACGTTTGTTGGTCAGACCCTGATCAACGACAAAGCGCACAAAGCAGCGAGCACCATTTCCACATTGTGAAACTTCACTACCATCTGCATTAAAAATACGGTATTTAAAATCAGCGATGACTGAGGGTTCAACCAGTAACAACTGATCAAAACCAATGCCAAATTGGCGGTGTGCCAGTTTCTTAATCGTATCGGTAGAGAGCGAGATTGATTGTGTGACACCATCAATGACCATGAAGTCGTTACCAGCACCTTGCATTTTTGTAAATTTAATCATTTTAGCCATGTGTTTATTGTAATGAGAATGTATATCTAGAGGGGAAAAATTAGCAGTTTTTATTCTGCAGTTTTTATTAAATATCAGTAGTATTGAGATTTAACTTAATATTTTAATTGATCATATTTTTATTGTATTTAGTGATGTTTATTTTTAAGTCAGTGCATGTGCTAGACCTGTCATGTTAAATTTAATGAACTAATTGTTTTTTTACATCTCGTATACAGTTGGTAATGTGTTGATAATAAGTAATTTTTTATGCAATTGCTAATTCAGGTACAATTCACCACCCTCAATACTTGCTTCAGCCTTTAGTAAGTATCTTATAAACTTTTTCTTTTCAAGGCAGATGAATGAACGAATATCTTTTTACTTCAGAATCGGTATCTGAAGGCCATCCTGACAAATTAGCAGACCAAGTATCAGACAGTATTTTAGATGCGATTCTGGCGCAAGATCCAACCGCACGCGTAGCCGCTGAGACTTTGGCGAATACTGGTTTAATCGTACTCGCTGGTGAAATTACCACAACAGCAAATGTTGATTACATTAAAGTGGCGCGCGATGCAATTAAACGCATTGGTTACGACAATACAGAATACGGAATTGATTATAAAGGTTGTGCAGTATTGGTAGCTTATGACAAGCAATCACCTGACATTGCACAAGGTGTGGATGGTGCACAAGACGATCCACTAGACCAAGGTGCTGGTGACCAAGGTTTGATGTTTGGTTATGCGGTAGACGAAACGCCACAGCTCATGCCGTTACCAATTTGGTTGAGCCATCGCTTGATGGAACGCCAAGCGCAATTGCGTAAAGATGGCCGTTTGCCATGGTTGCGTCCAGATGCTAAGTCACAAGTGACAGTGCAATATGTAGATGGTAAGCCATACAAAATTGATACGGTATTAGTTTCTACGCAACACGCGCCAGAGATGAGTTTAGAAGCCGTACGTGAAGCGACGATTGAAGAAATCATCAAACCTATGTTACCTAAAGACTTAATCAAAGGTGACATCAAGTTCTTGGTCAACCCAACAGGTCGCTTTGTTGTAGGTGGTCCGCAAGGTGATTGTGGTTTAACATGTCGTAAATTCATTGTTGTTACTTATGGCGGTGCGGCACCACACGGCGGCGGCGCGTTCTCAGGAAAAGACCCTTCTAAAGTAGACCGTAGTGCTGCTTATGCAGGACGCTATGTTGCTAAGAATATCGTAGCTGCTGGTTTGGCATCACGTTGCCTAGTGCAAGTAAGTTATGCAATCGGCGTAGCCAAACCAACCAGCGTGATGGTGGAGACTTACGGTACAGGTAAGGTATCTAACGAAGTGTTGACGCAATTAGTGTTAGAGCATTTTGACTTACGACCAAAAGGTATCGTACAAATGCTTGATTTGTTACGCCCTATTTATACAAAGACAGCTGCTTACGGTCACTTTGGCCGTGATGAACCAGAATTCACATGGGAGCACACTAATAAAGCTGCTGCCTTACGCGCAGCCGCTGGTTTTTAGTCTTTACTGATTTCTCTGCTAAAGCTATTGAATCAAAAACCCCGCCTTGCTAACTACAAGGTGGGGTTTTTGATTCAATAGCGACCAGATTTATTTTTAAAAATAATCATGAAGTAATCGCGGCAATAGTTGAAAGTAATTCATCTATTCTAGTTATAATAATGTTAATTAAATGATTGTCATCACATGTTAAAAGTCGTTTCTACAAAGCAGGTGCGTTTAGGTATGTTTATTCATGAGCTTAAAGGCTCTTGGATAGATCATCCTTTCTGGAAGAAGGCTTTTAAACTAGAGGATTCGACAGATTTAAAGAAGTTACATGCTAGCGCAATTAAAGAGGTTGTGATTGATACCTCTAAAGGGCTAGATGTTCTGCAAGAGGTTGCATTAGATAAGCCTAATGAGCAGCAGTCGCCTATTTCTAAACCGATTGAAGAGCCACAAGCTATTCATCAAACGGTGCAGGTTAAGCGTGTGACGGCAGCTGAAGAGCGGGCTCGTGCCAAACAAGTCATTTCTGCTTCAAAAAAAGCGGTTACCTCTATGTTTAATGATGCCCGCATGGGTAAAGCCATCAAGGCTGAGGCTGCGATGCAGTTTGTTGACGATATTGCAGATTCAGTCGCTAGAAATGAAGGTGCGCTCATCAGTTTAGTGAGGCTCAAAAATAAAGATGATTACACGTATATGCACTCAGTAGCAGTGTGTGCATTAATGGTTGCTTTAGCTAAAGGTTTGGGTATGTCTGAACTGGATGTTAAGCAGGCTGGGTTGGCTGGGTTGTTGCATGATATTGGTAAGGCCGCGGTCCCGCTTGATGTCCTTAACAAGCCTGGTGCATTGACTGATGACGAGTTTTCTATGGTTAAGTTGCATCCAGAGCGCGGGCACGAGCTATTGATCCAAGCAAATATAACGGACACTGTCACGCTAGATGTGTGTTTACATCATCATGAGAAAGTAAACGGCACTGGATATCCACATCGTTTGCAAGGCGATGCGATTAGTTTGTTTGCCAGGATGGGTGCAGTCTGTGATGTATATGATGCGATTACTTCAAACAGACCTTATAAAGATGGTTGGGAGCCAGGCGTATCTCTGCAGCGCATGGCGCAATGGGCTGGGCATTTTGATGATGTCGTATTTAAAGCGTTCGTGAAAAGTGTAGGTATATATCCTATTGGCTCTATGGTGAAATTGAAGTCTGGGCGCTTAGCCGTTGTGATCGATCAAAGCCCAAAATCTTTATTAACACCGATTGTGAAAGTATTCTTTTCAACCAAGTCTAAAACAAGGCTGCCAGTAGAAGTCTTAGATTTATCTAAAGGTAGTGCCAATGATGCCATTATAGGGCATGAGGATCCCGTGTTTTGGGGAGTACATGATGTTGATAAATTATGGGCCGAGTAACAGGCTGAATCTCGATATAAAACAGATGCTTGATGCAAATGACATTGCAGAAAATCCGTATTTGCGCTAAAAATAATATCAAGTATAATAATCCTTCTTCTGAGGGGCGTTGCGAGGCATGTTAACCATACAGGCTCCCAGGCTCAGAAAGCTGCAGTAAACGACGCTCACCAATATTAACCGTGCCGGGCACGGGATATGGGTGAGATAGATTATCTTTCAATAAACACCCCTTCCCCCCGGTCACACATTCAAGGAAAACATATGAATACTGTGACTGATTTTAAAGATTACGTAATTGCGGACATCAATTTAGCGGCTTTTGGCCGTAAAGAAATTGCGATTGCCGAGACAGAAATGCCTGGCTTAATGGCAATTCGTGAAGAGTTTGCTAAAGCACAACCGCTCAAAGGTGCTCGTATTACGGGCAGCTTACACATGACGATTCAAACTGCTGTGCTGATTGAAACTTTAAAAGACTTAGGTGCAGATGTACGCTGGGCGTCTTGTAATATTTACTCTACTCAGGACCACGCAGCAGCAGCGATTGCTGCAGGCGGTACGCCTGTATTTGCAATTAAAGGTGAAACACTGACAGAGTACTGGGATTACACACACCGTATTTTCGAATGGACTGATGGTGGCTACACCAACATGATTTTAGATGATGGCGGCGATGCAACTTTGCTGTTACATCTTGGTACCCGCGCAGAAAAAGACTTATCTGTGATTGCCAATCCAAGTTCTGAAGAAGAAACCTGTTTGTTTGATGCAATTAAAGCGAAATTAAAAGTTGACCCAACTTGGTACTCAACACGATTAGCTAAAATTCTAGGTGTGACTGAAGAAACCACAACTGGTGTGCATCGTTTGTATCAAATGCATAAAGAAGGCAAGTTGGCTTTCCCTGCGATTAACGTGAACGATTCAGTGACTAAATCTAAATTTGATAACTTATACGGCTGTCGTGAGTCTTTGGTTGATGCAATCAAGCGTGCAACCGATGTGATGATTGCGGGTAAGGTGGCTGTGGTTGCTGGTTATGGCGATGTAGGCAAAGGTTCTGCGCAAGCTTTGCGTGCCTTGTCTGCCCAAGTATGGGTAACGGAAATTGACCCAATCTGCGCGCTACAGGCAGCAATGGAAGGCTACCGTGTCGTAACGATGGATTATGCTTGTGAGCATGGTGATATTTTTGTGACATGTACAGGTAACTACCACGTGATTACACATGACCACATGGCTAAAATGAAAGATCAAGCCATTGTGTGCAACATCGGCCACTTTGATAACGAGATCGACGTTGCCTCACTCGAAAAGTATGAGTGGGATGAAATTAAGCCACAAGTTGACCATGTAATTTTCCCTGATGGCAAAAAAATCATTCTGTTGGCAAAAGGCCGTTTGGTTAATTTAGGCTGTGGTACTGGTCATCCAAGCTATGTAATGAGCTCTTCATTTGCAAATCAAACGATTGCGCAAATCGAGTTGTTTACGCAAACAAATAAATACCCAGTAGGCGTATATACTTTACCTAAACATCTAGATGAGAAAGTGGCTGTATTACAATTGAAAAAATTGAATGCACAATTGTCGACACTTACTGATGAGCAAGCTGCTTATATTGGTGTGCAAAAACAAGGTCCATTTAAGCCTGACACTTATCGCTATTAATCAAAACTGCTTAGTAGTTTAAGCATACAAAAGGAGTTGCCACATGAAGTTGTTATTGGTTTGGATACTAAATGCATTAGCCTTATTAGCTGTCGCATATTTGTTGCCTAATATTCATGTGGCAAGTTTCTTGACTGCCTTGCTCGCGGCTTTCGTGATAGGGTTAGTCAATGTGTTGATTAGGCCGTTGCTCGTTATATTAACTTTGCCAATTACCGTACTTACATTAGGGCTGTTTATTTTAGTAATCAATGGGGTCTTGTTTTACGCAGTAGGGCAATGGCTACAAGGTTTTAATGTTGATACTTTGGGTGCTGGCATCTTGGGCGCTGTACTTTATAGTGTACTGTCATGGCTACTGACTGCAACATTGATTGATAATAAATAATTACTAAAAAGAATTAGAAATGAAACCGACTGCTAAAAAGTTCGACCTTAGTTTTGAGTTTTTCCCTCCTAAAACAACAGAGGGTATGGATAAACTGCGCGAAGCACGTGCGAAGTTAGCAAAATTTAATCCAGAATTTTTCTCCGTCACCTTTGGTGCGGGTGGATCTACGCGCGATAGAACCATGGATACAGTGCTCGAAATACAGCGAGAAGGGTTTCAGGCTGCGCCGCATATCTCCTGCATATCATCTAGCAAGTCAGAAATTCGCGATTTGCTACAAGCTTATCAAGCACAAGGTATTACGCGGCTAGTCACCCTGCGGGGTGACATTCCATCGGGTGAGGTGAGTGCTGGCGATTTTAAATACGCTTCAGAGTTGGTTGCATTTATTCGTGAAGAGACAGGGAATCATTTTAATATTGAAGTAGCGGCGTATCCAGAGTTTCATCCTGAGGCGCGTACGCCAGCGGCTGACTTGTTAAATTTGAAACGAAAAGTGGATGCGGGTGCTAACTCAGCGATTACGCAGTATTTTTATAATGCGGATGCATATTTCCGTTTTGTTGATCAATGTGATGCATTGGGCATCAATGTGCCCATCGTACCAGGCATTATGCCTATATATAACATCACGCAATTAGCGCGCTTCTCTAGTGTTTGCGGCGCTGAAATCCCACGCTGGTTAAAAATGCGTTTGGAAGAGTATGGTGAGGATATGGTATCTCTTCGTGCTTTTGGTATCGACGTGGTCAGTGAGTTGTGTGAAACATTGTTGGCTTGGGGTGTGCCAAGCTTGCATTTCTATACATTGAATCAATCAAATATCATTAGCAATATCATTGAGAATGTTCAGGACTAAAACAGTCTTGCAAGGCTGAAGCAGCTTATTAGGTGGCTAAGCTTGATTAAAGATTGCACTCATCTTGTTAAGATTGTCTGATGAGTGCTTAATCTTTGAGTCTAAATTATTAGTTAAAAGTATTTGCATTAATGTAATGTCGGCTTTTGCTCGTTGAGCAATACATCTTCAATAAATAAATACTCTTTTGTTTTATCTGGGCCAGATTTACTAGCGCCCCAGGTCGTCATGAGTACAATCCAACGCATTTCTTCAATGCCAATCGTAGCTTGCGGTAGATTCATGGCGAGTTCTAATACTAGCTCTCGTTGTGATGTATTCAGTATCTTGGCTTGTACTAGAAATAACATAAAGCCGATACTTTCACCAGAAATTTTCTTAAGCTCAATTTCCGTGAACACTCTGCTATTGGCCGCATCTGCCATTTGAAATAGCTCTGGCTTGCCAGTCATGGACTCTAGCTGATTAAACCAATCACATGCGCCATTAATATCTTCTTCGTCAAAGCCGGCAGCAAACAACTCTCTTGTTAACGTGTTGTTGTCAGGTCTAAATTGCGTATCAATGTAGTTTTCGAACATATAAACCAAGGCTTCAAACATAATTATTATCCTTTTTAAATGATTTACTTAAATGAAATGGTTTAACTAAATTTTGAAATTAAAAACTACATAATTTTTTGATATTGCCCTCCTGATAGACTGGCTACTTTCCCTTCTAACTCCAGTAGCATTAGCATGGATGAAACTTCGGCGACCGTCAAGCCTGTTAGCGTAACAAGACGCTCTAAAGGCGCTGGATCAAAGCCCATGGTGTCGAGCAGTAGTTGTTCTGGAGGCGTGCTCGTAGAGGTGTTGTCAGTATTTTTGGGAGTTTGTGTCGTTGATGAAGTGGCATCAGCCCGAGACTGTATTTTTAATTCTTCAGTAATGTCTTGTAAGCAATCTACTAGCTTTGCACCTTGTTTAATCAACTGATGGCAGCCTTTAGACATAGGTGAGTGGATTGAACCTGGAATTGCAAAAATTTCTCTACCTTGTTCTGCTGCCATGCGTGCGGTAATTTGGGAGCCACTTTGAATGTTGGCCTCAACCACTAAGCAGCCAAGACTTAGACCACTGATAATGCGGTTTCTCTTTGGGAAATTTTGCGGCTTAGATGGTGTGCCTAATGCAAATTCAGACACAATCAGGCCGTGCTCAACAATTTGGTGTGCGAGCTCGCGGTGTTTTGCGGGATATACAATGTCTAGCCCTGTCCCCACTACCGCAATTGTTGCGCCATTGGCTCTAAGGGCGCCACGATGTGCTGCACCATCAATACCTAACGCAAGCCCACTGACAATACATAGGCCGTGATGGCTTAAGTCATAAGCAAAAGCCTCTGCATTTTTTTCACCTTGTACGGATGCGTTGCGGCTACCAACGATCGCGATACTCGGTTGGTTCAGTAGCGCTAGATTTCCTTTTGCGTATAAATAAGGCGGCGGATCGCTGATTTCTAGTAAGGATTGAGGATACTCGGTATCCGCTAATGTCACGAGATGATTGTCAGGCGATGCAAGCCATTGTGCAAGGCTACTGAAATGCTCTTGATCAACACCTCTGTTAATTAGGCTGGCAATGTTGGCAGAAACAACTTCTTTTAGTTGTGAGAGGCTGGCGGCATAGACATTAGCTGGACTGCCAAAGGCTTTGAGCAAATTGCAATAGGTTTGTGAGCCTACGCCAGAAATACTGCCCAAGCTCACCCATAGCGATTTCTCCGCAATCTCTTCGCGATTAATCGTCATGCCTTGCTATGGGTTATGTATAGAGTCTAATGTGTTAATCGGCTCATTTGCTTGCATGACTAATCCATAAGAGATTCGGTCAAACACGCGGAACACCATCATTAAGCCTACACGCTCATCTGGCAATTTAACGTAGCCTGGCTCAAGCGCTAAAGTTGTACTTTCGTTTTTCTTTTTTTCGAAGTTAACAATAGGTTTGCCATCTTCTCCGCTAGAGACATCAAAGTTTAGTTCTTTTAGTTTTGGTTTCGCATCGGCTTCAGCTTTAGCCGCTTTTTCTTTATCTACTTTTGTTGGTTCAGGGTCTTTAATGATGCGGCCGTAACGACTAATTGCTAATACGTGCCCAACTTCTACGCCATCCTGTGAGCCACGATTAATGGAAACGATACTTTCTGGGCCAGCTTCAGCTAGGCCACCATAAATTTTAAGTAAGCGTCCTTTAATTGGAGTCTCTGGCGCTCGAGGGGTAAAGTTGGTAATCACTTCGTCGCCACTTGGCACCAGTCTGTCTTTCACAAAAATTTCTTCTTTTGCTTTCACTACTTCAGCCGTGGCAGGTCTGCCAAATCTTTTAACTCTTAGGTCACCTAAGTAAGTGGCTTCAACACCTAATACCTCTTTACTGTCTGGGTCGATTAAAGCGTCTCCTGGTCGATAAATGAACCAGTTGAGGTCAGAGTCTTCTTCAATATTGTTAATATAGACGCGTGTGCCTGTGCTTAATACGACACGATTGTCTGGCCCAGCAATGATTCTTGGCGAGTCAGCTAGCTGGTCTTTTTCTATAATCAGTGGTTGACTTAAAAAAGGTGTGATGACATTGAGTGGGATGGTCGAAATAGCCGATTGATCAAGTGGCTCGACAACAACGCCAGGCTCCAATGTGATGGTTTGGCGTAACAGTTTTAATTGAGGCTGTCCGCTACTTAAATCTAGTACGATCACATCACCAGGATAAATTAAATGCGGGTTTTTAATTTGGCTACGGTTTAATTGCCAAACTTTTGGCCATAACCAAGGGTCTTTAAGAAAGCGGTCTGATATCCACCATAAAGTATCCCCTTTGACAACAACATGGCGATCTGGGTGACCTTCTTTTAGTGCAATTACCTGTGCATTTAGATTGAAGCTTAAGCAACAAAACATGAGCAGCGTTATAATATTGCGAAACATATGTTGATGACCTCGGTCTAAAGTGCTTTTAAAGACATGCAGTGGTGTGCGAAGCGCACTGAGCACACCGTGAATTTACGTTAAATTTATCACGTAATTCATTAAAGAATCAAGCTTTTATAGAAAAAGCCACTGATTTGAGTTTTTTTGAATTTTTGAATACGAAATATTAAAGAGTTTTTTATGGCAATTTTAGATATCCTTAATTACCCTGATCCGCGTTTGCATACGGTGGCTAAGCCAGTCAAAGAGGTGAATGCAACTGTGCGCCGATTAATTGATGATATGGCGGAGACGATGTATGCAGCGCCTGGTATCGGCTTGGCTGCAACGCAGGTTAATCAGCATATTCAGTTGTTATTGGTGGACACTAGCGAGACCAAAGATCAGTTGCAGGTGTTTATTAATCCGAAAATACTGGAGCGTGATGGTGAGCAGGTTTATGAAGAAGGATGCTTGTCGGTGCCTGGCATCTATGAGAGTGTCACGCGGGCAGAAAAAATCTTAGTTGAGGCTTTGGATAAAGACGGTAAAAAATTTACTTTAGAAGCCCATGGCTTATTAAGCGTGTGCATTCAGCATGAGATGGATCATCTGCTTGGTAAGGTGTTTGTTGAATACTTGTCTCCACTTAAGCGCAATAGAATTAAAAATAAGATGCTCAAGCAATATCGAGGCAAATAGATAAATTAAAGGTTAATGCGTTGAAAATTATTTTTGCGGGAACTCCCGAATTTGCAGTACCCGCTTTGGCCGCGCTTATTGCGGCAGGGCATGAGATTGTGATGGTATTGACACAGCCAGACCGTCCAGCTGGTCGTGGCATGAAGCTCAAGGCAAGCCCCGTTAAAGTGCTTGCAGAGCAGCATCAGTTGTTTGTGTTTCAGCCAGAAACGTTAAAAGATGAGGCTGTTCAAGCGAGAATTGAACAGACGAATGCGGATGCGATGATCGTTGCTGCTTATGGCTTAATTATTCCAACAGTGGTGTTGAATATGCCAAAGCATGGCTGTTATAACATTCATGCCTCGTTATTGCCGCGCTGGCGAGGCGCTGCTCCTATACATCGTTCGATATTGGCTGGTGACACTGAGACTGGTGTGACAATTATGGAAGTGGTGCCTGCATTAGATGCTGGAGCCATGGTGAGTAAAGGTGTTGTGCCAATCACTGAAGCAGATACAACGCAGGGTTTGCATGACGCATTAGCAACTATCGGCGCAGGCTTGATGGTAGAAGCGATGCATGTATTAGCCGAAACGGGGCATTTAGCCAGTACGCCGCAAGATGAGGCTTTGGTTACCTATGCACATAAATTGGAAAAAGCTGAATCGGCTATTGGTTGGCGTAAAAGTGCTACCGAAATATCGAGGCAAGTGCGTGCGTTCAATCCGTTTCCAGTTGCGCAAAGTTTTTTGCGTGGAGAGGTTTGTCGCATTTGGATGGCAACAGCTGCCTCAGAAATAATAAGTGAAGATATCTTGCGTAGCGCTACACCTGGAGAAGTGCTCGGCGTGCATGATGGTGTTTTAGTGGCATGCGGCGAGGGGGTGCTGCGTATCACTGAGCTACAGGCGCCTGGGGGTAAGCGCTTGAGTGCTCAAGTGTTTATACAAGGGCATGCGTTAAAAGCTGGCGACCGATTTACAGCGGCCTCCGAGGGTTGAACTTTTGATGATCGTCTCCATTTTATGTAACATGAGTGCATAAAATGAGGATGAAAATATGCTAGGTAATTGGTTGAAAACTGCGGTCTTAATGGCCGCTATTGTTGCCTTGTTCGGTATGGTTGGGGCAGCATTAGGTGGTGCTGGTGGCATGATGGTTGCGCTATTACTTGCTGGTGCGATGAATATCTATGCGTACTGGTTTTCTGATAAAGCCGTACTCAAGATGTATGGCGCGCAGGAAGTGACTGCAGATAATATGCAGTTTCGTAGTTACTATCAAATGGTGCGGCAGTTGGCAGAAAACGCACAGCTACCGATGCCTAAAGTCTATGTGATTAATGAGTCGCAACCCAATGCTTTTGCTACGGGGCGTAACCCTGAGAATGCCGCGGTTGCAGCAACAGCAGGCATCATGCGCATTTTAAACGAGAGAGAGTTGCGTGGTGTGATGGCGCATGAGCTCGCACACGTAAAAAACCGAGATACTTTAATTTCAACAATTTCAGCGACTGTCGCTGGGGCTATTGCTTCTATTGCCCAGTTTGGAATGCTATTTGGCGGTGGTCGAGATAATGGTGGTGAGCGTAATTTGAATCCAGTGGTTGGAATATTGCTGATGTTGTTGGCACCATTGGCCGCGTCGTTGATTCAGATGGCCATTTCGCGAGCACGTGAGTTTGAGGCAGATAAAGCAGGCGCTGAGATTAGCGGTGACCCAAAAGCGTTGGCTAGCGCGTTGGAGAAGATTCACCATTATGCACATCAGGTGACAAATCAAACGGCAGAGGCTCACCCTGAAACTGCGCAGATGATGATTATTAACCCATTGTCTGGTATCTCATTTGATCGTTTATTTAGCACACACCCAAGAACTGAGGAGCGAGTAGCAAGATTAATGGCAATGGCTAGTGACTACTAGCCATTGCCATCGTTACATTTGGTGTTGGCTACAATTTTGTATCCCAATAGCCAACCCTACTAGTAGGGAGCTAGCTCAGTAATAACACTTTCATAATCTAACTAGCTATTAACGGAGGTTTAAAGTAGGTTAGCTTCTTACCTCCGTCTACACCTGATTAGTCTCTACCTTTACCCTTGCCATTGCCGTGTTTGTTGTCATGTTTGTCTCTACCGTGATCATCATAATCACCGCGATGGTTGTTACCATGGCGCTCGCGATAACGCGGTGCGAAGTCATCACGATACCAACCGTCTTGAACAAAGTAGACTTGGCGACCACAGGCATTATATCGTTTGCAATAATTCTTCCAATTTTTATAGTGGCCAGGTGGAACGCGTAGATACATAGGCTCATACACTTGTACTTGGCGATGAACAATAATAGGCTCTCTATAGATGACGCGCGGTTGGGGATACGGGTAGTCGCCAATGTCAATCTGACCATAAAAACCAGGTTGTCCAACGCTAATAGAAACCCCTACATCCGCTGCAATCGCTGTGTTAGCAGCAAGAAATAAAGCCCCGGCAAATATAGTGCGTTTTAAAATACTAGTTTTGTTCATGAATAACTCCTTGTGAATCGAAATCACTTAACGCACGAGGGTGTCGTTAAGATGACAGCATGTTAACAGCTTAACCCTAATATGTGGATATCAAGTAAAATCAGCGTTTTAGCAATTATGAATAGAAACTAATTTTGTATATTTCTCAACAAATCGCTGCAGATGCTGTTCATCAGGTATTTTCAGGCCGAAATCTTACAACAGCATTGCCTGCATCTTTGTCAAATTTCCCGAGCGCTACGCCGCAACAAAAAGGCGCTGCGGCTGACTTAAGTTACGGTACGTTACGTTTCTATGGTGAAATTGATGCTTATTTGAGAGCTTTACTTGAGAAGCCGCTAGACGATGAGCGTATTCATGCCTTATTGTTGGTGGCGATTTATCAGTTGACGCATGATAAAGCAGATGCGTTTACGGTAGTCAATCAAGCAGTGCATGCGGTTAGCCAGCTAAAGAAACCACCAGTCAAGTCTTGGGCAAAGGGTTTGGTGAATGCAATTTTGCGTAACTTTTTACGACAAAAAGAGCAATTATCCGCTAGGTTGAAGAGTAATGAAGTCGCGAATTATTCTTACCCTCAATGGTGGGTCAATAAATTGAAAGCTCAGTATTCTAATGATTGGCAAGAGATGTTAACGGTAGGTAATCAGCATCCACCGATGAGCTTACGTGTGAATGTAGAAAAGATTAGTGCCGTAGATTATTTGCAATTGTTAGCACGCAGTGAAATTGATGCTGTGCAAGTAGGTGCGCAGGCAGTGGTTTTAACTAAGCCAATTGCCGTTGAAAAGATACCTGGGTTCACTGATGGGGTAGTCTCTGTGCAAGATTACGGTGCGCAATTAGCTGCGCATTTGATAGATGCTCAGGCGGGAATGCGTGTGTTGGATGCTTGCTGCGCACCAGGCGGTAAGACAGGACATATTTTAGAGCTAGCGAATGTGCAGATGACGGCTTTAGATAGTGATGAGGTGCGTTTGCAGCGGGTGCAGAGTAATTTGGCGCGCCTTAATTTAAAGGCGAATCTGTTGGTTGGCGATGCTTCTGTAACTGATTGGTATGATGGGTCGCCTTTTGATAGAATTCTTGCAGATGTGCCGTGTACTGCCTCTGGTATTGTCAGGCGTCACGTTGATATCAAATGGTTAAGGCGAGAGGCTGATATTGCATCTTTTACTGCCCAACAAGCTAAAATTTTACCAACGTTATGGCAGATGTTGGCAAAGGGTGGTAAATTGCTTTACGTTACTTGCTCTGTTTTTAAAGAAGAAAATCAAGATCAAGTTGATCAATTTTTGCTGAAAAATTCAGATGCAGTTCAGTTGCCTATTCATCACATACTCGATACTACACATCAGAATATTAGACATATGCAAGGTCAGCTTATTCCTTCTAACTCACACGATGGTTTCTTTTATGCACTACTGCAAAAGAATTAAGGTCATTTTTTGCGTAGTCGCGTTGGTGTTGTTTTCAAGTTCAGTGCTTGCTGAAGGCAGTAGCCTACGTCTTAGAAGTGCAAATCTAACAGTATATGAAGATGATTATTTACTTAATGCAGATGCGGAAATCAACTTTGGCTCTGAAGTAGAGAAGGCGATTCTTAAAGGATTTGTGTTTAATTTCTTGATTGAATTTCAGTTATTCACGCCGAACAAGTATTGGTTTGATAATGAAGTTGTCACGACCGTACAGCAAGTGAGCTTAAGTTACCACGCGCTTACTCGCCAATACATCGTGATGCGAAATGATCAGCAGCGTGCATATGCTACCTTGGATGAGGCGCTTGAAGATTTGTCGATTATTCAGGATATGAAGGTGTTTCAAGAGGTCGATGTTGAGAAGGGCGAGCGGTATCGAGCCGCTTTATTAATGCGCTTGGATCAAAAGAAATTACCTAAAGCCCTACAGATAGAAGGCATGACTTCAAACGAGTGGAAAATTAGTTCGCAACGTTTTGAGTGGACGCCTCATTTATTCAAATGAAATACATTGTATTCACAAGTGCGCTACTGGGAGGCTTGCTGCTCTATTTGCTATCCAATGCAAGTGCTAATACAGCGGCGTCAGGGGAGCACTACACGCTCTTAGTGGCATTAAATATTGCGTTGGCAGTATTGTTAGTGTTATTAATTGGTGTTCAGCTATTTAGTTTGTACCGTAATATTCGTCAGCGAGTGATGGGGAGTCGTTTCACGCTTAGACTGTTAGGGTCGTTTGCGCTGATGGCGGTTATTCCTGGCTTGATTGTGTATTTGGTGTCAGTTAATTTTTTAACCCGATCGATAGAGTCATGGTTTAACGTCAAAGTGGAGTCTGCTTTAGAGGGCGGGTTGAACCTTGGGCAGACAGCCCTGGAAATCATGTTGGCTGACGTAAAGGAGAAGGGCGAAAGCATGGCGACTAGCCTAGCGTTTCAGCCAGCAAATATCCATTTCTCCATGCTCAACGACTTGCGTGAGAAGAGTGGAGTGCAGGACGCAGCGCTATTTACACCGCAAGGTGGAATTTTGGCGGTATCTAGTGGAGACGCGAGTAGTTTTCTGCCAGATCTCCCGAGTGTGACGCAGCTTAGACAGGCGCGCCAGCGCATTTATGGCAATATTGAGCCTATTAATGGTAAAGGTTTGTATCTGCGCGTGTTGATTCCCGTCAGTGTGCAAGATATTTCGGGTGAAATGCGTATTTTGCAGTTACTACAGCCTGTGCCTAAGTCGTTAGCAACAACCGCAGAAGCGGTGCAGGACGTGTATCAAGATTATCAGCAATTATCATATAGCAGAACTGCGCTAAGAGAAGTGTTTGCGCTGACGTTGACTTTAGTGATGATGCTGGCGATGTTCACGGCCGTGGCAATTGCATTTGTGTTGAGTCGTCGATTATCTGCACCACTCACGGTGCTGGCGGAAGGCACTAAAGCGATTGCCAGCGGAGATTACAGTACGATGTTGCCTGCACATGGGAAAGATGAGTTAGGCGTGTTGGTGCAATCATTTAACAGCATGACACAGCAGTTGGGCGATGCAACGAAAGCGGCTGATAGAAATCGCGCGCGAGTAGAAGCTGCCCGAGGTTATTTAGAAACTATCTTGGCACATTTGTCCTCAGGTGTATTGGCATTAAATGAGCGGAGTGAGTTACGTACCTTTAATGAAGCTACTGTGAACATACTAGGCGTGTCTCTAGAGGGCTATGTTGGATTTACGCCAGAGAAAATAATAGAAAAACAGCCTAATCTTGCGAACTTTTTTCATGCCATTGCTGTGAGTATTCAGCAAGAACATCCGCAGAAGAGTATGCAAAAAGAAGAGGTGCAAGCACAGGTTGAGTTGGCCACTGCACATGGAAAAAAAATTATTACGTTGCGAGGAACACGCTTGCCAGATGGCGGGTATGTTGCAGTTTTTGATGATGCTACCGCAATGGTTCAGGCACAGCGCGATGCGGCATGGGGGGAGGTGGCCCGCCGGTTGGCGCATGAAATTAAAAACCCGCTGACACCGATTCAGCTATCTGCAGAGCGGATGGCGCACAAATTACACAGCAAGTTGGAAGAGGCTGATGCTGAGATTTTGCAGCGCTCAACTGAAACCATCGTGAATCAAGTGGATGCACTTAAAAAAATGGTGAATGAGTTTAGTGAGTACGCACGCTCACCAACACCTCATCTGGAAAATTTAGACCTTAATGCATTAATTAGAGAGATTGTTTCTTTTTATGATGTGCCAAAAATAAAAGTTAAGTTAGCGCTCACAAACAAAGCTTGTCCGATTAAAGGCGACAGCACGATGCTACGCCAGGTGTTGCATAACCTCATGCAGAATGCACAAGATGCATTGGCATCTACTTTAACGCCGCTGATCCAAATTACAACCTCTGTTGATGACGGTATGTTGATATTAACTGTGCAAGATAATGGCGGTGGCTTTCCTGCCGAGATGATGTTGCACGTATTTGAACCTTATATGACTACCAAGCCACACGGCACGGGCTTGGGCTTGGCGATTGTTAAAAAAATCATCGAGGAACATAGAGGGAATATTAAAATTGAAAATGTATTATCTGATGAAGCAAATGGCTCGGGTGCTATCATAACGATTAGCATTCCACTATTACTCAATTAAACAACACACTTATTAATCAAAAACGAATCGTATGGCATCAAAACATATTTTAGTGATTGACGATGAAATCGGGATACGCGAACTCTTGCGTGATATTTTGCAAGATGAGGGATACCAAGTTCAGTTAGCAGAAAATGCTGCCACCGCACGGGAGATGCGTATGCATGAGCGTCCAGACGTGGTGTTGCTCGATATTTGGATGCCAGATTGTGATGGTATTAGCTTATTGAAAGAGTGGGCGAATAGTGGGCTGTTGACGATGCCTGTGGTGATGATGTCTGGACACGGCACCATTGATACTGCTGTAGAGGCGACGCGTATAGGTGCTTTTGACTTTCTAGAAAAGCCGATTGCTCTACAAAAGCTGCTTAAAACCGTGGCTACTGCATTAAAGCATAGCGAGCAACTGCCAAAATCAGAGATGAATTTGATTAGTTTGGGCAAAAGCCCAATCGTGATGGCCTTAAAAGAGCGTTTAGATAAAATTGCCGCTAGCTCGAGTGATGTGCCTAGCCCAGTTTTGTTGATAGGGCCAGTTGGATGCGGGGCTGAATTATGTGCGCGTTTTTTGCATAATACAAATACGCCATGGGTTGAGTTGTTTGAGTTTAGTCAGCTTGTGACTGCGCCACTAGATGTTTTAGCATCGGTCAATGATGGTGTCGTGTATATCCCTGAAATTGCAGAGCTCAATAAAACCGAACAAAAAGGGTTGTTGCTTTTGATTACAAAAGCAGAAAAATACAATGTGCGTGTGATTTGTGGGACTAGCCATAACTTACAGAAATTGCAAGCTGAAGGCTTATTTGACCATAATCTACTGCAAATTCTATCTGCAGTTTCATTAAGAGTGCCTGCGTTAGAAGAACATAAAGAAGATATTCCAGATTTAGTGATTACGATGGCAAATTTGCAGTTTGAGCTTGCAAACGTTCCTTACCGTGAGTTTGATATTGCTGCATTAAATGCATTACGCAATGCTAGTTGGCCAGGGGATATAGCACAGCTGGATGCTATAGTGCGCAATCTGATTCAGACCAGTTTAGGTGATAAGATTACCTTAGACGATGTAAACAGAGTAATGCATCAGTTTGAGGTTGGACTGCAATCAGAAGCTAAGGTCGCAGTTGCAACTAAATTGAATGGTGCAGAGCATTCGACTCCTGAATTGGAGACTAATCTTAATCAACCCTTACGTGAGGCGAGGGACGATTTTGAGCGGCTCTATTTTAATTATCACATTAAATCAGTCGCGGGAAATATGAACAAGCTGGCTGAGGTTTCGGGTCTGGAGCGTACACACTTGTACCGTAAACTTAAGCAATTAGATGTCAAAATTAAGGGTTAGGTTTCTAATTTTTAGCATTTAATCATATGCAGGCAACGCCATGATGATGCTACCCAATCTTTTAGGATGCTTGGTTAGTCATTGTGGTGAGTTCATTCATGACAGGCATGCTCACGATAGCGTTTATAAAATAATGGCAAAAGAAAACTTACAACACATCCGTCAGTTAGTTGCACAGCAGGCCGCGCGCATGATGGCAGAAGATGGTATATCGGATTATGCCTATGCTAAAAAGAAAGCTGGGCGGCAATTAGGTGCATTGGAAACTAGCAGCCTGCCATCTAACGCCGAGGTGGAAGAGGAGCTTAGGCTTTATAACGCACTCTTTTTAAGTGAAGAGCAGCCAGAAAACTTACGCGACTTACGCAACAATGCACTGTTTACAATGCAGATGTTAGAAAAGTTTAACCCGCATCTCACGGGGCCAGTATTGGATGGCACAGCAGGCTTGCTATCAGAAACCCACATTCATTTATTTGCAGATAGCATTAAGGAGGTTGAGATGTTTCTGCTTAACCAGCAAATTCCCTTTGATGTAAACGAGAAATCTTATCGCATTATGAATGATGGTAAGCGTGATAAAAGAGGCGATGGTCGTAAAACCGTGCCTGTGTTTACGTTAGAAATGGATACGGGACTAATTAAGTTGAGTGTATTTGAGGTGGATGATATTCGTGTGCCTACCAAGCGTGCAACAGATGGCAGTAATGCTGATCGGGTAGGCATCGACGGATTAAAGGCTTTGATTGCTGCAAGTTAAGTAAGCGCTCACCTATGTGGCGTTTACTTAACTTGAGTGACTGAAATCATTAATTTTTGAGAATTGTTAAATTGCTCGCTTTGAAATTGCCTGCTTTGGAATTGTAAGTTCTTTAGGAAAATTGCTAGTCCTTGAGCCAGCGAGCAACATCCATCGCAAAGTAAGTTAAAATGCCATCAGCCCCCGCGCGTTTAAATGCCAGCAAACTTTCTAGCACGCATGCTTTTTCATCCAGCCAGCCATTTTGAGCTGCTGCTTTTAACATTGCGTATTCGCCGCTGACTTGGTATGCAAACGTAGGTACGCCAAACTCATCTTTAACACGGCGTACAATATCTAAATATGGCATGCCAGGTTTAACCATCACCATATCTGCACCTTCTGAAATGTCCAAAGCAACTTCTTGCATCGCTTCGTCACTGTTAGCAGGGTCCATTTGGTAAGTGTATTTATTGCCTTTGCCTAAGTTAGCAGCAGAGCCAACTGCATCACGAAACGGCCCATAAAATGCTGAGGCGTATTTGGCAGAGTAAGCCAGAATTTTGGTATGGATATTTAGCGTGCTTTCTAATGATTCACGAATCTGGCCAATGCGTCCATCCATCATATCGCTAGGCGCAACAACATCCGCGCCTGCATTGGCATGAGAGATGGCTTGTTTGACTAAGACCTCAATCGTTTCATCATTGAGTACGTAGCCGGAGTCATCAATGAGTCCATCTTGTCCGTGCGTCGTGTATGGATCTAAAGCAACATCTGTAATCACTCCTAGTTCAGGGTAGGCTGCTTTCAACGCAATCACGGTACGTTGTACCAAACCTTCTGGGTTGTAGGCTTCGGCGGCATCTAAGCTTTTAAATTGTGCATCAACCACTGGAAATAAGGCGATGGCTGGAATCCCCAATGCGACACATTCGCCAGCTGTTTTAAGCAATACATCAATACTTTGGCGCTTTACGCCTGGCATAGAGGCTACTTCTTCAATGCGGTTTTCACCGTCTAACACAAACACTGGATAAATTAAGTCGTTGCTCGTCAGTACATTTTCACGCATCAAGCGGCGTGAAAAATCATCTTTACGCATGCGACGTGGACGAGAATAAGGGTAGCTCATGTTTAAACCTCAGTAAAAAGTAACTTTGCCATCAGTGTGTTCGGCAGTGTTCTTTGTTGTATATGTGTTCTAAATAGTTGTCTTAAGCGAACACTTTTGCAAGTTCAGCGCCTGGGTCTGGTTGTCGCATAAATGCTTCCCCAACCAAGAAAGTGTGTACATTACTTTTACGCATGAGCGCTACATCTTCTTGGGTGAAAATACCCGATTCAGTGACGACGATTTTGCCTTCTGGAATTCGTGCCAATAGGCCTAGGGTCGTGTCTAACGTGACATCAAACGTACGCAAATTACGGTTGTTGATGCCAAGTAGAGGGGTGTTGAGTTGCAACGCAAGCTCTAACTCTTCACCGTTATGGACTTCTACTAAAACCGCCATCCCTAGGCTGTGGGCAATTGATTCTAGTTCACGCATTTTGGCTAAATCAATAGCTGCAGCAATCAGTAAAATACAATCAGCGCCCATCGCCCGTGCTTCGTAAACTTGATACGGATCTATCATAAAGTCTTTGCGTAGCACCGGTAACTGACATGCGGCACGGGCTTGTTTTAAATACTCTGGTGAACCTTGAAAATACTCCACGTCAGTAAGTACTGACAAACACGCTGCGCCGCCTTGTTCATAGCTTGTTGCAATCTCTGCTGGTTTAAAATCTGCACGTATCACACCTTTAGATGGGCTGGCTTTTTTGATCTCAGCAATCACCGCAGCTTGTTTGTTCGCAATTTTTGTGCGGATGCTACCAACAAAGTCTCTTACTGCAATGGCAGATGCGGCTTCTGCCTGTACGACCTCAAATGGCTTTTTGATTTTCGCAGCGGCAACCTCAAGCATTTTAGTTGCAATGATTTTATTTAGAATGTCTGACATATGCTTTCGCTATTACATTAATAAATGAATTGGTAATAAATGTACTGGTAGTAAATGTATTGGTCTAGGAGCAAAGCTCCTAGCGTCTTTATTGGTATTTCTGGTTGTTGTGTATTACCCATCCGCCTTCATGGTCGCCTTTAGGCGCATGGTGGGTCCAGTGCATCACCCCACCTTTTGGATTATATACATACTCACCATTAAACGAAATTGTATCGCCTACTTGTAAAGGTACCTTTGGTGCTAGGTCTATATTGTGTGCAAATAACAAGGTTTGTTTAGCGTTGATTTTAACTAGAAACTTTTGGTGTTTTGCGCCTTTGTTATCATCGGGTAACAGTTTGATGACAACACCAGTGCCAGTGACTTGTACGTCGCTTAGTTTTGAGGCAAAAGCTTGTTCAATACTAGCATTGCTGACCGCAGCTAGGTCTGTATGTTCTGCAATTGTAAGTTGCTGGGTATCGCTGGCGCTTGGCTGATTGCAGCCAAATAAAGTAAATGCTAAGCCAAGTGCGATGAACAGATATTTAGCATCTACTCTCATGTGTTTGACGTGCTGATGAGTGCCTGTAGCTTTTGCATTGCCTTTCCACTATCTAACATAACCGCTGCTGTTTTGACACCTTCTGCTAGCGTAGATGCGATGCCTGAAACATAAATTGCAGCGCCTGCATTAAGCAATACAATGTCTCTGGCGGGACCTGTTTTCCCAGCGAGTAAATCTAGAATCATGTTCTTAGATTCTTGTGCATCACTCACTTTAATACTGCTTAGGTCGTGTAAATCTAAGCCAAATTGGGTTGGATTCACGGTGTATTCATGCACTTCACCATTTTTAAGTTCAGCCACATGGGTGTTGCCTGTGAAAGAGATTTCATCCATGCCGTCAGCACCGCATACCACCATCACATGCTCGCTACCCAGTTGCTTGAGCACATGCGCTAATTTAGCGGTTAAGTCTGGTGAAAATACACCCATGACCTGGCGCTTAGCATTGGCTGGATTGGTGAGAGGGCCAAGCAAGTTGAACAGCGTACGAATACCAAGCTCGCGACGTATTGGCGCGGCATGTTTCATTGCGCTATGGTGGTTTGGAGCGAACATAAACCCTAAGCCAACTTGATTAACTGAGTTGGCCACTTGCTCTGGGCTTAAGTTCACGTTAACGCCCAGCGCCTCTAATACATCTGCGCTACCACAAGTGGATGAGACTGAGCGGCCGCCATGTTTAGCTACTTTTGCACCAGCGGCTGCCGCTACAAACGCACTTACGGTAGAGATGTTGAAAGTTTGTATGCCGTCACCACCAGTGCCACAGGTATCGACTAGATAATTGGCATCTTGAATATTCACTTTAGTTGAAAGCGCACGCATCACACTGGCGGCTGCGGCTATTTCATCTACCGTTTCACCTTTAATACGCAATGCAACCAATAAGCCAGCAATCTGTGCGGGGGTAAGTTCGCCAGCCATGACTTGATGCATTAAGCTTTGCATAGCCGCAAAGCTTAAGTGTTCGCCGTTGATTAACTGGTTTAGCGTTTGCGCATAACTCATAGGATTAAGCTTTCAAGAAGTTATTTAAAAGCGCGTGCCCATGTTCGGTAAGGATAGACTCAGGGTGGAACTGCACACCCTCAACAGCAAGCGTTTTATGGCGAACGCCCATGATTTCGCCATCATCTGTCCATGCTGTAATTTCCAAGCAATCTGGTAGGGATTCTTTTTCAATCACTAATGAGTGATAGCGTGTAGCAGTGTATGGGTTAGGCAGTCCCTTAAACACACCAATATCTTTATGATTGATGAGTGAGGTTTTGCCATGCATCAATTGCTTGGCATGGATGATGTTGCCACCAAACGCTTGACCAATACTTTGATGGCCTAAGCAAACACCTAGCAAAGGTATCTTACCTGCAAACTCTTTGATGAGTGGCACGCTAATGCCAGCCTCGTTAGGTGTGCAAGGGCCTGGTGAAATCACAATATGATCAGGCTTAAGTTCTGCAACCTTGGCTAAATCAATTTCATCATTACGGTAAACCAATACCTCTTCACCAAGCTCACCTAGATATTGCACCAAGTTGTAGGTGAATGAGTCGTAGTTGTCGATCATTAGCAGCATGTTCTGTCCTAATTTACTTGCTGGCTTTTCATCCGTGAAAAGCCTTGTATTATCAGCACTATTTTACCAACGCTTAAAATCTACGTATAGGTAAATACGTCAAATTACTGAAAAGAAATCATATCTATTTGCTTACTGATTGTGTGTCACTTTATCAATAAGGCTTAGGCGTGCTTAAGTTAGTAAGCGCAGGCGTAGGGTGTTGCGTCTATGCTTGGTTTTTCTTCTGACATGATAGCTGCAATTAACTTCGCACTGGCTGGCGCCATGGTAAGCCCGTATCTAAAATGACCAGTGTTTAAAAACAGATTCTTGATAGTCGGATGAGCGCCTATGGTTGGAAGGTTCTCAGGGGTGCCTGGGCGCAAGCCGCTCCAGTGTTTGATAATGGGCTGGCCTTTTAATTCTGGCATAATGGTTTCAGCTTTTATCCGTAACTCTTCACGCACGTCTTCTGTCACGCTGGTGTCAAAGCCAACGTCTTCTAATGTGCTGCCCGCTAATAAGTAGCCATCTAAGCGAGGAATCATGTAGAAGCCTTCTCTATACACCATTTGCTCTAGATTTTTAGCGGGCTTGTAAAGCAGTATTTGTCCACGCATTGGCTTGATGTTGAGCTTTGCGCTGGTTTCTTTCAGTAAATCAAAACTCCATGCACCAGAGGTGACCACAAATTGATCTGCGCTGAGTTTCTCACCGCTTGTCGTTTGCCACTCATTCAGTTGTTGCGTCTCTTCTAGGGGCACAAGTTGAGTATGTTCAAGCATCGTTACATTGTGTTGCTCTAACCATTTACGCATACCCTGCATCAAATAAGGTGGGCGTATTTGGCATACGGTAGGCAGCCATAGTCCATCTTCGCCGCTTGGCGATTGCACACCAAAAGCGGCAGCTTTTACTGGTTGGAAGCTAAGCTGGTTGTGCTTGCACCATGTTTTAGCCGCGTCGAGATCAAACTTAGGCAGCAATAAAAAGCCTGACTGTGCAAAATCGGATGGAAAGCCTGTTTCGTGTTCTAGTTGTTGCGATAACGCACGGTAAAAATTAGCGCTGTTGTGCGTTAAAGTATTGACCGCTTCTGAATATAGCCATGGTAATAATGGGAAAATAATGCCACCGCCTGCCCAAGATGATTCGCCTGAAGTTTGGCTGGCAATTTGGTTGCGTTCAACGATGGTGACACGGTGACCACGGTTAATCAGCTCCATTGCGGTCATGCAGCCGACAATGCCGCCGCCGATAATCATGGTATGTTGTTTAGACATTAGATCCTCTAGATTTAAACCTTTATTTATTAGCGATACGCCCCATTAGCAATGCATTTTCTGCATTGGTTAAACCCGTTGGCTGACCAAGCAACACAACCACATCACCTTCGGCGAGTAGGCTTTCGTTAGACATCAGCGCACCTTCCGAATTGGGGCGGCGAATGTTTTTAATGTTGACATCAAAGCTATCCAATTGCATATCATCAAGGCATCTGCCAATCGCGTATGCACCTGCGGTGATGATGACCGAGTGAAGCCTAACCTCTTGTTTGGTGATGCTTTCATTTTCAGTGTCTGAAATACCGTGAAAGTAGCCTTTAAACATACTGTAACGTTCTTCACGAAACATTCTGATGCGTTTAACTACGCGATTTAATGGAACGCCAAGCAACATTAGCGCATGCGACGCCAGCATTAAACTTCCCTCTAAAATCTCAGGTACGACCTCTGTTGCACCAGCCTGACGTAGTATTTCCATATTGGAATCATCCACAGTACGAACGATGACTGGCAACTGCGGATAGCTTTCTTGTGCAATGTGTAAAATTTTCATTGCGGCACGGTTATCTGCATAGCTGATGATGAGTGCTTTTGCTCTGGCAGCGCCAGCTGCTTCTAGCACTACCCGTCTGGCGGCGTCACCAAACATCACGTTTTCACCAGCGGCTGCGGCGTCCAAAACTCTGGATGGGTCAATATCCAATGCTACGTAAGGGATGTTTTCTTCTTTCAGGAAACGCCCAAGATATTGGCCGCTACGGCCGTACCCGCAAATCACTACGTGGTTATGCAGGTGTTTACTGCCTTCATCTATTTCTTCTATGATTTGGCCGCTGTTACGGGTGTAACTACGTGCCAAACGGCGTGCAATGCGGCCATTGTATTGAATAAGAAGCGGTGCAATGACCATAGAAAGCAAAGCGGCAGCTAAGGTTACTTGTAATGCGGGGCCTTGAATCAGTTTTTGTTCAGCACCTAACGCTAGAATCACAAAGCCAAACTCACCAGCTTGTGCCAGAATGATGCCAGTGCGTATCGCTACGCCTATTTCATAATTAACAAATCGAACCACGGCCGTCACGATGATGGCTTTGAATAGGATAAATCCAAATAGAATCAGTAAGATTAGCCAGATGTGGTTGATAATTTCTGTAATATTGAGCAACATGCCAACGCTGATGAAAAACAACCCTAATAATATGTCGCGGAATGGTGCAATGTCAGATTCCACTTGGTAGCGATATTTGGTTTCGGAAATTAGCATGCCAGCGACAAAAGCACCTAAAGCATAAGATAGCCCAGCGGTTTTAGTGGCAAAAGCAACCAATAGAGTCACCATCAATACATTCATCACAAATAGTTCGCGTGAGCGTTGGTTGGCAACTAGGTTAAACAAGGGGTTAATCAACCATTTACCGACGGTGAATAGGAATAGCAGCATGCCAATGGCTTTAAGTGTGGCTAGTCCAAGTACATCAAATAAATTGGAGTTTGCTGCGCCAAGCGCAGGGATTAACACTAAGACTGGCACAACGATAATGTCCTGAAATAATAGTACGCCTATACTTAAACGGCCGTGCCTTGAGTTGAGGTCAATGCGCTCAGCTAAAATCTTTGAGACAATCGCTGTAGATGACATGGTCAGGGCAGCCCCAATCACAAAGGCGGCGGGCCAACTGACGCCAGCCAGTTTCGCAATACACATTGTGAGGGCTAGGGTAATAAACACTTGCGCGCCACCTAGCCCTAATACTTTTTTACGCATGGCATATAGCTGAGGTAGGCTGAATTCTAAGCCGATGCTAAACATGAGGAACACAATGCCGAATTCGGCAAACTCGCGACTTGCTTCATCATCTGGAAGCACGCCAAATGTGTGTGGGCCTAGTGCTAGACCAACTAGGAAATATGCCAGCATGGCAGGTAGCTGTAATTTGCGAAAAAGCGCAACAGCAAGCACTGAGCTGATGAGCAGCATTAGAATTAAAGGAAGTGTGCCTGACATATTGTCTTTATAGGAAGTTGTTTTTTTATTGTTGAATTATTAGATTATCTATTGTTTCATAAAGCACATCAAAACTAAAAATATCTTAGTCGATTTTACTCAATTTTTTGTAAAAATTGTTGGTCAATAGCAAAAACTATGCCTGTGGTGAAGTTTTTTTGGATATTTTTGACAATATTGGCATATTCATCATGCTTTAGGCTTTATCACTAAAGCATTCCCTTTTATACTAGTTGCTTAATGCTTTAATTGTTACAACGTCATTAAATAAATGATTAAAGTGTAGATAAAACTTGAGTGTAGATAAATTTATGGTGCAGTCATCACAGGTTAAAGCGACGCGTGAGCCGCAATTGGCAGATCAAACGCAGACGCTTGCATTGGCAAAAGAGATTCTGCAATTAGAATCAAGTGAGATTGATGCATTAGCGCAGCGTTTAGATCATCGCTTTAGCGAGGCAGTCTCCTTGATTTTACAGTGCAAGGGGCGTGTGGTCGTGAGCGGGATGGGTAAGTCTGGTCATATTGGCGGTAAAATCGCCTCCACACTGGCCAGCACAGGAACGCCTGCTTTTTTTATGCATCCAGCGGAAGCGAGCCATGGTGATTTGGGCATGATTACCGCAGAGGATGTTGTAATAGCGCTGTCTAACTCTGGTGAGAGTGATGAGATTTTAGCCATTATTCCTCCGCTAAAGCGCTTAGGTGCGAGCATTATTGGTATTACTGGAAATGATGCATCGAGCTTGGCAAAAGCGGCAGATATTCATTTAAGTGCGCACGTAAGTAAAGAGGCTTGCCCTCTCGGTTTGGCGCCTACTTCAAGCACGACCGTTGCGTTAGCGTTAGGCGATGCCTTGGCGCTTTGTGTGCTGGATTTGCGCGACTTTACCGCTGAAGACTTCGCGCGATCACACCCAGGGGGCAGCTTAGGGCGCCGTTTGTTAGTGAGAGTAAGTGATTTAATGCGCACGGGTGACGATGTGCCTCATGTGCCTGAGCAAGCTAGCTTGGCAGAGGCTTTGCTTGAGATGTCACGTAAAGGTCTAGGGCTAACAGCTGTTATTGATGCAGATAAAAAGCCGATTGGTATTTTTACTGATGGAGATTTAAGGCGTGCTTTTGCGCAAAATTTGAATGTGATGACGGCTAAAATTCTAGATGTAATGCATTCAAACCCAAGCACGATTCATCAAGATCAGCTCGCAATCGCAGCCGTTGAAGTCATGGAACAGCGTAAAATTAATGGACTGTTGGTAGTAGATGGTGATGGCTATTTGGTCGGCGCATTAAATATGCACGATCTTTTATTGGCAAAGGTGGTTTAGGTGAGTGTGTCACAAAATAATATAGCCTTAACTGAGCGGTTAAAGAATATTCGATTGTTGGTGCTGGATGTCGATGGCGTAATGACTGATGGCGGATTGACGATTGGTGATGATGGCCAAGAGTACAAAACGTTTCATGCACATGACGGCTTGGGTATGAAGCTATTGAAAGCAACTGGCGTTAATTTGGCTATTATCACAGGGCGGACTTCAGAGGTTGTTAAAAAGCGCGCCGAAAGCACGGGTGTTGCACATTTTTATCAGGGGGCAGAAGATAAGCTGGCTGCATTGCAAGATTTAATGAAGTTGAGCGGCTTAGAGGCTGCGCAGTGTGCTTTTATGGGCGATGATGTTGTAGATCTGCCGCCGATGTTGCAATGTGGCCTCTCGATTGCGGTGCCAGATTCACCAGATTTGCTGCTCAAGCACGCCCATTATGTGACGAAAAAACAAGGTGGTAGAGGAGCTGTGCGCGAAGTGTGTGAGTTGATTATGCAGGCGCAAGGCACATTTGATGGGCAAATGGCACGATTTTTAACGCAAGCTAGTATTTCCAACTAAGTAGAGAGCTACACCTGCATGATTAAACAGTTAATGCAATCTAGTCTCAACGGGGCAGGTGTTTAGTTATGCAGCTAGGCACAAAATCTGCGATTGTTTTCCCTTTAGCTTTGCTACTATTGTTAGCTTTGCTTACATTTTGGATTGATAAGTCGGTGCAGCAGCTGGCACCTAAATTAGATGGTAGTAGCCGTCACGACCCTGACTATATCATGAGTAATTTTGAGACAACGAAAACCGATGTCAACGGTGCCTTACGATACAAGCTGGCGGCAAGTGAGATGAGGCATTTTCCAGATGTGGATAGCACGGATTTGATTAAGCCACGTTTTACACAGTTTGCAAAGGATAAGCCTTATACTAAGTTGCAAGGTGACACAGGTAATGTTTCCAGTGATGGTGAGCAAGTTGAGGTGTTTGGTAATGTGCTGGTGTTGCGAGAAGCGTTTGGAGACAAGGGCGAAATGACTGTAGAGACGGATTACCTTAAAATTCTACCTAATGAAGAGTATGCGACGACCGACCGTCCTGTGGTGATTAAACAGGCGCCAGGTACAGTTGTTTATGCGACTGGGCTTATTTACGAAAAACAACAGCAAACAGTGACGTTATTGCATAAAGTGCGTGCGCATTATGAGCGGCCGGCTGCGAAAGCGAAGAAAGTTATGGCAACAGATAAAAAAAACAATCGGCAGCCTAGTGTGGCAGGCAAGCCTGCTGTGACGGTTCAACCAGACAAGACGGATAACAGTGCGCGCATTCGGAGACGCTATGAATAGGCAGTTTTTCATGATTAAAGTAAATACATTATCGCATTTATTGTTATGTAGCTTTTTGTTACTAAGTGCGAGCGACCGAGTATGGGCTGAGGCGGCGGATCGTGACAAACCGATTGATCTTGAAGCCGATACAATGAAGGTGGATGATGCAAAGCAAATCAGCACCTATGCGGGTAATGTGATTTTAACGCAAGGTACCTTGGAGATTCATGCAGACAAACTGATTGTGCGCGAGGATAAAGAAGGTTTTCAGCACAGTACTTCGTTAGGTAACCCGACCACTTTTAAACAAAAGCTTGAGGGTAAGAATGAGTATATACAGGGAAGTGCGCAGCGGATCGAATATGACGGACGCATGGACAAAGTGCAGTTGTATACTAAAGCGTGGGTGAAGCGTGGTGAAGACGTCGTGCATGGCGATTACATTATGTATGATGCCAATGCAGAGTATGCTGAAGTGATTGGTGGAGGTTCGCAGAATGCGACCTCTGGATCAGGGCGTGTTAGGGCAGTGATTCAGCCTAAAAACAAAAAAGCACCCGTAGAAATTAAACCAGTCGCACCAGCTACTAAAGCGAAGCCAGATAGCACTAGTGATAGTGGTGGCATTCCAACGGTAAAAGACTCAAGGTTTAGCCGTACTTTAGAAGTGAGTAAAAACGCGGGCAATGCTCAATAATTTTCAAAATAATAACAGCATGATAAGTGAATGATAATGAGCGAGCTGATTGTAGAAAACTTACGAAAATCTTACGGTGCACGTACTGTGGTACAAGATATTTCCTTGTCAATTAAAAGCGGCGAGGTAGTCGGCTTGCTGGGACCAAATGGGGCAGGTAAAACAACTAGTTTCTATATGATTGTTGGTTTGGTTGCTTTAGATGCAGGTCGAATTGGATTGGACGGGGCGGACTTGAGCCATATGCCGATTCATATGCGTGCCAGAATGGGCTTGTCCTATTTGCCACAAGAGGCTTCTATTTTTCGCAAGCTCACTGTCTCTGAAAATATCTTAGCAATTTTGCAGTTACAGGATATTTCAGAAGAAGAAATGGCTGAGCGCCTAGAATCTTTGTTAGAAGAATTGCATATTACGCATATCCGAGACAGTGCTGCGGTGAGTTTATCTGGCGGTGAGCGCCGTCGTGTAGAGATTGCCCGTTGTTTAGCATCCGACCCCAGCTTTATTTTGTTAGATGAACCATTTGCAGGGATTGATCCCATCGCAGTCATTGATATTCAACAAATTATCCGTTTTTTAAGTTCGCGCAATATTGGCGTGTTAATTACTGATCATAATGTGCGTGAAACATTGGGAATTTGTGATCGCGCTTATATTGTGAATCAAGGGCATGTATTCGCATCAGGTATTCCCGCTGAGATTGTTGCGAACGAGAGTGTTCGTGAAGTGTATTTAGGTAAAGATTTTCGCCTATGAAGCAAGGTTTACAACTTAAGTTTTCACAAAATTTATCACTAACCCCACAGTTGCAACAGGCCATTCGTCTATTGCAGCTTTCAACATTGGAGCTCAATCAAGAAATTGATGTGTTGATGCAAACCAATCCATTGCTGGAGAGGGGCGATGATACAGAAGATGAGTACGGTAATGAAGTCGAGTCTGTGGTTGATAGTGCAGATTCAAACTCTCAAAGTGTAGAGGTCGTTGCTGACGCAGATAAAGCAGAGCCTGACAGTTTTGATGCGGAGTATTTGGAATCTGGCAATGAGTTTAGTGGCTTGGAATCTTCCGTATCTAGTGTCACAGGGCAAGCGGAACCTTCAGAATTTGACGTAACAAACGCTGAATATGCGGATACTTTTTCGGCTGAGTTCGGTGATGAGTTTGATGAGTTTTCAAATGGTAGTCGCTGGGATGAAAACACCATGCCAGCGGATGACGACAGCGACTTTAAACCGCAAGAAACATTGCAGACGAGTTTGCGTGAGCATTTGCTCTCTCAGTTAAAGCTGATGCCCTTGTCTGAGCGCGATCAGTCACTAGCCTTAATGTTGGTAGATAGTATCAACGATGATGGTTATTTAGAGCAGTCACTAGAAGAAATTGCTGAGCTGATGCCAGAAGAGCTGGAGATTGATGCGATTGAGCTACAAACCGCATTGCGCCATGTTCAGCATTTAGATCCTGTAGGTGTTGGCGCACGCACGCTAAGTGAGTGTTTACTCTTGCAGCTTGAGGTGTTGCCAGAATTTACGCCACATTTAGCTTTGGCCAATTTGGTGGCCGAGCATCATCTACAAGCATTGGCATCGCGCGACTTTGTGAAGCTGCGTAAAGAGCTGGGTTGTGATGAAGCAACGTTAAAACAGATTCAGCAATTAATTACCAGTTTAAATCCTCGCCCTGGAAGCGCGTTCAGTCATATAGGCTCTGAGCATTACATCCAACATGAAGTGATTGTAAAAAAAGTAAAAGGTATTTGGATTGCCAGTTTGAATGACAGTGTGATTCCTAAACTTAAAATCAATCAGCTTTATGCTGGCATCTTGAAGCGTAATCGCGATAGTTCTAGTCAATACTTGCAAAGCCAAATGCAAGAAGCTAAATGGATGATTAAAAACATTCAGCAAAGATTTTCTACCATTTTGCGAGTATCGCAAGCGATTGTGGATAGGCAGCGTAATTTCTTAGAGTACGGTGAAGTCGCTATGCGGCCACTGGTGTTAAGAGAGATTGCAGATGAGCTTGAGTTGCACGAATCCACTATCTCGCGAGTGACGACTAATAAATATATGCTGACGCCTCGCGGTATTTTTGAGCTTAAATACTTTTTTGGCAGTTCAGTTGCGACAGATACTGGCGGTACTTGTTCTGCAACCGCAATTCGTGCGTTGATTAAACAGTTGGTAGATCAAGAAAATCCTAAGAAGCCATATTCAGATAATCAGATTACAGACTTGCTAGCAAAGCAGGGGATCGTTGTCGCAAGGCGCACGATTGCAAAGTATCGTGAGTCAATGAACATTGCACCAGCAAGTTTAAGAAAAACGCTATAGCTTGATTGTTGAAGTCTACGCAAAAAATTGTTGTATTCCTTGCCACAGACCTAATGAAAAGTTGTAAACTGAAACTGTTCTGTAAGTCTTAATCACGAATCTCTAAGAATTAATATTTGCGGAATATTTTCAAAAGGAGCAAGTCATGAATTTACAATTAACAGGTCATCATTTAGAAATAACGCCCGCTTTGCGTGACTATGTCACAAGCAAACTAACTAAAATCAGCAATCACTTTGATCATGTGATCGATGTCAAGGTGACCATGAGTGTCGAAAAGCTGGCTCAAAAGGTTGAAGCTACACTGCATGTGCCTGGTAATGATTTACACGCAGAATGCCAAGATGAGAATATGTATAGCGCAATTGATATGTTGACCGACAAGTTAGACCGTCAAGTGGTGAAACATAAAGAAAAAAATGCGGATCATCACAAAGCGAATGGTGCAGTTAAGCATCAAAACATTGACTGAGTTTTTTAGTATTTAATTGTTTTTGTTACCTTAAATATGGCTCAATTCAACGTCGCTGAGCTATTCAAAGAAACCCGCCGTAAACTCAAGTTAAGTTGGGTTGCAGGACTCGACGGCGGGTCAAATACTCTCACTAGCGAAACCGTTTCTAAACCATCTTTGGCATTGATAGGCCATCTTAACTTTGTACATCCTAATCGAGTGCAAGTGCTAGGCTGTGCTGAGATGGACTATCTTAAAAACTTGCCCCCTGCAGACGCAGAGCGTGCAATTCATAATTTATTTTCCACCGACTTAGCAGCAGTCATTGTAGCTAACGGTGAAAAAGTACTTGATATGTTGTTGGCAGCGGCCAATCAGCATAATGTTCCGTTATTTACCTCTACGTTACGTAGCCCAGAGCTTATGGATATTTTGAGCCACTTTTTAGCGCAAGCGATGGCTGAAACGCTCAGTGTGCATGGCGTTTTTATGGAGGTTCAAGGCTTTGGTGTACTCATTAAGGGTGAAGCTGCTATCGGTAAAAGCGAGCTGGCTTTAGAGTTGATTTCTCGTGGACATCGCTTGGTTGCTGATGATATTGTTGATTTTTTCAGAATCTCGCCTGAACGCATTGAAGGACGATGTCCTGCCTTGTTGCAAGACTTCCTGGAGGTCCGCGGTTTAGGTATTTTAAATATACGCGCACTGTTTGGTGATAACGCGGTGAAGCCTACTAAGCCGCTGGATTTAATTATTCAGTTGGAGAAGGCCGACCTGCAAACTTTGCAGATGTTAGATCGACTAAATATTAAAACACAGCATGAAGAAGTGCTCGGGTTAAAAGTAACCAAGGTACATATTCCGATTGCGGCAGGCCGAAATATTGCTGTGTTGGTAGAGGTTGCCGTGCGTAACCATATTTTGTTGTTACGTGGCGTCAATGCAACAAAGCAGTTGATGCAACGGCAACAACGCGCAATGAAGCAACACAAGTAACTCTTCTACTAGGGCTCATCAATAGTATGAAACAATTGATTATCGTTACAGGTCTTTCTGGATCGGGAAAAAGTATTGCATTGCGTGCGCTTGAAGATAGTGGGTATTACTGCATTGATAACTTACCAGCGACCATGCTGGCTACGATTGCCGATCATTTAGATGTTGACCATAAGCGCATTGCTATTAGCATTGATAGTCGTAGTATCGCCATTGAAGCGCTACCAGTACATATCAATCAGCTTAAGTTGAAAAATATCGATGTACAGGTGTTGTTCTTAGAGTCGAATGTTGAAACCTTGGTCAAAAGGTTTAGCGAAACAAGACGTAAACATCCGTTGAGTAAAGACGCGATCACCTTGGCTGAGAGTATCGCACTTGAGCGTGATTTGCTTGGCGGATTGGGTGGTCTTGGGCATGTGATTGATACTAGCTATTTAAGTGCTAATACCCTGCGTGGTTGGGTGAAAGAGGTGGTATCAATAGAGCATGCTGGGTTAACGCTTTTATTTACCTCATTTGGTTTTAAGCATGGTATTCCGTTAGATGCAGATTTTGTGTTTGACGTGCGTTGCTTACCTAATCCACATTACGATCCTGTTTTACGTGATCTCACAGGGCGTGATGAAAAAGTGCAGGACTTTCTTAAAGATCATGCAACTGTGAACGATATGATGCATGATATTAGAAATTATGTAGAGAAATGGTTGCCCTCTTTTGTGTTGGATAATCGTAGTTATCTCACGGTGGCAATTGGTTGCACTGGCGGGCAGCATCGTTCTGTGTATTTGGTTGAGCAGTTAAGTCAATATTTTCAAGATAAACAGAAAGTATTAACTCGACATCGCGAATTAAAATAAAACCAATATTTTAAATAGAACTTAACACTTAAAATTAAACTGAACATTAAAAAAATCAGGAATTAAAATAAACAGGATTAATTGTAAACGATGATAGGCATTTTGATTGTGACGCATGGCGCATTAGGTGAGAGCTTAATCTCTTGTGCTGCCCATGTGTTGGGTGAGGCTCCTGCCCAAGTTGTGTCAATGGCAGTCGGAGGACAAGATGATCCTAATATTATCTTACCGAAGGCGCTCAGTATGGTTAAGCAGCTAAACAGCGGTGATGGTGTGTTGGTGCTGTCTGATATGTATGGCGCAACACCATGTAATATTGTTGTTAAGCTCTTGCAACCAGGCGTAGTGGCTGGTGTAGCTGGTGTTAGCTTGCCTATGTTGGTGAGAGCCATATCCTACCGATATGAGCCACTAAGTGTTGTGGTAGAAAAAGCTATCAGTGGCGGTCGTGAAGGTGTGGTGCAGTTTACTAGCCAGCAATGCGAGCGCTATGAGCAGGGTTCCTCCGATTAATAGATGTTATAACAATAACTAGGTCCAATAGCATGATTAGTAAAGAGCTGGAAATTATTAATAAATTAGGGTTGCATGCACGTGCATCTACTAAGCTTACGCAGGCCGCTGGTAAGTTTGCGAGTGAGGTGTGGATCACGCGCAATGGTCGCCGTGTGAATGCAAAAAGTATTATGGGGGTGATGATGCTGGCAGCGGCACAGGGCTCTATTGTGACTTTGGAAGCGAGTGGTGGAGATGAAGCTGCTGCAATCGATGCGCTAGTGATGCTGATTAATAGCCGTTTCGGTGAGGATGAATGAGTAGTTTGACAATACCCAGCTTTAGCATTCATGGCGTCGCTGTTTCTAGCGGGATTGCCATCGGGCAGGCGCACCTTGTTTCTAATGCGCTGCTGGAGGTTGTTCATTACCAGCTACCAAAACATTTAATTGAAACCGAAATTGATCGGTTTAGTGAGGCGATTACAAGCGTTAAGGCCGAATTAGAGCAAATAAATCATAATCTACGTAAAAATGCACCAGCAGAGTTAAGTGCGTTTGTGGGTACGCATTTAATGATGTTAGAAGATAAATCTTTAACGGAAACGCCTAAAGAGATTATTAGAAACGAGCAATGCAATGCTGAGTGGGCAATCAAGCTGCAAATGGATGATATCGTCGAGCAGTTTGAAAAAATTGAAGATGTGTATTTTCGTGAGCGCAAACAAGATGTTGTACAAGTCGTTGAGCGTATTATTAAAGCATTGTTGGGGCACCCGAGCCAACTAAGTACCGAACAGCAAATGAGTGCGGTGAGTCAGGAACGAAAACTGATTTTAGTCGCACACGATATTTCACCTGCCGATGCAATTCAATTTAAGCAGCATCAATTTGCTGCATTTATTACGGATGTTGGTGGGGTTACTTCGCATACTGCTATTTTGGCGCGTAGCTTAAATATTCCATCCATTGTTGCTTTGCAGCGTGCGCATGATTTAATCAATGATGGTGAGCTGATTATTGTCGATGGTCATTTGGGCATTGTCATTGTTAATCCGTCAAAAGAGATTTTGGCCGAGTACAAATTACGTCAAGACCAGTGGGAATTAGAGCAGCAAAAACTTAAGCGTATCAAGAGCACAAAGGCTATCACTATTGATGGCGTTAGTATCGATTTGCTCGCGAATATTGAAGTACCAGAAGACGTAGCTGCAGTGAGGCTTGCAGGTGCTACTGGCATTGGGTTGTATCGAACAGAGTTTCTTTTTATGAATCGACACGATACGCCCGATGAAGAAGAGCAGTTTATTGCGTATAAAAAAGTAGCTGAGGCGATGAAAGGCGCGCCCGTCACCATTCGTACATTAGATCTTGGGGCAGATAAACAAGCTAACGCTGATACGGTGGTGAACTGTGCAAATCCAGCCTTAGGTCTGCGTGCAATTCGTTTTTGCTTATCAGAACCACAAGTCTTCCATACACAATTGAGAGCTCTGTTACGCGCTTCTCATTTTGGTAATATTAAGATTTTAATTCCTATGCTTTGTACGCTTTCTGAGTTACGCCAAACTAAGCTGTTGCTAGAGCGCGCAAAACAAAGTTTACGTAAAGAGAATATTTCTTTTGATGAAAATATTGCGCTAGGCGGTATGATAGAGATTCCAGCAGCAGCCATTAATGCAGAAGCATTTGCAAATGAGTTGGACTTTTTATCAATTGGCACTAACGATTTAATTCAATATACCTTGGCGATAGATAGGACTGATGATGCCGTTGCGCATTTATATAATCCTTTGCATCCCTCCATATTGAAATTGATTTCAATGACGATAAAAGCAGGTGCGAAACTTGGTAAGCCAGTATCTGTGTGCGGTGAAATGGCGGGTGATGCAAGATTTACTAAGTTGCTTTTGGGGATGGGTTTGCAGCAGCTGTCTATGCATCCATCACATATTCTTAGTATTAAACAGCAAGTACTACATAGCCAACTTGCAGAGCTAACAGTGCAAGCGCGTAAGGTGCTAGGTTTAACAGATACAGAAAAAATTGAACTCAGCTTAGCTAAATTTAATCAGATTCATTAGTGAGAGGATACTGAAATGAATAACGTAATAATAGTACCAAGTAATGATGATAAAAACATTGCCACCATTACCCACTTAAGTGGGATTTTGTTTTCGTTTATTCCCTCTTTGATTGTCTGGCTACTCAAAAAAGATGACAACGAGTATTTGTCGGCACAGGCTAAAGAGGCTTTGAATTTTCAGCTCACTATTTTGTTAGCACAATTTGTTGCAGGTATCTTGATTGCAATACTGGTTGGCTTCTTGCTGATAGGCATTATTTGGTTATTCAATATTGTTTTATGCATCGTTGCTGCCATCTCTACTAGTAATGGCGAAACCTATCGTTACCCATTGTGTCTACGTCTTATCAATTAATGCTGTACTCTATTAATGCTGTGCTAAGGATTGTTTGTGTCAAACCCATTATTACATTTTGCAGGCTTACCTAAATTTAACGAAATCAAGCCTGAGCATGTCGGCCACGCTGTTGATACGCTAATTGCCGAAGGGCGCGCTTTAGTCGAGCAATTGGCTACCAGTATAGAAACACCAACATGGCATAATTTTGCGATTAAGCTTGAAGATCACAGTGAAAAACTTGGTCGCTCATGGAGCCAAGTCGGCCATATGAATGCGGTGGTAAACAGCCCAGCGCTACGCGAAGCGTATAACGACAATTTGGCAAAACTTACCGATTTTTATAGCGATTTGTCACAAGATGAGCGTTTATACGCTAAGTTTAAATCTATTCAAGCCAGTGCAGAATTTGCCAAACTCACCCCTACGCAACAAAAAATTATCAATAACGAAGTACGTGATTTTAAATTAGGTGGTGCTGAGTTACCTGCTGAGCAAAAAGTACGTTTTAAAGAAGTCAGTGAAGCCTTATCTAAGCTTAGTAGCAAGTTTGAAGAAAATATCATGGACAACACCAACGATTTTAAATATATCGTTGAAAATGTTGCTGATTTAGCAGGCTTGCCAGAAGATGCAATCGAGGCCGCCAAAGAAGCTGCAACAGCCGATGGTAAAGACGGCTACCAGTTTAGCTTGCACTTTCCATCTTATATGCCAGTGTTGCAGTATGCAGATAACCGCGCATTACGTGAAACCATGTACCGTGCTTATGCCACGCGCGCTTCAGAGTTGAGCAAGCCAGAATGGGATAACACAACTTTAATTAGGGATATTCTCAAACTTAAACGAGAAGAAGCGCAAATGCTTGGCTTTAGCAACTTTGCTGAGTTATCACTTGCGACCAAGATGGCTGATAGTCCTAAACACGTGACAGAGTTTTTAAATACATTAGCTAAGCGCGCCAAACCTTATGCACAAAAAGATATGCAAGCGCTGACAGAATATGCCAGTAAATTGGGTATTGCCGACATGCAAGCTTGGGATGTGGCCTATGTGAGTGAGAAATTGCGTGTTGAAAATTATGCATTCTCTGATCAAGAAGTTAAACAGTATTTTCCAGAAAATAAAGTGCTATCTGGGTTATTTAAAGTCACTGAAACCATTTTTGGCGTGCAAGTTCACAAAGTAGATGCCCCTGTATGGCATGCCGATGCAAGTTTTTATGAAATTACAGATAGTGCTAATCAGCCAGTTGCATACTTCTACTTAGACCTCTATGCACGCAACCATAAACGCGGTGGTGCATGGATGGATGAATGCATCAGCCGTCGTCAAAAAGAACATGGTGTTGAGTTGCCAGTAGCCTACCTCACCTGCAACTTCTCAGCCCCAGTTGGTGGTAAACCTGCATTATTCACGCACGATGACGTCATCACCATGTTCCATGAGTTTGGTCATGGCCTTCACCATATGCTAACGCAAGTAGATGAATACGGCGTGTCTGGAATTAAAGGCGTGGAATGGGATGCCGTAGAACTGCCTAGCCAGTTTATGGAAAACTTTTGCTGGGAATGGGATGTGCTGCGCCATATGACGGCTCATGTAGAAACTGGCGCACAGCTACCGCGTGAACTGTTCGACAAAATGGTGGCCGCTAAAAACTTCCAAGCAGGTATGCAAACCGTTCGTCAAATCGAGTTTTCACTGTTCGATATGCGCCTACATGGCGAATTTGATCCTAATGGCGCACTCACGGCCTTAGATCTAATTGAACAAGTGCGTGATGAAGTCGCCGTAGTTCGCCCACCAAAATGGAACCGATTTCCTAATAGCTTTAGCCATATCTTTGCAGGTGGTTATGCGGCTGGCTACTACAGCTACAAATGGGCTGAAGTCTTATCTGCTGATGCTTACAGTCTATTTGAAGAGATGGGCGTACTTTCAGGTGACGCAGGTAAGCGCTTTAAAAATGAAGTGCTAGCAAAAGGTGGTTCGCGCCCAGCGATGGAATCATTTGTGGCATTTAGAGGTAGAGAGCCGAGTATGGATGCGCTTCTACGCCATAATGGCATGGCTTAAACAAACATCTTCGTTGCTTACGTTATTGCTTCTGCGCTTAAATATCATCGTAAACTAGGCAAGACCATGTGGCGTCTCAAAAGTCGCTGAGTCTTGTCTGAGTTAGATATTAGTGGTTTCATTTAAAATGGATTGCATGCCTCACGGTAGTTAAGCGCAAACTTTTTGTTGTTATTCCCTTGGTTATGAATAAAAAATTCGTTTTTATATTATCTTATATTGTTCTATTCACATCGATACCAGTACACGCAGACTTTGTAGAAGGCTCGGCAGGGTTAGGTAGCGCAGATCCACATATCCCAGAGCCACTACTTTTTGATTTAGTCAGGCCACTAGGAGCACGAAAGGGTGAGTTAGAGGTTAATACACTGGCACAAAGAAATGTGAATGGTGGCACTTTAGAATGGGCACCTGAAATTGAGTATGCGTTCGCAGATGGTCTTGCTATTGAGTTTGAGCTGCCAAGTGAAAACTCCAAACTTACTGATTATAAAATAGCACTTCAAGGCACCCTCAGTCATCATTTTAACAATCCAAGCTTGATTCAAGGCTGGCAAGTGATTGTAAAAAAGAATCGTGATTTAGGTAAATATTCTGCAGACGCACTATATATTAATGGTTACCGCTTCAATTCAAAGTGGAGTACGCTCAATATGCTAGGGGTTAGGAAAACAGCATTCGGCGGTGATGGTAAGCTAATGACCTTGATAAATAACAGTGTTTTTTATGACCTAAGTCCGAAACTGACCTACGGTATTGAGTTAAATCACGAGATTGACGCATCTGGCCGTTGGCGCTACAGCTATACTCCGCAAATACATGCCGATATAAATAGGCACTTCACTATACAGGCTGGTTTGAGCTTTTCAAGACTAAATGAACTTAAAAGAAATGAAGAGACTTTTGCATTAAGGGCTATTTATGCCTTTTAGTTTAATATGCATGTAGACTTCTGGCACCAAAAATGGCAAAAAAACGAGATTGGCTTTCATTTAGATGAAGCTAATCCCTTACTGGTTGCAAACCTCTACAGCCTTAATTTAAAACATGGTTCCCGAGTATTTTTACCTCTCTGTGGTAAGACGCTTGATATCGCTTGGTTGTTGGCGCAAGGTTATCGTGTTGTTGGTGCCGAACTAAGCGAAATTGCCAACCAAGAATTATTTAAAAATCTTGGGCTAATGCCAACAATTAGCCAGTTAGGTGAAGTCACACATTACAGCACGCTAAATCTTGATATGTTTGTTGGCGATATTTTTCATGTGTCGCCCGATATGTTGGGGGATGTCGATGCTGTGTATGACAGAGCCGCTTTGGTTGCGTTGCCTGCGGAGATGCGAAAAAATTACGCTGCACATTTAATGGCACTTACCTATCCAGCGCCGCAGCTGTTGATTTGTTTTGAGTATGACCAAGCTTTGCAGTCTGGCCCGCCATTTTCTATAGGGGCAGATGAGGTTAAGCAGCATTACCAAACGAGCTACGATTTAACCTTGCTTGCCAGCGTAGGTGTTGCGGGTGGGTTAAAGGGTAAATGTGCCGCTACAGAGCATGTTTGGCATATGAGGCCTTTAAATTCGGGCTAAGTAATCTAGCAAGCTATCGACCACTTGATGGCTGTGTTTGCTGACAAACTCACTTGGCTGTATTAAGTCGGGCACTACGACTACTTTTAATCCTGCGGCAATTGCCGCGCGAGCACCTGCCTCACTATCCTCAAACGCAATGCACTGTTCTGCTTTAAAGCCTAATCTTTCAATCGCTAGTAGGTAAATATCTGGGTTAGGTTTGCCTCGCGCCACTTCTTGTCCGCTAGTGATGTATTTAAAATAATCGATGACGCCAACTTGGCTTAAGCGATGGCTAATGTGATGCGTAGCGGATGATGAGGCAACGCTACAAACAATATGATTGGTTTGGTAATGTTGGAGTAGCTTAAGAGCGCCTTGCTTGAGTGGAAAAGTATGGTTTAACTTTGCCAGTTCTGCATCTAGACCTACCATCACTTGATTAAATCGTTCAGTGCCACCTAATTGCGCTGTCATTACGCGTGTTGAGTCTGGCCCTGCAAGGCCAATGAGCTCAACATATTCAGCTTGAGTGTAAGTGATGCCAACTTGTTGAGCGGCAGTCATACAAGCTTGCATGATGATACGTTCAGAATCAATCAGCAAGCCGTCCATATCAAATATTGCGGCTTTAATCATAGGCTTGTTTTTCTAAAAAATGGACTTTACCATACTCAGTTAAACTGAATACGTGCGACCTATATTTTTCTAATGATTGCGGCAAGAGAAAATACATTTAATATTTTTAAGTGCATGGTTTTCATGCATAGTCTGGCTTTTGACCCATGTGATGATGCGTGTTAGAGTTGCGCACCGATATATTCAATCATTTTCGTACTTTTTAATATCATAGGCCTATGAAACTAGCTAGCTGGAACGTCAATTCTCTCAATGTTCGCTTGCCACACGTGGTGGACTGGTTAACGGCTAATCAGCCGGATGTACTCTGTTTGCAAGAAACAAAGCAAGAGGATAGCAAGTTTCCTTACGAGGCGTTGCGTGAACTAGGCTACCATGCAGTGCATATTGGTCAAAAAACCTATAACGGCGTGGCAATTATTAGTCGTCATCCTATTCTTAACGTACAGCATAATATTCCTAACTTTGATGACGACCAGCAGCGAGTCATTACCGCTGATGTCAATGGAGTACGTATTGTGTGCGCTTACATTCCTAATGGTCAGGCAGTTGATTCAGATAAGTATCAATACAAAATGCGCTGGTTATCTGCGTTAAATAGCTGGCTTAAAACTGAGCTGGTACAGCATCCAAAGCTAGCGTTGCTCGGTGACTACAACATTGCACCAGAAGACCGTGATTGCCATGACCCAGTGGCTTGGGAAGGGCAGATACTGGTTTCTCCGTTAGAGCGAGAGGCGTTTAGTTGTTTAATTAATCTTGGCTTACATGATAGTTTCAGGTTGTTTGAACAGCCTGAAAAGAGCTTTAGCTGGTGGGATTATCGTATGATGGGTTTTAGACGAAATTTTGGTATGCGAATTGATCATATACTTGTAAGCGACTCACTCAAGCCGCTATGTAAAGCAGCGTACATTGATAAAGCACCACGTAAGCTGGAGCGCCCTTCTGACCATACACCCGTAGTGCTTGAGCTTAGCGTGGATTAAGTAACTGTCTAACCTGCTCACTTGCTGAGCTTGTATTGTTAGGCTCAGGTTTTCTTGGTTTGGTTGGTTCAGCCGTTTTATTTGCTGCCAAATCTTTGTTGTTGGCAGCGTCATTAGGCTTCATTGTTTTTACAGCGCTAGGGTCTTTAAATTTTGATGGTTGCTCTGGCGTCTGTAGGGGTAAGCTTCTCGGTTGAAATATGACGTCAGGTTGTAGCATCTGCTGAGGTTGGCTAAGGGGCAGCGACTCCTCCTCTAACATACTAGGTAATGGGATTTCAACTTCAGGCGGAGGATTCTCATGATAGAAGTATTCATAAATGCCATTCTCATCATTGTCTGCCCTTATCCCCGTCACAGGGTCTACGCGTAGCGCCATTACTCCATCAGGTACTGGCATGTCGGTTTCAGGGACATTTCTTAATGCAGTTGCCATATATTTAATCCAAATAGGCAATGCTGTTGAGCCGCCAGTTTCGTTCCGACCTAAACGTTTTGGTTTATCAAACCCAACCCATGTCACTGCAACTTCTTTCGGGCTATAACCAGTAAACCATGCGTCAAAATGGTCATTTGTCGTACCAGTTTTTCCCGCCAAATCCCTACGACCAAGTTGTAAAGCTTTGGTTGCGGTGCCGTAGCGTACAACATCTTGCATCATAGAGTTCATGATGAAAGCATTGCGCGCGTCGATGACACGTGGCGCATCATGTTGGGCTGTTGCAAATTTATTTTGTGAAATGACCTTGCCATTGTTGTCCACAATTTTTGATATTAAGTATGGATTAATTCGGTAACCGCCATTTGCAAACACCGCATAAGCGCTTACCATCTGCATGGGGGTTGCTGAGCCAGCACCTAATGCCATTGTCAAATAAGCAGGGTGGTCTTTTGCGGCAAACCCAAAACGAGTGATGTAGTCTTGAGCATAGTCTTTGCCTATACTTTCTAACATACGAATCGCCACCATGTTTTTAGACTTAGCTAAAGCTTGCCTGACTCGAATCGGTCCGTCGAACGTCGCGTCATAATTCTGAGGGACCCATTCTGTATTGCCTGTTTCTTTTGAAGTAAAACGTAATGGCTCATCTTCAACAATCGTTGCTGGTGTATAGCCCTTTTCTAAAGCGGCTGAATAAATAAAAGGTTTAAAGCTAGAGCCTGGTTGGCGCCATGCTTGGGTGACGTGATTGAATTTATTCCGGTTGAAATCAAAGCCGCCTACCAAAGCGCGAATTGCACCCGTTTCAGGGTTGATAGAAACCAATGCAGATTCAACCTGTGGCAGTTGAACTACACGCCATTGACCTGGTTGAGTAGATGGCGATGCGTTCAGAATACGGATCACCGCCCCCACTTTTAATAAGCGTTTTTCGGGCTTTTTCTCATTGAGTGTCCTGTCAATTAACGCTAGGCCTTTACCACTAATTTCAATGTCATCGCCATATTTTGTATGTACGGTAATTGATTTATCAGCAATATTAGTAATCGCTGCAGGAATTAGCCCATTTGATACCTCAATATCACCGAGCGCTTCTTCAATGGTTTCTTTGTCTGCTTCAGGGCTAGACTGGCTTAATTTAAGAAGTTTTTCTGGGCCGCGATAACCTTGGCGCGCGTCGTAATCCAATATACCATCCCTGAGCGCAATGTTCGCCGCCTCTTGGTTTGCTTTGCGCACTGTGGTATAAACTTTTAAGCCGCTACTGTAAATTTCGTCTTGATATGTAGCGTACAAGCTTTCTCTGACCATTTCAGCAACGTAATCTGCCGATAAATCACGAGATTGCCTAGAAGCTTTAAATTTAAGTGGGTGAGCAATCGCTTGATTAAAAACAGACTCCTCAATAAACCCATAACGATACATATCGCGGAGTACTTCGTTTTGGCGGGCGATTGCACGCTTAGGATTTGTGTAAGGGTTGTAACCAGATGGCGCTTTGGGTAGGCCTGCTAGCAAGGCGGTTTCAGCTAGATTTAACTTTTCTAAAGGTTTGCCAAAGTACACTTGTGAGGCGGCCGCAAAGCCATATGAACGCTGACCAAGATAAATTTGGTTAATGTAAAGCTCAAGAATTTTATCTTTACTTAAATTGTTTTCAATTTTAATAGCGAGTAAAGCCTCATTGATTTTTGTGCCAAGGGTACGTTTGCCATTAGGTTTGGTAAAAAAGTTCTTGGCAACCTGCATGGTGATGGTGCTAGCACCTTCGTGGCTAACCCCAGTGATATTGTTCTTAATGGCGCGAATAATGCCTTTGGTGTCAATGCCGCCATGCTGATAAAAACGGCGGTCTTCAATTGCAAGCACTGCATCTTTCATGCTTTTGGGTACATCGGCAATCTTCACATAAGCACGTCGCTCTTCACCAAACTCTTCAATTAAGTAACCATCCTCAGAGTACACGCGTAAGGGTAGCTTAGGGCGGTAGTCGGTAAGCGTTTCAAGTGATGGTAGGCTGGGGTAAATGAGAGCAGCAGCAATCCCGACAAAAGCAATAGCTGATAGGCCGCTAACAACAATAGTTAACAAAAGATAGTGCCACCATTTGTTTGGAATCATGGGTGATTTATTTCTTTAAACTAAAAATGTAACGCTATTATAAGTTGCTATGCAAGTTGACGCGAATAATCTAACAATAAAGTTAAATATTTGAATAAATGAAAAATTGCTTTACAGGGTTTAAAGTTGTTGCTAGGATTTAATGTAAATTATTAGAAATGTTCGTAACTAACGAAATCAGAAAAGGAATTTCAATTTGAAATTCAGCTTTTTTACAGAATCGGTACCCCCGCTAGTAGGAATAGATATAAGCTCAACCTCGGTTAAAATGGTTGAGCTTATTAGTGATGGGCGTGGTGGTTACAAACTTGAGAACTACTCAATCTCTCCCCTTGCAAAAGACGCTATTTCTGATGGCAACGTTGGCGACTTGGAAAAGGTTGCTGATGCCGTAAAGCTTGGCTGGAAGCTACTTGGCTCGCGCGAGAAGCGCGTGGCATTAGCTTTGCCATCCTCTGCGGTTATTGCTAAAAAAGTTTTTATGTCTGCTGACTTACGTGAGGAAGACATGGAGATTCAAGTCGAGGCTGAAGCTAATCAATACATCCCCTTTTCACTCGAAGAGGTGAATCTCGACTTTCAAGTGCTCGGCCCAGCCCCCAATAACCCAAATGAAGTTGAAGTGCTCATCGCTGCTGCACGTAAAGAAAAGATAGAGGATCGCGTTGCTGCTGCTGAAGGTGCTGGTCTAAAAGTGATCGTCATGGATGTAGAGTCCTATGCCACGGAGGCTGCCTATACCTTAGTCGCTGGGCAACTGCCTAATGCTGGACGTGAGCAAACTGTGATGATTGTTGATATCGGCGCGACCATGATGCACATTAACGTGCTACACGACAACGTCCCAATATACGCACGTGAACAAAGCTTTGGCGGTGCGCAACTAACACAAGAAATACAACGTCGTTTTGGGTTGTCCCAAGAAGAGGCTGAAATCGCTAAGCGCAAAGGCGGCTTACCAGAAAGCTATGAAAGTGAAGTCTTGCAGCCTTTTGTGCAACTGCTAGCGATGGAAGTTGCCAGAGCATTGCAGTTTTTCACCAGTTCTACGCAATATAATCGCGTTGATCACATCGTGCTGGCAGGTGGGTGTGCTTCTATTCCTGAGATTGACCTAACTGTCCAAGACCGTACACAGGTTAACACTATTGTTGCTAATCCCTTTCATAGTATGACTGTCAGTGCAAAAGTCAGGCCGCAACAGGCGGCAACAGATGCTCCTGCATTATTGATTGCTTGTGGTCTTGCAATGCGAGGGTTCGCTATATGATACGCGTCAATCTATTACCACATCGCCAAATAAGGCGCGAAGCAAGGCAGCGTGAATTTGGTTTCATGGCATTGTTTAGTGCTGTCGCAGCATGTGCGATTCTATTTATGGCTTATAGCGTCATCAATAGTAAAGTCGAATCTCAACTTGAACGCAATCAGCGCCTTAATAATGCGATTACAAAGTTAGATAAAGAAATTGCTGATATTAAAAACTTGAGAGAGCAAATCAGCGCAATGCTTGAGCGTAAGCAAGTTGTTGAGAATTTACAGACCAACCGAAGTCAGGCAGTCATCATTTTTGATGAGCTTAGCCGCCAACTTCCAGAGGGCATGTATATAAAAAGTATTAAGCAGGAAGGTAAAGTGATCACCCTTGAGGGTGTCGCTGATACAAATGCTAGGGTAGCAACATTGGTGCGTAATTTTAATCAATCTGAGTGGATGGAATCCCCAGTTTTGATAGAAATTAAAGCGATTACAGTAGGTGTACAGAAACAAAACCTATTTACGCTCAAGGTGAGTTTAAAAACGCCGATAATAGAGACAGATGATGCAGGTGCCAAAGCGACCGCTGGAAGTGCGAGAAAATCATGAAGTTAGAAGATTTTAATAACATCGACATCAATAACGCGGGTAATTTGCCTGCACCAGTTAAGGCTGTGCTACTAGGCGTGGTGTTCTTCGTTTTGCTTGCGCTTGGCTATTACTTTGTGCTCAGCCCTACTTTAGACGCGCTTGATACTGAGCGAGCTAAAGAAGAAGAGCTTAGAGGCGTATATTTTGATAAAAAAAGTCAGGCAATGAATCTAGAAGCATATCAGGCGCAAATGGTGGAGATTGAAAAGACCTTTGGCGCTTTGTTGAAGCAGTTGCCAGACCGCTCACAAATTGATGGTTTACTAACCGATATTAATCAGGCGGGTTTAGCAAGAGGTTTAGATTTTGAATTGTTTAAGCCTGGCCAAGAAACGCAAGCAGAGTTTTATGCAGAAATGCCGATATCGATTAAAGTCACTGGCGCTTATCACGATTTAGGTGCATTCGCGACCGATATATCAAAGTTGTCTAGGATTGTGACGCTAGGTGAAGTCTTTGTAGTTAATAAAGATGCCGCTAATAAAGGTAAAGATGTAAAGCCAAATGCTGGTGATAGCACCTTGGTCATGGAGGCTGTTGCTAAAACATATCGCTACTTAGATGCTACTGAGATTGCCGAAAAGCGTAGAGTAGAGAGTGAAAAAGCAAAGTCTAAAACTAACAAGAAAGGTAAATAGTAGCCGTGACTGATTTTATCAAACGAACATTTACCTTGTCTGTTGCTATGCCTGTTTTGATTTTTGGCATCTTCAGTGCTGGACTATCTGGTTGCAGCTTTGAAGAAGGTGATGACCTTGATCAATACATGCGGGACGCTACTAAAGATGTTAAGCCAAGGGTTAAGCCCTTGCCAGAAGTTCAGCCATATATGGCTTTGCAATATAACGCTGATGGCGCGTTAGTTGATCCGTTCCGCGCTCGCAAGGCTGTTAACAAGACTAGTGTTTTACAGCCTAATTTGAATAGACCTAAAGAGCCGATGGAGGCTTATCCATTAGAAAGTTTAAAGTATGTTGGCCTGCTGTCTAAAAGCAAGTTAACTTATGCGTTGCTAAAAACGCCTGATGAGACAATTCAGCAAGTTAAACTGGGTAATTATGTTGGTCAGAATTTTGGAAAAGTGACACAAATTACAGATGGTGAAGTGCTGTTAACTGAGATTGTACAAGACGACCTCACTGGTGAGTGGGTTGAGCGTATGTCCAACCTGGTTTTGCAAGAGGATTAACCTTTATCGCCTATGAGCTTGCCAATACAATAAGCGCTAGTGTGAATGATGTTAAGTTTGTTAATAAGTGGTAGTTAGTTTGAATGCGGTCAATTTTATTGTAATAGAGCATTAAATCCTGAAAGTTTTTATATTTTTAGGAAGTAAGATTTAAGGTGAAATAATGAAAATGAATCATTGGATGTCGAAACTTTTGCAAGCAACTATGTTGTTTGGGCTAATGCTGGTTGCAGTAACGGCCAATGCTGAAGATCAGTCGGCCTTAACTAATAAAATTGAGAGTCTTGATTATTCAACTTTACCAGGTGGTCGAGTCAGTATTCGAGTAAAAACTACGCAGCCATTAGCAAATCCCCCTGCTGGTTTTACATTAACGGGCCCAGCGCGTATTGCATTGGACTTTCCTAAGGTTGGCAATGGGCTGGCAAAGAATAATATCCAAGCGGATGCGGGTGCCTTAAAAAGTGTGACCCTTGCTCAAGGTAAAGATCGAACCCGCATGGTGCTTAATTTAACAAAAAATGTTGGATATAGTGCATCTGCAAGTGGCAATGAAGTGACTATTTTGTTACAGGCGAATGAAGTGACTAGTGAGGTTAATGTAGAAACTAAGTTTTCAGAGTCTGTTCGAGGCGCAAGTTCTGTGGCCATCAATAACGTAGATTTTGCACGCGGTAAAAATGGTGAAGGACGCATTATTGTTGATTTATCTGATGCATCTGCTGGTATCAATATTAGGCAAAAAGGTAAAGTGATTGAAGTCGATTTTATCAATACTGATGTGCCTGCCAATTTGCAACGTCGCTTAAATGTGACTAATTTTAATACACCAGTGCTTTTTGTAGATACGATGAAGCAAGGTAATAACGGTCGTATGGTGATTGAGCCTAAGGGTAACTGGGAGCAATCCGCTTATCAAGCAGATAAAAAATTCATTATTGATGTACGTCAGGTAATAGAAGATCCAAACAAACTGGTGCGAGGTTCAAAACCAGGCTACGCTGGTGAAAAACTTTCTTTAAATTTCCAAAATATTGAGGTCAGATCAGTGTTGCAAGTGATTGCAGATTTTACTGGATTAAATATTATCAGTAGCGATACAGTGACTGGAAACCTGACATTACGTCTGAAAGACGTACCTTGGGATCAGGCGCTTGAAATTATCATGCAAAGTAAAGGGTTAGATAAGCGCAAGAGTGGCAACGTAATTTTGATTGCGCCAGCCGATGAGTTAGCTGCAAAAGAAAAAGCGGAGTTAACGGCTCAGTTAGAAAAAGAAGTGCTAGAGTCAATACGAACAGAATCATTCACACTTAAATATCAAAAGGCTGAAGACTTTAAAACCATCTTAAACGGTGGCGTAAGTGGCGGTGGCGGCGGTGCTGGTGGTGCGCAAAGAATGCGAAATAGAGTGTTATCTGAGCGCGGAACAGTCAACCATGATGCAAGAACAAATACGTTGTTTGTGCAAGACACTGCTAGAAAGCTTGAAGAGATTCAGGCGATGATTAATAGAGTGGATGTACCCGTTAAACAGGTGATGATTGAGTCCCGCTTGGTGATTGCTGATGATAAGTACAGTAAGGCGTTAGGTGCTCGATTAGGCATTACACAAACTGGGCGGCCTGGCAGTAATACCAATGCAACGCTGAGTGGGTCTATAGGTAACAGACCTACGGCAACTACTGCTACAACGATAACACAAGGTCAGCACAATGGCTCTGTACAGACAGCGCTGACAAATGGTAACGTATTTACCAGCTCCGATGGACAACCAGATTTAATGTCGAATTTGGCGGTTGCAAATGCTGCTGGTTCAATTGCATACAGTATTTATAATGTAGCGGCTGGGCTGTTACTCAACTTAGAGTTGACTGCAATGGAGACGGATCAGCGCGGTAAGATTGTTTCTAGCCCTCGTGTGATTACAGCCAACCAAAGTAAAGCTAAAATTGCAGCGGGTACTGAAATACCGTACTTGCAAGCATCTAGCAGTGGAGCGGCCAACGTAGCTTTCAAGCCGGCGGTATTAAGTCTGGAAGTAACGCCACAGATTACGCCTGATCAGAAAATTATCATGGAGCTAGATATTAAGAAAGACAAAGTAGGCCAAATATTTAATGGCGTGCCTTCAATTGATACGCAAAATATCAATACGCAAGTGCTGGTGGGTAATGGCGAGACGGCAGTACTGGGCGGTATTTTTGAGCAGATTGAACGTAATGATGTTGATAAGGTGCCATTCTTTGGTGATTTGCCACTATTCGGTAATTTGTTTAAGCGGACTACTCGCCAAAATGACAAAACAGAGCTACTAATTTTCATTACACCGAGAATCGTCGACGAACGCTTAACGTTGCAGTAGTCAGGTTTAGTGCTAATGTAATAATTCCTAAGCAGATAGTTTTGATAAAATGCCCATCCAAGAATATGATGGGCATTTTATTTTGAGGGTAACTCTGCAATAGTGCAGTGGCGAAAGCCTCATACACCATATAATAAAAATGTTGCCAAGCAACAGGGGTGGTTTTAATTGAATAATATCTACTTTATAGGCCTAATGGGTGCTGGTAAAACAACAATCGGCCGCATGCTATCTAAGCAATTAGATAAAGAGTTTTATGACTCTGATGTTGAGATTGAACGTAAAACAGGCGTGAAAATCCCTCTCATTTTTGAGTTGGAGGGTCAGGATGGGTTTCGTAAACGGGAAAACCTAGTTATTGAAGAGCTATGCCAGTTGAATGATATTATTATGGCAACTGGCGGTGGCGCTGTGTTGATGCCAGAGAATCGAGATTTGCTGAAAAATAGCGGGAAGATTATCTATCTGCGTGGCAAGGTTAACGATTTGTATCAACGGACTAGGCATGACAAAACTAGGCCGCTGTTGCAAGGTGGAAACATGAAGCAGAAATTGGAGCGCTTATATATAGAGCGAGATCCTATCTATACAGGGTTGGCGGATTATATTGTAGATACTGGCGCGCAATCTGCGCTAGAGATTACTAGTTATATTGAAGAATTGTTAAAAAAATAAATTGTGAAAAAGTAAATTGAGATGCAAACATTAAAAGTAGAGTTAGCAAATAGAAGTTATCCAATTCATATCGGACGCGGTCTCATCTCAAATGCAGACCTCATCTTGCCACATTTAAAACGTAAGCATGTCGCTATTGTCACCAACACAACCGTCGCCCCACTGTATCTCGAGCAATTAAGTTCCGCATTAAAAGCGGCTGGTGTTACGGTGATTTCAATAGTGTTGCCAGATGGTGAAGCCTACAAAAATAGTGAAACGCTTAATCTTATCTATGATGCTTTACTTCAAAATCGCTGTGAGCGCAGCACTACTTTAATCGCACTTGGCGGTGGTGTCATTGGTGATTTAACGGGGTATGCTGCCGCAACCTATTTGCGTGGTGTGCCATTCATACAAATCCCTACCACTTTACTTTCTCAGGTGGATTCCTCAGTTGGGGGTAAAACAGGCATTAATCACCCACTTGGTAAAAACATGATTGGTGCTTTCTATCAACCACAACTCGTGTTGGCAGATATCGACACATTACAAACTTTACCGCCGCGTGAGTTTTCTGCTGGCATGGCAGAAGTCATTAAATACGGGCTGATAAGAGATCCTGACTTTTTTGATTGGTTAGAAGTACATATAAACCAGTTAATGGCGCTAGATGAATCTTCAATCAGTGAGGCGATTTATCGCTCATGCCAAAATAAAGCAGAGGTGGTCGCGCGTGACGAGCATGAAACTGGTGAACGAGCATTATTAAATTTGGGCCATACCTTTGGGCATGCGATTGAAAACGCCATGGGCTATGGTGTTTGGCTACATGGTGAAGCCGTTGCTGCGGGTACGATGATGGCGGCAGATTTGTCCTTACGCATGAGCTGGCTAAGTAGTAAAGATGTTAAGCGTATTCATGATTTATTAACTGCGGCTAAGTTACCTTTAGAGGCGCCGAAGTTAGGGGTAGAAAAATATTTAGACTTGATGCAGATGGATAAAAAAGTGGCAGATGGCAAAATTAGATTAGTGCTACAGCAGGCGATTGGAAAGTCTGTGATTACCAGTGATTACGATGCTGAAAAACTTAGAGAGACACTATCGTTAGTCTAGCTTTTTGCTATATTCTAGCCTGTTGCTATATATCGAAGCTTTACTCATAAGCAAAGAATTCTTGGTTAAGAGGGTAGTCTATCGGAGTGATTAAATAGCTTGCTAGAAACTATTGATATTAAAAAGTGAAAATATGACCACACTTGCCGCCTACGCAGCTAATCCAGAACAATCAATTGGACGACACTTTGATGAGCCAAGCTCCTCAACACGTAATGCGTTTCAACGAGACCGCGACCGCATTATTCACTCCACAGCCTTTCGGCGACTAGAATATAAAACCCAAGTGTTTGTGAATCATGAAGGTGATTTATTTCGCACCAGATTAACGCACAGTATAGAAGTGGCACAAATGGCGCGTGGCATTGCACGAACGCTACACCTGCATGAAGACCTGACAGAGGCCATTGCGCTAGCGCATGATCTTGGCCACACGCCATTTGGGCATGCAGGGCAAGATGCGCTTAATGACTGTATGCGCGCGTTTGGTGGCTTTGAGCATAACCTACAATCGCTACGTGTTGTCGATCAATTAGAACAGCGCTACGCAGACTTTGATGGCTTAAACCTGACATTTGAAGTGCGTGAGGGGATACTTAAACACTGCTCAATTAAAAACGCCAAACAGCTTGGTGACGTGGGGGAGCGTTTTATCAAGAAAACCAGCCCAAGCCTAGAAGCGCAACTCACTAACTATGCAGATGAAATCGCATATAACAACCATGACATTGACGATGGCTTACGATCTGGCTTAATTACCGTAGAACAACTATCAAAAGTAGAGCTGTTTGCGCAAAATCTAGCTGAAGTCAAAGCTAAATATCCAAAATTAGAACAAAAACGGCTGATACACGAAACCATACGCCGCATGATCAATACGCTAGTGGTAGATTTATGTACACAAAGTGCGCACAACATAGCGCAACATCAACCTACCAGCGTTGCCGAAATTCGAAAATTACCACAGTTAATTGGCTTTAGTCGCGATATTGCAGAGCAAAACTTAAAGCTCAAGCAATTCTTACGTAAAAACCTATATCAGCATTATAAAGTGAACCGCATGAGCGCCAAAGCGGTAAGAATAGTGCGCGAATTGTTCACAGGCTTTTTTGAAAACATTGGGCTACTGCCTAACGAGTTTCAAGCATATGCAGAAATAGACAAAGCGCGTGCAGTAGCAGATTATATTGCAGGGATGACAGACCGCTTTGCAATACGTGAGCATCGTAAACTATTTACGGTAGAAGAATATTTGTAAAAGATAGGATGTAATTACAAATATCAGTGGTGTATGTGCAGGAGCGGTCATAGACCGCGAAAGCAAAGGTAAATTTTCACCTGCGATTAAATAAAGCAGCTCGCAATCAGTTTGATAAGTTTTTTGCCGCGGCTAGCCGCTCATACATATGGACTTGTAAGCGCTGTAAACTGTTTTTCCCAAGATGTGAATACACATAGAGTAATTATTTTTATGCAAATTAAACATCAAAAAGATTTACGCAAAGGTCGCATATCAATTCCAGAACAGATTTATCACATCACGACAACTACGTTAAATCGTCAGCCAATCTTCAATGATTTTTTAACAGCTCGAAAAATAGCAATCACATTAAAGCAATCTGACACCTTAGGTTTCACAAAAACATTAGCCTTTGTGGTCATGCCAGATCACATACATTGGTTAATGCAATTAAATGAAAATGTAAAGTTACCGCGCGTCCTTAAAAATATAAAATCACAAAGCGCAAAGGCAATAGGCGGCAATGTATGGCAAGCGGGTTACTATGACCATGCTATACGTAAAGACGAAGATGTTGTGAACATTGCACGTTATATAGTGGCTAACCCAATACGTGCGGGGCTAGTGACTAAAGTAGGCGATTACTCGCATTGGGATGCTATGTGGTTATGAACATGTACCACGGGCACTCCGATTTGCTAAGCGCTGAAGCACTTGCAAAGTCGTATGTAGGAGCGGCTATTAGCCGCGAACAAACCTGTTAATCTCGCATGACATTGCTTAAATCCACTGCCAGCAAGAATCCACCATCCCTTTCGCGGTCGATGACCGCTCCTACAAAGAGCCGAACTTTACATCCATTGTAGGAGCGGCTATTAGCCGCGAACAAACCTCTCAATCTCGCATGACATTGCTTTAATCCACTGCCAGCAAGAATCCACTATCCCTTTCGCGGTCGATGACCGCTCCTACATACGACTTTTCAAGAGGTTACCTCTTATCGCACCAATGTTGCTGGTATAGCTGCTTACATTGGTGGTGATGCCCCTTGCGGGTAGCAAATCGGAGTGCCCATGGTACAAAAAGTATGAATGTTGCAAATTTACAACAAATGTAAGTAATTGTGACAAAAAGCCCAACTTTTAGTTGTAAGGGCAAAATTCTTTGTGCATACTACGCCCTACCTTCTTAGTGAATGCTACTTAAAGTAGTAAACGTTGAGAGAGTTTGCAAACTTTCTCTTTGGTTTGGTTGCCGTACTGACAACAAACTGATGAGGTAATCGAGAAATAAAAATAGTAATATTTTTTAGGAGATTTATATGAAAACAACAATTAAATTAGCAGTTGCTTCAGCTTTAGTAGCTGCAGCTTCAAGCGCACAAGCTGGTATCACAATCCCAGCTGGCGATTGGACATTGGACATCGGTGGTGTTGTAAACGCTTACTACACAACTACAAAATACAGTGGTGATACAGGTGCTGGTACAGCTGCACTTGGTTTAGGTGATGGCGGTGCGGCTTCATCTAACAATATTACTACAGGCTTGTTACCAAACTACTTATCAGTTTCTGGTAAAACACGTCAAAACGATTTAGATGTTGGTTTCACTATCAGTATCAACCCAGGTGCTTCAACATCAAATTCAGGTGTTCAATCAGCTAACCAAGAAAACCGTCAAGCATTCTTGACATTTGGTGACAAATCATGGGGTTCTATCAAGTTAGGTAAAGATCTAGGTATCTACGCTTCTGACGCTATCTTGAATGACATGACATTGTTAGGCGTTGGTGGTGGTGCTGGTTCATTATCAGGCAACACAACTACACTAGGTCGTATCGGTTCAGGTTTCATGTATGCTGACTGGAAATCACAAGTTGCTTACTCATCACCAAACTTCAATGGCTTCAGCTTCACAGTTGGTTTAACACAAGGTTGGAATGCTACTGATTCTGGTGTTGGAAACCCATTGGGCAGTACAACTAG
>NZ_JAURYU010000039.1 GCF_030653755.1 Methylotenera sp.
CCGTAGCCACCAAATTAGGATTTGTCACTGAGCATGAAATGGCGGCGGTTTTTGCGGAAATGTTAAATATCGAAGTCGTGCGTAGAGCTGATTTTCCGGAAGGAATCTTAACTATCAATCGTCTCAATCCGCATTTTCTAAGGACTAAAAAAGTACTGCCTTTATGGATTGATCAACAAACTTTGGCACTGGCCATGGCCGATCCTTCGGATGATGTTGCTGCCGCCTGTTTTGCGTTTGCATCCGGCCTACCTGTTAAACGATACGCAGTTCTTGAATCTGAATTGGAAGATTTTTTTTATAAGCTGGACGCCGCAAATACCGAGATAGAAGAGTCAGTTGCATTGTCCGCTGTCGATGAAACAAGTATCACACAGGAGGATATTACAAAACTCAGCGATCTTGCATCGGATGCACCGGTGATTCGATTAGTCAATCGACTTATCATGGAAGCCAGTGATTTAGGTGCCTCGGATATTCATTTTGAACCCGAGAGCAGCACCTTTTCTATCCGCTTCCGGATTGACGGCTTGTTACAGAAAGTTGAAACACTATCCGCTCGCTGGGCCGATCCTGTCGCCTCCAGGATCAAGCTGATGGCTAAACTTGATATAGCGGAAAGACGTGTACCTCAGGATGGAAGAATCCGGTTTACGTCCAGAGGAAGGAGTATAGACCTGCGTATAGCCACATTCCCTTCGCTTCAAGGCGAGTCAATCGTTATTCGTTTATTAGGCCAACAGTCCGTTCAGTTAGATCTCGACACGCTTGATCTTTCGTCCTATGGCCTGAATGCCTTAAAAAAAGCCTTAAAAAGACCCCATGGCATTATTCTAATCACAGGACCAACCGGTAGTGGCAAGACAACAACGCTATATGCATCGCTAAATGCCCTTCTGAATCCAGCGCTCAAGATCGTCACTGTTGAGGATCCGATTGAATACGTGCTGGAGGGCGTTTCGCAACTCCAAATCAAACCGGAAATTGATTTAACTTACGCAGCAGCGCTTCGCTCGATTCTAAGAAATGATCCTGACATTATCATGATTGGTGAAATTCGTGACCGCGAGACGGCCGATATTGCCATACGTGCCGCGTTAACTGGTCACTTGGTGTTATCGACCTTACATACCAATACGGCTGCCGGCGCAATCACTCGATTACTTGATTTAGGCGTGGAAGCTTTTCTGCTGGCCTCGACTATAGAGCTGACTGCCGCACAGCGTTTAGTTAGAAAATTGTGTCCCTTCTGCAAAAGTCCAAGGGCCATTTCCGAGACTGAAGCTGAATTTATCAACGCCGCAGTCAATCGACTAGCTATCCCTGATACTGTTTATACCGCTACCGGCTGCTATCATTGTAAAGGTCGCGGATATTCCGGTCGAACTTCCCTTTTCGAAGCCATCGAAATAGACGAAATAGAACGTGACATTATTCGATCAAAACAAGACGAAAGCCCATTAATCAAAGCCTCGCGTCAACGAGGCGGCACCAGCCTTTGGCAGCATGGCATTGAAAAGGCTCTCGCCGGAGAAACCTCTCTTGAAGAAGTCCTAAGAGTTGTGGAATGGCGAAAAGTCTAAATAAATTTAGCGTCAAAGCTTTAACCCGTGCTGGAGAAATGCGTGATTTGGAAATCACATCTACCTCAGAAGAAACAGTTGCACTTGAGCTTTTGCGCGCAGGGTTAACCCCGTTATCGATTACGGCCAATACCAGCAATTGGCTCGACTTACTCAATCGGCCCATCAAGTTTGATGCCAAGCCCAATTTAGCAAGCCTTGCCATGTTCACTGAGCAATTGGCCGAAATGCTGAAGGCGGGGCTTACCGTAGAACGCGCGCTGACTGTTTTAGCTAAACAGCATAATAGTAAAACCATGACCGAATTGGTCAATCGATTACTACGCCGCCTCTCCGAAGGAAGCACTTTATCGAATGCGATGGAGGCCGAACCGTACTTGCCTCGTTATTTAATCGGCATTGTCCGTGCCTCCGAACAAGGTGGTCGTATGAGCGAGGGACTAGCCGATGCCACGCGCTATTTGCAGCGACA
>NZ_JAURYU010000042.1 GCF_030653755.1 Methylotenera sp.
GTTTAACGGTATCCCTAAGCATACGTTCTATCTGCACCTGAAAGAGACTGAATATAGATTTAATCATCGACGTGATAACATTTACCTTGAGATACTTAAACTTTTACGAAATAAACCGCTTTAGCTTCCTAAGACCCTAAAACAATTTCAAATATGCTGCAGGCCCATGTACCGACACTCTTTCTAGTCATTATTACGGTTAGTTTCATGTTATCCGTAGCGCTTGCTTGTGCCGGGTATCGTAAAAAGCCAGAGTTGATGCTATGGTCTGCAAGTTTTGCATTGCATGGATTAGCTTATGTTTTGTACAGTTTGCGAGGCGAAATAAGTGACTTTGTAAGCATCGTAGGTGCGAACGTACTCATTTCTTCAATCTTTGCTATCCTTGCTGAAGGATTGTTCTACTTCTTAAGGCGCACGGTACCTAGGCTGTTAATCTGGAGCCCTGTTGTATTAGTTGCCGTCAGCTTCTCTTTGCTACTTGATTATTTAGCGTTGAGAATCATCATCGGGTGCGCCGTTTTTGCACTTCAAGGCTTGTTGTTGCTTTATTTTGTTGTGCAGCATAGGCACCTGATTGTAGGGCGTGGTAAGTATATTTTTGCAGTAAGTGCATTTATCGAGTCCTGCATACTGGTTTCAAGAGCCGTTATTTTATCGCATGGCTATAACATTTCTACTCTTACAGTTGCTGATCCATTAAACACAATTACTTATTTGTGTAGCATTATTTGCTTGATTCTCCTAGTCATTAGCCTTTTCTTAATGACATGGGAGCGTGATGAGCATGCACTCCGTGAGAGTGAGCAAGAGTTGAAATCTGCGGTTGCGATGGCTGAGCAAGAACATCGGGAACTTGAAGTGACGTTAAGAACCGCTAATGATGGTATTTATATCATCGACGAAAACGGATTACTCACTGATGCTAATGATGCTTTTTTACAAATGCATCAGTTTGATAAAAGTGTGATTGGTCAGTTGCATGCACAAGACTGGGACACCCAGTTGGAGGATGTGTTGTTACACTCATATGCTCGACGAGTTCGAGACAGCGAGCAAAAAATGATTTTTGAAACTGTTCATCGTTGTCGAGATGGTAGGCATTTGAATGTTGAGGTTAGTGCTAATGCTTTGACACGTAATGGCAAGCAGGTTATTTATTGTGCGGCTAGAGATATTTCAGATAGAAAGCTATTAGAAACACAGTTGCTTGCTCAAGCACATTTCGACTACTTAACCGGCTTGAATAATCGACGGTATTTTGTTGAGCTGTCTGAAGGTGAGTTGTTGCGCGCGAAGCGCTACCAAAAAAAGCTATCCTTGCTGATGTTAGATCTTGATGATTTTAAACATATTAATGATACTTACGGGCACAAGGCAGGTGATATTGTACTTACGCAAATCGCGTTGATATGCCGCAATGTTTTGCGTGAAATTGACATCATAGGGCGACTCGGTGGGGAGGAGTTTGCAGTCGTCTTGCCAGAAACGGATCTTGATTATGCTATTGAGGTGGCAGAACGGCTAAGAGAGGTAGTAGCGCTGACTAGAATCTCGATTAATGACAATACTGGCCTTCACATGACAGTCTCAATCGGTGTTGCATCATTGGCAGCCTATCATGACAATGTTGATGCGTTATTGTTATCAGCCGATAAAGCTTTGTATTTGGCAAAGGGGGCGGGTAAGAACCAAGTGGTCTGCGCTTAATCAACCTCTTTTTAATGCTTAATTCTTTGAGAAAATATTAGAGCCGTTGCTAATTTAGAAAGTCGCAACACTGTAAACTTGTTTACTGAGAAAGCTGCATATTAAACTCAAGGATTTGCAAATCAAGTAAAGGACCTGTGATGACTAACAAGGCAATCATTCTTCAAACTGGAGGTGGCTACGACAAGGTGACGCTAGGCACTCGAGAAGCTACACTGCCAAAAGCGGGTGAAATTAGTGTACGACTGCATGCCAACTCACTTAATTATCATGATTTTGCCGTCGTCAGTGGAATGTGGGGGCCGACTGAGCCCAGAATTCCAATGGCGGATGGTGCGGGTGTTGTCACTGCAATTGGAGAAGGGGTGGCAGAGTTCTCTATCGGCGACCATGTCGTGAGTACATTTTTTCCAACTTGGTTGGCGGGTGAGCCATTGGTTGAGGGATTTGCCACAACGCCAGGAGACGGGGTAGACGGTTATGCGCGTGAGGCGGTGACCGCCTCTGTGAATGCGTTCACGCACGCACCTAAAGGTTGGAGCCATGTGGAGTCTTCTACCCTCACCACGGCGGGCTTGACTGCATGGCGTGCGTTAATGTCTGATGATGCTTTGAAGCCAGGCGATACTGTCTTGGTGCAAGGCACTGGAGGCGTATCAATCTTTGCGTTGCAATTTGCAAAAATGGCGGGTGCTACCGTCATAGCAACATCATCGAGTGATGAGAAGCTGGATAAGTTAAAGCTACTCGGCGCAGATCACCTCATCAATTACAAAAAGACCGCCAATTGGGGCGAGTTGGCACGCGAAATAACAGGTGGTCGTGGGGTTGATCATATTGTTGAGGTTGGAGGCCCCGCAACGCTTAATCAGTCCATGCTTGCAGCCCGTGTCGGTGGACATATCTCAGTGATTGGTATTTTAACTGGTTTGGGTGGTGAAATTTCTATCGTGACTGCATTGATTAAGCAGCTTCGGCTACAAGGCTTAATTGTTGGTAACCGTACGCAACAGCAAGAAATGATCAAGGCGATAGATGCAAATCATATGAGACCTGTGATTGATAAAGTATTCCCACTAGAAGCTATTGTTGAAGCTTTTCAATATCAAGAAACTAATAAACACTTTGGAAAAATATGCTTAACAATGTAAAAAAGGTCAAACCGCACACTCGGCCTCTCATACGAGTGGCCGAGTGTGCGGTAGAGATACTAGGATAAGTGTTGCAAATAAATGCTATGTACGATCATGCTCTAGACTATCTAAAAATAGCATAAGTACCTTAGTTCGTATAGAAGAGTGTACTAAACGCCATACACCTTTAGAGCCTTCTGTGACAGCTTAGCATTTTATCAAGTGACCAATAGCCAGCACCAGTAGTAAGCAAGTAGCAAGCACCCATTAGCATTGCCCAATCAAGCCTAGTTTCGTGCATAAAGCTCCAGAACCCATAGCTGTTCAGCTCACGTACGTGAAAGGTAATCAAGTCTGTTACTACCCAGTCATGACCCATCCATATGGGAATTTTTGTTGCGGTAATAGCGACTAGCATGGTGACGATAAGAGGCACGGCTGCTAGTCGCGTCAATAATCCTATCAGGATAAGAGTGCCACAAATAATTTCTATCCAGCCAACCAGTGGCCCTGTAAATGCAGGATATGGAATACCTATTTTCAGAAACCTTCCTGAACCCAGTATCTCTGGGTAAATCAGTTTTTGAATGCCTTCAGGGATAAATACACCTGCTAATGCTAACCTAATAAATATCGTCCACTTTGTCGCATCTGTGCTGATTAGGCATGCAACTCTCTTACAGTTCATTGTTTATCCTAGCCACTTCTCTGATGATTTCACTTAAACCATTTTATTTGATGAAATGGTAAATAATTTGATACAAATCGCTTTAATAAAAACTAGATTAACCTTTAGTTTCGATAATTATAAGCTTTAAAAAAGGTTAAATACCTGATTTAGTCTGATACAGCAGTGGCATAACCTAATTTCCAAGATACATCCTATGTTTTTAAAATAATTCAATCATTGCAGTAGCTTAAATTAGCATGGCGTACATTTAGTATGATTTAAGCACAGTGTCAGTCACGTCTAGCAGGCTATGGTATGTAAACTAGATTTAGATGAGCGGTGATTTAGGGCTTGTTAAGCGCTAGGCTTTTGAACGCAGCGGTAAAGTTTTCTAACCATGCTTTTGCATGCTCTTTTTGTTTTGTGTCTGTTGTTGCATGTAAGTTTGCAATCATGTCACAAGTATTAAGTTTAAATTGATCTGCATAGTCTTGATACCCTAAGTTTGGACTGTTTTTTAAACGTGAAAAACCCTGTTTCAAAAGCCTTTCTTTTTCATTTTGATCTAAATTTCCTCGATTTAGTCCGATCACAATTTGTAACGTATCTTCATTTCTCCTCAGCAGTTCGGTGTAGCTCATCGCCGCTTGATAATCTGAGGCCAGTAACTTTTGTTTAAGCATCTTTTTTTGGGAGAGATTCAAATGACCATATACTTTCTCGGCATAATCGATGGTTCTGTTCAAGCGTGACTCAATTTGCGCCTCTTCTGAATCTTGCAACCATTCTGATTTCCATTTCAGGGCGCGTTTTTGCAACATTTTTTCAAAATAAATTAATTGTTTATCAGAGAGCAGCGGTGCTATCTCAGTAATGATTGCTATGGATTCTAGTTGTATGTTTTGCATCATATCTTGGGTGTTATTCATTGTTTCACATACAGTGCTAGCAGTAATCGTATCTTGACTTAAATCACTTTGAATCTTTTGTAGCCTTTCAACATAAAGCGGCAGTTGTGTTTCTCGGTGCCAGTTATGTAATGTATGCAAAGCAGGTTTTAGTTTTGTATTTTGAGATGCTGTGAAATTAAAGTAACCATCCAACCACCAATGCATGGCTTCAGGTGCGTTGTTGTAAGCTGTTTTAATCAGGCTACAACTTACAATATTGACTGCTAACAAAAAGATAAAAATTAACTTAAATTGATACATATTATTAAGGACTATGCTTTCTTAAAATAGTTTGTTAATACTATGATTACTTTTGCCAAATAAGTAGAAACATTAACCAATTAAGCACAATGAACCCACTTACCAATAGCGTGCCTTAGACTAATATTTCATTTTTTATAGATACACATGAATACTACAAAAACTAAGGTTGCAGTCATTGGTGCTGGTCTTTCCGGATTAAATGTCGCCAACTAATTATCAGAAGTCGCTGAAGTGACCATATATGAAAAGTCTAATAAATTGGGAGGTCGTATCGCCACACGCACCAGTCAAGGTTTTTCTTTCGATCATGGCACACAGTTTTTCACCGCTAATACACAAGAATTTAAGACTTTTGTGCACGCCATGCAATCTGTAGCTATGGTTGCACAATGGGACGCCAATTTTGTTGAAATTTAAGGGCATCATATAAGTGCGCAACGACATTGGGATAGTGCATATCCGCACTATGTAGGCGTTCCCAATATGAACGCAATTAGACATTTTATGGTGACTAATTTGAATATACAGTTTAATCAACATATCAATACTGTATATCGTCATCAAAATGCTTGGGTCGTTAAATCTAACCAAGATGAAGTATTAGGTGTCTATGACGGGGTCATTTTTGCAATACCTGCACCTCAGGCCTGTTTGTTATTGCCAGGCGACTATAATATTAAAGCCGAGGTTCAACGTGTGCCAATGCAGCCATGTTTTGCTTTAATGTTAGGTTATACCTCACCTAAGTTGCGTACATGGGATGCTGCGATTGTCTCTAAATCCCTGCTGAGCTGGATATCTATTAATAGTGCAAAACCAAATAGGCCTGACGCGTTCTCAATACTAGCGATGAGTAGAAATGACTGGGCCGAAGCACATTTTGATCAAGAGGATGACTTTGTGGTGCATGCCATGTTGACTGAGTTGACCCATATTATGGGACAACAGATGTTCGATCATGAATATCTTGAGCTTAAACGATGTAAGTATGCCAATGCATCAAGAAGGTCTCATTCAACACATTGATAGATGATCAATTGCAGTTAGCATGCTGTGGGGATTGGTGGACGATAGGCAAAATAGAAAGTGCATTTATGTCATCGCTTGATTTAGCCACTAAAATGAAATTGCGCTTAATAACTGAATAAGCTCGTTATGCAAGTAAAGACAATAATTAATCAGCGCTGTATCAACATTGAAATGTGCTTACTTACCTTTAGACATGGTAATTTGATGGCAGATACTGGTTGTAATGAATTAATTCAAAAAATATAGGCCATAACTTTGGTATGGTGAATTCATCATCGTTATGATGCATAAGGAGATTGTTAATGGAACTACATAAGCACCGAACACCAGAAGATTTTCGTGATCATATTGCACTTTGTTTCACCAAGTTTTTACGGTTTTTTGCAGATACTTTTTTTAGTGGCCGATACGCTCACCGAGCGATTGTATTAGAAACTGTTGCTGCAGTCCCAGGTATGGTGGGTGGGGCGCTGCAGCATTTAAAATCTTTACGTACTATGCAACCAGACAAGGGATGGATAAAAATATTACTGGATGAGGCTGAAAACGAACGTATGCATCTGATGACGTTTATTGAAATTGCACAGCCAAATTGGTTTGAACGCTTCTTAGTGATACTCGCACAAGGTATTTTTTATAATTTATTTTTTGTTTTATATCTGCTCTCCCCTAAAACTGCACACCGAGTGGTTGGCTATTTCGAAGAAGAAGCAGTGGTCAGCTATACCGAGTATTTAGCTGGCATTGAAAATGGCACATACGAAAATGTTCCTGCACCGAGAATTGCCATTGACTATTGGAAGCTTGCGCCTGATGCTCGCTTGAAGGATGTCGTTATCGTTGTACGGAATGATGAAGCTGGGCATAGGGATGTGAATCACGATTTTGCGAATCAGCTCAGTTAGCAATGATCAGACAGTTAAGTATACAAAACATAGCCTATGAACTCGCACAGTAATTCACAGTACCAATATTATTTCTGAAAGGTTAGGTGGTTGGAAGATTGCTACTATAATTGAGCGACATCCGCATCTAGCACCAGATAATCTTGCCAAGGATGCTTTCGACTTAATGGTCAGCTTAAAAAAACATTTTTATATGGACTTTACAGCGCTTTTAACGTTGGTGTGCGATATAGAAACAATGATTTATGCGGCTTTCAGCTTAGCGAGTGTTTGATTGTTTTGCTGTATGGCTTGCAATGCCTTCTGCTGCTTTAAAGTATTGATACGTGCTTGCTGTGGGGTGAGAGTGGCTTTATTGCACCTATATCTATTTTTGCTGCGCTAACTGCAATAAATTCATATAACGCGAGAGATAGAGAACAGGCGACAAGCTTGGAGCATAGTTTTGCTTTTTCTCCCACTAATTTTATTAGTATTGTGGTTTATATTAGCTTAGTAGTATTAATTCACTTAGTTATTTTAATATTGAGATAACAGATAGACTTTTAGCTTTTTTATAGCCATCCTTGTAGCCAAACGCTTGTGTCGTTTAGTTGCTTCCAATCTAGTAATTGGCTACGTTTAGAGTGCACTGCTTCTAGCTCTACGAATTCAATCTGCTGGTTTGAGCACTCTAGAGAAATGAGTTTCGTCACCATAAAGTGTTTTTCTTTGTTCGTTGGCGTAACTGCTGTCCATTTGCTTTTGAGCAGTTTTTTAGGATTCACAATTCTTTTCAGCGACTTCATATTGCCCCCTGGTTAGCTTCTCCTAGCGCTAAGTGGTGTTGCTGTATTCTTAGTTGAGTAGCTCAATTAAATATTGATGTTTTAAAAAGAAACATTTATAACAATTCCCACTCTATTGACATTGTCTTGATAACTGGGAGTGGTTGTGGAAAAAGTTGCTTTAATAACTGGCTCTAGTGGCGGGTTGGGCCAGGCTTTATCGAAAAAGTTGCTTCTAGATAACTGGAAATTAATCTTGGTGAGCCGTGATGCAGAAAAGCTAAAAGCTGCATACGGTAATAATCACATACAAGTGATTGCCGATTGCACAACCACTATTGGCGTTAATCATCTATTTGATGTAATTAAAGCCAATCATTTGTTGCCAACAGCCTTAGCGCATGGTGTTGGAAATATTCGGTTAGGCGCGTTACATCGAATGCAAGAGACAGATTTTGTCGACTGTATGACCACTAATTTATTTAGCGCTTTTCATACACTCGCAGCATATATTGATCATTTAAAACAAACATCCTCAGCAGGCTCTGCAGTCTTTGTTTCTTCAGCCGCCACGCGTATCGGTACACCTAATCATGAAGCTATTGCCGCGGAAAAAGGAGGGTTGGAGGCTCTAGTGCGAAGTGCTTCAGCAACTTATGCGAGCGCAGGAATTAGAATTAATGCTGTTGCTCCTGGTATTTTAGATACACCCGCTTCTGCCAAATTTTAAGTAGTGATTTAATGCGTGATATGGCTGCAAAACAATACCCGCTAAAAGGCATTGGCGATGCGGAACATGTGGCTGATTTAATGGTTTGGTTGCTTTCTGAGTCTGCGGCTAGAGTGACTGGCCAAATATGGGCAATTGATGGAGGTTTTTCTAGTATCAGACCAGTTGTTAAATAATAACTAAATATTTTTTAAAATGACCATTTACATTAAATTATTAAACCTCGCACATCATCATTGAACTTATCTGCATCATTGCCAGACGAACCATCTTAATAAATAGGGTGAATATTATGAAAAAAATATCTTTATTACTTTTTGCATTGTTATCTATTTCCTTATCGACATTGTCACATGCAAACCAGCATGGCGCTGGCAAAGCATCCAGTGGCAGTAAATGCGATGATATGAATCATGCTAGCTTTGGCATAGCGCATTTCGATAGCAATAAAGATGGCGTTATCAGCCTACAAGAGTATCTGTCAGGCGACTCTTCTAATACCGAGAAAACTTATCAACATATTGATGCAAACAGCGACGGCATGCTTGATAAGGAAGAGCAGCAGGAGATTGAAGCTGTTTATAAAAGTATTCACGATCAATACAAAGCTAAAAATAACAGCATCTAAATAGAGTCGTACTTAAGTTACGATATTTAAGTAATAATGCTTTATCAGTTTTTATGTGTTGTATCTAACATCACTTACCCATAGCACATCAAATGTGCAATTTAAGGATCTATCATGAAAGCTATATGGAATGATGTTGTCATCGCCGAATCAGAGAGTACTGTGGTTGTAGAGGGCAATCACTACTTTCCTATCAGTGCTATCAAGCCAGAGTATTTTGTTGAAACCCAGCACACTACGACTTGCGGCTGGAAAGGCCTTGCCAACTACTACTCAATACAAGTGAATGGGCAGGAAAACTCGAATGCGGCATGGGTTTATAGAGCACCGCTGAAAGCAGCAGAAAATATTAAAAATCATGTGGCTTTTTGGAAAGGTGTGAAAGTAAGCAGTTAATGCAATAGTAGTGCTAATGGGGACAGACAAGGAAATAAAGTTTTATGAATCATGCATTAACGCTACCAGATGAATGTACGCAAGAGAGTTTCCTCCATCGATACCAGATGGTCAGGAGCAAATCACTTGATATCTGTAAGTATATTGAAATCGAGGACTATGCCGTTCAGCCGATGGCGGATGTGAGTCCACCAAAGTGGCATCTAGGCCACACCACTTGGTTTTTTGAGGAGTTGTTGCTTGTCAGGTTCTACCCTGGCTACCAGCGTTTTCATGCGCAATATAGTGCTTTATTCAATTCTTATTATAAGTCGCTGGGTACGCATACACTTCAAGCAAACCGTGGCAACTTATCCAGGCCTACCGTAGACCAGATCATAGAGTACCGCAGTTATGTGGATGTGAGTCTAGTCAGGTTTATTAGTGAGCATACACTCACCGATGAAATGAAATTCTTGATTGAAGCTGGCCTGCATCATGAACAGCAGCATCAAGAGTTGCTGTATATGGATGTTAAATTCATTCTTGCGAGCAATATCATCGATACACAATATGCAGTGCAACCGCTGCAAGCTGCCCCTGAGCCAATTCATGGTTGGTCAGAGTTTGCACAAGGGCTGTATCAAATTGGCCATGATGCCGAAGGGTTTGCGTACGACAATGAAAAACCGGCTCATCAGTATTATTTGTACCCGTTTGCTATCAGCCAGACATTGGCGACCAATGGCGAATTTTTAGCCTTTATTAAAGATCATGGTTATACCAAACCTGAGTATTGGTTGAGCCAAGGCTGGGATTGGGTGAATCAGCAGCATATTCAGCAACCTTTATATTGGTCATGTCGTGACGGTGAGTGGTATGAATGTACGCTTTATGGGCTGATTCCTTTGGATTTGAATCGGCCTTTGGTGCATATCAGTTATTTTGAAGCAAATGCGTTTGCCAACTGGAAAAAACTCAGGTTGCCTACAGAGCAGGAATTAGAAGTATTTTTAAATCAGACATCATTGACAGCAGAGTTTGCTCATACCACATTGCTGCATCCGAACAATGCGCAGAACATGTACGGTGAAGTTTGGTGCTGGACTAGTAGCCAATATTCGGCTTACCCACGGTTCAAGACATTTGATGGTATTTTGAACGAATACAATGGTAAATTTATGTGTAATCAGTTTGTGTTAAGAGGCGGCTGTGTTGCAACGCCAGATCACCATTATCGGCATAGTTACAGAAACTTTTATCAACCCCAGCAGCGTTGGATGTTTTCAGGCATCAGGTTAGCGAAGGATATCGTTTGAAAATTACCAATTTAATCGAAGTAGATCAATTCACTCAGAATCTGGAAGCGTTTAGCTCCGATGTGTTGATGGGCTTAAGCAGTGAGCCAAAAGCCATTTCAGCAAAGTATTTTTATGATGATGCGGGGAGTGAGCTTTTTCAAAAAATTTCGCAGCATCAAGACTATTATCTGACTAAAACTGAATTTTCAATTCTTGAGCAATTTGGTGCGTCGCTTGCGGCCACGATTAATGAGGCAGAGGTTGATATTCTTGAGCTAGGTGCAGGCGACGGACATAAAAGCAAATTAATTATCGATAGTTTTTTAGCACAAGGCACCAAGGTTAATTTTTATCCGATTGATATTTCCGAAAAGGCCATGGGCTTGCTGGGTGCAAATCTTGCAGTAAGTGAGCAGTTGAATATTCATGGCATCGTGGCAGATTATTTTCATGGGCTCAATTCACTCAAAAAAATCTCCAGTAATAAAAAACTGGTGTTGTTTTTGGGCTCCAACATTGGCAACTTTAACAAAGCGCAAACACAGGAGTTTCTTAAAAAGCTTTGGCTATCCCTTAACGCTAACGATCATGTGCTGATTGGCTATGACCTTAAAAAAGATACCGATATACTCAACAAAGCCTATAACGATGCAGATGGATTGACAACGGCCTTCAACTTGAACTTGCTAAAGCGCATGAATGCGGAGCTAGGGGCAGATTTCGAGATGGATAAATTCAAGCATTACGGGTTTTATAATCCATCATTGGGCGCCATGGAGAGCTATATCATCTCCCTGCACGATCAGGACGTATACATAGCGGCACTGGAAAAATTTTTTCACTTCGAGAAATTTGAAGCACTGCATTTAGAGTCATCATTCAAGTTTTCTGAATCAGAGATTCATGCGCTTGCCAGCCAGGCTGGCTTTAAAATTGAAGCTCATTTTACTGATACCCAGAATTTCTTTGTCGATGCGCTGTGGCAGGTGCAAAAAAGCTAACACTCATACGAGTATAGTCTGTTGTAGTGACTTGATTTCCATTGAGGCATAAACCCGGAGAGCCCTTTGCAACAAGATTTTGATTTTGATCAGCTTCTGAATCGTGACCATAGCAACAGCCTGAAATATGATGGTCGGCAAGCGATGTTTGGTAGCGCGGATGTCATTCCACTGTGGGTTGCTGATATGGATTTTGCATCACCGCCTGCGATCAGTGAGGCCTTACTTCAACGCGCAAAACATCCTATTTATGGATACAGTAGTTTTCCTGAAAGTATTTATCAGTCGCTAATGGATTGGCTAGAGCGCCGTCACGGCTGGCGCATTCAGCGTGAATGGATTGTGCTGTGCCCAGGGGTTGTGCCTTCACTGAATGCCGCAGTCATGGCGTTTAGCAATCCTGGTGATGCTGTCATTGTGCAGCCTCCAGTCTATTTTCCCTTTTTCCCCGCGGTGACTGATAGCGGCAGAAGCCTGATACAAAACCAGCTACGTTTGGAAAATAATCAATACCACATTGATTTTGAGCATTTGGAAGCCTGCGCTGCGCGCGCAAAAATGCTGTTGCTGTGTTCGCCGCATAACCCTGTAGGCCGAGTATGGCGTAAAGATGAGTTGGAACGTTTATTGGCAATAGCAGAAAAATATCAGCTGATTATTTTTGCAGATGAAATTCATTCTGACTTGGTTTATCCGCCCGCCAAGCACCAAGTGTTAGAGACTTTATCTACGCAACAAGTCAATATTATTACAGCGGTGGCCCCGAGTAAAACTTTTAATGTGCCAGGGCTGAATCTATCTGCATTAATTATTCCCGATGCGACGCAAAGACTAGCTTTGACCAAAGTATTTGAACGCATGCATGTCAGTGTAACCAATCCATTCAGCATGGTTGCATTTGAAGCTGCTTATCAACATGGCGATGCGTGGCTTGATGCGCTACTGGGCTATCTGCAGCAAACACGAGACTTTGTGCTTGCATACGTTAGTGAACACTTACCCCGAGTGCATGCTGTCGTGCCTGAAGGCACCTATCTGATTTGGCTGGATTGCCGTGAGCTAGGATTGGATGATGCCGCACTAAAACAGTTTTTTATTCAACAAGCTGGTGTAGGTTTAAGTCCAGGTAGGTTATTTGGGGAAGCAGGCAGTGGCTTTATGCGCATGAATATTGCTGCCCCCAGATTGCTTATTACTACAGCACTGCAAAGCATGGCTGGTGCACTGCAATCTTTTACAAAGTAAGCGATGTTGGAATTGTTGAATATTGTTTTCCGCTCATCAAGTATGCCGCAATCAGCAAACAAGTCATTGCGACTACCGTCAAGTTTCTACGCAATGGCATATACCAATCTGGTAAATCTACATTGTTAAACAATTGCTTGTCCCGTATAAGAGCGATTGCAAAGAATATGGTAAGCAGAATGAATCCATGAAACTTCGGAATTGATAGCGATACCCATGCGATTAGCGACGGAACAATGCTCCATAAAAATGACCAGCGCTGCTTGTTAATGGGTAACTCATGTAGCAACATTGCGAATGACCAGTGCAAAGCGCCCACAAAGCTCAGAATAATTGCACCGTAAGTGAGTAAAAAATGACGCCACATATCAAGATGGATATGATCAAAAAACAAGAATACTGTGGGTACAATAAAAGGCAGTAGCCCAAAGTACCCAAGCAATTTTGGCGTTGTTGCAAAGTAGTGTTTTTTCATAGCGGTTTAAATCAAGGGTGTTGTTTGTTTATTATATAGGCCGTGCAAAGCCCATCATGCTCATAGTTCATTATGCTGTATTCATGTTTTTACTGAGTAAACACTCATGAGCAGTGACATGATGTAAATTCTACATGAGAGCATAATCTATTACACGAACAAGACATATCGTCTGTTTAACAATCAAAATATAGGAGACTTATTATGTGGACAGCACCAGCAGCAACAGAAATGCGTTTTGGCTTTGAAGTAACAATGTACGTCATGAATAAATAATCCTTAACAGGAATATACACAAGGGAGCTTAAGCTCCCTTTTTATTTGTGGTTTTGAGTTGATGCTATAGCGTAGATTAAAACTTGTATGCGTAAAAAAAGCCCACATAAAGTGAGCTTAATTTAATTGGTGGCCGGGGCCAGAATCGAACTGGCGACACGCGGATTTTCAATCCGCTGCTCTACCGACTGAGCTACCCGGCCTTCCTTACTGCTACTTGCAAACTTCGGTTTAACGTTTGCAAGCCGCGCATTATAGCAACTAAATTATGAACTGACAAAAATTATTTTCAATTTAGGCATATTTATTTTTAATGCGAAAGTTTGTCTGATTTTAATCTGAAAGTTTGTATAGAGTTGTGGTGTTATCTTGGTTGCGCTCATGTAAAATCTTTCCCTATGAATTTAAACGAAAATTTACCAAATATCGGGTCACTCAATATCCAATCATTAGATCAGTCATTGAAGGCTGCACTTGTTGATAAAATTAATCATAAGACTAAACCATTAGGGGCTTTAGGGCAGTTAGAGGCAATTGCTTTACAAGTCGGCTTGATTCAGCAGACCTTGGCGCCACAGTTATTAAACCCAACTTTACTGGTGTTTGCGGGTGATCATGGCATTGTGAATTCAGGTGTTAGCCCTTATCCGCAAGCGGTGACTGCACAGATGGTGCTTAATTTCTTGCAGGGTGGTGCTGCGATAAATGTGTTTGCGCGGCAGAACAATATGCAGTTGCGGGTGCTTGATGCTGGCGTTAATTATGATTTTGCGGCGAATTCAGATTTAGTGCATGCAAAAGTTGGGGCTGGTACTGCTAATTTCTTGCACGCGCCCGCAATGACCGCGGCACAATGCCAGCAGGCGCTTGAAACAGGTGTCGCTGTGGCAAGGCGGGAGGCGTTGGCTGGCTGTAATGTGTTTGGTTTTGGCGAGATGGGTATTGGTAATACATCATCTGCCAGTTGTTTAATGAGTGTGTTGTGTGGAATCCCCATTGATGAGTGTGTGGGCCGCGGAACGGGGTTGGACGATGCTGGCTTAGCGCAAAAGCTGTCTGTTCTTAGGCAGGCTATCGATTTCCATCATATGCGTAGTGAAAACGTACTGGATGTGCTTGCAACGTTTGGCGGTTATGAAATTGCAATGATGGCTGGGGCGATGTTGGGCGCTGCTGAGCAACATGCTGTATTGTTAATCGATGGTTTTATTGCGACATCAGCCTTATTAGTGGCCTCTCAGTTGCAACCTAATATTCTGCAATATTGTGTCTTTACCCATTGCTCAGGTGAGGCTGGACACCGTCGATTGCTGGCTCATCTTGAGGCAACCCCTTTGCTGGATATTGGTTTGCGTCTAGGTGAGGGCACTGGTGCGGCCTTGGCTTATCCTTTGTTGCAGGCTGCGGTTAACTTTATGAATGAAATGGCTTCATTTGAAAGTGCTGGTGTGAGTACTGCGGATGAGGGTGCAGGGGACGCTGCATGATCGATTTTTTGCTTAACGAACGGCGCTATATGTTATTAGCGGTGGGCTTTTTTACGCGTATTCCCGTCCCTGCATTTGATGACTTTCACCCTGAAGATTTGAATCGGGCGGCTAAATACTTCCCATTGGTAGGCATTTTTGTCGGCATGATTGGTGCGGGTGCCTTTGTGTTAGCTAGTAAAATTTTGCCACACAGCATTGCAGTGCTAATAAGTATGGCGATGACGATTTATGTCACAGGTGCGTTTCATGAAGATGGTTTGGCAGATAGCGCCGATGGTTTAGGCGGTGGTTGGGATAAAGAGCGAATACTAGCGATTATGCAAGACTCACGTCTTGGTACATATGGTGCTGTTGCTTTGTTTTTGATGTTGTTTGCCAAGTACCAAGTATTAAATGCCTTACCTGAGTACTTTTTACCATTTATTTTAGTCGTGGGGCACTCGTTGAGCCGTTTATGCGCGTTGTTTGTGATGGCAGATTTAAACTATGTTAAGGAAATAGGTAAAGCCAAGCCACTTGCTACGAAAGTGCAGGCGAGTGATTTGCTCGTTGCAGTGCTGCTAGGTACGTTGCCTATTCCGCTACTTTATTCTAACTTCTCTCCTGTGATATTGAATTTAAATGATTGGTTGTGGTTAGCAGCTTGTTGTTTAACCCCTGTCACGCTAGCTTGGCTATGGTGGCGCAATAAAATCAAACTATGGCTAGGAGGGTATACAGGGGATTGTTTAGGTGCAATGCAACAAATCACAGAGTTGGCTTTCTACCTTGGCTTACTGGTTTGGGCTCAGCAGTTATGAATTTACATTTGATTCGGCATACGTCACTGAATATTCCATCAGGGGTTTGTTATGGGCAGAGTGATGTGGATGTTTCAACTAATTTTGAAGCAGAGTGCAGTGCGTTAATATCAAAGTTGGATGGTATTCAGTTTGATGCGGTATATGCTAGCCCATTGCAGCGTTGTACTAAGTTAGCGCGCGCGCTTAATTTAGGTGAAATGCAGGTTGATGATAGGCTAAAAGAGTTGCATTTTGGTGATTGGGAAATGCAGCCTTGGGAGAGTATTCCACGTGATGTGTTTGATACTTGGGCGCATGACTATGCACATTTGTCACCACCTAATGGTGAAAGTTTTACCCAGTTATACGAAAGAACTAAAACGTTTACAGCCGAAGTGAGTAGTCGCTTACAAGGAAAAAATGTCGCGGTGGTCACACATGGCGGTGTGATTCGTGCGATGTTGGCTGATGCACTCAATATGCCATTAAAGGGTTTGTTTAGATTGGTGATTGATCACGCAAGTGTCACGCAGATCACATGGAGTGATCCTGTCCCTAGAATCCATTTTGTTAACCGCTAAGTTTTAGCCGTATAAGTGTTAGCTGTAATAGATATACAACGTCAAAATCTTTAAGTCACTAAAGTGATTTTAGCGCGTCTTCTAATAGCTGCCAGCCGCTGTCATGGGGTAAGCCAAACCTGAGAGCGGGCTGTTCTTTAAATAATCTGACCCAAATACCTTTCGCTGCTAATCTTTCTTGTAGAACTTGGGCTTGCGCTGTCATCACGTATTGAAATAAGGCTGTACCCGCAGTTGGCTTTAAGCCGTATTGACTGAGTAGCGTTTCTAAACGTTTACTACTGCTTTTTAAAGTGATGCGTGTGTTTTCTTGCCATGCTGTATCTTGTAATGCTTGTTTAGCAATGAATCTGCTTGGCCCTGTTAATGTCCACGGCCCCAGTGACTCTTGTAGTTTTTTTAGTTGCTCATCTGCGGCGAGCATAAATCCAACGCGCGCACCAGCTAGCCCAAAAAACTTGCCAAGTGATCGCAACACAAACAAGCCGTCTAAATGCGAGTGCTGTGCGATGCTGTGTTCTGGCGTTGCATCCATGAAGGCCTCATCCACAACTAACCATCCGCCACGTCTGGCAAGCTTTGCATGTAATTGAAGTAAGTCTTGAGCGGAAAATTGTTTGCCAGTGGGGTTGTTCGGGTTGCAAAGCAGAACCACATCAGCCTGATTTAAAATAGGCTCATCATTCAAATCACTAAAGCTAAGCACCTGATGCCCACAGCGTTGCCATGCATGGGCATGTTCTTGATACATGGGCTTGAGCATGGCAACCGTGCCTAAAGACCTAAGAGTAGGCAGTGCTTGCAAAGCCGCTTGAGAACCGCTGGTGGGTAGCAAAGATCGGCAGCCGTAATAATTGGCGGCGATGTTAACCAAGCCATCTTCGTCATTTGGTAGTTGATGCCATAGGCTGGGTGGAATCTCAGGGATTGGATAATGGTTGCGATTAATGCCTGTCGATAGATCCAGCCAGTTTTCTAATGGTATTCCATACCGCGTTACCGCAGTGCTTAAATTGCCGCCATGTTCAAGCATGGCCGACCAATCTAATTAATATGGTAAGGACTAGCATCACTAACAGCCAGAGGTACACGCCATGCCTGACCAGTTTAAGCGCACGTTCTATGTCTCCTGCAATAGGTGGCCCGCCTGCACCCAGAGTTGGGCGCTCATGCCACTCACCTTGGTAACGTGCTGCGCCACCAAGCTGCACGCCTAGCGCCCCAGCCCCAGCTGCCATCACTGGCCCTGCATTGGGGCTATCCCAGAGTGGTGCCTGAGTTTTCCAGCAGTTTAATGCTAGTTTCGTATTACCAAGTATTGCATAAGTAAGCGCAGTCAGGCGCGCAGGAATATAGTCTAGGACATCATCCAGCCTTGCCGCTGCCCAGCCAAAATAGTAAAAGCGCGGTGTTTTATAACCCCACATGGCATCCATCGTATTGGCCAAGCGGAACAATAATGCACCTGTGCCACCTGCAATAAAAAACCAGAATAATGCGCCAAATACACCATCATTACCATTTTCAAGTACAGATTCTACCGTAGCTGGTATGGGCTCTATTGCCGCTGAATCGCGGCTTACCATATACGATGCTGCGATCTTGGCCGAGGCTTCGTCATGGTTGCTAAGTGCACGCGTTACTGCACGGGCATGGTCGTGCAAGCTTCTGTGACCAATGGCAAAATACAGCAGCAGTGTATCTGCCACAATGCTGACAACGGGAATATGGCATAGCCAATAGGCTAGTAAAATGAACGGTGCAAGCAGCAAAGCCAATGCAAACATGCCTACCCAACGTTGTTTAGCTTTATTTGTTTTGTTTGCAGTGTTAAGCCAGGCTTCCAGTTTGTTAGCCAGCCAGCCGAAGCCAACCAACGGGTGGAAACGGCGCGGCTCGCCTATCATAAAATCAAGCAGCACTGCGGCCATAGCGATGCACGGTATTATGAGATAATCTGGGTATGAAAACATTAATGGTTCAAGGCACTACGTCCGATGCGGGCAAAAGCACCCTTGTTGCGGCGTTGTGCCGTGTATTGTATCGCAGAGGCATGCGTGTTGCGCCATTTAAACCACAAAATATGGCGTTAAATTCAGCGGTAACAATAGATGGTGGTGAAATTGGGCGCGCACAAGCGGTGCAGGCGCAAGCTTGTGGGTTGGCGCCGCATACCGATTTTAACCCCGTGTTACTCAAACCTAATTCAGATACGGGTTGCCAAGTAGTTATTCACGGCAAAGTAGTCTGCAATCTTGAGGCCGTAGGTTATCATGCTTATAAACCGACAGCTATGCGAGCAGTTTTAGAATCATACCAACGGTTACAAAGCCAATATGATTGCGTGATTGTAGAAGGTGCAGGGAGCCCAGCTGAGATTAATCTGCGTGATCGCGATATTGCCAATATGGGTTTTGCCGAGGCGGTCGATTGCCCTGTGATTTTAATCGCAGATATAGACCGTGGCGGTGTGTTTGCACACATTGTAGGCACCATGGCCTTGCTTTCTGAAAGCGAGCGAGCACGTGTAGTTGGCTTTGTGATTAACCGCTTTCGTGGAGATATCGCATTATTGCAACCTGGGCTCGATTGGCTAACTCTAGAAACTGGTAAACCCGTATTGGGCGTGTTGCCGTATTTACATGGTTTGCATATTGAGGCAGAGGACTCAGTACCGAAGCCTCAGCAATCACGTGATAACGTTGTTGGCGAAGCTAGTCGTACAATGCGTACTGCCTTCGCTTCGTCGCCTAGTTCTCACGTGATTGCTGAGGCTTCGGGTGGTAATGTGGGTGCTACACGCCTGAAAGTAGTGGTGCCAGTGATTCCCCATATCAGTAATCACACCGATTTTGATGCACTGCGTTTACACCCACAGGTAGATTTTCAATTTGTTAAAATTAACGAAGCGATTCCACATGCCGACCTCATCATATTGCCAGGCAGTAAAAATGTACGGGGTGATCTTGAATATCTACGAGCCAATGGATGGGAGCAAGCGCTCACTCGCCATTTACGATATGGCGGAAAGGTACTAGGTGTTTGTGGTGGATTCCAAATGCTTGGCCGAGATATCCATGACCCTTATGCCATAGAAGGTGAGGCTGGTTCTAGCGCTGGCTTGGGCTGGTTAGAGATGGAAACCACGTTGGAACAAACCAAGCAGCTGAAACAAATATCAGGCCATTTAGCCTTTGCAGATGCAAAAGTGGCTGGTTATGAAATCCATATGGGGGTGACGACTGGCCCCGCACTCAAAACCCCAGCACTCTACCTTGAAGGTCGGTCAGAAGGCGCTATTTCTCCCGACAATCAAATTGCTGGCACTTATTTGCATGGAGTGTTTGACCAAGAAGAAGCCTGTACGGCATGGCTAGCATGGGCAGGTTTGCAAGTAGAGCAGCATTTTGATTATGAACAGCTTAAAAACGATGAGCTGAATCGACTAGCCGACTGTGTAGAGCAGCATTTAGATTGGCAAGTACTAGGAGCCTATCTCTAGTTATTGGTTTAAGCGCTAACGCTCGACGGTGAACGCTACCAGTTATTCGGTGACGCATATTGTGCTCTTCGCTTTTATAGTAGTGTAGGTTGGGCAGAACGGTAGCGAAGCCCAACATTCAATGTGTTGTTTATTTTTGTTGGGCTTCATTGCATTCAGCCCAACCTACCGAGCTAAGGCAAGCAACATAAAGTTTGTAACAATCAATGCTCCTGTTGAATATAGCTAATTTTGTAGGGTGGGGTTAAAACCCCACGCGGGATGTGCAATTTAAACATTGTAACGCGCGGGTCACAAGTGACCCACCCTACTCGGCTGCGCATGTCCGAACGCACGGCGTCTCGAACAACGAGCCGAGGTGTGACGATCGGCAGTGGGAGCGCAATCCTCAACGCATAACGGTTAAATTAAGCTAAGGGGTGGGCTTTAGCCCGTCCCAGCGAACGAAGTGAGCGATTTGTTAGGCAATATGCTCAGAATGCATAAAATCAGCTGGGCTGTACACGCTAACTCCAATTTCTTTGGCGATTTTTGCCATGCCTTTATCTGTTGTTACTAATGGATAGTGATTTATGTAAGCGACAACGATGTAGATGTGGTCGCCTGCTTTGGTATATGGGATTTGTACGTTTCCATATTTGCTAATGAAGTTGGCATCAATGTGAATTAACTCAATGGGAAATTTCCATTGCTCATTGATGCTTACGCCTTTGAATTGCTGATCTATATTTTCGATGCGCTTTATATTGCACCAGACCTCGAACCAACCATGAGCTGGCATAGTCATTGCCCTGCCAGAGTCGGATAGAGCCTCTAGGAACGCTAAGCATTGGTCACGATGATCTGAGTCTTCTTTTAATGCGTTAATAAAAACGCATGAATCAACGAGAATTTTTGTCATGATTGCCTAACGTTTGACATGAGGGAGTTGTTAGCCAACTCGACGCCAAAATTTAACATCTAAATCGACGCGATTAACACCATCACGCTTCGCGAGATCGGCTGCAAATAATTGAAATTTGTCACTTTCATCTTTGCGTAGATGAATAACGCCTTTCCATCGAGGCAGTTCGCCACGACCTATATGTAATTTCAATCCTTTTGCGACGTGGCTATCTAAAGGAACTTCTAGCCAAGGCTCAATAGTTTCTAACTTGTGATGTGCAGACAAGTATTTGTTGTAACAACAGCCACGTAAAAAAATATTAATGAATTTTCGCGCACTGCCCCAGTGTCGATGATCTTTCGGTAGGCAATTCATCAATTCGCCAGTTGCTATTTCCAACTCTTCGATAAAGGCGGTTTGGCTACGTTTCTTGAGCCGTTTCAGATCTAGTGATTTAAGGTACTTTCTCGCCGCTTGGATGGTGCCCTTGGGACCCATTCCCCGTGCAGTTGACGCTCCAATTGACGTACTTGCTTGGCGTTCGCACAGATACTTAAGGTATTCGGGACTGTTGAGCATAGTGGTACTGGCTAACGTAAAGTAGACACCAAATCCGCCCATGAAATTTTAGACGGACAGGTGTAAGCTATGTTGTGAAATTCTAAATTCATATCAAAATCAATAGTTAACTAGTTTATATTGCACCTTGTTTGAGTGATATTAAAATACTTAACACACGTACATAAGCTACGTCACCCAAGCTGTTTGATCAAGTGGTGGCGCGTATTAGTGATAAGCATTTTAGATTGGATTAAACGCTATCTTTGACATCATGGCAAGCGTCACGCTAACGTCTTTTAGGGTGGCTTGTGAGTAGGTTTGTACTTATAGCACCTTAATCGTTTGTCCTAAGCACTCGACTACTTGGCCTGAGCGTATTTTTGCTGTTCTGCGTGTCTCGATATTGCCATCTACTTGTACAATTCCATCGCTGACCATGAGTTTGCCTTGGCCGCCACTATTGGCGATGCCTGCAAGTTTTAATAGGTTACAAAGTTCGATAAACTCACCTTGTAGTTCGAATGTTGTTGTTTCCATATTGATCCTTTAAATAGTTACCCTTTAAGCGTAAGCGGCAGTCCTGCCGCGATAAAGCTGACTTTATTGGCACGTTCAGCTACCGCTTGATTGAGGCGACCTTGTTCGTCTTGAAATTGTCGATTAATTTCACCTAGTGGCACAATGCCCATCCCTACTTCGTTGCTAACAAGCAAAACATTACCTTCTAGCTTGGGTAATATTGCCAGTAATTGATTCCGTTCTTGTTGCCAGTCTAACGTTTCTGGGCGGTTACAGTCTGGACATATACATTGCGCTAGCCAAAGCGTCAGGCAATCGACAATCACATAAGTGTTTGCTTTCGCATGTGCTTGCAAAACGTCAGCTAGGTTGAAAGATTGCTCAATTGTTTTCCAATGTGTGGGGCGGCGTATTTTGTGGTGTTCAACGCGCGATCCAAACTCGGCATCATACACTTGCGCGGTTGCAATATAGGTCACTGGTAAGCCAGAGGCTGAGGCTAATTGTTCTGCAAAAGCGCTTTTTCCAGAGCGAGCACCACCTAAAATAAGATGTGTAGGCATGTTAGTTTCCTTGCTTGTGATGTGGCTGAGCAGATGCCCATTGCTGAATAATGGATTGAACCTGCTTCAAGCCATGCGTAATGAGTGAGGGGCCTGGTTGTAAAATATCGGCAGATTTGATTTCAAATATAAAGCCATTTTTTACGGCAGGGATGGTATTCCATCCATCTCTGTTAATTACCTGTTCAGGCTGAAATTTCTTGCCGCACCATGAGCCGATGATGATGTCGGGTTGACGTTCGATGACCTGGCTCGCTTGTATAGTTCTATCTTTTGCACTGTGAAATTGCGATAGTTCTGGAAAGCAGTCTTTGCCGCCAGCCATTTCAATTAGCTCTGAAGCCCATTTTATACTGCAAATGATGGGGTCGTTCCATTCTTCAAAATATACGATGGGTTTTGCTGGTAACTGTGATGCAGTGTCTCGTGCTTGCTGAATCGTGAACTCAAGCGATTCAATCAGCTTGGCGGCTTTATCAGACGCGCCTACTAAGCTACCAACGCTAGCCACCATGCTAAGCATTTGTGCAATAGAGCGCTGGTTAAAAATGTGCACTTCTACCCCTGCGCGAATCAATGATGCCGCGATATCTGCTTGCAGGTTAGAGAACCCGATGACTAAATCAGGGTTGAGCGCTAATATTTTATCAATCTTAGCGCTGGTAAATGCAGCGACTTTTGGTTTTTCCTTACGCGCAATCGCTGGGCGGGTGGTAAAGCCGGAAATGCCAACAATACGCGCTTGTTCACCCAGTAAATACAGCACTTCTGTAGGTTCGGTCGTGAGGCACACAATGCGTTGTGGATACCTCATTTTGTATTCTTCCACTGATTTTCCATTACCATTTCAGACAATTGTTTCGCTTGTTTCCAGCCAGTTTCTATCAGCATTGGCTCTTTGTAGAAGGTATTTACATGGCCTAAGCACAATACGGCAATTGGTTTTGCATCAGCAGGTATTTGTAGTAGTGAGCCTAACTTAATAGGGTCGAAAATTGAAACCCAACCCATGCCCAAGCCTTCAGCACGGGCGGCAAGCCACATATTCTGAATTGCGCAACTTACGGATGCAATGTCCATCTCGGGAATGGTTCTACGCCCAAAAATTTGACCTTCGCGGTTGTCACATAGGGTGGCGACTAATAATTCACCACATTCTAAGATTCCCTCAACTTTTAAGCGCAAGAACTCGGCCATACGTGTGGTGTTTTCATACTCGCCGATAGCATGAGCGGTTTTAATGCGCTCTTCATCCACTAGCTGATGTATCGCTTTGCGTGTGTTGATATCGGTGATGCGTATAAAGCGCCAAGGTTGCATTAGGCCAACACTGGGGGCCTGATGAGCCGCTTGTAAAACGCTAGTTAATATCTCTGGCGCAACTGGTGTGGGCAAAAAATGCCGCATATCGCGGCGTTCTGCAATCACGCGATAAACCGCAGCAACTTCTTCGTCTGAATAACGGTGGTTTTCCATTATAGAAATAATTCCGCAGCAGTTATAGGGTTGGATGCAAAATAGAAATGTAGGAAACTAGCGCGGATTGAACCATGTTGGTAAATGTTTTCAACTTTACCAAAACGTGTCTTGGCCGTTGCAGTAGGCGTGAGTTCCGTTTTAAAACTACCGTAATGAAAAGTGTGCGCGCCAAGCTCTCCATTAAATAACTCGGCCTTTAATGAGCCCAGCCCTTGTAACTGGTCTTCTATCTTGCTCACCCCTGGTAGTAAGTGAAAGCAAGGCTCATTATTTAAGCATGTGGACAGTGCCATCATGCCGCCACATTCTGCGAGTATTGGTTTGTTTGCATCTAATGCTGTTTTTAGCGCATTTTTCATTGCGATGTTTGTGCTGATTTCTTGTAGGTGAAGCTCTGGATAGCCTCCCGGAAGCCAGTAAGCATCAGCTTCAGGCAGTGATTTATCATGGAGTGGTGAGAAAAACTCAAGCTTTGCCCCCATCTCTATTAAGCAGTCTACATTCGCTTGATAAATAAAACAGAACGCTTCATCTTTGGCAATCGCGATTGTTTTCCCATCTAGGAGTTTAGGTGGTGCCAGTGTCGTTGGTGTATTAAAAGTGACCGCTGGCGGTAGTGGCAAATCTTGCATCAATGCATTGGCAGCTTCTTCAATTTTTTGCTCTAAATCGATCATCTCACTTGCGCGAAATAAGCCAAGATGTCGTTCAGGCAAGCTGAGTGCTTCGTTCTTTTGCAATGCGCCAAACCAATTGAGATGGCTAGGTAATGAGTCGTATAGCAACTTGCCGTGGCCAACACTCCCCACCTTATTTGCTAATACACCAGCTGGTTTTAAGTGTGGGTAATGCGATAAAAGTCCTTTGGCGACAGCGCCAAACGTTTGCGCCATGCCGCTAGCATCTATTGTTAGCAAGACGGGTAAGTTGAAGCGAACTGCAATGTCTGCGCTTGATGGCGTGCCATCATACAAGCCCATTACGCCCTCAACAATAATCAAATCAGCATGCTGTGCTGCCCGATACAGTTGCGCCTCGCCATCACTTTCACTACACATGGTGAAGTCAAGATTGTAAACGGGGCGGCCAGTAGCCACTTCTAAAATCATTGGGTCCAGAAAGTCTGGGCCACACTTAAATGCTTGAACGCGTAGTCCTTGGTTGCGCCATGCACGAGCAAGCGCGGCAGTAATAAAGGTTTTTCCTTGCCCAGATGCGGGGGCGGAAATAAGTACGGCTTTGCAAGTTGTCATAGCAATTCTTTAAAGGTCAATCCCTGGCTGGGCTTTAATGCCAGCACGCCATGCATGTTTGATATCCATAATTTCGCTCACAGTATCGGCCATCTCGGTGAGCGCTGCTGGCGCACCCCTGCCTGTTACCACCACATGTTGCATGGCTGGTCGTCCAGCAATATCAGCCAATATTTGTGTGAGATCAAGATAACCATATTTTATGGTGTAGGTGAGTTCGTCTAGAATCACCAGTTTAATGTCGGGGTCGCGCAACATGCGTTGTGCAATCGCCCATCCTGCTTGTGCGGTTTGTGTATCGCGTTCTCGGTCTTGTGTGTTCCAAGTGAAACCTTCACCCAACACATGCCACTCTACGTTGGCCTGTCCGCGAAAAAAGGCTTCTTCACCAGTATCACTGCGCCCCTTGATAAACTGCGCCACGCCTACTTTCATGCCGTAGCCTAATGCGCGAGCCATCATGCCAAATGCAGACGAGCTTTTGCCTTTACCGTTGCCTGTGAGTACTAATAACAAGCCTTTTTCTTGATTTGCTTGTTCAATCGCAGCATCAATCACTGCTTTTTTACGCACCATACGTGTTGTATGGCGCGTGTTTTTATCGTCAGATGACATTGCTAATTAAGCTTTTGCGCGATTCACACCGCTTGCTAATACAAATGCAATATGCACGACAGCAGCAACAGCTAACCAGAAGCCAATGTTCTCAAATTGGTGTGGTGCATATTTAGCTAAGCGAGCACCAAATTCAGTGATGGTTGGGTCAGGATAGCGGCCACCAAAGAAGTAAAAGCCACCGCTAGAGAATAGCTCGCTGATTGCTCCAGCAACAGTGATGCTAGCTATAAGTGGCAAAATAGCTTTAATGCTAAAGCTATAATGTTTCGCAAACCAACGACCAGCAAGCCACATCACACCGTAAGCTGGCAATAAAAAGCCATAAGCGGGTGTTACGCAGAAGTTGCTAACACCTTGAAATGTCACAGAGTAAAAGTCTAAGCCTGCACATAAAGCAAGTAGTGCTGGAAATGCTAAGGCAGGGCGTAGGTACAAACCCGCTAGAAAAAATACGGCAAGAGAAGCGCTTGGTAAGCTGTTTATTGAAGCAAAGTGATGGCCGCGTGTCACAAAAATAAGCGCAGCAAGTGCAACACCTATGATGATTTGTTGTGTTTTAGTAAGTGTTAGCATAGTAGGGGTGGCCTCTGTTGAATCGTTATAAAAGTAAGTTTAATTAGAACAAGATTTTAGCGTAAATGTGTTTTGCTTAA
>NZ_JAURYU010000047.1 GCF_030653755.1 Methylotenera sp.
CCAATATTGGCTGGAAAGCTCACCGCAGCGCACCGTTGCCGAGAAAACTATATGCAAATCGGATTGTTGGTTTGAGAAAGTATTAAGCCCGTAAAGGGCTTCGCCGTGGAATATATGTGCTAAAGCACATTATTCACACGCGAAAGACAGGGCGAGTGATTCAAGTATTACGAGTACTTTAACCACCCGTCTCACCGTAACCAAGGTACGGATCAACCAAAGACCCTGCGCCACTAGCGGCAGGGAAATTATAGGTGACCCGTATGAAATACACTATTAAAGATTTACGTTGTAGCAAGTGCAATAAAAAACTGGCTGAGGGCTTGGCCATTCAATTAAGTATCAAGTGTCCACGTTGTGGCCAAATAAACCAATATAAGGATTAAAGCAATGAACGAAAAACAAATTGAGCAAGAGATTCAAGACAAAGGTCTTAATGCACCTCGCCTTACGCCTGAGCTAATTGACGCAACCATCAAATTAGAGCAGTTTCATGTGTTTGAAGGCACGTGCTTAACTGTGTGCTGTTTAACACTTAACAATGGCTACACAGTAACAGGTGAAAGCGCATGCGCCAGCCCTGAAAACTTTAATGCAGAGCTTGGTCAGAAAATTGCCAAGCAAAATGCCCGCGAGAAAATCTGGGCGCTAGAAGGCTATTTGTTGCGCGAAAGATTGGCTACAGCTTAGTATTTTTTAAGTATGCACCCCGAGAAGGGCGTGGGCATGCTGTATCGCCTAATCTACCAGCTGCGGTCTAATGTGGTGAAGTAGTAGCCAAAATTAAAACCAGTGTAATTAGACTATCACTGGCACCTGTCGAATATATACCCGCCGCAGGGTTGATGCGCGACTAGCAGGATGAGAGTAACCTGCTGATTATTCAGAGCGCCATGAGCGCCTATACTATATATAGGAGTACTCATGGCAACACAACGCAAATCACCACTGGCATGGGTCGGTGGTAAATCCAAACTCACCAGCACCATCATCCCTCTAATACCCAAACATACATGTTACGTTGAGGTGTTTGCAGGTGCTGCGTGGGTGCTCTTTCGAAAAGAGCAAAGCAAGGTCGAAGTGATTAACGACATCAACGGTGACTTAATCACCCTTTACAGAGTCATACAAAACCATCTTGAAGAGTTCGTGCGTTACTACAAATGGTCACTCGTCAGCCGTGAAGAGTTCCAACGCCTGCAACGTGTAGATGAAACAACCCTTACAGATATTCAACGCGCAGCGCGCTTTTATTATTTAGTTAAAAATGCATTCGGTGCAAAGATAGTTGGACAATCCTTCGGTGTGGCCAATAGCTCAAAACCACGTTTAAACCTGCTTAGGCTAGAAGAGGATTTATCTGAAGCGCACATGAGGTTAAGCCGCGTAAGTATTGAAAATCTACCCTACCACGAGCTAATCAGGCGCTACGACGGCAAAGACGTATTCTTTTACATCGACCCACCGTATTGGAATTGTGAGAACGATTATGGCAAAGGCTTGTTTGACAAGACCGATTTTGAGCGCCTGAGAGACGTTTTAAAAAGCGCCAAAGGTAAATGGTTGGTCAGCATCAATAACGTGCCTCAGATACGCACTCTGTTTGAGGGTTTTGAATTCAAAGAAGTACAAACAAGCTACAGCATTAATAATTCAAAGACGGCCAGCAAGCCGATCACCGAGCTATTGATTGCAAATTACAAACTAAATTAGATGATTAGCCAGGACAAAATAAAACCCACGTTAAAGTGGGTTTACATGGCGTTTGAATGGCGTTTAAACGGTCACTTGATGAATCTTTGTGGCCTCTTTGAAACCTACCCACCGACCATTAGTATCTTGACCTCTGTTGCTCAACTCAACTTTAGCCAGTTTGTTTAAATCGACCTCACCTTTAATAAACTGACTTAATATTTCTGACGGCATGATTTGTAAATACTCCAAAGCGTTCTGTTCATGGTTGCTGATATTCATGGTGTCATCCTTTAATTAAAATTGATGACACCATTGCCGCTCTGTGTGCGTTAAAAAGCAAGTTTATTCGTATCCTGAATTCATGGTATTTTATGGTTTTATTCGCATCCAGAATTCAAGCGCAAACTGTCCAGAAATCAAACGCGCTGTACTGTTAGGCGTCCCGCTTGAATGATGGGTTAGCTTTAAAGCTGACCAAGTTTAATAAAATGGCTAATTTGAACAAAAGTCAGCCCCACAATTTTTACACTTACGACCAATAAAACTAGACGAAATTGAAAAACCAGACATTTGGCCTTGATATGTTACATGAACCCCACAATCTGGGCATCTCATGCGATGTAGCTGAAAACTACAAATAACAAACCACATAAAAAAGAGACCAACAGCCAACATTGATTGTGACTCAACTACATAAATACAAAGGATAAAACCTACCAAAAGATACAAGCATAATAAATACCAATACTTTGTGTAAATTGACAGTTTCATAAATAGCTAACGTTTGAATTAAGGGGCGCCGTTAGGCGTCCCGCTTGAATGATGGGTTAGCCATTAGTTGCCATTAAAGCTGGTGAGTTAACATGAAAACCCATAATAAGCCAACTATCACCATTGCGTTTTAATACCATTCTAATTTTGGCAGCCCCAGCTTCAAACTGAGCATCTGCGTCGCAGGTTGCCCATGTCCCGTTGTACGGAGTGTTTGGATAAGTCCCAGTAGTAATTACTACCGAGGGGACTTCAACTTTTTTAATTTTTCCTAATTTAGAAAGCCAAGTAAACATCTCTTGCATTTGCTTCTTGGATGCCTGTTGCAGGAGTTCTGGTGTAGCTCTTTTAATGAGAGCTTCTGAGTCCCATGACTCGACTATTAGTGGAATATTTTCGTTAAAATAAGATGTTGCATTTTTTTCTAAGGGTAATGATTTGAAATAAAGCACAGCGATGGCAATTCCACCGCCCACGAGCAAAAATAGAAAAATACCACCGAGAATTTTGAGAAATTTATTCATAATTATTGTATAGGGCTAACGTTTGAATTAAGGGGCACGCTTTAGCGTGTCCCGCTTGAATGATGGGTTAGAAGGTCTTTAATGTTCATATGCAGACTTCACCTCTTCAATTAACTGAATCATATTCTCAAGGACTGTTAACCCATATTTAAGGAGTTTGGTGTCACGGTCTTTAGAGGCATGCGAATCATGCGCAAATTTGCCGCCATGGAAGAGATTGTGGCGGACTTGCTTAATAATGCGAATGACTTTATCTGCATCAGTGCTATTTGCAGGTAAATTGAACTCATACCAATCTAAAACTCCACCATGGATCCCAAGAAATCTGAGTGGTTGATCTGTCAGATAATTGAAAGCCTCTGACAATGAACTATCAGTTTTATGATCAAACAATGGCTCAACTTCAGATACGAATGTCTCCCAGTTCGCTTTTGCTTCTCCATTTCCAGACATGCGAAATTTTGTGACTTTCAGCGCGTACTCAAACCGCGAAAACATAGCCAAGAATTCAATAGCTAAATTAGGGTCGACCGTGAGCTTGGAAACTGCGCTGCTAATCATAGGCCTTCTAACGTTTAAATTAAGGGGCGCCGTTAGGCGTCCCGCTTGAATGACAAGTTAGGGCGCTACTCATCGGCGTCCAACTTGACCGAATTGATAAATGCCTCGAAAGACGACGCGACCTCCATGAACCGCACTTCACCGCGAGCATACTGGACGAAAAAGATTTTCCCACTTGGAGCATGAAGTAAGTACCGGTTGTTAAAGATATCGTCTGCAATCGGGACTAAGCCTTGAGGCGCATATTCATCGTGCGCAAGTAAGTCAGCAAAAACTCCCTGCTCGCCGGACGCGGCAAAAAACGTGAAAAGGTCAAGTTCTTCGCCCGTATCTAATACCACGCCCGCGCCACCTCCAATCATGGATGCCCCATAGTTCTCCAAAAATCGAACATAGGCGGCGGGTAGTTTGCTACCTACTGCAGCCTCGATCCGCGCAATGTCTTCCGCGCCGGCGCAGTGAAACTGGTCGCCTGTCGGCTCCAACTTGTCGGTAGAAAAAGCGTCGCTCAAGAAATGCGCCCTAACGTTTGAATTAAGGGGCGCCGTTAGGCGTCCCGCTTGAATGATGGGTTAGCCCGCATAATTTTCTACGAAGTGAGCCTCACTGGTAAATTTACAAGACACTGACGATGCTGAAATAGATAGCACCGCACCCGAAACAAAAACCAACTCAGCCTCAATTTTGCCAGAAACAGACAAAGGCATGGAAATAAGAGAATGTTTTTTGCCTCGTAGCATAAGAAAACCATCAGACAACTTACCAACAATGGGAAGTAAAGATTTTGACCATGTAGCTGAAGTGAATATAAGTTCGGCTTGCTGAGTGTAGCCCGCCCCTGCATCAACGCCAGGAAGACCAGCTGAGCGATGAACATAAGCAGAAGAAAAAACAATACGGAATACGTCGATAGCACCTTCGGCTAGCTGTACTTCTGAATCGTGAAATTCTATAGCTTCATTCATTTGAGGGCTAACGTTTGAATTAAGGGGCGCCGTTAGGCGTCCCGCTTGAATGATGGGTTAGCCATTACTTAGAAACCTTTTTGATTTTTGCAGAGCCATGATTCTGATGTGCAGATAGAGACTCTTGGTTCTCGTGAATTATTTCACCAGTTTCATAATCAGTTACTTTTTCGTAGTATTTGTCATTGTCTCTGTCTATAACCATTTCTCGGTGCACTAACTTTTCTCTGCTATAAGAATAGCTAGGCATCGAGCGGTCTTCAATGTAAGGGCGTTTTTCGTTCGGTCTTTTAGCCTTAACGCCAATACCATCTCTTGCAATCAATGTTTCTGAAACTGAACAATGCATAGTACGTTTCTCGCTGCCGCAAGCTGGGCATAATGTGCGGGAAGTTTCAGTGTCTTTGCTTGTGTCAATTTCAACCCCACATTCTGAGCATTCAGTTCGGTCTAGATTCATATTTGATTGGCTAACGTTTGACATAAGGGGCTTGCTTTAGCAAGTCCCACTTAATGGATGGGTTAGGAAACCCAAAACTATGGAGAACTACAAATGAGTAACCAAGTAACATTAAAAATAGAATGTGATGCACAGCCACTGTTTTTATTTACCGAAATTTTTCAAAGTTTTTTGCAACGCAGCGAAAGACTTTTCGACTTTAGCGATTTCGGATTTGAACTGGCTCGCGTCGATTGTGATTTTAGTACCGCAACCACAGGTAAAGTCTTTGTGCGACTTTACCCATCCGATGCTTTTCTTAGTTTTGCGGGAGCAATTTTCGCAAGGGATTTCGATTTCAGCACTATCGAGAAAGTTAGCCATAATTGAGTTTTCCTAACGTTTGAAGTAAGGGGCTGGCGACAATGGTGGCTCAACCCTCGTTATTAATAATTGTCTATTCAAAGCGCGCTTTCGCCAGTCCCGCTTGACTGATGGGTTAGCCATTATTAGCTGCCCAATTACGACCAACAGACGTTGCAAGGAACCATACTTCTTGGTTTGGATTAGTAGAAGCAGGCTCAATTTTCTTGTATTGCTGGGATGCAGTATCGTAAATGAATGGTTGAACCAGTCCTGACGTAGTTAATGAGTCAAGTACACTAAGAATTTCTTTTTTGGTGATTTTGATTGAGATGTTTTGAGCGATAGTTTCTGGCGCTTCATAGTCATCAAGAAGCAAATCCAATATCTCATTTTCAATGATGCTTAAATTCATATATGGCTAACGTTTGAATTAAGGGGCGCCGTTAGGCGTCCCGCTTGAATGATGGGTTAGGCTGGTGCATGTGATACGAATAATAAAGGGTCATTTTTTAACCAATACTCACTTAAATAGACTAAGCCAAAAGGTTGAGATTTCACCATAATGCCAGCCTCACTAACATTAATGTTTTTCATTTCCTGTTCAGAAACCACTACCAACTCAACGATACCATTAGTTTTTCCGTTCTCAAAAAGCACAGAATCGCCAATCAAAATATCCGAACCGTCCTGATATTTAAACATAAACGCCTAACGTAAAATAGGCATCCTATTTTACGGTTTTAAATACGTCATAAGTGAATGCCAATTAATTTTTATTAATAAAGTGTATAATAAAATCATGGTGTTAACTTTTTTTAGTATTGCCTAAAATTTTATTTAGATACGGCGTAAGAATATGCAGAACTCTGTACAAAACGTGGAGTCGCCCAAGCTTTTAGAACAGGTGCGCGGCAAGATTCGCCTTAAGCATTATAGTATTCGTACTGAGCAAGCTTATTTAGAATGGATTAAACGCTTTATTTTACATTTTGACAAGCGTCATCCAAGTGAAATGGGCTCAGTAGAGGTGGAGGTGTTTTTAACACATTTGGCGGTTGAGCGACATGTTTCGGCTAGCACGCAAAATCAGGCGAAAAGTGCGTTGTTGTTTTTGTATAAAGAGGTATTGGGTGTTGCGTTGCCTTGGTTGGATAATGTTGAACAGGCAAAAGCGCCTAAGCGCTTACCTGTGGTACTTACAAAAACTGAGGTGCAGGCGGTGCTGGGACGTTTAACTGGTACGCACTGGTTAGTGGCGAGTTTGCTCTATGGTACGGGGATGCGTATTTTAGAAGCATTGCGTTTGCGGGTGAAAGATATTGATTTTGAACGCAAAGAGATTTTAATTCGCGATGGTAAGGGCTTTAAAGATCGCGTGACCATGTTACCGCTTACCTTAGTTGAGCCACTTAAAACACATTTGAATCGCGTGAAGCAGTTGCATCAAAATGATTTGAATGATGGCTTTGGTTCGGTGTATATGCCGCAGGCTTTGGGTTTAAAGTTTCCTTATGCTGGTCGGGATTGGGTTTGGCAATATGTTTTTCCAAGTGGTAAGTTGTCGCAGGACCCGCGTACTAAAGATGGTGATGAGCCTGTGATCCGTCGCCATCATTTGCAAGATCAGTCTGTGCAACGTGCGATGCGTCAAGCGGTGGTCGATGCAGAAATTACCAAACCAGCAACACCGCATACGTTTCGTCACAGCTTTGCTACACACTTGCTTGAGGGCGGTTATGATATTCGCACGGTGCAAGAGTTGCTGGGGCATTCTGATGTGGCGACTACTATGATTTACACGCATGTGTTGAATAAAGGTGGGCGTGGGGTGGGTAGTCCGTTGGATGTGCTGTAGGGGTAGGGTAAGAACGCAATCAGAGAAAACTGATAAGCAACACTAAGCCAGTGAACTGGCAAGTGCTGTTAATTAATTGCGCTCCTAGAGTAACTGAATTATTATAACAATTGTTATAACATGGTAATTTGGAGGTGCAATATGCAAACTTTAAAACTCACTCAAATTGGTAACTCCGTAGGCTTAATTTTGCCGAAAGAAGTATTAGCACGCTTAAAGCTTGAAAAGGGCGATACGGTATTTTTAACTGATGCGCCAGGGGCTGTGACTATTACGCCGCATGACCCAAGTTTTGAAGAGCAGCTTGATATTGGGCGTGAGTTTATGCGTGAGTATCGCGACACGTTTAATGCCTTGGCAAAGTAACCATGAGTCAATTCAGGTGGATAAATAAGCGCTTGCTTATTACTTTGCATGATGAAAGCTTGGCGATGCATGGCGGGGCATCTGGTATAAGAGATGAGGGCTTGCTTGATTCTGCCTTAAATCGTGCAGTGAATTTAGCGATGTATGGTAATCCTGATTTTGCAGAGTTAGCTGCGGCTTACGGTGTTGGGCTAGCTAAAAATCGTGCATTCATAGATGGTAACAAAAGAGCAGCTTTTCTTTCTGTTGGTTTGTTTTTAGGGTTGAATGGTTATAAACTAAAGCCCACGCAAGTTGACGCAACATTAACCATGCTCGCCGTTGCCTCGAGCGATATGGATGAAGCCAGTTTTGCTACATGGTTACGCAATAACGCTATGCAAAGATAGCGTTCAAATGCACATTTCTTTGGCTAGTTGGCGCTAGCTAGTCTAAAATCACACTATTAATTAATATTCACTCTTTTACGGATTTTTATCATGCCAGTTTATCGTTCACATACCACTACTCACGGTCGCAACATGGCGGGTGCGCGCGCATTATGGCGTGCAACTGGCATGAAAGATGGCGATTTTGATAAACCAATTATCGCGGTTGCTAACTCTTTTACTCAGTTTGTGCCAGGTCACGTGCATTTAAAAGATATGGGCCAGTTAGTGGCACGTGAAATTGAAAAAGCAGGTGGCGTAGCTAAAGAATTTAATACCATTGCAGTTGATGATGGGATTGCGATGGGCCATGGCGGTATGCTTTATAGCTTGCCTAGCCGTGATTTAATTGCAGACAGCGTTGAATATATGGTCAATGCGCACTGTGCAGATGCGCTCGTTTGTATTTCAAACTGCGACAAAATCACCCCAGGTATGTTGATGGCGGCATTACGTTTGAATATCCCAGTCGTGTTTGTTTCTGGCGGCCCAATGGAGGCTGGTAAGGTGAACTGGGGCGGTAACACACATAAACTAGACTTAGTAGATGCGATGGTGGCCGCGGCAGATAGCAATGTGAGTGATGCAGAATCTGACGCGATTGAGCGTTCAGCTTGCCCTACCTGTGGTTCTTGCTCTGGCATGTTTACTGCTAACTCAATGAACTGTTTAACTGAAGCGCTAGGCTTAAGCTTGCCAGGCAACGGCTCAACTTTAGCCACACATGCGGCACGTAAAGAATTGTTCTTAAAAGCAGGGCGCTTGATTGTTGACCTTGCAAAACGCCATTACGAGCAAGATGACTACACCGTATTGCCGCGTAGCATTGCCAACATGAAAGCATTTGAAAACGCAATGAGCCTAGACGTAGCAATGGGCGGCTCTACTAATACAGTGTTGCATTTGCTGGCTGCCGCACATGAGGCTGGTTTAGATTTTACCATGAGTGATATTGACCGCATTTCACGTAAAGTGCCATGTGTCAGTAAAGTGGCGCCAGCAACGGCTAAGTACCATATGGAAGACGTGCACCGTGCGGGTGGTGTGATGGGTATTTTAGGCGAGCTTGATCGCGCTGGTGTGATTCACCGTGATACACCAATGGTACATAGCCCAAGCTTGGGTGATGCACTCAATGAGTGGGACATTAAAGTCACTCAAAACGAAGATGTGAAGAAATTTTTCCGTGCAGCGCCTGGTGGCATTTCAACTACCATCGCATTCTCTCAAAGCATGCTTTACCCAACCTTAGATGATGACAGAAGCGAAGGCTGTATTCGTGATAAAGCGCATGCTTATTCGCAAGACGGTGGTTTGGCAGTGCTTTACGGCAACATCGCGTTAGATGGCTGTATTGTAAAAACTGCGGGTGTGGATGACAGTATTTTGAAGTTTACTGGCCGTGCACGTATTTTTGAAAGCCAAGACGCTTCAGTGGAGGCGATTCTTGCCGATAAGATAGTAGCAGGTGACGTGGTGGTGATCCGTTATGAAGGTCCACGCGGTGGCCCTGGTATGCAAGAAATGCTGTACCCAACTTCATACTTAAAATCTAAAGGTCTTGGTAAAGACTGCGCTTTACTCACAGACGGACGTTTTTCAGGCGGTACCTCTGGCTTGAGTATCGGCCATGCTTCACCAGAAGCAGCTGAAGGCGGTGCGATTGGCTTGGTAGAAGAGAATGACACGATTGAAATTGATATTCCAAACCGTACCATTCACTTAGCGATTAGTGATGAGGAGATGTCGCACCGTCGTGCCAAAATGGAAGACAAAGGCAAAGATGCTTGGAAGCCAGTTAACCGTGAAAGAGCAGTTTCACCAGCATTGCGCGCATATGCCGCAATGAGCACAAGTGCTGCACGTGGCGCGGTACGTGATGTTTCTCAAATTGAGAAATAATTGACAAGATAAAACCTCACTTTTTAAGTAAAACTTTAAGTTTAAGTAAGACTTTAAGTCGGCGCTTTAAAGTAACGCTAAAAAGTGACAAACTGACAAGGTAATGTATGACATTAGATTCACTAGAAGACCATATATTTAGAAAGAAAGACGGGCAAGGGCGTTCAACACTGCATCCTCATGTGACCGTGACTGAAGATGACGCTGGTCTGCAATATTTAGAGATAGATAATCCGTTAGCGACCGCTAAAATTGCTTTGCAAGGCGGCCATGTTATCCAATGGCAACCAAAAGCAGAAAAACATCCAGTGCTTTGGTTATCTGACCATGCTAGATATGTAAAAGGCCGCTCTATCCGTGGTGGTGTGCCAATTTGCTGGCCTTGGTTTGGCGCACATCCAACGGATAGCACATTGTGTCCGCACGGTTTTGCAAGGGTGATTCCATGGCAAATGGTGGATGTTGATGCAACTGAAACAGGTGCAACGCGCATAGTGTTGCAAATGATAGAAACACCAGAGGCCAAAAGGCAGCTTTCATATTCATACGTACTTACCATGATGGTGACGATTGGTAAACGTTTGAAAATCGACTTAGCCACAACCAATAAGTCAGACCATCCATTTTTAATTGGTGAGGCGTTCCATACTTATCTTAATGTGAGTGATGTGGGTAATATCCGCGTGACAGGTCTGCAAGATTGTCTTTATGCAGATAAGTTACGCCAATATAGACGTTATGTTGAGCATAATGTATTGAAGTTTGATGGTGAGTTTGACCGTGTTTACTTAGATCATAACTCTGATTGTTTAATACATGACCCTGTTTATAACCGAGTAGTACGTGTAGGTAAATCGGGCAGTGATACTACAGTGGTATGGACACCAGGAGCTGAAAAAGCCCACGCAATGGGCGATATGGGTTATGCAGACGAATGGCGTAAAACCGTGTGTGTAGAAACAGCAAATGCATTAGAAAACTCTGTGGTAATTAGCCCGAATAGAACGCATACGATGTCTGTAGAGTACAGTGTAGAAGCACTTTAACTCTTTAAATAATTTTATTGTTTGTTGTGTCAACGTAGTGCATCTTAAAAGCGTTGAATTCATTCTAGATATAGCGAATTTATTTTAAATTGTTGAGTCAGATAATTTGTAATTTATTAATGATTCATTTGATTTAACACACTTGTCATAAACTAAATTATCAGTATGATAGGTGGGTTGTAAAATTTATAACTACTATTATTAAGCGTTAATTCAAGGAGATAGCATGAAAGCTTTATTATTAACAATCGCTACTGCTGGTTCTATGTTGCTTACTGCGCAAGCAGGTGCTGCAGTGGATGCCAAAGCTGCTGAAGCTTTAGCTCAAAAAAGTGGCTGTTTAGCATGTCATACAGTAGAGAAAAAGGTATTAGGCCCATCATATAAAGATGTTGCGGCAAAATACAAAGGCGACAAAACTGCGGAAGCAAAGCTAGTTGAAAAAGTTAAAAAAGGTGGTAGCGGTGTTTGGGGCCCTATGCCAATGCCAGCAATGGGTGGCCAGGTTAAAGATGCTGACATCACTACAGTTGTTCAATGGGTGTTGTCACTGTAATCCAGTCCAAACCTCGTACGTAATAAAAGCGCCAGCTCAAAAAGCTGGCGCTTTTGTTTTAAGTGACTATTCATTGATGATTAGTTGAATAGTGAGGGTTAGCTGTTAAACAGTACGATTATTGAATAATCTTAAAAAGATAGAGAAACACCGCAATAATGCCTATAGGTGCGATGACGTTATTCATGAAAACCCAAGCTTTAAAAGACCATTGATGTAAATTGAGTTCTTCTTGAACATGGTTTTTTTGCATAAAGTAGCCCGCAAATATTGCAATCAGTAGACCTCCAAGGGGTAGCAGGATAGTGGAGGTGAGTTTGTCGAGGGTATCAAAGATATTGAGCCCGAATATGATGTTAACGTTTTGCCATTTATTAAAAGATAGTACAACGCTGATCCCAATTAGCCAGATAATCAGCCCTAATGTTGTTGTGGCAATTTTGCGAGAAATTTGTGTGTTTTCAACTACCCAAGCGATGGTTGGTTCAACAAGAGAAATGGCGGAGGTCCATGCCGCGAAAGCAACAAGGATAAAGAACAGTGTTGCGATCAAGCTGCCGCTAGGCATTTGGCCAAATGCAATTGGCAGTGTTTGAAAAATTAAGCCAGGCCCAGCATTGGGTGCTAGCTGGTTAGCGAAGACTAAGGCATAAATCGCGAGGCCAATTAATAGACCTAGTAGCGTATCCACTAGTGCGATATAAATAGTGGCGCGTGCAATTGAAACATCACGTTGCAAATATGAGCCATATACCATCACCGAACCCATGCCGAGGCTGAGTGAGAAGAATGCGTGACCCAGTGCAGAAAGCACTGTTACTGGCGTGATTTTAGAAAAATCAGGGCTGAACATGAAGCGAAAAGAGGCACTCATATCGCCTACTGACATGCTGTAACCTAACAGTATCAGTAAAATAGCAAAGAGTGCTGGAATCAAAATGTTATTGGCTTTTTCAAGGCCTGAGTTAACGCCACGCGCCACAACGCTCATGGTCATGATCATAAACACGGTATGCCAAAATAATAGGGTGAGAGGTGATGCGAGTAGTTGATTGAAGTTCGCGGTAGATTGGACACCATCCATGCCTGTAAAGCCGCCACTTGCTGCCGTGCCAATAAAGCTAAGCACCCATCCGCCGATGACGCTATAAAAGCTCAAAATCAAAAGCCCCGTTATCATTCCCATCCCGCCAAGATACTTCCAATGGGGAGATGCGTTAGCTTCAATCGCAAGTGTTTCTATACCGTTGAGTGGGTTTTTTTGTGCTCGACGCCCTAGCAAAATCTCAGTCATCATCAGCGGGATGCCCACAAAAAATATGCAGGCGATAAACACTAGGACAAAAGCACTGCCACCGTTAACCCCTATCATGTAGGGTAGTTTCCAGATGTTGCCTAAGCCAATGGCAGAGCCAGCAGTCGCTAGGATGAAAGTCCAGCGGTTGCGCCATGCACTTCGATGGTGAGTCATGAGTGGTTGCCTCTAGTCGAATGATGATGTTTAAGTGATTGTTAATTATTATCGTTATTTTTTAGCTCAGAGAAATAACGGTTAGTTTCTGATTTTACTATCTTAGCGAGTAATAATAGGCCAATCAAATTGGGGATGGCCATCATGCCGTTCATCAGGTCGGAGAAGTTCCATACAAACTCTAGACTAGTGGTCGCACCAATAATGACTGTGGCGGTGAATAATACGCGGTAGGTTGCAATGGCGCGTGGTCCAAATAAATACTCAATCGCTTTTTCTCCATAATAGTTCCATCCTATTAAAGTGGAATAGGCAAATAGTGCAGTGGTGATGGCAACAATGATCTTGCCTGTGTCGCCTAATGTTTCTGCCATGCTGGCGCTGGTGAGTTCGCCTGCGCTGATGCCTTGCGTCCAGGATGTGGCGGTGAGGATGACGAGTGCTGTCATCGTGCAGACGACAAGCGTATCAATAAACGTTTGAGTCATGCTCACTAGTGCTTGTTTTACTGGGTCATTAGTACGTGCTGCTGCCGCGGCGATAGGCGCAGAACCTAAGCCCGATTCATTAGAAAAAACACCACGTGCGATACCGTAGCGCATTGCCGCCGCAATGGTGGCACCGATAAATCCACCTGTGGCAGAAATCGGGTTAAATGCATGATAAAAAATGAGTGAAAACGCGTGCGGGATTTTTTCTATATTAATGAACAGCACCAAGAGTGCGGTTCCTACGTACGCGATGATCATGAAAGGTACGAGAAAAGAGGTAAATCTACCAATGGCACGTATGCCGCCCAGAATCACTAGGCCTGTGAGTATCATAAGCACCCAGCCTGTAATGTGTGGTGCAATATTAAACGTGGATTCAAATATTTTGGCTGTGGCATTGGCTTGAGTCATATTGCCAATACCAAAGGCGGCAAATGCAGTGAAAACAGCGAACATCGTGCCTAACCACGGCAACCCTGCACCCTTTGCTAAATAATACATAGGGCCACCGCGCATGCCATGAGGGCCTTTTTCACGATATTTAACGGCCAATACTGCTTCTGCATATTTGGTTGCCATGCCCAGCATGCCTGTGACCCACATCCAAAATACAGCACCAGGCCCACCTAATGTAATGGCAGTGGCCACGCCTACAATATTGCCGATACCTACGGTGGCTGCAAGTGCAGTCATGAGTGCGGCAAAGTGGCTAATATCGCCCTCATGATGATGATCTTTATGAAAAATAAGTTTGAGCGCTAAGGGCAATGCACGGAACTGCATGCCTTTGAGTAAGATGGTGAGGTATAGGCCAGTACCTAGCAGTAAGGTCAACATTGGCGGGCCCCACACCCAATTCGAGAGGGTCGCAATCACTGATTCAATCGTTTGCATAGGTGATTAATCCTTATTCATTTTTGTTTTTTGATGTATAGATTAAGGATTATAGTCATCACTGTGTTTGTTAGGGAGTACCCAAATCAGCTATTAAACAATACCTTAAGTGTTTCTATCATGTAATAGTGATCAAGTACGCCTGCACTTTCTCTAATACTGTGCATTGCCCACATGGGTGAGCCAACATCGACACTTGCAACACCTAAACCAGAGGCCAAAATCGGGCCAATTGTGCTACCGCAACCTAAGTCTGTACGATGCGCATATTGCTGAAATGGTGCATTAGCACGCTCACACAGGGATATAAAGCGTGCGGCAGTATCTGCATTGCTAGCGTAGCGTTGATTCGCATTGGTTTTAATCACAGGGCCTTGGTTTACCATCACATGGTGACATGGTTCGTAGGCGCTAGAGTGGTTAGGGTGATAAGCATGCGCCATGTCTGCACTCACAAAAAAGCTTAGGGCTAGGGCACGTAGGCGATCTTCCTCACTCATGCCTGTGTTTGCGGTGATACGGTTAATCACATCTGATAAAAAGCTACCGCTTGCACCTGTCGCGCTCTCGCTACCCACTTCCTCGTGGTCAAATAATGCGCAGATGTTGCTTGTTTCTTGATTGCTGGAGTTGAGTAGCGCGGTAATCGCAGCGTGGCACGATGCAAGATTATCCAGTTGGCTGTTGGTGATGAACTCTTGCTGGGCGCCCCAGAATGCACCTTTTTGCGTATCAAATACATTAAATTCAAATGTGACAATATCTTGTGGCGCAATGTCGAGGGCTTCAGCGATATAGGCAAGAAATTGCTGGTCTGCTTCTATGCCAGCTTCACTTTCACCAAATAATAATGGTAGTTCGGTTTGTTTGTTGAGCTTAAGGCCTTTTTCATTCACTTCGCGGTTCATGTGAATTGCTAAGTTGGGTAAGCGCATGAGTGCGTTATCAAATTTAAGTAATTTGATGGTATGGCCAGTTTCGGTGCGTACAGTCACACGCCCTGCAATACTTAAATCACGGTCTGTAAATGTTGCCAAAATTGGCCCGCCATAGACTTCTACGCCAATGCGCAGTAGGCCGTCAGTTTCATAAGCGGCTTTAGGTTTGAGTCTTAGGCTAGGCGAGTCTGTATGTGCGCCCACCATACGAAAGCCTGTATTGGTGATAGGTTTGTTGCCAAGCGTGAAGGCAATAATAGAAGCACCGCCGCGCACCACAAAATAGCGATGACCAGTGCTCAGCTGCCAAGCTTGTGTTTCATCTAACTTGGCAAAACCTGCATTTAATAACTGCTGCTCAATATAATCAACCGCATGCCAAGGACTAGGGCTGAGATCAATAAAGTTGAGTAGGTCTTTTGCTAGCGCATGTGCTTGGGTGGAAATATTCATGATGTTTACTGGTTAAGAGAGAGCCAGTCTTTCTCAATAAGAAAATCAGTGTAGAGTTTAGCTTCTGGGCTACCTGTTTCTGGCTTCCAGTCATAACGCCATTTCACAATAGGTGGCATTGAAAGCAAGATGGATTCGGTGCGGCCATTGGATTGCAATCCAAAAATAGTGCCGCGATCGTAAATTAAGTTAAATTCAACATAACGTCCACGGCGGTAGGCTTGGAAATCACGCTCACGCTCGCCATAGGGCGTGTCTTTACGACGTTGCACGATTGGCAAATACGCTTGTAAGAACGCATCGCCCACTGCGCGATGAAAATCAAAGCTACGCTCAAAGCCTAATTCGTTAAAGTCATCATAAAAAATACCGCCAATACCACGAGGCTCTTGGCGATGTTTCAGATAAAAGTATTCATCACATTCTTTTTTGAATTTAGGGTAGAAACTGATATCAAACGCATCTAATGCAGTTTTGTTGGTGCGATGAAAGTGTTCTGAGTCTTCAGTAAAACCATAATAAGGCGTGAGATCCATACCACCGCCAAACCACCAGATATCTTGTTCTGTGGCATGTTGTGCTTTGGCGATAAAAAAGCGTACATTCATATGTACGGTAGGTACATATGGGTTGCGCGGGTGAAATACTAAAGATACACCCATCGCCTCCCAAGGGCGACCTGCTGCTTCTGGATGTGCAACGCTAGCAGCAGGGGGTAACTTAGTGCCGATGACATGAGAGAAGCCCACGCCAGCACGTTCAAATACGTTGCCTTCCTCTAGCAGGCAAGAATTGCCACCACCACCTTCAGGACGTTGCCAGCTATCTTGCAGAAAATTCTTACCATCGACTAATTCAATGGCTTCTACAATTTTGGCTTGCAGGTTTTGTAAGTAGTTAAAAACGTCTTGGGTGTTCATGAGATAACCTTTAGGGCTTAGCCTTTAATGGCGCGGTAACCAATATCCGTGCGGAATTGTGCGCCATCAAACTTAATTTCTTTCATAGCTTGGTACGCTTGTTGTTGTGCAAACTTTACGGTTTCACCAAGTGCCGTCACGCAAAGTACGCGACCACCGCTGGTGACCACTTTGCCGTCTTTTTGCACAGTACCTGCATGGAAGATATGCGTATCTGCTAATTGATTTTCCAGGCCGGTAATTTCATCGCCAAGTCTTGGTGTTTCTGGATAATTGGCTGACGCCATGACAACGCCTAAAGCTACGCGTCTATCCCACTCCGCTTCAGCACGGTCTAATGTACCATCAACTGCATGTTCCATCAGGCCAACTAAATCACTTTTCAAACGCATCATAATCGGCTGCGTTTCTGGGTCACCCATGCGGCAATTAAACTCTAACGTTTTAACATCGCCATTAGGGCTGATCATTAAGCCAGCGTATAAAAAACCAGTGTAAGGAATGCCATCTTTAGCCATGCCTTCAACTGTTGGTTTAATAATCTCACGCATGACTTTAGCGTGAATGGCAGGTGTCACAACTGGTGCTGGTGAGTAGGCGCCCATGCCGCCTGTGTTAGGGCCTAAGTCTGCATCAAGCAGGCGCTTGTGATCTTGGCTGGTGGCTAATGGTAAAATATTTTTACCATCCACCATCACCATAAAACTGGCTTCTTCACCTTGCAGAAATTCTTCAATCACCACGCGTGCACCAGCGGCGCCGAGTTTATTGTCTTCTAGCATGGCATCAATGGCAGCATGTGCTTCATCTTCGTTCATCGCAACCACAACACCTTTGCCCGCAGCTAACCCATCCGCTTTAATAACGATAGGCGCACCTTGTTGTTTTACGTAATCATGCGCGAGTTTAGCATCGGTAAATGTGCCGTAAGCCGCGGTCGGGATGTTGTGGCGCATCATAAATGCTTTAGCGTAATCTTTAGAAGATTCTAGCTGTGCCGCTGCTTTGGTTGGTCCAAAAATCTTTAAGCCAGCGGCGCGGAATGCATCGACTACCCCTTGAGATAATGGCGCCTCTGGGCCAACAATCGTAAGGTAAATTTGTTCATCTTGTGCAAATTTAACTAAATCATCTACGGCAGTAATAGGAACATTTACCATGTCTGGGTCTAGTGCAGTGCCTGCATTGCCTGGCGCTACATATACACGGCTCACTTCTTTGTTGTGCGTTACTTTCCAAGCGAGCGCATGTTCACGACCGCCACCACCGATAACTAAAATTTTCATGTATTTGAAGCCCTTAAAAATCTTTCGCCACAGACTAGGTGTGAGACTAGCTGTGGCAAAAAGAAAACAAACGTATTACTTTAAATAATTTAGTGTCTAAAGTGGCGAATCCCAGTGACCACCATCACCAAGCCATGTTCGTCAGCTGCTGCAATCACTTCTTCATCGCGCATACTGCCACCTGGGTGAATCACGCATGCTGCACCAGCTTCTGCTAGTACATCAATGCCATCGCGGAACGGGAAGAACGCATCAGATGCAACCACTGAGTTTTTCAAAGTTAAACCAGCATTTTGCGCTTTAATCGCTGCAATCTTAGTGCTGTCAACACGGCTCATTTGCCCTGCGCCTACACCAAGTGTCATGCTGTTGCCGCAGAATACAATTGCGTTTGATTTCACGTATTTTGCAACACGCCATGCAAATAACATATCTTGTAATTGTTCTGGGGTTGGTTGTTTTTTGCTGACAATTTTTAAATCATCAACGCTCATCTCGTGGTTATCTGCAGTTTGAATCAGCAAGCCAGAACCAATACGTTTGGTGTCGTGTGAGTTGCGACCTTGTTCCCATGCTGTATTGCCACCTTCTGGTAAAGCGATTTTAAGTACACGTACATTGGCTTTGGCACTAAATATCGCTAGTGCGTCTTCAGTGTAGTCAGGGGCAATCAGTACTTCTACAAATTGTTTGCTAACTGCTTCTGCGGCAGCTTTATCTAAAGTGGTATTGAATGCGATGATGCCGCCAAACGCTGAAGTTGGATCAGTTTGGAAGGCTTTGCTGTAAGCTTCAAGCGCGTCTTTGCCTAGGGCAACACCACATGGATTTGCGTGTTTAACAATGACGCATGCTGTTGAATCAAAGCTTTTTACGGCTTCCCATGCTGCATCAGCATCGGCAATATTGTTATAGCTCAACTCTTTGCCCTGTAGTTGTTGAGCTGTCACTAAGCTGCCAGGTGCTGGGTTAATGTCACGGTAGAACGCAGCGCTTTGATGTGGGTTTTCGCCATAACGTAAGTCTTGCAGTTTTACAAAACGGCTATTCACTTGCGCAGGGTAAGGGTTGCGTGTGCCATCGGTATTAAAGCTTGATAGGTAGTCACTGATTGCGCCATCGTAATTGCTGATACGGTTGAATGCAGCGACAGATAAGGCAAAGTTTGTGGCTTGGCTGGTTGCACCGCCTGTGCTTTTTAGTTCGCGCAGTACATCAGCATATTGGTTAGCATCCGTGATCACTGCAACGTCTTTCCAGTTTTTTGCTGCTGAGCGCACCATGGCTGGGCCGCCGATATCGATATTTTCGATTGCATCTTCTAGGCTGCAATCTGGATTGGCGACGGCTGCTTCAAATGGATATAAATTCACGATCACCATGTCGATGTTAGGAATGTTTTGTGATTGCATTGCAGAGACATGCTCTGGTAAATCACGACGACCTAAAATGCCACCATGTACTTTTGGGTGCAATGTTTTAACGCGGCCATCCAACATTTCAGGAAAGCCAGTGTAATCACTTACTTCAATGACAGGGATGTCATTGTCACGGAATAGTTTAGCGGTGCCGCCAGTAGATAAAATTTCAATGCCTAAATCATGAAGGTTTTTTGCAAAGTCGATGATGCCAGTTTTATCAGAAACGCTAATAAGCGCACGTTTAATAGTTGCCATAAATTTATTCCATAATACAAATGATAAGCTGTGTTAGCTCAAAAACAGTGCCTAGCTGATAAGTTGCTAAAACACATTCAATTTTTGCTGCCTGTTATTTCTTGCTTGCTAAATTTGGCTTTTGCAGTTGCAAGCAAGTTTAAATAAGCAAAATGCAATAGTTTATAAAGAGACCCACTTTTGATGGGTTGTTTTATTCAATCTTGTACTGCTGAAGTTTTTTACGCAACGTGTTGCGATTGATGCTGAGTATTTCAGCTGCTTTACTTTGATTGCCACCGACTTTATGCATGATGTAAGTAAGTAAAGGTTTTTCTACACAACCCAATACCATGTCATAAACGGCATGAGGCGGTTCACCATCTAGGTGAATGAAATAATCATCCAAAGATTCTTTGACTGCTTGGCTGAGCTTACAGTTTTCTGACATAGTAGTTCCTAGGCTGCTAATGCTTCTGACGAATCGGTCTTGGCGTCTTCAGCGTCAGGATCAATGTAAACTAAACGTTCATTTTTTGTTTTTAGTTCAACAAAAAAGTCGTTAATTGCTTGTAGTTGTAACTCGATGGTTTGCAACGTATTCATATTGTGGCGGAATTGGGCAGAGCCAGCCAAGCCCTTGGTGTACCAAGAGATATGCTTACGTGCCATACGCATACCAGTCAAGTCGCCATAAAAATCATACAAATCATGTAGATGTTCTAACATCACAGTGTGGATTTCATCGACGGTTGGTGCTAACAAATGCGTACCGGTAGTGAGGTAGTGATTAATTTCGCGGAATATCCATGGGCGACCTTGTGCGGCACGGCCAATCATTACGGCATCAGCGCCAGTGTAATCTAATACGAATTTTGCTTTTTCAGGCGTGGTGATGTCACCGTTAGCAATGAGCGGAATCTTAATCACTTGTTTAACGGCAGCAATCGTATCGTACTCGGCATCGCCCATATAAGCACATGCGCGGGTGCGACCATGCATTGCAAGCGCTTGAACGCCTAGGTCTTCCGCCATTCTTGCAATTTGAATCGCATTGCGGTTTTGTTTATCCCAACCTGTACGTATTTTTAATGTGACAGGCACATCAACCGCTGCGATGACCGCTCTAAGAATTTGTGCAACAAGCGGTTCATCTTTAAGTAATGCAGAGCCTGCCATCACGTTACAGATTTTTTTAGCCGGACAACCCATGTTGATATCAATGATTTGTGCGCCATTGTCTACATTATGCCTAGCTGCTTCAGCCATCATTTTTGGGTCTGCGCCAGCAATTTGCACTGAAATCGGGTTAACTTCGCCTTCGTGATTGGCGCGACGTTTTGTTTTTTCGCTACCGTATAGTAATGAGTTTGAGGTGACCATCTCAGATACAGCCAGACCCGCGCCCATCTTTTTACAAAGCTGGCGGAAAGGCCTATCAGTTACGCCCGCCATGGGAGCAACGACTAGGTTGTTTTTTAAGATGTGATTACCAATTTGCATTTAGATTATTTAATCTTCACGATAAGGTTGTTAACTGCAAATCCGACAAACTCGCAGCACTGTTTATTATTTGTACTAATCTCTAGCCCAGCTCTATCAATCTGTGCTTAACGTGCGACCTTTTGAGGTGATGCATTAAGCGTAGCCTTCGTTTCGCCTTCTTTATGTATTAAAAAACTAAAAGAAAGTCCAAAACAACTTTGCAGGCAAGCTGCCTATTTTATACGCAATCTTAGTTTGAGAAAACAATTTTCAGCATACAATTGGGAATAGTTTGTTATTGAGTTTGATTATGCAAAAACCATCGACCACTCACATCGCCTTTGCTAGCTTTATAGGCACTGCGATTGAATTTTACGATTTTTATATTTATGCCATGGCAGCCGCTTTGGTGATTGGTCAAGTATTCTTTCCTGCCAGTGATCCTGCCACACAATCACTTAATGCGTTTTTAACCTTTGGTATTGCTTTTATTGCGCGGCCTGTTGGCGCAATTGTGTTTGGACATTTTGGCGATAGAGTAGGCCGTAAAACAACGCTGGCGGCTTCTTTATTGTTGATGGGGATTTCAACCTTGCTGATTGGTTTGTTGCCAGGTTACGATGTGTTAGGAATCTGGGCGCCAATTTTATTGTGCATATTGCGCTTTGGGCAGGGTTTGGGTTTAGGTGGTGAGTGGGGTGGTGCTGCCTTGCTGGCAACCGAGCATGCACCAAAAGATAAACGCGCTTGGTTTGGTATGTTCCCTCAATTAGGCCCATCTGTAGGTTTTTTACTGGCGACATTGAGTTATCTGGCTTTGTCAGTATGGCTAAGTGATGCACAGTTTAAAGCTTGGGGCTGGCGCCTACCTTTTATTGCGAGTGCTTTGTTGGTGGTTGTGGGCTTGTATGTACGCTTTAGGCTCACAGAAACGCCAGCTTTTACCACGGCACTGGAACAAAATAAAACGCATGCAGTGCCGATTAAGCCCTTGCTAAAAACACATATGCGCCCAGTGTTATTAGGCGCCTTGGCAATGGTGGTGTGCTATAACCTATTTTATACCGCTACCGTATTTTGCTTAAGTTATGGCACTACGTATCTTGGCATTACGCGTAGTGATTTTTTAGGCATGCTCTGTATTGCGATTGTATTCATGACGGTTGCCACACCACTCTCAGCAAAGCTAAGTGATTGTTGGGGGCGCAGGCCAGTATTGTTAATCAGTAGTGCGCTCGCCGTGCTTGCTGGATTTACGCTTAGCCCTTTATTGGCAAGTGGCGCTATGTTGCAAGTGACAGTGTTTTTATCGTTAGCCTTGTTTTTAATGGGCGCCACATTTGCACCGATGGGTGCTTATCTGCCAGAGCAGTTTCCCGTAGCTGTGCGTTATACTGGCGCGGGTTTGGCATATCAGCTAGGTGGAATTTTAGGCGCATCAATGGCGCCTTATATTTCACAGTTGTTAGTGTCGGCTGGTGGTTTAGGTTGGGTAGGGGCGTATGTTTCAATTGCCGCTGCGGTGAGTTTTATTGCGGTGTTATTGTTGGGCGAGACTTGGCGCCGTGAGTTGCTCTAGTTTAGTTAGCCAATTAATCGCTTGCTCACGCGTTTCGCCGCACATTTCTAAGCTTGGTTGTAAGCCTCCGCAAAAAGCTGGACGTTCTGGCTTGCCAAAAATCTTGCACATATTTTGTTCATCTAGCTGAACACAGCGCTCACCAGCGGGCTTGCCGTTAGGCATGCCTGGGATCGGGCTGTTAATAGAAGGCGCGATGCAACATGCACCGCAATGATCTCTGCATTTCATGGTTGGGGAGGCGGTTAAAATTAAATTGCGGTTAAAAGTAAGCTGCTGGGATATAGTTTCAGCGTCTTTTCCCAATCGTATTCAATGTAGTCAAGCGAAAAGCCAAAATAACTCTGTTTGCCCACTAGCCTCACTGCGATTTCTTGAGGTGGTTGGTTGAAAGATGCCTGCGTAATACAAAAATTAGGTGGCAAAGCATGCTGCAAACTTTTACCCACTAAACGTGTTTTACAGCCTCTTCTTGATTCCACCGATTGTTTTTGCATCACATCATGAATGATATGAGGCGTGTCCGAAAAATTGCCCACAATATTGCCGATACTATAAATGATAGCCACGTAGCCTAGAAAATAAAATATGGCAGGCGCAGATAACATCACAAACCATTTGTAATAGCGTTTGTAAACCTCAGAGAGCGATGCAGGATTAAGCCTCAACATGCAGTAAAACCAGCTAGCCATGATGATAGTGAAGCCAATGTTGAGTTTAAAGCCGAGTGCATACCAAGTTGGCGAGGGGATAAACTGATGCATCATGGCATAAAAAATGAGCACAAATAGTGTGACAAAAATGCATATAAATAACCAACGGTAGGCTGGCGGGGTGAAGTGTGGTTGGTTGATTATTTTGCGATTTCTAGCCATGGAAAACCTAGCGCAGCAATCTCTTGTTTGATGTCACTCATCGCAGAGCTAACCTGCTGAGCCGCGCCCTTTACACCTAGCTCTATGGTGCGGCGGTTATCTAGCTTGGGTAAGCTGAATAATTTAATGTCAGGATATTTCACAACAATATGGTTCATGAAATCAATCAATTGGCTTTCACCTGCATCCATCACCAGAATAGAATATTCAATGTAGTCTTGCTGATGAAATAAGTGGGGATAGTGTGTATCCAGCACCCATTCAATCATCGGGTGTGCCATCTGTGGAAAGCCAGGTACAAAATAATGTTCATTAATTGAAAAGCCAGCCACCCGATTAATCGGGTTGGGGATAAGCGCTGCCCCTAGTGGAAAATCAGCCATTAATACGCGTTTTGGATAGGCACCTTCTCCGTACTGTGCTTCAATTTCTGCCACTGCTGCTGGGTGGCGTGCAATCGGTGCCCCTGCAGCATCAGCCGCACATTGCCGAGTGAAGTCATCTGGCGTTGCGCCAATGCCGCCACAGCTAAATACAATATCACCTCTACTCATGCTAGCCTTAAGTGAGGCGGTAATTTGCGCTGGAATATCACCTAAATAATTTGCCCAGCTGAGTTGTAGCCCGCGTGCTGAAAGCAGTTCGATGACTTTAGTGAGGTGCGCATCTTGGCGTTTGCCAGAGAGGATTTCATCACCAATGATGTAGAGGCCGAAGTTTTGCATATTTGTTAAGTGTCTTGATAGTTGTTTAGTTAATGCGCGCTTTCCCAATTACTACCCACACCAACCTCCGCCAGTAGCGGTACGTCCAATTTAGCCACATTTTGCATGAGTTCTGGTAGTTTTTCTTTGACTAGTGCGAGTTCGCTATCTGGCACTTCTAATACCAATTCATCGTGTACTTGCATGATGAGTTTGGTGTTTAATTTTTCTGCAGTTAACCAATTCTGCACTGCAATCATCGCGAGTTTAATTAAGTCAGCGGCGGTGCCTTGCATCGGCGCGTTAATCGCAGCACGTTCAGCACCAGCTCTGCGCATGCCATTGCTGCTGTTGATTTCCGGCACCCAGAGTCTGCGTCCAAAATAGGTTTCTACGTAGCCATTTTGTTTGGCAATCTCGCGTGTTTCTTGCATGTATTGGCGCACACCAGGGTAGCGCGCAAAGTAACGCTCGATATAGCTTTGTGCGGCGCTACGCTCGATATTTAAGTTTTGCGCCAAACCAAAAGCGCTCATGCCGTAAATCAAGCCAAAGTTGATGACTTTTGCATAGCGGCGTTGTTCATTGTCTACATTGTTACGCTCTACCCCAAAAATTTCAGCGGCAGTGGCGCGGTGAATGTCTTCATTGTTGGCAAAGGCGTTGAGCATGCCTTCATCTTGCGATAGGTGCGCCATGATGCGTAGTTCAATTTGCGAGTAGTCGGCAGATACAATGTGGCTGCCTTGTGGGGCGATAAATGCCTCACGGATGCGGCGGCCTTCTTGTGTGCGCACAGGGATATTTTGTAAATTAGGGTCTGAGCTGGCAAGCCTGCCTGTAATGGCTACGGCTTGATTGTAGCTGGTATGTACGCGACCTGTGCTGGGGTTAATCATGCGTGGAAGTTTGTCAGAATACGTGGATTTAAGCTTGGCTAAACCGCGATACTCCAATAGCACTTTTGGCAGAGGGTAGTCCAACGCTAATTCTTGCAATACGTCTTCATCCGTGGATGGTGTGCCGCTTGGTGTTTTTTTCAGCGGCTTAATCCCAAGTTTGCCGAATAAGATTTCTTGTAGCTGTTTTGGTGAGCCTAGGTTGAATGGTTGCCCTGCAAGCTCGTAGGCTTGGTTTTCTAGTGCGACTAACTTTAGGCCAATTTCATTGCTTTGTGCATTGAGCATGTTGGCATCTATCAGTACACCATTGCGTTCAATGGTGAACAGAATGTTTGAAACAGGCATTTCAATTTGGCTATAAATGTAGTCAAGTTTTGCATCTGCAGCTACTTGCGGGTACATAGCTTCATGTAATTGCAGCGTAATATCAGCATCTTCAGCTGCATATTCTGCGGCAACCTCAACCGTCACTTGGTTAAAGCTGACTTGTTTTGCACCTTTGCCTGCTACTTCTTCAAACGTGATGGTTTTAATGCCCAAATGTCGCTCGCTTAGGGCATCCATGCCGTGGGTTTTATGCGATTCAAATACATAGGATTGCAGCAATGTGTCGTGCACAATGCCGTTAAGCTGTATGTGATGGTTGGCTAATACGTGTTGGTCGTATTTAAGGTTTTGTCCCACTTTTTTAATGGCATGGTTTTCAAGTAGCGGTTTGACCTTAGCCAGCGTTTCATCAAAATTTAGCTGGGATGGCGCATCAAAGTAATCATGTTTTAATGGTAAGTAGGCTGCACTGCCTGCTTCTACGCTAAATGACATGCCTACGATTTTTGCGGTCATCGGGTCAAGTGAGGTGGTTTCCGTATCAAAGCAGACCAATGCTGCGGTGCTGATTTTATTGAGCCAGTCATCTAACTGTGCATTGGTTAAAATGGTTTCGTACTTACGTGTGGTGATGGCTTGATAAGTGGGTTCAAACACATTCGCTCGTGGTGCGCTTGTCGAGCCACTGATTTGCCCTTCGACAGTGCTCTCCTGAGCTTGGTCAAAGGACTCAGGGCGAACGGAGGTTGTGCCGAATAAGTCTGATTGTGGCGTATTTTCCGTTTGTATTGGTGTAGCGCTGGAAGGCGCATTATCTGGCATGTTGTCCAATTCGCGGCGCCAAGTTCTAAACTCAAAGCGGTCAAACAATTCTGCCAGTTTGGTTTTGTTTTGCGGTTGCGGTGCAAGGTCGCTTAGATTCTCTTGCATGCCAATATCACAACGAATGGTAATCAGCTCGCGTGCGGTTGGCAGCCAAGGTAGCGCTTTGCGTAAGTTCTCGCCTACCACGCCTTTGATATTTTCTGCATTGGCGACAATGTTATCGAGCGAACCATATTCTTTTAGCCATTTTACGGCAGTTTTTGGGCCCACTTTTTCCACGCCTGGCACGTTGTCTGAGGTGTCGCCCACTAACACGAGGTAATCCACCATCAAGTTTGGTGGTACGCCAAATTTATTTTCTACGCCTGCAATGTCCAGCACATCGTCAACTTTACGGAAAGCATCGCGCATGGTGTTGATGACAGTGATGTGTTCGTTGACCAGTTGCGTGATGTCTTTATCGCCAGTGGAAATAATGACGCGTACGCCCTCACGCTCTGCTTGTTTAGCCAGTGCGCCAATCACATCGTCGGCCTCTACGCCTTCTATCATCAGTAGTGGCCAGCCCATGGCTTTAATGGCTTCATGCAACGGCTCTATTTGCGGACGTAGATCATCTGGCATGGCAGCACGGTTGGCTTTATATTCTGCATAAATGTCGTCGCGAAACGTTTTGCCTTTTGCATCAAAAACACAGGCGCTATAATCGCTAGGGTAATCTTTATGTAAGCGCCGTAGCATATTCAATACACCTTGAATCGCCCCAGTGGGTTCATTTTGGCGATTTCTTAGGTCAGGCATCGCGTGAAATGCGCGATATAAATAAGATGAGCCATCGACTAATAATAAAGTTTTCATGTAAAAATCCAAAAATTACGAGCACGCTTGATGTACATTTGTAGGGTATTGAACAAAAAGTTGTAATAGGTTGTTGCCAACGGTCTTTAATCGCCTACATAATAAAACATATATGGCGTGCTTAAAAATTGTTTTATATGTAGCGTTTATTTAATCTGCTTAAATGTTGGCATTCCATCAATTGTTGATACTTCACTCATCAAGGATTTCTCAGTCATGACAGTTGTTAAAAAAATTCCAAAAATCACAGATCCTGATGTGCAAGGGATGCACCATACTGGGCTTGAGTCTTGGCATGCGTTTAAGATTATGTCCGAGTTTGTAGATGCGACTGAGCGACTCAAAGAAATTACGCCAGCGGTTTCTATTTTCGGCAGTGCGCGCACTAAGCCAGATAGTCCTTACTATGAATTGACGGTAGATATCGCCAGAAGGCTATCTGATGCAGGGTTTTCTGTAATTTCTGGCGGCGGGCCAGGCATTATGGAGGCCGCCAATAGAGGTGCGTTTGCTGGAGCTTCGCCCAGTATTGGCCTAAATATTGAGTTGCCACATGAGCAAAATGCGAATACTTATCAGGATATTAGCCAAAACTTTAAACATTTCTTCATGCGTAAAGTGATGTTTGTGAAGTATGCAAGCGCCTATGTAGTGATGCCAGGCGGCTTTGGTACCTTAGATGAATTAATGGAAGCCATCACCTTGGTGCAAACAGGTAAAACGCTCAGAATCCCAATTATTTTGGTGTGTGAGCCTTTTTGGCGCGGGCTGGTTGACTGGGTGAAAACTACATTAGTTAATGAGGAAATGATCTCAGCAAGCGATCTCGATTTGATTCAGATGATTGATGATCCTGCTGAAATCGTTCAAGCCATCTTTAAACATTACGAAACACGTGGCTTTAAGCTTTCTGCAGAAGAAGAGCGGATTCAGCTTTATTTGTAAGCATATGGTCTTATGTTGGGTGGTTTTTGATAGAATAAGAGATTGATTCCTGAGTTGTGTTTATGCCGTTAAGGGTGGTAATGATTATGCGTAAAAGTTACAAAAATATAGCGTCTTTACTGATGGCGGCAATGCTTTTACCAGCATTGGCGCAAGCAAGAGATTTACCATCAAATCTTGAGCCATTGGAAGATATTCCACCGCCAAGCATTGGTGCTGAAGATAACGCGGATGAACCAGTCATTACGATCATCAAAAAAGAAAATGAAACGATTGAGGAATATCGTGTTGGAGGGAAATTATATATGCTAAAAATTACCCCTAAGCATGGCGTTCCGTATTACATGCATCGTGAAGATCAAGAAGGCGCTTGGATTAATGATGGGCCAAATCCACCATTGTCAGTGCCTAAATGGACCATTTTTACATTTTAACCAACCTTACACTTTCCGAGTGTTCATGTGGATGAGGCCTGAGTGCTTTCATTCACATGCTTGTTATAATGCCTCGCTATTAACCATTTCCAGTTTTTAAATTATACCTATGTCTGTTTTTACCTCAGTTAGCATTCAACAATTACAAGCTTGGCTTCAAGATTACCCAATTGGTGAAGTAATTGACTTAAAAGGCATTTCTTCAGGTATTACCAATACCAATTACTTTGTGACAACCACGAAAAGTAAGTACGTACTCACCTTATTTGAGCACAACACGATTGATGAGCTCCCATACTTTATTGATTTAATGCACCATTTATCTGAGCACGGTGTACCTTGTCCTGACCCCATCACGAATAGGTCAGGGGTAAGCTTGCATATGCTTAACGGTAAGCCAGCAGTACTGATTAGCTGCCTCAATGGTCGCGATATTGCTGCGCCAAACGCAGTGCATTGTGCTGAGGTTGGCAGAGTGCTGGCGCAAATGCACCAGGCAGGACAAACCTTTGCCGCGCAGTCTTCAGAACAAGCACACCAGAACCCACGTGGTGCTGAGTGGCGCAAGCAAACCGCACAAGAAGTGATGGCGCATTTGTCGACAGATGACCAAAAGTTACTCACTGAAACATTGGCATTTCAAGCTGAGCTTGACACCTCAGCATTACCTAAAGGCATTATTCATGCTGATTTGTTCCGAGATAACGTGTTATTTGATGGTGATAAAGTCGGCGGTTTAATTGATTTCTATTACGCTTGTTACGATGTGCTTGCTTATGATTTAGCGATTGTCGCGAATGACTGGTGCGTACAGGCAGATGGGCAGCTAGATGCAGAAAAAGTTGAGGCCATGTTAAAAGCCTATCAAGCTGTTAGGCCGTTTGAGCAAGCTGAGCATGCTGCTTGGAATGGTTTGTTGCGAATTGCCGCCTTGCGTTTTTGGTTATCACGATTGTATGATCAAATTTATCCGCAAGCGGGTGAGTTAACGCATGCAAAAGACCCTGATCATTTTAAAAATATACTTAAGTTACGGTCCGCGTAACGTTAATTAATAAAGTTAATCCAAGTTGATGGGCGCTTTAAATTGGTATTTGATATTGGTTAGTAATGTTAATTTTGAGTGACCTGCGTTAAAACTAAAGGTGAAAGTATCATGGCAGAAGATCTAAACACACAACTCCCCCAAGTTCCTGTCGTCAATCAGGTGCCAGCGGCAAACGCATGGCTTTGGATTGTAAAAGGCGTCGCGTTGTTTAGAGCTAATCCTGTGATGTGGATCATTTTGCTAGTGATTTATTTGGCGATTATGATTCCAGTTTCGCTGGTGCCTATATTGGGTTCTGTGGTGAGTACATTACTCGCTCCAGTTTTTGCGGCAGGCATGATGTGGGGTTGCCAAGCGCTTACTCGTCGCCAAGATTTAGAAATTAATCACCTGTTTCAGGGGTTCAAGCAAAACACCTCGCAGTTAATCTCAGTTGGCGGAATCTACATGATAAGTTTACTTGTCATTGCCGTGTTTTCTGTGCTGATGATGGATAAAGCGACTATTGAACTGATTGCGCAAGGTAAAGATTTAAGCCCTGAGCAAGCGAGCGCTGTTTTATTGCCATTGTTGATTGCGATGTTATTTCTTATGCCAGTGTTAATGGGATACTGGTTTGCGCCAGTGTTAGCTGGGCTTAACCAAATGAAAGCAGTCGATGCAATGAAGCTGAGTTTTGTTGCCTGCTTTAAGAATATGCTGCCATTTTTACTGTATGGCTTGATATTTATGGCGGTGCTGATGGCTGCAATGTGGTTGGTGGTGAGCTTGCACGTCATTTTTTCGGTGGTGTTTGTTGCCATTATTCCTGTCATGATGACCAGTTTGTACACTAGTTATGCTGATATTTTTGGCATAGAAGCACCAAGCCAAGATATTGTTTAAGATACAAACGTTTAGTCAGCACCGCTAAGCCTTTCAATTAGCTACATTGTTGGATTGTTAAAATGTTAGGTGAAAATTCAGCATTGCTTTCGCGGTTACCAGTGCTAGGCATGTCCGTGGAATATAGGCAATAAATTGCCTTATTCACACGCCAAATGACCGCTCCTACAGGCGAAGTGACACAGCGATTTGCTACCTGTACAAGTCATCGCCACAATGTAAGCTGCAAACTCGCATGTACAATGGGCACTCCGATTTGCTAAGTGCCACAGCACTTGCAAAGTCGTATGTAGGAGCGGCTAGTAGCCGCGAACAAAACCTCTCAATTAGCTACATTATTGGATTGTTAAAATGTTAGGTGAAAACTCAGCATATCATTCGCGGTCAATGACCGCTCCTACAAATAAGCCAGCATTCGCGGTTACCAGTGCTAGGCGTGTCCGTGGAATATAGGCAATAAATTGCCTTATTTCACACTTTACTTACCAGTTTACTGGTCTGGTAAATTGGGGAAGCCAAACGCTGGCTCACACGCCAACTGACCGCTTCTGCGAAATAGTCTTTTATTGATAACAAAAGCTATGGAGCTTAATTTCTGGCATTTTCTTCTTAGATTAACCTTGCCAGTTTTAACCTTGTGCTACGGTCTTTCTTATCTTGTTGCTTATATTGCAGTGAGCTTTGCGAATTCCAGCGCCAGCCATTTTAGGCCTTCACGGCCAAAATTTACCTGTACACGCATATCATTAGCGTTGCCCTCATAGCTCACCACAACGCCATTTCCAAATTTACTATGCGCTACTTGCTGGCCAATTTTCCAAGGCATTGCACTTTTTTGGGTGCTACTTTGTTGCTTACTCATCACTGCGGGCAGTTCGTTGTAGTCTCTGCCATAGCCAGATTTAGCCACAGGTTTGCTATTTAAGCGTTTGAGTAGTTCTTCTGGAATTTCATCTAAAAAGCGTGATGGAATGCCATAGCGTACTTGCCCATGTAGCATGCGGCTTTGTGCATGGCTGAGGTATAGGCGCTGTCTAGCACGTGTCACTGCTACGTACATTAAGCGGCGTTCTTCTTCTAAGCCATTGGCTTCGTAAGTGCTTTGCTCATGTGGGCACAGGCCTTCTTCTAGCCCACTAATGAACACCACTTTAAACTCTAGGCCTTTAGACGCATGGACTGTCATCAGTTGTAAGGCTTCACGCCCAACATCGGCTTGATGTTCGCCAGCTTCCAAGCTTGCATGACTCAAAAACTGTGTGAGTAAGTCTTGCTCGGTTTCGCCATCTGCGTTGCTATGGTTGCCAAAATCCTGATTTGTAAAGGCAACTGCCGCTGTGACCAACTCTTCTAAGTTGGCAATACGGTCTTCACCTTCTTTTTCATTCTGGTAATGTGCTTTAAGGCCTGAAAGCGTCGTAGCAAGCTCCGCCAGTTCAGATAGGCTAATGCCATAAGCTTCATCCACCATTTGTCTGATGAGTGCGACAAAACCATCAATGCCTTTACCACCAACTTTGCCATGTCCTACTTTATTAATCGCGGCCTGCCATAAACTGCAATTTTCAGCACGGGCAGCTTCTTGTAACTGCTCTAAGCTACGTGCGCCGATGCCACGCGCGGGGAAGTTAATCACGCGTAATAATGCAGTGTCATCATTTGCATTGGCAATCAGGCGCATATAGGCGAGCGCGTGTTTAATTTCAGCACGTTCGAAGAAGCGCAAGCCGCCATAAACGCGATAAGGTAAGTTGGCAGAGAATAGCGCATGCTCTAATACGCGAGATTGTGCGTTTGAGCGGTAAAGTAGGGCCATTTCACCTAGTTCTGTGCCTTCCGCATGCAGCATTTTAATTTCATCAACAATAAATTGCGCTTCATCATTATCGTTGTAAGCTTGGTATACACGCACAGGCTCACCAGCACCAGCACTGGTCCATAAGTTTTTGCCTAAACGGTTTTTGTTGTGCGAAATAATGGCATTGGCAGCATCGAGTATATTGCTATGCGAGCGATAGTTTTCTTCTAGCTTCACAATGCTTTGCACGTTAAAGTCAGTTTCAAAGTCGCGCATATTGCCGACGCGCGCGCCACGGAAGCCGTAAATAGACTGATCGTCATCGCCAACTGCAAACATGCAGTTGTGCTGTCCATCCTTACTTTGGCCAGCTAGTAGTTTTAGCCATTGGTATTGCAAACGATTGGTATCTTGAAACTCATCCACCAAAATGTAGCGGAAACGGTTTTGGTAATGTTGGCGGATGTTCGTGTCACGTTCGAGCAGTTCATAACAGCGTAATAGCAGCTCGGCAAAGTCTGCTACGCCATCGCGTTGACATTGTTTATCGTATTCTTCAAAAATCTCACGTAATTTTTGTGAGTGTGGGTCGTAAGCATCAACTGCATGTGCGCGTAGCCCTTCGTCTTTACAGCCATTAATGTAGTTTTGTACTTGCTTAGGTGGAAACTTCTCATCATCTACATTCATCAGCTTCATTAAGCGTTTGATGACGGAAAGCTGATCTGCAATATCTAAAATCTGGAAGCTAGCAGGCAGCCCAGCCTCGCGATGGTGTGCGCGTAATAAACGATTACATAAACCGTGGAAAGTGCCAACCCACATCCCGCGCGTATTAATGGGTAGCGATGCGGTAATGCGGGTGAGCATCTCTTTTGCTGCTTTATTGGTAAAGGTTACAGCCAGTAAACCAGTAGGCGAGACTTGCTCAGTTTGAATCAGCCAAGCAATACGTGCGGTGAGTACGCGTGTTTTACCACTGCCAGCACCAGCTAAAATCAATGCAGACTGTTGGGGTAATGTGACCGCCTCAAGCTGCTTATTATTTAATCCAGCTAACAGAGGGTCTTGTATCGTGGTTTGCGGTTGGCTATTCATAGCCGATATTTTAGCATGACAACTTAAACCGAATATTTCATATGTGGCTGTAATTTATATATATTTCGGACATGTGTTTGATGTTGAGTATGGCGTGGTTTTGTGAGGTGGTGCAAGGGTGGAGCAAGAGAAAATAGGGTTGTGTGTAAAAAATGAAAGTTTTTAGCATTTACTTCAGTATTAATTGGGAACTTATTTTGAAAAGGCTCAGTCAGACCTTACAGGTAACGCAAGTTACCTTTCCGCTCCAATCCTCCCTGAGCGGAAGCCTTAGACGATGAGGCACTTTTTGGACCCCAATTTCATCCCCTTGGTTGGGGTCTTTTTTTGCCTGCTATTTGTGCATAGGCTTTAATTTATAAGCATTAGTATAAACGCAAATCTTGCTAATTGTAAATAATGTGTAATTGTTTGTAAATTTATTATGTGAATGTTTGAAACGTAAGAAATAAGGAGTAGCTTACTTGAATGAAGCCAAGCATTCGATTTCCTACGTTGTTTATTTCACATGGTGGTGGCCCTTGGCCGTATATTGAAGACATGCGTCAGCGTTTTGCAGTAACAGAGGCGGAGTTGGCCAAGTTGCCAGCAACTCTGCCTACAAAACCTAAAGCGATTTTGGTGATTACAGGCCATTGGGAAGAGCCACAATTTACGGTATCTACCGCAAAGCAACCGCCGATGGTGTACGACTATTCTGGCTTCCCTGAACATACATATCATGTGCAGTACCCTGCGAGCGGCAGCCCTGCGTTAGCGAAAAGAGTTGGTGAGCTGTTGGCGTTAAGTGGGGTTGCCGCATTGAAAGATGAGAAAAGAGGTTTTGATCACGGTACTTTTGTACCGCTCATGTTGATGTACCCAAATGCGGATATTCCTGTTGTACTGCTCTCCATGAAAACCACCTACGACCCGCTTGAACACATTAAGCTTGGTGAAGCCCTAGCGCCCTTAAGAGATGAAGGCGTGCTCATTATCGGTAGTGGGCTCACTTATCATAATATGCGTGGTTTTGGCAGGCCAGCATCGCTTGAGCCTTCTGTGCAATTTGAGCAGTATTTATATGAAGTAGTGACTAACCATGATCCGCAGCAGCGTAATCAAGCGTTGGTAGGTTGGGAGCAAGCGCCTTATGCGCGGTTGGTTCACCCAAGAGAAGATCATCTTATACCGTTGATGGTAGTGGCAGGAGCAGCGGGTGAGAGTGTAGGTGAGCGTATTTTTACTGATGCGGTGTTTGGTGTGGTCATGGCCTCTTACCGATTTGGTTAACTATTTTATTAGTAGATATTAAGGTTAGTTCGAGTAATCTGCACGTGTCCCAACCTAGATGCTGCACCCTTGTGGCTTATAGTTTGCATAAGCTCTTTGATAGTCTACTACAGTCCTTAACCCTAAATAAAAATTAGTAAGGCAGGTCAAACATTAAGAGTTCTGCCCCCACTGCATTGGTAAATTTAATTACAGCTTCGGCCTGAATTTTTAAAGCATCACCTGTGGTCAATTGAATGCCATTGACTTCAACTTGGCCTCTAATCACATGTACATATCCAGTTCTGCCTGCAGCTAATGAGTGTGTTAATAGCGTGGTGCTGTTCAATATAGATGCGTAAACTCTGGCATCCTGATGAATCAATACTGAGCCATCACTTCCATCTGGTGAGGCAATCAAGCGAAGTTGCTTAGATTTTGATGCCACATCAAAATGTTTTTCCTCGTAGCTTGGTGTAATGCCTGTTACGTTAGGTGTAATCCATATCTGTAAAAAATGCACACGTTCAGTGCTGGAGTGATTAAATTCACTATGCGTCACACCAGTCCCCGCACTCATTCTTTGTACGTCACCATAACGAATCACAGAGCCATTGCCCATGCTGTCTTTATGTTCCAGCGCGCCACTAAGTACGTAGCTAATAATTTCCATATTTTCATGGCCATGTGTGCCGAACCCGCGTGCAGGTTCAATACGGTCTTCATTTATCACCAGTAAAGGCCCAAACCCCATTTGTTCTGGGTTGTAGTAATGGCCAAATGAAAACGAATGGTTAGATTGCAACCAACCATGATCTACAGCGCCGCGGTGATTATTTTTTAGCACCTGTAACATGATGAGTCCCTCCTGTTTGTTAGGTATTTATTTAGTGAGGTAATTTAAAACATAGGGTGTATTAATAAATGACTGCCTGTTAATGTAATCAGCATTATGAACCTATCATTTCCAGATGAAAATCAGAAAAACCCCAACGATTTAGCGTTTTGTACAAAGTGGATTTAACCTTAAAAAATGACAATTTCGGTATTCCAGCTTCCGCGAGGATGGTTATTTTTATAATTTTGTTAAAAATTGAGCCATCTCTCGCTTCGTGAAAAGGGCTCCGATAGTGTTTGCTGTAAGAACACAAGTAGAAGAACTATGCCAGAAAAAATCCATTCATATGGCTAGGCGAAGTGGCAACAAGGGGTAAGGTGGAAATGCTGGATAGATAGAATTAAATCACAAAACATGGCAGAAATCTTTGGTGATGTAGGTAGGGGTTGAGTGATCGATTAGTTTCTGAATTTAACAATCTATTCCGTTTGGGTGATTGTTTCTAACTTTATTGACTGATAATGTTTTTGCTAATTTGAATTTATACGCATGCAAACGAACTTTCCATCTAGCTCTCGGCTATCAAGCTTGTAGATAATTGTGGCTTTTTTATTAACAATGAGACAGCAAATGAAGAAAAAAATAATAATGCCCATCATACTAGCTTTGCTAGTACCTTTAATTGCGAGTTGGTTTGCTTATCCCGATACGCATTTGCCACCTGGTTTTGGTGTGTTTCCTCCGCAATATGTAGCAGATGCGCCAGGCTTTAATTTAATTATATTTTGTGCGTTGGCCTTCGTAGAGTTGGTAGTGCTCGCGTTATTTATTGCCCCCACGCTATTTGGATTTAAAAAGGTCGTGCCTGCGGCACCTAACAAACCGTTACCTTTACCTGTTTGGTTTTGGGTGGGTTTAGTGTCTACAGTGTTTTTCTTATGGCTGATGTGGACGCGAGTGACTATATTTGGCAGCCTAGTTTATTATGCCTTTACGCCGCTTTGGTGGAGCTTTATTTTTACAATGGATGGCGTTGTTTATCGCTATAACAACGGGCAGTCTTTGTTTTCATCTAAACCCAAAACACTGCTAATCAGTGCATTGGTTTCCTTGGTTGGTTGGTATGTGTTTGAGTATTACAATTATTTTGCTTTAGGTAATTGGTATTACCCGCAAACAGAGAGTATTCCTTCATTGTCACATGAGACGGTAGTGGTGATATTCTTACTTGCTTACACGACCGTTTGGCCTGCTATTTTTCAATGGTATATGTTGTTGAACACTTGTCCTAGTTTGGTCAGTAGGTACTCTCAAGGCCCCAAAGTTTCTGTCAATGGTAATTTTTTATTGTATGCAGGCTATGTATTATTATTTCTAATGGTGTTTTGGCCTTATCCTTTATTTTGGGTACTGTGGATAGGGGTGTTGATGATATTTTCAGGCGTACTCATCAATCTTAATATTTGGACGCCGTTTGCTGACATGGCAAAAGGCAACTGGACGTCCGCGCTTCTAGTTGCGTTGGCAACCATGTTGAATGGTTTTGTTTGGGAGTGCTGGAACTATGGAAGTGCACATCCTCAAATGCCAATTACTAATCCTAATTACTGGGTTTACGATATTCCATACGTCAATGTGATTCACATCTTTTCAGAAATGCCGCTTTTAGGCTATATGGGCTATATGCCGTTTGGCGTGTTGGCTTTAGTGATGTGGATATGGGCTGGTAATGTATTTGGTTTCGATACAAAAATAGTAGATACCGATCAACACTAGATAGCGCAACGATTACTATCATGTTTAATGGATGTGGGGGGCAGCGCTAAGCGGCGAAGATGTACAGTGAAGCGCAAAGCACTGAAAGTGCTTGAGCGACTTCTTAGTGTGGGTTTTCTTTCTCTGATAGTTGTTTTCCTACTGAACCAGCATAGAAAACAACCAGCTTTACTGGAACAGAACCAACACTACGACCATTGTGAAGCGTGTTAATCGCCTCTGCCAGCGCTTCACCAGACTTTAATCGTTTTACTGTACCGTTTTTTAGCTGAACCTCCAGCTCACCTTCCAGAACCATGCCGAATGAAGGGACTGGATGCAAGTGCCAACCCGTTTCACTATTAGGGGCGATCTCTACAAGCATGCCTGTAATTTCAGCTTTTCCAGATGGGTATACAATTGGATTGCCGTCCCAACTTGTTTCCGTCTTCAATACTGTAGAAACCTTGACCGAAGCAGATTGCTCCAACGCATATGCTTGGGAATGATATGCCAATGAGGTAACCAGTAGGAAAGTTATTTTTAGCATTTTCATATAATTCAACTCCAGTTGGATAGCATTTGTATTGAGCGCTAACAATAATTTAAGTAATAGATTTCGTCTGTATTGTCACAAATTGATGCCCCCAATAGCGATGTTGTAAAGGGTTAGGGCTTTTGGTTTTAGATGCGGTTTTTTTGAATCACCTCGCACAAGACGAGGTACGTATCTTTATTGCATAGAAAGTTTTACCACTGTTTGCTTAGCATTAAATGCAGAAAAAATCCCTCATTGCGTACTTCAGTATTATTGCCAAATAACGGGCTATCGTAAGTCACTTTTTTAGGTAATAAAAACTCAATACCGCTTGTGAGTTTCCACGTTTCATCCAATTGGCGAGCAAAGCCCAGTGTGACATGCTGTTCTAATGTTGCGGCGAGCAAAGCACTGGAGTTGTTCCTAGGCACTGGATTTTTGCCATAGTTGTAGCCTGCATATAATGTAGTTTTGTCGTTGTAAGTGTAGGCTGCACCTAGTGCATATACTATCTGGTTATGCCAATCTTGTTGGGTGACATTTACCATCGAGGCGGGTGCAGAGGCGTTTGAAGTGTCGCTCCATGTAGTTGTGACGTCGTTAATGGCATCTGCCCAGTTAAGCCAATTGATTTTGGCTGAAAGCAATAGATCGGGATTAGGTTTAAAGGCCGCGCCAATCGCTACTTCACGCGGTAGCGCAAATCCTTTTATGCTTAGGTTGTCATATTTAGCAATGCCAGACGCGCCAAAGTTAAATTTAGCAGTACCGCCAGTGAGCGGTAATTCAGTTTTTTCTGTATAGCTTGCGCCTAGTGTCCATTGCTCGTTTAACTTGTATTGCGCGCCTAGTTTGAACCCAAGGCGGATAGTATCTGCACCTTTATTTTCAAAACCCGCGAAACCGCCAGCTGGGGGCGTGTGGTAAAAAAACTTTTGCTCGATACTGGCGTAAATTAAGCTAACAGAGCCACCTATGGAAAGGTTGTCGGTCACTTGGCAGCCAATGCCTGGCGTTACTTTGGCGATAGCAAACAGCGAGCTCATTTCATCATCGGTACCAAATGGCGTTTTAATATGTTTAAACACAGCGCCTGCGCCACCTTGCGAGAAAAATCCAATACCAGCAGTGCAAGGTGAGTTTTCTAGCTGTTGTGCATAACCACCACCAGCAAGAAAGACGTAACGATTATCAGCATGCTGATCATTGCGTGCGTCTTTGTGTGCCAAATCAGTGGTGCGTAGCATTGAACCATACGCATCAAACATCTTTCCTTTAATCTGTGCCAAGCCTGCAGGGTTGGTGTTTAACGCACTGGTGTCGCGTGCCACCGCAGTATCAGCGCCACCCATCAGCGTTGATTCTGCCCCGTAGCCAATTAAATTGAAGCCGTTTGTCGCATGGCTTTGTGTTGTAATCGATAGCCCGCAAAGTATTAATGCAATAGTGTGGTTGCGTTTCATTTTATTGTTATTTCTTTGGTGATTAGGCGATTAGTTTTTTGTTTGATTTTTTATTGGATCTTAATTATGCAATCAGCATAATCTATATTTAATCTTTAACGACAGTATTTTTCTATTCTGTAGGCGCTGGTAGAACTTTACACTTTCATGCACATTAGCCAATTGGTGCTTAACGGGATGTTATTTCCCACTCCCAAGAAAATCAGCGACCACTTCAATAAAAGCTTGTGGCTGTTCTGCGTGTACCCAGTGGTTTGTATCTAAGCTGGAAAATTGTGCGTTGGTGAAATGGGTTTTGATATGTTCAATATCATCATCCTGTACGTAATCACTGCGCTCACCGCGGATAAATAGACTAGGCTTTTCATAGCGTGCGCTTTCACAAACGGCTTGCAGCAGGCTAGGGTAGTTAGCTTTGAGTGCGGCTAGGTTAATGCGCCACGTCAGACCAGTTTTATTGACATCACTTTCTGCGTGATTGACGTCTGACTTGATTAAATTCATCAGTAAAAATTGGCGCACCATCGCGTGGGGAATCTTGCTAGCCAATGCTTTATCTACGTCACTGCGGCTTTGCATGGCGCTAAGGTCAACTGCCATCATCGCATCAATCATATGCGTGTAAGCATCAGGATAAGACCGTATCGCCATGTCCACCACAATCAATTTTTCTAGCCTGTCAGGGTAGTGTGTAGCAAATTGCATCGCCGTTTTTCCTCCAAGTGAGTGGCCGAGTAAGTGAATGCGGTCTAAACCTAGCGTATCGCATAACTTAAGCAGATCATCTGCCATCTCGGTGTAGGTTTGCGAGTCACTATGTGGAGATTTGCCGTGGTTGCGTAAATCCACACTAATCACTTGGTAGTGTTGCGAAAAGTGTTTAGCAACGGTGCCCCAGTTATCGCCAGAGCCAAATAAACCGTGCAATAAAATAAGTGGTTGGGCTTGGGCTAAAGTTTTATCGCCTAAGGTTTGGTAATGTAATTGCATAAGAATTTGTTGGACAATGGTTTTTAGAGTGCGTTAGCTGGGTAGTCACATTAGGACATCAATGGTAACAATATATTGTGATAAACGGAGATGCTAAGAGACTCTTCGTAATGGTTAAAACTCCCAATCTGATTAGGATGGGCATAATATTAGTGATTTTTGTAGGGTGGGGTTTTAACCCCACGCGGGAGTTACAAAATGTACGATTGCAACGCGTGGGTCACAAGTGACCCACCCTACATGGGTAAGTAATGTACATAAGTGGTTTACATTAAGCCCCACCCGATAAGTGCTAACCTTATTCGATAGCTAATAACTCAACTTCAAAGATCAATGTTGCATCTGGGCCAATCGCTGGGCCACTGCCGTTTGCGCCATAAGCTAAGTTTGATGGAATCGTTAACTCAAACTTACTGCCTACGTTCATTAACTGTAAACCTTCAACCCAACCAGCAATCACGCCAGTGACTGGGAAAACAATAGGCTCACCGCGGTCGTAAGAGCTATCAAACACCGTACCGTCGATCAATGTGCCTCTGTAATGCACTCTTACTTTATTGCTTTTGCTTGGTTTTTCACCATCGCCAGCTACCAATGACTTATATTGCAAGCCGCTATCGGTAGTGATCACGCCTTCTTTTTTAGCATTTTCAGCCAGATAAGCCGCGCCTTCCGCTTGATTTTTTGCAGACTGCTCAGCCTGCGCCGCCATTTGTTTTTCTTGGCTCTCTTTTTGCACTTGCTCAACTGTGCTTCTTTTTTCTGCATCCGTTAAGCGTGATGGGGTATCTGCCATTACATCGATAACAGCTTGTGCAACTGCGTCTGCGTCTAAGGCTAAGCCATCATTCTTAAGCTGATGCGCCATGTTTTCACCAACAATATAACTTAAGCGTTGGGTTAAAGTGTTTAATTCAATTGCCATTGTGTGTTTCTTTCGTTGTTTGAGGGGATACTTTTAATGCGAGTGATGCTAGTGGCATAAACTGTAATTATGACGGAGAATGGTAGATAAAACAAAGCTCGCTGAGGCGGATTGTGAAACGAGTAGAGGTGGCGATTATTTGCCCACCCTACTGGACTGCATAACTGAGAGCGTTTATTTAATAATCATATTCATAGGTGATTGATTCTTGCCTTATTGACTGGTAATGTTTGGTTTAATATTAAACGCTCGTGGTGTATAAACGGGTAATTTGGAGATTTTAAATGGATAGTCACGAGAATCTAAAAAAAGAATTATTACAAATTGCAAATGTTGTGGAAAAGTTTCCAGATGATATTAAGAAGCAAGTATTTAGCTTATTGGTAAATAGTTATCTAGGTAATGGAACAGCCAAACTCAATACGACATCCATAGATGAAAAGGTCGAAATTGAAGTTTTGTCTGGTGCAGATGAGTTACCTTTTACTGATAGCCCGAAAAAGTCCAATGTGGGTACAAAGCAAAAATCAATCCTAGTTAGAAAGAAAGCCGCAAAAGAATCTTTCAAAATTGATAGGCATCTTGATTTGACAGGTAGTGCAGATAGTCCTTCGTTTAAAGAATTCTACGCAGAGAAAAATCCAACATCAACTGCCGAGTTTAATGCACTGGCGATTTATTACTTAATAAAACTTAAAGGATTTAGTAATGCTACCTTTGATCAAGTATATACGTGCTATGCGGAAGTAAAGAAAAAACCGGCAGAACATTTCAAGCAAAGTTTTAGAGACGCACAAAGTAAACTTGGTTATATCGAACTCAACGATGATGGAAGCTATGTTATTCCTCACAGAGGCGTTGTTTTTATAGAGCACGATCTTCCAAAAGTAGAAAAGACTAAAAAATAAATGGGATTAAATACATTTGTTGAGAAATCTGCTTTACTTGAAGCTACGGAGCTTGATAAAGTCAGATTGATCGCTTTCTATTTGCTAATAAGTAAAAAGCAGGCTGAGTTTAGTATAGCTTCTGTGATAGAAGTACTAGATCAATTACATTTAGCTAAACCTAATGTGAGTCGCCTTAGAGATAAATTAATAGCTTCCAGTAGCTTTATAAAAGGGAGTGGTGGTGATTTCAAACTACATGCTAAAGAAATACGTACCCTAGAACAGGAATATCCATATCTAATCCAAAAAAGCGATGACATAGTTAGTGATGATACGATTATATCGACAGCTCTGATCTCTAATACGAGAGGTTATATTGAGCTTTTGGTTCGTCAAATCAATGCTAGTTATCAATTTAATATATTCGACGGTTGCGCAGTTTTGATGAGAAGGTTAGTGGAAATATTGTTGATATTAACCTATGAAAATCTATTGATAAGTAATGAAATTAAAGATTCAGAGCATGGCTACTTATCTCTTGAAAATATTATTAAATTAGCGAAGCAATCAAAGAAAATATCCTTATCAAAGGATTCAAAGGTAACACTAGATATATTTAGAGAGTTAGGAAATTATTCAGCACATAAGATTTATTACAATGCAAGGCGAAGTGATATAGAGCCGATTAAACTTAAATATAGGGCAACTATTGAAGAGTTACTCTACAAATCTGGATTAGCGAAATAGATATTAGCAAACTAAATTAATGTAAATAATTATGCAGTTAAATAAAAAAGCCTCGCAATTGCGAGGCTTTTTTATTTAACTGCAGTTGGACTAACTCTGCATTCCAGCTTCAATTCGAAGGTGAGGCTAGGCGGTGAGCCGTTTGCAACGAAGGCAGTACGTTTAGTACGACTAGGCGCAAACGGTGAAACCAACAACGCATCACCAAAGAAGTGAAGAATGGAATTACATCATACCGCCCATGCCGCCCATCCCACCCATATCCCCACCCATCGCTGGGCCGTCATCTTTAGGTAGTTCAGCCACCATACAATCAGTAGTTAGCATTAAGCCAGCCACTGAACCTGCATTTTGCAATGCTGAGCGTGTTACTTTAGTTGGATCTAAAATACCCATTTCGATCATGTCGCCATAAGTTTCGTTAGCAGCGTTGTAACCGTAGTTACCAGTACCTGCTGCCACGTTGTTCACCACTACTGATGGTTCAACACCAGCGTTTTGTGTGATTTGGCGTAATGGCTCTTCAACTGCGCGCAATACGATTTTGATACCAGCTTCTTGGTCAAGGTTGTCACCTTTCACTTTAGAGATAGCGTCACGTGCACGAATCAACGCTACGCCACCACCAGCTACGATACCTTCTTCAACTGCTGCGCGTGTTGCGTGTAATGCATCTTCAACGCGTGCTTTTTTCTCTTTCATTTCGATTTCAGTGGTCGCGCCAACCTTGATCACTGCAACACCGCCAGCTAATTTAGCTACGCGTTCTTGTAGTTTTTCACGGTCGTAGTCGCTTGTCGCTTCTTCGATTTGAGTTTTGATTTGTGTGATGCGTGATTTGATGTTTGCTTCAACACCGTGACCATCAATGATGATCGTGTTTTCTTTACCTACTTCAATACGTTTAGCTTGACCTAAATCTTCAAGCGTTACGTTTTCAAGTTTTAGGCCAACTTCTTCAGCAATCACTGTACCGCCCGTTAAGATAGCGATATCTTCTAGCATTGCTTTACGACGATCACCGAAACCAGGAGCTTTAACAGCCACAGTTTTCAAGATACCGCGGATGTAGTTAACAACCAATGTTGCCAATGCTTCGCCATCAACATCTTCCGCGATGATTAACAACGGACGGCCAGCTTTAGCTACTTGCTCTAAAGTTGGTAACAAATCACGGATGTTTGAGATTTTTTTGTCATGCAACAACACGAATGGATTGTCCATTAAAGCGATTTGACGCTCTGGGTTGTTGATGAAGTATGGTGATAAGTAGCCACGGTCAAACTGCATACCTTCAACGACGTCTAGTTCGTTGCTTAGGCCTGAACCATCTTCAACAGTGATGACGCCTTCTTTACCTACTTTGTCCATTGCATCAGCAATGATTTGGCCAACTGATGTGTCTGAGTTAGCTGAAATAGAACCAACTTGAGCGATTTCTTTGCTAGTTGTACATTGTTTTGATTGTGCTTTTAAATCAGCCACTGCTGCTTCAACTGCTTTGTCGATACCACGTTTTAAATCCATTGGGTTCATACCAGCAGCAACAGATTTCATACCTTCACGGATGATTGCTTGTGCTAATACTGTTGCAGTTGTTGTACCGTCACCAGCGATGTCATTGGTTTTAGAAGCAACTTCTTTCACCATTTGTGCGCCCATGTTTTCGAATTTGTCTTTTAATTCGATTTCTTTAGCTACTGAAACACCATCTTTAGTGATGGTAGGTGCGCCGAATGAACGCTCTAACACTACGTTACGGCCTTTAGGGCCTAAAGTGACGCGCACTGCGTTTGCTAAAATATTGACACCGTTTACCATTTTTTGGCGAACGTCATCGCCGAATCTTACGTCTTTAGCTGCCATAATTTAAATCTCCTAATTTAGTCTTTACTAATACTTTGTTGGATCTAACGTGCTGAAACGGGCAATTACCCGTTGTAAGCTTTAGATTACTCAACGATCGCCATGATGTCTTCTTCGCGCATTACTAGTAGCTCTTCACCGTCAACTTTAACAGTTTGGCCTGCATATTTGCCGAAAAGCACTTTGTCGCCTACTTTAACGTCAAGGGCAATTACTTTGCCGCTTTCATCGCGCTTGCCAGAACCTACAGCTTGAATCACGCCTTGGTCTGGTTTTTCTGTGGCAGAATCTGGAATCACAATGCCAGATGCGGTTGTACGCTCTTCTTCTGAACGTTTAACAATAACGCGATCGTGTAAAGGACGAATTTTCATACGGTTTCTCCTGATTAAGTCTTAAAATATACATCTAAATATTGAATTGCATGGGTAATGCGGTATTTTAGCACTCGCACACCTTGATTGCTAATTTGGGGCACTAAAAATTAATTTCAAGTGCTGATGCTGATATTTTTTTAAAATAAATGAGGTTGTACGGTGGAATTTACTAAGTTAGGAAACTCAGCGCTTAATGTCTCTAAAGTCTGTTTAGGTACCATGACATATGGCGACCAAAACACTGAAGCAGAGGCGCACGAGCAATTAGACTATGCGTTGGCGCGCGGCATTAATTTTATTGATACGGCTGAAATGTACCCAGTGCCGCCAAAGGCTGATACTTATACACGTACAGAAACGATGGTGGGTACTTGGCTCAAGAGGCAGCCACGAGACAAGATTATTTTAGCGGGTAAAGTTTCAGGGCCACGCCGTGGATTAGATTGGATTCGCGGCGGCCCACCATCACTAGATCGTGCCAATATCCGCGCTGCGATTGAGGGCTCGTTGCAGCGTTTGCAGACTGATTATATCGATTTATACCAATTGCACTGGCCAGAGCGCAATGTGCCGATGTTTGGGCAATATCAGTTTGACCCTGCGGGTGAGTTTGAGTCTGGCGTTTATCAGCAAGGCGAAGAAAAGGCGTGGGTGTCGATACAGAACCAGCTAGAAACGCTGGCTGAGTTAGTGCAAGAGGGCAAAGTGCGTTATGTCGGTTTATCGAATGAGCAGCCGTGGGGTGTGATGGAGTTTGTGCGTATCGCTAAAACTTATAACCTGCCGCACATTGCCAGTGTGCAAAACTGCTATAACTTGATTAACCGCGGCATGGAGTTTGGTATGTCTGAAGTGTTGTATCGCGAGCAAGTGGGTTTGCTTGCGTATTCTCCGCTGGCATTTGGTCACCTAACAGCAAAGTACATTGATAACCCTGAGGCAAAAGGGCGCGTCACCATGTTTTTAGGCTATGCACAGCGCTACAAAAAGCCAGGTGTATTTCCTGCGAGTGCGGCATATGCCAAGCTGGCAAGGGCGCATGGGCTTACACCCACACAATTAGCATTGAGCTTTGTGTATCACCGCTGGTTTGTGAGCAGCACGATAATTGGTGCGACTACGATGCAGCAATTAAAAGAAAATATTGATGCGTGGGATACCAAGCTATCACCAGAAGTTATACAAGAGATTGAGCATTTACATTTGACGATGATGAATCCAGCGCCTTAGTGATTGAAATCTGTTTTTATTGTTGTGTTAAATATCCAGCTTAATATAACCATGTTCAAGATATTGTCTTTCCCTTAAGGCCTCTACTGAACTACAATTCTAAATATTGTTTAATCGTTTAGAAAGTTATCTATGTCTCAACTTCCATCATGTCCTCAATGTAACTCTGAATACACTTATGAAGATGGCGATATGTACGTTTGCCCAGAGTGTGCGCATGAGTGGTCAAAAGATGGTGGCGCAGAAAGCACTGATGATGTGCGTGTCATTAAAGATTCCAATGGTAACGTGCTGCAAGACGGCGATACGATTACTGTAATTAAAGACCTGAAAGTAAAGGGGTCTTCATTGGTGGTTAAAGTAGGTACTAAAGTCAAAAACATTCGGCTGGTGGACGGTGACCATGATATTGATTGCAAAATTGATGGCATTGGTGCGATGAAGTTGAAGTCTGAGTTTGTGAAAAAAGCTTAGTATTTGTTTGGTGGTAGTGTGGTCATCATTTAAGCTTTTAAAGCTGGTGGTGATCCACTCATGGTTAAGGCTGAGCACTTACCTAAAGAAGCACTTCAATAAACAGCCATTAGTCTGTATATTGTAGGTTATCTACCATTAATACGCAGATACTATTACCAAATGATGCCATGGTTTAATCAACAAAAGTTGCGCGCTGGTTCGGCTTGTTTGGTACATTACCTTTCGATTTTTATCGGTCTTTTTTTATTCATTATCTTTCCTTGCCATGCAAGCCCTAGTCTGATTGTTGGGCAGTGGTATGTCGTTGATCAACCTACTTCACCGATTAAAGCTTTACCCTTAACTGGTGGTGATTTTGTGTTCAAAGGTACGTTGCAAGTTGCTGTAACGGGTAACTATGTGATTGATTTTAAAAACACCAGCACATTTTCGATGTTTAAACATACGGTGCTGAATAGTCGCAAAGTGGTAGTGGCGGAGTTACAAGGTGGTATTAGTAGTGCTGAAATCAATCCATTTGCTTTAAGGCATGCGCGGGAGGTGTATTTAGATGCCGGAAGCTACACGCTGGAGACTTCGCTCAAAACACCTTATCTTATTGCGCAACCACTGCCGTATTTAGACTTAAAAGAACATTACCAGCAGGCGATTAAGCTTGGTAATGTGATCGCGCTGCTTTGTCTAGGCATGTTGGCCGCATTGCTGGCTTATTATGTAGTGCTGGGCTTAATAAGAGGGCAAATGGTGCATGGCATGTACGCGCTATTCATTTTAGGTAACCTATTCATGCAGGGCACATCTTTATTGGTGTTCTCCGACACATTTGGTATTCGTTGGTTTTACTTGAGCGCATTCCCTATTTTGTTTTCCAATATCGCTTATGTGTTTTTTGTGAAAGGTTTGCTGGGTATACGTCAGCAAAGCAATCCTAAACTGTATCGCTGGATTCAATATGCACTAGTGATACTGGTTTTGTTTGCGTTATGGGGTATGGTTGCGCCTCACTGGATGATGGAGATGGCGCGTTATGGCGTTGGGATTTTTCTCAGTCTTGGGTTGGCATGCAGCCTTTACCTCAGCAGTAAAAAGAATATGACTGCGCGCTATTATCTGATTGCGATTATTACGTTTTTTGTTTTAGGTGGCTTAACGATTGCGGCTCAAGATGTTGCTGGTTATACGCTCTATGTTGAGCATTTAGGCTTGGCTGCGGTAACAGTAGAAGCGCTGTTGCTGTCATTTGTACTTAGCTACCAATTTAGTGAGTTGTTTAATGAAAAAGAGCAGGTATTGGCAGCGTTAGGTATTAGTGAGGCGCAAATTAAAATAGATAAATTAACGGGCTTGCCCAATCGGGTTGCACTGGAGGCGGCTATTCAGGGGCTACCCAAAACGGGCAGCATCACCATATTAGATTTAGATCGTCTCAAATATTATAACGATAAATTTGGGCATGCTTACGGTGATAAGTTGCTGTGCGACTTTAGCCGTGTTTTACAAGAAAAATTGGGTGGCATGGCGATTTTGCATCGTTTAGGTGGTGATGAGTTTGCGATTACCTCGCATTATGGAGATGCGGTAAAAATTCAAGCGATGTTGGATGAAACCGTGGCACATTTAATAGCTAATGGCTTCGAACTAGCCGGCGTGAGCGCAGGGACGGCATTTATCTATGAGGAGATGGATAATTACAATGCTGTGATGCATATGGCTGACCTGCGTATGTATGAAAATAAGCGCTCTCATAAACGCGCTCAGAATGAGCAATTTTATTAACGTGAAAATGCCTTAGGGAAAAAGCTCACTGGCTGCGGCGCTGGTATTTGCAAAATGTTTTTGCGTATTTTACCCATCACATGCATCTCGCATGGTTTGCAATCAAACTTTAATGTGTAACGGTCATTGCCGTTAATCAGCGTCATTGGTTCTGCGGTAACAGTCCCTTGCACGCCAATCACGCCTTTAGCTTCTTTCGGGCACAAACCGTGGCTAAAGCGCAGGCAGTGCTTGGTAATCATGAGCGGTACCTCATCGAGTTCTTTATTGGCTTCGTACGCCGCTGCAATCATTTTTACGCCATGTTTTTCATAAAACTGACGTGCTTTTTTGTTGTACACATTGGCAAGGTAGCTGAGTGTATCTTCAGGGAAAATAGCAGGTGGTTGCGCTGCCTCACGGCGTGGTGGGCGTTGGTAGCCTAAATCACGTGTTTGCTGTAATTGCTCGATTGCATCACGTCGTAAATTATTAATAATCGAGGCGGGGATAAACCATGTTTGAGCAGTGCTAATCTGAATTTCTTGGGTGGTAAAGTCTGTACCGCCAAGTTTACTCAGGTTTTCACGCAGGCTAGTTTCCGCTTTTTCCAGATTTTGTGCGCTTTGCTTTTCTGCTTCGCAGGTGGCAGTTGCGCTAAAGCCATTTTCATCGGTAATGGTTAATGCAAAACCATTAGCAGTTTCGTAAAAATTCATGGCAACTGCTATTTTACGCTGTGCTGAATCTTTTTCTAGCAGGCGCATAAACGCGTGGTCGCGATTGCGGTAGACGATGGTGTTGCGGCGGATATCTGCTGGCATTTCGTTGGGGTAGAGTCTTTTGCCTTCTACCGTGTTCACGCGTAAGCCGACTAGTTCTTTATGTACATCAAAGAAGCATACGCCGTCGCCATTGTGTAGCTCGATATTGGTTTCCACTTCAAAGTAATTGTTACCAACTTTGGTGACTTTGCCTAATGCTTCACCAGAGAATTTAGGCGTATCAAACGCACCAATATCAGCTTGGCGTCCGTTCACAAAATAGTCGGTTGCACTGCGGTTAAAGGTTTTTTCTGGTTGCGGTGTGAATGTGTAAGTGGCATGGCCTGAGGATGATTTTGCCAGCTCTGGCCTGTCGTTCAGGATTTCATCAATCAACTCACGGTAATGCGCGGTGGCGTTTTTTACATAGGGTAAGTCTTTGTAGCGACCCTCAATTTTAAATGAGCTAACACCAGCCTCAATCAATGCATGCAAGTTGGCACTTTGGTCGTTATCTTTCATGGATAAAAAGTGCTTATCCTTACCAATAATGCGACCTTTTTGATCTTCTAGCGTAAATGGTAAGCGACATTCCTGTGAGCATTCACCACGGTTGGCGCTACGTCCTGTGTGTGCATGGCTGATAAAACATTGACCACTGAAAGCTACGCATAACGCACCGTGAATGAAAAATTCCAGATTACATGAGGTGGCGTCAGCGATTTTTTTGATGGTGTTTAAATCAAGCTCGCGCGCGAGTACTATTTGTGAAAAGCCAACTTGATCGAGAAACGCTGCTTTTTCTACCGTACGGATATCCGTCTGTGTACTGGCGTGTAGCTGTATCGGCGGTAAATCCATTTCTAGCAGGCCCATATCTTGCACGATGAGTGCGTCTACTTCAGCATCGTAAAGTTGGTGCACAAGCTCACGCGCACCCTCAAGCTCGTTATCATGAAAAATGGTGTTGAGCGCCACAAACACCTCTGCGTGGTAGCGGTGTGCATGTTTCACTAAGCGTGCAATGTCAGCAATGGTGTTAGGCGCTTTAGCACGCGCACCAAAGGCTGGGCCACCAATATACACTGCATCTGCACCATGATTAATGGCTTCAATGCCAAAATCAGCATTTTTTGCAGGAGCGAGTAGTTCTAAATGGCGACGAGTTTTTTGCATGGATATTACAGTTAAATCAATAAGATGCGCACTATACCATAAACACGGTTTGACAGCTTTAATGCAAGGTGTTACTTTGGTAACACTTTGTCGAGTTAAGGAGAACAAAATGGCAACGACAAGCTTAAAACTTCCTGATAGCTTAAAAGAGCGCATCGTAAAACTAGCTGCAGATACAGGCAAATCTGCACATGCATTTATGGTAGAAGCAATTGCAGAGCAGACAGACCGTATTGAAGAGGACCGAGCCTTTATGGCGCGCGCTGAGGCATCACTAAAGCATTATCAAGAAACGGGCATTGCCTACGATGCTGATGATGCAAGTGCTTATTTTCGCGCGAAAATTCAAGGCATTGACTTGCCAAAACCACAGCCCATTAAACGCGGTTGAGTGCTAGGGTCATTAAATGACAAAGCTTGAGTATTCAAACGCGGCAATGGCTGATATTGAACGGTTAGTTAATTTTTTAATGGATGTGGATTTAGGCGCGGCACTTGATACATTTGACATCATTGACGACGGCCTTCATCTGCTAAAACGTCATCCAGAAGTTGGGCGCTTGGTAGGCACTTGTATGCGTGAGTTAGTAATTTCACGTGGCAATACAGGCTATATAGCTATTTACGAGTTTGATAGATTAGTGAATGTTGTGGTGGTATTGGCAATTAAACATCAGCGTGAAGACCCATTTAGCTAAAGATTTTTCTAAAAATATGACAACCAATAAAAACCTGCTCAACCGCAGTATGCAATCTGTATGGCATCCTTGCACACAGATGAAACAACATGAATCTTTTCCATTAACGCCGATTCATAAAGGTGAAGGTGTCTGGCTCTATGATGCAGATGGTAACAAGTATTTAGATACTGTCAGCTCATGGTGGGTGAATCTGTTTGGGCATAATAACCCGCATATCAAAGATGCCATCAAGCAACAGCTTGATACTTTAGAACACGTCATGTTGGCTGGCTTTACGCATGAGCCCGTGATTAGCCTTTCAGAGAGATTAGCTATACTCACAGGTCTTGGCCATGCGTTTTACGCAAGTGATGGTGCAAGTGCTACTGAAATTGCTTTAAAGATGAGCTTTCACTATTGGCGTAATATTGGCCAACCTGATAAGTCCAAATTTATAAGCCTGCAAAATAGCTACCACGGTGAAACGTTAGGCGCGTTGAGCGTGACGGACGTTGCTATCTTTAAAGATACTTACGCGCCTTTGTTAAGGCAATCTGCACAAATGCCTAGCCCCGATTTTAGGTTGGCCGAAGTAGGCGAAAGTGCAGAAGATTACGCACTGCGCTGTGCCGAGCAACTGAACAGCTATATTGCCCAGCATCATGCAGAGTTGGCGGCATTTATTATTGAGCCGCTGGTGCAATGTGCCGCAGGCATGGCGATGTATCACCCGACTTACCTTGCTAAAGCACGCGAGATTTGTACGCAATATCAGGTGCATTTAATTGTGGATGAGATTGCCGTAGGGTTTGGCCGCACAGGCTCAATGTTTGCGACTGAACAAGCAAAAACTGAGGGGTGTAAAGTAGGTGATATTGCTGATTTTGTTTGCCTCTCTAAGGGCATTACTGGCGGATATTTACCGTTATCGGCAGTGCTAACGACTGATACTGTTTATCAGGCATTTTATGACGATAGTACTGTACGAGGTTTTCTACATAGCCATAGTTATACAGGTAACCCACTCGCATGTAGTGCGGCATTAGCGACCCTAGATATTTTTGAGTCACAAAATATCGTCCAGAAAAATCTTGAAAAATCGGCGCTGATTTTGAAAGAGATGCAAGTACTTACTCACCTGCCAATTCAACATTTACGACATCAAGGGATGATCTTTGCGTTTGATGTCGTAACGGATAATGCGCAGTTTGCAAAGCAATGTTACCAAGTGGCAATGCAGCAAGGCTTATTATTACGACCTATAGGCAACACAATTTACTTTATGCCGCCCTATACCATTAATGAAGCCGAAATTGAGTTCATGGTGAGTCAAACCAATGCAGTGATTCAGAATATTTTATGAAAAGATTCGTACTATTTCTTGGTTTGATCTGGTATTGCCTGCAAGCGCAAGCTGAACTTCCCGCACCCGTTGCCAATGCTCTTAAGGAAGCGGGTGTCCCTCAGCAAAACGTGTCTGTTTACGTGCAAGCGGTGGATAGCAATGTCGCCATCTTAAAACACAATGAAGACAAAAGTATGAATCCTGCATCGGTCATGAAAATGGTCACCACCAATGCTGCGCTTGATTTACTCACCCCTGCTTATCGTTGGAAAACTGCGTTGTATCATGATGGGTACATTAAAAATTGGGAGTTAAATGGTAATTTAATGATTAAAGGCTATGGTGACCCTAGCTTTAAAGCGCAGGATTTTTGGCGTTTATTAATGAGTTTAAGGCAAGCAGGCGTTAAGAAAATTAATGGTGACTTAATTATCGATAAAACTTACTTTGCTGATGATGTGGATAACGGCATTAGCTTTGATGACGAAAAGTGGCGTGCTTATAACGCAAAGCCAAGCGCATTTTCTGTGAATGGCCGCAGTACCAGTTTTAGGTTTAGCGCGAACGACGATGCGCTGAATGTGAATCAGGAGTTTGAGCTACCTGAGGTGACGATTGTTAACAACATGAAAACGGTTAAAGGCGATTGTGGAAATTGGCGCGGCAGAATGAACTATGATGTGCAAACCAACACCAATACAGCAGTCATCACTTTTAATGGTGTTTATGCCCCCGACTGTGGCGAGCGGTTCTTAGAGCTTAGTTTGTTTGATGATGCGCAATATGCGTTTTTCACCTTTAAAAAAATATGGCGTGACTTAGGTGGCGAGTTTGCAGGCACATTGAAGCGTCAGCCAATACCCAGCACAACTCATAAATTGTTAGAGCAAACTTCTGAGCCATTAGGTAGTGTCGTGCGCGATATCAATAAATGGAGCAATAACCTGATGGCACGGCAACTATTGCTGACCATAGCCGCAGAAAAAGTAAGCACACCTGCTACTGTCGCAAAAGGCGTGGTGGCGATTAAAAGCTGGCTGTCAGCAAGTGGGGTAAATGTCAATGGATTCGTGCTCGAAAATGGCTCAGGGTTGTCGCGTGTTGAGCGCATCAGCGCAGAGCAATTAGGCAAGATGTTAGTACGTGCTTACTTAAGCCCGGTGATGCCTGAATTCATATCCTCTATGCCCATTTTGTCGATGGATGGTACTGTGAAACAACGCTTGCAAGATAGTGCCTCGAATGGACGTGCGCATCTTAAAACCGGCTCAATTAATGGCGTAAGTTCAATTGCAGGGTATGTGTTAGATGCAAACGGACATCGCCATGTGATGGTGATGCTAGTGAATCATGCTAACGCGGGTGCTAGCCGAGGTGCGCAAGATGCCTTAGTGGAATGGGTGCATCAGTTGCCTTGAGTTAACGACCTTGGGGTTAACGTTGGGTGCAAATTTAAAGTATGATTACGTATTAAGTCTTTTAAAAACCGCTAATTTAAATACAACGCCACAGGACATAGAATGAAATTATTAGGGTCACTACTTGCAGGGCTTTGCTTGTTAAGCTTAAGCGCCTGCCAAGCTGAACAAAATCAGCCAACATCAAATAAATCAACAGTAAAGGAAGCAAAAGCGATGACAGAACAAGTGAAAGAGTTACAAAAGATTGATACATTGGTTGGTGATGGCCGTGAGGCTGAGCCTGGATTTAATGTCACTGTGCATTACACAGGTTGGTTGTACGACCCATCTGCTGCAGAAGGTAAAGGCAAAAAGTTTGACAGCAGTGTAGACCGTAAAGAGCCGTTTGTGTTTTTCTTAGGCGGCGGCCAAGTGATTCAGGGTTGGGACGAAGGTTTTGCAGGCATGAAAATCGGTGGTAAACGTACATTGATTATCCCTTCAGAGATGGGCTACGGCGCACGCGGTGCTGGCGGTGTGATTCCTCCTAATGCGGACTTGATTTTTGATGTGGAATTATTAGGCGTTAAATAACTCATTAATAGTTTTCATGGTTAGCATCTAATGGCCTGTCTACTGTGTGCTATTGCACATTATTTGCTAACAACGATTGATTGACCTCACTGTACGAGAGATGGAACATGAAAGTTAGAATTAAGTGGATTGACGGTGTAAGTTTTGTGGGCGAGTCAGAGACTGGTCATGCAGTTGTGCTAGATGGTGCGCCTGAAAACGGAGGCCGTAACATTGGCATGCGCCCGATGGAAATGCTGTTAATCGGCATGGGTGGTTGCACTTCATTTGACGTGGTCGCGATTCTGAAAAAAGCACGTCAGCCTATTGTTGATTGTGTTGCAGAAATTGACGCAACGCGCGCTGATGAAATTCCCAAAGTGTTTACAAAAATTCATGTGCATTTTGTGATTACTGGCGATAATTTAAACGCAGTACAAGTGGAGCGAGCCGTTAAATTATCGGCTGAGAAATATTGTTCAGCCTCTATTATGTTGAGTAAAAGTGTAGAAATCACACATGATTTTGAGATTAAGCCATTGACTATAGCGGCTTAAGGTTTGTTGGTTTATGCTACATCGTAATTGCGCCCTTGCGCAGTTGTGAAAATACTTGTTCAATTGTTAAAAAAGGGGCTGATATTTCAGCCCCTTTTTTAACTATATTTACTTATGCGTTGCTAATCTCAATCAGATTATATTCTTTCAGCGCTGGTGTAGTGCTTGATCAGGTCAGAGACTAAGTGATTAGTTAAATGTTTTTTTACGGTCACGACATAAAAGTTCTCATATATATTAGGCAGGGTCATGTATGACGTTAAACTGCCAGCAGAAATCTCATCTTTCACGACTACGTCTGGCATGACAGCTAGAGCCTTACTGTCTCTGGCAAGCAATCTGAGCATCGCCATATCATCTGCCTCACCTACGATATTGGGCTGAAATTGATGTTGTGCGCAGAATCCGTCAAATGCTGATCGGGTAGGGGTCCCTGATGTCGGTAATATCCAATCAACGGACTTATAGTTTTGATTAAACTGTTGACTAAGTTGAAGCCCAGATTGCCCAATGACGCAGATAGGTTGCTGCACAAGTAACTGGCATTGCCACATTTGCTTATTTGTACCTCTAACCTCAATATTGGTGAGTGCTAAATCAAACTGATGATTTGCTAGGTCATTTAATAAGTTTGTTTGCCCCCGTGCGGCAATATTTAATTTAACTTTTGGGTTATTCATCAGCGGATTGATAAAGTCTTCAACAAAGTTACGAGACATGGTTGATAGCATGCCGATTCTAAGTACCTGACTTTCTGATGGTAGCCCTTTTTTAAGCAGCGCCTCCAACTCATCGCCAATATTAAATATTGATTCAGCATATGAAAAAGTAATATTACCTGTGTCTGTTAGGATTAGCTTTCGATTTTGTCTTGTAAATAGCTGCTTGCCCACACTCTCTTCTAACTGCCTAATTTGAACAGATAAGGCAGATTGAGAGACATGCAATATTTCAGCTGCTTTGGTTAGATTCCCAATTTTAGCGACATGCCAGAAGTAATTTAAGTGATGGTAGTTAAGCTTGGACATTGATAATTAAGTAAAATTTATAAGGTTCTATTTTAAAGAATGTTCTAATATAAAAAATATATTATACAGAACAATTAATGTGGGTGAGAATAGCCATCATCTTCTAACAGGAATCCACAATTGAATAGCTTTCAAAGCTTATTAACTCCATCAATCATGTTTTTTGCGCTAGGTTTTATAGCGCAATTAATTAAATCTGATTTAAAGTTACCAGTAGAACTCACGAAGTCTATCACTATCTATCTTTTACTTAGTGTAGGGATACACTGCGGTATAGAGCTATCGCATACGACTTTTTTTGATGCAGTACCCTCAATATTGACGGCAATAATGCTTGGTGTTTCATTGCCGATTATTGCTTATTTTATTATTAATAGAATTGGAAAAATTGACCATTTAAAT
>NZ_JAURYU010000055.1 GCF_030653755.1 Methylotenera sp.
ACCGCGGAGAAGCGGACTCTGAAATGAAGCATGTTCTGTGCATACCCCCCTGCCATGTCGGCCTTTTTGACAGGCACAACCTAACCTCCCAGGGTATTTTATAAATTTTTCAAGAAAATCAATGAAGTGTGACCTATGGCACGGTCTATGCATATTTGTCGGAGCGCGGCAATCCGCCGGCTAAACCGAGGAGAAGGAATCATGTTGAAGAAGTTTTTGGCTTCGATGTGCGCGGCGACGGCTATGTTCGCCGCTGCGCCAGCCTCTGCCGTTCCAGTGGGTCTAGAGCTTGTGTTGTTGATTGACGTTTCAGGTAGCGTTGACAACGCTGAATACGCATTGCAGAAAAATGGCTACGTTCAAGCCATCCAAAATGCAGATGTTCAAAACGCCATTTTGGGCAGCCAAGGCGGTGCCATTGCTGTGACATATGTAGAGTGGTCCGGTACCTCTCAGCAATCGCAACAGGTGTCGTGGGCGTTGATCGACAGTGTTGCGGCGGCCAACGCCTTCGCAGCCAGCATAAATTCGGTGACGCGCGCCTTCAGTGGGACCACGGCTATCCAGAATGCTATCCGGTACGGCGCTGGGCTGTTTGGCACTGAGACAGGCGGTATCGACAATGGCTTTACTTCAGCCCGCCAGGTCATGGATGTCTCGGGTGACGGTGTGTGCAATGACGGAACGTGCTCGACAGCTTTTGGTCGCGATTACGCACTGGGTCTCGGTGTTGACACGATCAACGGCCTGGCAATCGGCGGTGCAAGCGTCACTAACTACTACAACAGCAGCGTCGTCGGTGGTGGCGGTTTCGTGATTGATGTTGCCAATTTCAATGATTTTGCATCCGCCATTCAAAGAAAACTGATCAAGGAAATCACAAATGATGTTCCTGAACCTGTCTCACTTGCGTTGCTGGGTGTCGGGTTGCTCGGCGTAGCTGCGGCTCGTCGCCGCGCGGCAAAGGGTTGACGGACAACATCTCCTTACCTGATTTTCAAT
>NZ_JAURYU010000025.1 GCF_030653755.1 Methylotenera sp.
CCGCTCCTACAGGGATGGAGATAGGTTAGAGTTAAGTGCTTAACTTTAGATCACCTTAATACAAAGCGCTGTATCGTTTATTTTTTTGGTAGATGATTGTGTAATGCGGCTGTCTTTGATATGCAGATATGCAGATATGCATGTTAAGAGAGCACACTTTCTTTGGTGTGTCTTGATTTGAAGCTAATTACGTGCAATCTTAAATTTATCTTGCTCAGGGTTGTGGCTGGGTTGATGCTTTTCTAATATGCGCTGATAACTGCGCACGGATTCTACAAAAATAACGGGTGCACCACCGCTGGCATAGCCATATTTTAGTGTGGAGTAGTATTCAGGGTTTTTAAGTAGTACTAGTGTTTTCTTCACATCTGCCCAGCTATCAGGATTTAATCCTAGTCTTTTTGCGAGCACTCTAGCGTCTTCAAGATGTGCATAGCCAATATTGTAAGAGGCGAGCGCCATGTAGGTTCTATCTGGTTCTGGAATACGATCTGGAATAGTGTCGATTAATTTAAGCAGGTACTTAGCGCCCGCTGGTATGCTTTGTTTTGGGTCTAATCTATCCGTAACGCCCATTAAGTCTGCTGTGCTTTCTGTCAGCATCATAAGGCCGCGCACATTGGTTGGTGATGTGTTGTACGTGTCCCAATGTGATTCTCTGTAGCTGACGGCTGCCAGTAGTCGCCAGTCTATACCAGTAATATCTTGTGCTTGTTTAAACAGGTGGATGTACTTAGGTAGTAGGCTGTTGGTGCGTTTAAGAAAAGTGGTGACATCCATAGTGTTGAGACGCGTATTATGGCCGTAATAGCGATCAAGCAGGTTGCGTAATGTGCCATCTTTTTTGATGGTCTCAAAGAATGCATTTACTTTAATCAATAATTGTTGATCTGAATTTTTGGACATTGCCCATGCAATTTTATCGGGAGGGCCGATTGGCATTGCAACACCGAGGTTAGGATGGTAGTTCTGCATTAAGCTGGCTAAGTGACTGTCAGCCACAGTGAAATCCAGTAGACCGTCTGCAACTTCTTCTAGTAGTGATTCAGTATTGGTGTGACTGGCACTTTTCCATACGATAGTGTCATGTTTTTTCTGTAAGTTTGCTAAGCTTTCTTCGTAGCTTGTACCTTCTGGCACAGCAATTTTTTTACCAACGATATCAGTGATATTTTTTGGCTTTTTATTGACGTCTTGATTAAAAATGAGCTGTTGTTGGGTTTCTTGATAAGGTTTGGAGAATAAAACTAGATGCTTGCGTAGATCTGTAATACTTAAGTTAGCAGCCGCAATGTGTGCCTTATTTTTTAATAAGCTTGGGATTACATCACTGATACTGTTCACTAGTAAAAAGCGAATTTCGTGGTCAGGAAAGTGCGTCTTAACAAATAGTGTTGCGAGATCGTATTCAATCCCTGACGGCTTATTCTCATTGTTCAAATAGTAAGTTGATGGCCCATTGTGTGTGACAAACACAATTTCTTTTTTATTCGGGTCAATCGTTGGTATCTTATCGACCTCATCTACTGGTTTACAACCAATAAAACAAATACACAGGAATGCGATGGTGATTATGCGCATCCACTGTTTATTTGACACGAAAGCTAACAAGCTTAGCGCTCGCTTACTGCGCCATCTTGGGCGATTAACACAAGGTCCGTGAGTTGATGGAAAATCCCATGCTCCACTACCCCTGGTGTGTTGTTGATGAGCGTATTTAATGTGCTTGCATCAATGCTGTTGTCAAACTTCATATCAAGCACATAGCTGCCATGAGACGTTACCCAAAAACCATCTCTTGCCGCATTTGGGCGTAGTTCGCCGACCGCACCAATGGCCTCTAAGTTCTTTTTTGCCATTTGCCAAGCAAAGGGGATCACTTCAATTGGGATGGTGAAATTTTGCCCAATATGGCTGACTAATTTGCTTGCATCTGCAACCGCGATGAACTGCGTAGCAGCTTTAGCTAATAGCTTCTCTTTCACAAGGTCACTACCGCGGCCTTTAAGCAAGGTGTTGTCTGGGGTGATTTCATCTGCACCATCGACATATAAGTCAATGCTGTTGACGTGCTCAATAGCAACGATTGGTAGCTGTAATGACTGCGCTTTTTGTGCGCTGATCGTAGAGCTTGCGATGGTGGTGATTTTAAGACCTTGTTCACGCATTAGTCGTGCAAGCTCTTCAATGAAGTAATTGGCTGTTGAACCTGTACCTAGGCCAACTAGCATGCCGTCTTGGACGTATTTGGCGGCATGTAGTGCTACTAATTGTTTGTCATTCATTTTGCATCCCCATGACTTCTGTACTTATTATGTTGACTATATTAACGCGATTTCCTTTGCTTAGTCATAAAAAAAGGGAGCTAGTTGCTCCCTTTTTAAATAATTTTTCTATTTAAGGATAGCCAAATTACTTCATCACGCGGTTTCTGTATTCGCCAGTACGTGTGTCAATTTCAATTTTGTCGCCTTGTGCGCAGAATAATGGCACTGGTAATTCAAAGCCTGTTGCAATTTTAGCTGGTTTCATTACTTTACCTGAGGTGTCGCCTTTTACTGCTGGCTCAGTGTAGGTGATTTCGCGCACAACGGTTGTAGGTAACTCAACAGTGATTGCTTTGCCATCGTAAAAGCGCAAGTCAGCTGGCATGCCATCTTCCAAGTATGGTAATGCATCTTCCATGAACTCTGCGTCTACATCGTATTGGTTGTATTCTGCATCCATGAATACATAAGTTGGGTCAGCAAAGTATGAGTAAGTCACTTCTTTTTTCTCAAGTACGATGACATCAAACTTATCGCCAGCGCCGTAAATGTTTTCACTAGGTGCTTCAGTTAATAAGTTTTTGAACTTCATTTTTACAACCGCAGTGCTACGGCCTGATTTGTTGTATTCTGCTTTTACTACAACGAGTGGAACGTTATCCACCATAATCACGTTACCGGCGCGGAGTTCTTGTGCTGTTTTCATAGGTTGCCCTTAAAAGTCTATATGCGTAAAACCGCGCATTATACCTTATTTTCTACGATATTTTTTATCATTTTCTCACTAAAAATCACCAACTTAGTGGCAAGGTCGGTTTGCTGCGCATAGGTATAAGATTGGTGTAGGCAGAATGTTTTGAGTGTGATTAGCTTGTTCAAATAGTCTTGCCATGTAGTGCTTGATACATGCTCAGACAGCCATGCATTATGTAGAGCGAGCACTGATTCTTGGGTATTTTTTTCAGATGCAGAATAATATAAATTTAAAAACGCATGCAGTTTTTGAATATGCGTTTCTTCTGTTTGTAGATAAGGTTGCCAAATAAAAGGCTTGCCTGCCCAAATGGCACGTACCCAGCTATCCTCACCGCGTACAAAGTTGATATCACAGCTATTGAGCAGATGGTCGTAATTAGCTTGGCTTAAAAATGGGATGACATGCAGAGTGAGATTTTTGTGAGTAAGTTGCTCGCCTATCTGCAATGCGCCTCGCTCAAAAAATTTGGCTACGCTAGGTAAAATACTGCTGGCAGGCACATAGCAGCTTATCCTTTGTTTGGATTCTGCCATTGCGGTTAACAGTGATGTAATGGGGGCGTGTGGGTAACAAAATAACGATACTTTTAAATCGTCATTTGCAGGTAATCCCAAGTTTTTTAAAAAGTCTTGTGGGTGGGCTTGGTTGTTGATGAGCGTTTGCTTGGTTTTAACAATCTCATGTTCTCGTAGTAATCCGCCTGTGTTGGCAGTAAACCCAGGGAAGAAAAAGTGGCGCGTTAAATGACCCCGCTTTGAATTTTTTGCATGAAAGTCATCCACCCAAGCTTCAGCAGATAAGTACTCCAAATTGATCCAGATGGTATCAGGGCGCATTAATGCCAAATATGATGGTGGCAATTCGCAGGCAAAACTTTCAATCACGACTTGTGTAGCGTTTGTGAATGTGGTGTTTGCATGCCATGAAATAATGGTGATGTTTTGGATGGTTTGCTGCGCTAGGGTGGGGTCTAGCGTTGGAATTATTTGTTTAGCAACATGAAGATCATCAATGAATATGCGGATATTTAATTGGTGTTCACACTGTAGTTGCTTAGCTAGTCGCCAACAAACGCCAATATCGCCGAAGTTGTCGACTATTTTGCAGAAGATGTCCCAGTTTTTGAGGCTTGCCATTTGAATTTACAGCAAATGAATATTAAAAACTTTAAGCAGTTGAGCGTAGCCATAAAACAGCACTACAGTAAGTAAAAGGCAAGTTGCTAATGTAGGCCAGAATCCAAACCTTGGTAAGACTAGTGCGAAGACTAAAAACATAGGTAATGTTGGTATCACATACCAAAATGTATAGTAGGCATAGTTGGCGATTTTAGCGGCGGGTTGATGTTCGACATGTAACCAAATTAAACTGATGATGGTGATGATAGGTAGTGCAGCCAGAAAACCGCCAAGTTTGTCACTGATTTTGGCGACCTCTGAAATAAGTACAATAGCCAAGGCAGTGAGCAAGAATTTAATAATGAGGTAGCTCATGGTTTTAGATATTGAATCGCTATGATTTCAAATGTTTCTTCACCTTTAGGTGTTACGGCACGTACTGTGTCACCCACGGATTTGCCCATGAAAGATTTGGCAAGTGGCGAAACCCAGCTGATATAGCCTTTGCTCGGCTCTAGCTCATCTTTGCCTACAATGCGGTAAGTGTGCTCAGTATCATCGTCCAAATTGTATAAAGTGACCCAAGCGCCAAAGTATACTTTTTCCAGATGTTGTTGTTGGCTTGCATCTACAATTTCGGCTAAATCCATACGCCGCATCAGGTGACGACAGCGACTATCAATTTGGCGTAAGCGACGTTTTCCGTAAATGTAGTCGCCATTTTCGCTACGGTCGCCGTTGCTTGCAGCCCAAGAAACGGTACGAACAACTTCTGGGCGTTCAATTTTATAAAGTTGATGAAATTCTGCTTTAAGTGCGGCAAAGCCTTCAGGGGTGATGTAGTTTTTTTCGTCGGTAGCGGCCATGAGATGATTACTTGCCGACTTTAGTGTCGTCTAGCAATTGCACATCTTTGACATAAAAACTGGTTTCGCCAAAACAAGTGGTAGGCACGCCTTTGTGCTCTTCATAAATTAAGCGTACACGTTCACCAACGGTTAAATTAATTTTTTTGGCGACGGTTTCATCTCTGACGGTAAAAAAGAATTTTTCAGCTTGTGTGCCTGGCATAGAGACTAAAATGAGCTCTCCTTCATAGGTTTTACATATCCAACCTTTTTGTGACAGCTTTTGTACATAGCCCGCGCGCTCGCCTGATGAGTAAACCCAGCTTAATGAGGCCCATGTGTAAAGACCGAATAGGCTAACAGGGACTAGCAGCAAAAAGATGAAATAGGTAAGAATTTTTTTAAATCGATCGACCATGGTTCTTCAGGCTTTCGTTTGTGAATACAGCTATTTTATTTGCCTATTACAAATAATCCAATAGAATTGTGAAATGACTTTAAAGCCTCTTATTCTTTGCCCATCCGCCCGCTTGGCACGCAGTATTCAAAACGACATTGCGCAGCAGCAGATTGAGGCACAGGAAAGCCAATGGCTTAGCCCAGAAGTACAGACTTTATCACAATGGTTAGATCGTATCATTGAAGAGGGATTGCTCACAGGGGAGATTATCACGCAATCATCTCCGTATGCTTTAAGTGTGTTTAACGAGCAGTTGTTGTGGGAAGAGGTGATTACACAATCACTGAAGAAAAATGCATTTGGTGAGTTGTTTGATGTTTCTGGTTTGGCAAAAGCCGCGATGGAGGCTAACCGTTATGTGGAGGCTTGGAATCTACATGTGCCACGCGAGCATCAGGCAGAGGAGTCACGCCAGTTTATGCTCTGGCAGCAGGCTTTTCAGGTACGCTGTGCCGAACTGAATGCATTGGAAAGTGTACGTTATTTAGATTGGCAGTTATCACATTTGGCGAATGTTGGTAGTGTCTTGCCAGCTCGCATTGAGTTTGCTGGCTTTGACCAAACGGCACCACAAGAAAAGCGATTGCGTGATATTTTGATGCAACGTGGTGTGGAAGTGGCTGACTATATCACCACGGCAGGTGAGCCTGCACAAATACAATATGTGTGTTTAGAGCATAGTGATGCTGAATGTAGAGCCGCCGTTGCATGGGCCGCACAATATTTAAGTGAGCATCCGCAAGCAACGATTGCGATTGTGACACCACGCTTGAGCGAAGTTAGAAACCAGCTGGCAGACTTGCTAGATGATGTTTTTTACCCTGAAAGCATGCGCCCTAGTTTAGCGGCAATGCCTAGACGCTATAATTTTTCTTTAGGTACGCCACTTGCACAACAGCCTGTGATTCAAGCTGCTTTGAGTCTATTAAGGTTAGTGACAGCGTATCAGTTGGCCTATGCTGATGTTTCTGCCATGCTACTTTCTCCATTTTGGTCTGCAAGCCAGCAAGAAGCGGATGCACGCGCTTTGCTGGATGCAAGGATGCGTGAAAAGCTGCCGATGCAATTTACTTTAGCGAGTTTTATTGCATTTGTGCAAAAGCAGCATGATGATGGCTTGAATTTAGCACAGCTCTTACATGATTTAAAATCAGTGATTGCAGCCATCCCCAGCAAAGCAAGCGATGCATCACAGTGGGGAAGTGTATTAGATCACTTGCTTGATCATTTGCGCTGGCCAGGTGAGCGCAATATCAGTAGCCTTGAGTATCAGGCGATGAATGCATGGCAAAAGGCATTACAGCAATTAGCGCAGTTGGATGTGCTGGGCAAACGCATCATTGCCAACCAAGCTGTGGCGTATTTACAGCAAATTTGTACTAATCAAGTATTTCAGCCAGAAACCGAGCAAGTGCCCGTGATTCAGATATTAGGGATTATGGAAGGGCTGAGTGCGCCTGTCGATGCGATTTGGTGCATGCATATGAATGACCATGTTTGGCCGCCACCTGCACGGCCTAACCCCTTGTTACCTGCGTTTATTCAGCGCTTGGCTGGGTTGCCGAATGCAGATGACAGTGTGCAAGCCACATTTGCCGCAACCATACATCAGCGTCTTTTACATTCTGCGCGTGTGCTGATATTTTCAAGCAGTCGTACCGAAGGTGAGAGCCAGCTACGCGCATCGCCATTGATGCAAAATATCCCCACACTGAATACCGAACTGCTGTTTGCAGAAACTTTAGCAGAGCAGTTAAGTGCTAAAACACACCAAACTTTGGCTCACATTGATGACCACATGGCACCGATTGTTAGTGAAGGTGAGCATGTTTCTGGAGGCACTGGCTTGCTGAAAGCGCAGGCGGTGTGTCCAGCATGGGCTTTTTATCAATATCGCTTAGGGGCGAAAGCGCTCAAAGTACCCACCAGTGGATTAGACAGTATCACACGAGGCTCATTGGTACACGATGTGCTAGAGCGGTTTTGGCTTAAACGTCATTTTGCTGATTTACGCGATATGAGTATCGATGACTTTACCAAAGCCTTGAAGCAAGCGGTGACGAATACTTTAGAAGCATTTGTGGCAGAAAGTGATGTTGCATCCCCTGCGATACTTGAGTTGGAGCATGAGCGGCTTTTAAAGTTGATTGGTGATTGGCTACAGTTTGAAAAAGAACGTGGTGTTGTATTTAAAATAGTAGGTTGTGAAGTAGCTAAAGTCGTGCAAATTTGTGGCATTGAAGTGCACTTAAAAATAGACCGTATTCATCAGTTAGAAAATGGTGGTTTAGAATTTATTGACTATAAAACAGGTCAGGTGCCTAAAACCAAAAGCTGGGGTGAAGATCGCATTACAGAGCCGCAGTTGCCTATTTATGCAAGTTTTTACGCGGATAATATGCACCCTGTTTCTGGTATCTATTTTGGCATGGTGAAAACTGCTGATCATGAATTTTCTGGCGTGGGTGAGGATAATTTCGAGACTGAGCAAGCCAAACGTAAACCAACTTTCACACAAAATTTTGTAGATTGGCAGCATTTGTTAAACCATTGGAAAACTTCTATTGAAGAAATTGCACTGGAACTTAGGGCTGGCGAGGCTGCTACACGTTTCAATGATGAGGCAGACTTGATGTACTGCGAAGTGACCACTTTACTCAGGTTGCCTGAGCGACAATTACAATTTGAGCGGTTTCAGGGCCTGGATTCACAAACTGGCGATGTACAAAGTGCCAGTTCACATAATATTAGTTCAGATGGCGGTGGTGTATGAGCGAGCAACTGAATATGAATGCATCAGATGCTTTAGAAGAAGATGCACAAAACCGATTACGCGCGCTTGATTTAACCTCATTTATTGTAGAGGCGCCAGCGGGTGCAGGGAAAACTGAGCTACTCACACAGCGGTATTTGAAGTTATTGCAAACCGTGAATGCGCCAGAAGAGATTATTGCGATTACCTTTACCAATAAAGCTGCGGCAGAAATGCGCTTGCGTATTTTGGATAGTTTATTGAGGGCGGCTAGACAAGATAAGCCTAAGGAAGCACATAAGCAAATTACTTATGATTTGAGTTTAAAGGCCTTGCAGCAATCTGAGCAACATCATTGGCAATTAATTGAAAATCCATCGCGGCTACGTATTTTTACGATTGATAGTTTATGTGCGCATTTAGCAAGGCAAATGCCATTAATGAGCCGTTTTGGCGCCCAGCCTGGGGTGACGGTTGATGCAGGCGTGTTATATGCACAAGCGGCAGAGCAGGCGCTTGCCTTGGTGGATAGTGCTGAGCACAGCGATTTGGTAAAAACAGCGTTGCGCTATGTAGATAACGATGCCAATCAGCTTAAAAATCTGCTGATTAAAATGTTGGAAAAACGTGACCAATGGTTGCACCATGCGCAGCATGAGGTAGATGCTGAGGCCTTGCAACTTACTTTACGCTACTTGGTAGAGCAGGAGTTAGGTCTTGCTACACAGGCCTTACCATTTAGGTTGCAGCACTTACTCATGCCGATTGCACGTTACGCAGCTTCTCACTTGCCGTGTGACCACGCGATTGCTTTATTACTAGACTGGGAAACGCCAATCGTACAAAAGCAAGAGGCACTGCCTATGTGGCGTGCTGTGGCAGAGTTGTTATTAACTACAAAAGGTGAGGCGCGTAAAGAGGGCGGGTTAAATGTGAAAGTTGGCTTTCCTGCTACCGATGAAGGCCGCGCACAAAAGAGTGCATTGGTAGAAATAATCAATGCCATTGAGGATGTTGATGCTTTACATCGGGTGCGTTCATTACCTAACTTGAGCAATGGAAACACTGGTTGGCAAATTATTACGACGCTTTCTAAGTTGTTGACGCTTGCTGTGGCTGAATTGTGGTTGGTGTTTCAACGTGCAGGAGAAGTAGATTTTGTTGAAATTGCACAGCGCGCAACGCATGCATTGACTGACCATTTTGGAGAGCCTACAGAATTAGCGCTTAAACTTGATTATCAAATTCAACATTTATTAGTGGATGAGTTTCAGGATACCAGCCCTAGCCAAGTGGCACTGATTGAGCAACTTACACTAGGTTGGCAAGTTGATGATGGGCGCACTTTATTTGCAGTAGGTGACCCGATGCAGTCCATCTATCGTTTTCGGAAGGCAAATGTTGGCTTGTTTATTGATGCGGCGGTTAACGGTATCGGTAGTATCTATTTAGAGCGCTTGCAGCTTTATCGGAATAATCGCTCATGCCCAGAGATTGTGAATTGGATTAATCAGACGTTCGCGCCAATTTTCCCTAAAGTGGATGAAGTGACGCAAGGCGCGATTCATTACCGACCATTTATTGCGACGAAACAAGCACTGCCTAATGCGGGTGTAGAAGTACACCCGATTATTAAACAGGGGGAAGAAAACTACGAAGCCGCAGCACAGCGCGAAGCTGAGGCTGTGATTCGTATTATTCAACGTGAGCGAGCAAGCAACCCTGATCATAAAATAGCAGTGCTGGTGCGCTCTAAAAAACACTTGGCAAATTTGGTCAGCCAGTTACGCCGCGATTATCAAGAGATTCCCTTTCAGGCGGTGGAGATTGAAGCGCTTGAAGGCCGCCAGATTGTACAAGACTTACTTTCACTGATGCATGCATTGCATCATCGCGCAGACCGTGTGCATTGGTTGGCGATTTTGCGCGCACCTTGGTGTGGCTTAACTTTACATGATTTATATGCATTAGCTGGGCATGACCATCAGCAGACAATTTGGTCACTAATGCAGAATAGTGACGTTGTCGCTCGCTTGTCGGCAGATGGGCAAGCACGATTAATGCATGTGCGTGAGGTGTTGCTAGAAGCCTTTGCAAGCCAAGGGCGTATGAATGTAAGCCGTTGGGTGCGCGGTGTGTGGTTAATGCTGAGCGGGGCAGATTGTTTATGGGAGCAGTCAGATGTGGTGGATGTGCAGGCATTTTTTAGTTGCCTAGAAAATCTTGACCGTAGCAATCAGTTTTCACCAGAGCGCATGCAAAGTGAAATCACTAAATTGTTTGCCGCACCTGATAGCCATGGCGAACATCTGCAAATGATGACGATCCATAAATCGAAAGGCTTAGAGTTTGATAGCGTCATTTTATTGGGGTTAGGTGCCACAACAGGCGGCAATAATAGCGACAAACCACTCGTGCTGTGGGAGGAAGTGAAAGCCTCTTATGGGCATGAACTGCTTGCTGCGCCTTATGTTCCCAAAGGCGCGCGCGATAAAGAGAATGTCAGCCCTTATGATTATTTGGAATCACGTGAAAAAGCACGAGACGCGAATGAATCAGCGCGCGTACTTTACGTAGCGGCAACGCGTGTAGAGCGCAAGCTACACTTGGTAGGCATTGCTAATCAGAATGCAAAAGGGGAGATTAACCCGACCAAAAATACTTATTTAGATTTACTGTGGCCGACGGTTGCGACGATTTTTGAGGCTGATTTGCAAGTCGAGCATACTACACATGAGCTTGATGATATTGCCCAATTTACACCACAATTGGTACGCCTAGCTCAGCCTGCGATACCTGAAATATTACAAACTAATCGGGCGATAGTGGCGCATACTAAACCTAACGTAAAACCTAGTTTTCAAAACAGTTTAGAAGCAGATATGGGTGTTTTAGCGCACCGATATATGGAGATAATTGCACAGCAAGGATTATCAGACTGGACTAGCCATCGCATTACATTGCTTGAGCATGCCATGCAACATTGGCTACGTCAGCAAGGACATGCCGAGCGAGTGGCTAAAGAGGCTGCTGCTAAAGTACAGTTGATATTAAAACAAACACTGGATAGTGTGGATGGTCAGTGGGTGCTAAAAACAAGGCCTGATGCAGAGGCTGAGCTGGGTATTACTCGCCTTCACCAAGAATCCGTCAAAAGCTATGTGATTGACCGTATGTTTATTGAAGATGGCATACGATGGATTGTTGATTATAAATCAGTGAGTTTAGCGCCTAATTTGACCGATAGTGAACTGAAAGCGATTGCAGCGCAATTTCAATCACAGTTAGATGATTATGCAATGTTGTTTGCTGATCAGGCGGTGCCAGTTAAAAAAGCTATTTTGTTTTTAAGTTTAGGCAGGCTCATTGTTTTATAACGAAAGCTTTGTTTAATTAATAGTTTGTTTAGCTAGTGGTTTTCAACTAATAGTTTTATAACTTGGCTGGCTCTACCAAGTGATGATCTATTGCGACATATTTTTACTGTGTATGTTGATCAACAATGACCAATACATCTGAGTTAGTTTCAGCTAACACTTTTTTGGTAGCACTCCCGAGTAAGAGTTCTTCTGTGACATGTTTGCCATGTTTTCCCATTACAATCAGGTCGCAATGGCTAGATTGTTCAACGCTGACTACGCACTCTGTGATGTCTCCATCAAGCACGCTGACGATATAGTTTTGTTCTGCAAGCCCAGCAGATTTTGCTAATGCATTTAGCTGTGACACAGCATCGGCTTTAGTTTTGTTTTTATAGTGCTGAATCACATCGGTATCAACGCCAGCAAATTGCATTTTGCTTTCATACGGCACATTAAACACATGTAATAAAATTATTTCAGCTTCAGGCGCAATTTTTTTTGCATTCATTACCACTTGTTCTGAAATGGCGGAGAAATCTACGGCTACCAATATGCGTTGATACTGATTTTGCGGTGGAGTTTTAACCACCAGTACATGTGCATTACTCTTGCGTAGCAGTCGAGATGAGGTCGAGCCTAATATATAACGCATTAAGTAGCCACTGCCATGCGCACCTAACAAAACAAGATCAGCATGAATTTTTTCTGAGTATTTAGCGACCTCACTGAATGTCACGCCCTCTGCAACGTGGGTTGTTGCTTTAACACCCATATTGTTGCTTGCATCTGTGATGATGCTAGTTAAAGCTTGGTTAGCCTCATTGAACATTTGTTGCGAAAGTTGAGTGGCATTATTACCCATTAATTCGCATAATTGTGTCATCGCATCATGACTCATCACATGCATGATGGCATATTGTGCAGCATTGTGCTTTGCGAGCATGAAGCCACGGTTGACTGCTTGTTGTGCGAGTGCTGAAAAATCTGTGGCGACTAGTAGCTGCTTAAACGCGGTCATGAGGAACATCCTTTTCATGTATTAATGCTGATAACTCGTGTACTGCGTAATCCACAGCGTTGCTCATTGGGAGTAACACATTAGTGACCCCTAGTTTTTTGAGTACGGCACTATCGGCCTCTTCACGAGCGACTACGGCAACCTTGCCTTGATAATGATGGTCTTGCAAGGCTTGCAATAAGCCTTTGTTCGAGATTAAGTCTGGCAGTGTACTTACAACCCAAGATACACCTTTGAGCGGTAGGCTTTCAATAAAATCTGTTTCCATGCCGTCACCGAAGCGCACAGTTAAGCTTTTTTTACGGTAATGGCGTGATATTTCTGGGTCAAAATCGACCCCCATAATCGAAAGCCCTGAGTCTTTGAGGCCTAATGCTAAACGGCCGCCATATCGACCTAATCCAAAGATAATGAGATCAGGGTGTTTGTCATCGGGGCGATCTTTATTGGCTGCTAACTCACGATGCGGATTTTTTCGTTCAAATATCCGTAACCATGGTGCTAAACGTTCATAAAGTGGGTGTGAGTACAATATCATATAGGTTGATGCTGCAATGGTGACCAAGCCTACCAGTGTAGTTAAGCCTAGCGCTTCGATGCCAACATGGCCTAGTGAAATGCCCATGGCAACAAACACAATCGAAAATTCGCTAATTTGCGCTACCGTTAAGCCTGCGAGAAAACCTGTTCTTTTGCGATAACCCATGTAACCCATAATCGCCATCACAATAAGTGGGTTACCAATTAACACAAATAAAGATAATACGACCGCTGGCCATATTTCATCGCCCAGTGTTGAGAACTCTAGTTTTGAGCCTAAATCAATAAAGAAAAAGAGTAATAGGAAGTCTCGAATGCCAGTGAGGCGCGCATTGATTGCATCGCGATATGCCGTAGAGGCTAAAGAAAAGCCAGCAAGAAAAGCACCAGCTTCTTTTGAAAATCCAGCCATTTCGCCCATGGCGGCAAGCCCAGTACCCCAGGCAATCGCAAAAATGAGTAATAATTCTTGAGACTTTGCCATCATTGATACTACTTTGGGCAAGATGTACTTCATCAGTACATACATAGATACCGCTGCAACGCTGATACGTAATAACAATGATAATGCGAGGTCTGGCAATGCGGAGCCAGTGTCCGCACGCATAGCACTCATGGTCATCATGGCTAGCACCACAGCAAGGTCTTGAACAATCAGAAAGCCCACGGCGATGCGGCCATGTAACGCATCAATTTCACGTTTATCAGATAATAATTTAACAATAATAATTGTGCTGGAAAAAGTAAGGGCGACGGCTACATAGAGTGCCTCCATCCAGCTTTTACCCATGAGTGCAATCAGGATAAATCCAAAAACAATGGTAAAAGTGAGTTGCCCTAACCCTGTGGCGATTGCTACGGGGCCAATGTGCCGGATGTGTTGTAAATCTAGCTTTAAACCCACAACAAACAATAGTACCGCGATGCCAACCTGTGCGAGTAAATCAATCTGGCTATGTGCACTCACTAAGCCCAGTAAGGCTGGGCCAACAATAATGCCGACTACAATGTAAGCAATTAATACTGGCTGCCTTAGCCATATTGAAACTGCGCCAGCTGCGGCGGAGATCATCAGAATTAATGCAAACTCGCTAAATACTTCATGCATTGATATGGGCTTTCATTATTAGATTTTATTGTTTGCGGTATTGGCACAACGTAGCAATCTACATGTGCCAATACCGTGATTAATCAGATTTTAGGGGATGGTTTGTTAATATGTCTATCACTATCTCCAACCATCATGGCTACATCCTAGTTACTTTGTAATAACGCCAGATGGCTTTTTCAACTTCTACGATGAAAAACTTAACGATGCCTAAGCTGATAATCACCAGCCAAGAAAGCATATCAAGACCTTGGCTTTGAAACATTGATTGCATTACTGGTGCGTAGGTAAAAAGCAATTGAAAACTAATCAGCAAAATACTGACTACAATCGCTGTTGGGTTGCCAAGCAATGTTTCAGTGTTAAATGCAGATGTCGTAAAGTGACGTATATTAAATAAATAGACAAGCTCACCTACTACTAGCATATTCACTGCTGCTGTTCTTGCTATTTCTATTGAGCTACCGCGAGATAGTTCCCATTCAAAAGCGATAAACGTCACAGCAATCATTAAAATAGACACAAAAATGACTCTTGTGATGAGTGTGTTCGTGATTAGGGGTTCATTGCTAGGGCGGGGTGGATAATGCATTACATTTTTTTCAGCAGGCTCAAAAGCCAATGCTAATGCAAGCGTGACAGCGGTAACCATATTCACCCAAAGAATCTGACCTGCAGTAATCGGCATTGCGATCCCTGCAAACACTGACAATATAATAACGCCAGATTGCCCACCATTGGTGGGCAATAAAAAAAGCAACGATTTTTTGATATTATCAAACACAGCTCTACCTTCACGCACGGCACGTGCAATGGTGGCAAAGTTGTCATCTGTCAGCACTAGGTCCGAGGCTTCTCGGGCTGCATCAGTGCCTTTCATACCCATGGCAATCCCAATGTCAGCAGATTTAAGGGCAGGGGCGTCATTGACGCCATCACCCGTCATTGCAACTTGATAACCTAGCGATTGAAGCGCAGAGATTAGTCGTAATTTATGTTCTGGGCTAGCTCGCGCGAAAATATCAGTTTGCATGACGCTAGTTTTTAAAGCCTCATCAGACAGCTTCTCTATTTGCGCGCCAGTAAGTGCATTGTCTGCATTTAGTCCGAGTTTTTGGCCGATGGCTGCGGCCGTCACTGCATGGTCACCTGTAATCATCTTCACCATAATGCCAGCCTGTTTGCATTCTGCAATCGCTTGAATCGCCTCTTCACGAGGCGGGTCAATAATGCCTACAAGGCCAAGTAGTTCAAATTGCTGACTAATGTCGCTTAGGCTGATGCTGTTTTTTTCAGATGGGAATATGTATTTAGCAAGCCCAAGAACGCGATCACCCTCACTAGCTAATTGCTCCATTTGCTTAGTCCAATAGGCTAAGTCTATATCTTTAGCCTCTGCTTGGGTTTTGCATAGGGAAAATATGCGCTCTGGAGCCCCTTTAATGAAGGCAAAGTATTGACCATTATGATCATGATGGAGTGTCACCATGAATTGTTGTTCAGATTCAAACGGTATGGTGTCAATTCTGGGGTAGCGTTGTAGTTCTGACTCTGTATCTAAACCAGACTTATGCGCCAGTGCGAGCAGGGCTCCCTCAGTCGGGTCACCAATAAGCGACCATACATTTTCATCTGGCTTGTGTTCAATACGTGCATCGTTACACAGTAAGGCACAACGAACTAATTGTGCTACTGCAGCATTTGCTGATGCATCAATCGATTTATTATTGCAGTGAAAGCCACCCTCTGGGCTGTAGCCAGAACCTGTTATCTCAATATTGCAATCAGCAAGTACTACGCGAACAGCAGTCATTTCATTTTTAGTGAGGGTGCCTGTTTTATCAGAGCAAATGACGCTGACTGAACCTAAGGTTTCTACTGCGGGTAGGCGACGAATAATCGCTTTATTGCTTGCCAATGAACGTGTACCAATCGCTAGAATAATAGTAACGATTGCTGGTAAGCCCTCTGGAATTGCTGCAACTGCTAGCCCCACCACTGCAAGAAAAATTTCAAGTGGCGGCATTTCATTGATATAGCGCCCATACAAAAAAGTAATGGCACTGATCATAATGATCACGAGTGTAATTTGTTTCGCCAGTTGGTCGAGTCTACGCGTGAGAGGCGTGCTGAGTGATTTAATTTCACCCACCAAAGTGCCAATTCTTCCGATTTCGGTATTCACCCCTGTTTCAACAACAACGCCATGCGCATGACCAATCGCGATAATCGTACCTGAATAAGCCATGGTATGTCTGTCACCAATTGCAGCATCCTCACTCACAGCTGGCGTATTTTTCTCAGTAGGTAATGATTCGCCTGTGAGTGCAGCCTCATTCACTTTAAGATTTTTTGTCTTAAATAAGCGTAGGTCTGCGGGTACTTTATCGCCAGATTCTAATATCACTATATCGCCTGGCACTAGTTCTTTTGCGCTAATTTCATGCCTGTCACCCTCGCGCAGGACTCTGGCATGTTGTGCTAACATATTACGCACAGCTTCTAATGCTTGCTCTGCTTTTCCTTCTTGAATAAAACCAATCATGGCATTCACGAGAATGACAGCAAAAATAACACCAGCATCAATATAATCATTAAGGGCTAAGGTAATGAGCCCAGCAACTAGAAGTACATAAATGAGTGGGTTGTGAAATTGTAAACAGAACCTAAACCATGCGGGTCTGCGCGCATGTTCTGGCAACGCATTAGCACCATGTTGTGCTAGACGTGCTGTAGCCTCAGCGTGGCTTAACCCTTGATGCTCATCTACGTTTAGGTGGGAAAATATTTGAGTTGTACTGCTAGCATGCCAATTTAGTGATTTTGACAGTTCTCTATCCTTAACATTAACTGTTGAGTGGTTGTTTGGATTGATTGATTTCATGCAACGTGTCCTTAGATCAACTGAATATGACTGGCGATACTGAATTAGATATTATCGATAGTGTTTTACTTAATATTAAACGAATTCATTTTTTTACTGCTTGCTTTAACGCACATTGCCAACAGTCACAGATAATTTTATCAGGTGAATTTTTAACTAAAATCGCCACGATGTTAGCAACGCTAATTCCTACCGGATTAGATTCGTTTAATTATTTCTGATTGTAGTGTTACTCAGCCAAGTTTGAAAGCAACTCACGCTTGGCTCATACTTAAAATAGTGGCAGTTTGATTTTTATATCAGCGTGTTTTTGTGTAGTGATATTTGTCGCAGATTCTTGCCAACTCCAATGCAGTGATTTGCAGAATAGAGAAGCATAAAACTAATAATACCGAGATAGTATTGGTTTGGCGACCATTTTATTGATTAAGTTTTTTCATGTTTTTATTTACATAAATACAAATAACGAAGGGACTTTACCTATGCTCATAGGTGTACCTAAAGAAATAAAAGTACAAGAATACCGAGTAGGCTTAGTACCTGAAAACGTGCGTGAGTTAGTATCGCGAGGCCATAAGGTAATGATAGAAGCGGGTGCTGGTATTGGCATTAGTGCCACAGATGAAGACTATCTCGCGGCTGGTGCAACAATCGTTAATTCTGCACAAGCCTTATTTAAAAGCGCTGAACTGATTATTAAAGTCAAAGAGCCGCAAGCTGTGGAGCGGCAATGGTTACAATCAGGGCAGATGCTATTTACTTATTTGCATCTAGCACCAGACCCGCAACAAACGATCGACTTGATTGATTCAGGCGCAAGCTGTATTGCTTATGAAACAGTGACAAGTCACGGCGGCTTACCATTATTAGCGCCTATGTCTGAGGTGGCAGGTAGGCTTGCGGTACAGGCGGGTGCATATTTTCTGGAGAAAGCACATGGTGGCTTAGGTATATTGCTAGGTGGCATCCCAGGTGTAGCACCAGCGATGGTGACTGTGCTAGGTGGTGGCGTAGTGGGCATGCATGCGATTGATGTCGCGCTTGGCATGGGCGCTAGTGTGACAGTGTTAGACCGTAATGTTGATGTGTTGCATAAGCTTCAAAAGCAGTTCGGCCACCGTTTGCATACGGTTTGCTCAACAGCCGATGCGATTGAGCAGCACTGCATAATCGCTGATTTAGTGATTGGTGCGATTTTGATTCCTGGCGCATCTGCCCCTAAGCTGATTACCCGTGAAATTGTGTCGCGTATGAAGTCGGGCAGTGTGATTGTCGATGTGGCGATTGATCAGGGTGGTTGCTGTGAAACAGCACACCCTACAACACATGATGCACCTACTTACATCGTGGATGGCGTGATTCATTATTGTGTGGCAAATATGCCAGGTTCAGTACCTCGTACCTCAGCGTATGCGCTCAACAATGCCACATTGCCTTATATTATTGCCCTTGCCGACAATGGCTTACAAGCCTTACGCGACGATGAAGGTTTTAGAAATGGCTTGAACATTTATCAAGGAAAAGTGACTAATCTACCAGTAGCTAGCGCTTTAGGGTTTGCTTTTTATGAGCCAACAGAAGTATTGGGTATGCTATAAATTCATGACCGTAAAATACACTTAATCACCGCGTTTCGACCATTATTTAAAGCTCAATATAGCACTCAATTTTTAAACTCAACACGGCTAAATTGTAGTTTTCAGGTACTATCTGACCTCAATCAATTAAGACATATATTACCTAATGCAAAAAGAAGTTAAAGAGCGTTCAAATCTCGCGCTGGTGGCGGCTGTACAACTACCTAACGTGAGTGATGCCGAGTTTGAAGCCTCGCTTACCGAGCTACGCGAACTTGCAAAAACCTTAGGTTACGATGTGGTAAAGACCTTTGTGCAGAAGCGCGCAGGGTTTGATATCAAAGCTTATCTGGGTGAAGGAAAGCGGGAAGAGATACGTGCTTTTGTTAATCATGAGTCATATGAAGTTGAGTTTGATAAAGCACCACCCAATATCAACGATTGGGAAATAGACACTGTATTAGTGGACCATGAAATCTCACCATCACAAGCGCGTAACTTAGAAAAAGAAGTGGGTTGTGAGGTAATGGACCGCACCATGGTGATTCTGGAAATTTTTCACCGTAATGCACGCTCTCGCGCAGCACGCGCACAAGTTGAAATTGCACGTTTGGGCTACATGGCACCACGTTTGCGTGAAGCTGCAAAACTAGCAGGCCCCCAAGGTCGGCAGCGTAGTGGTGAAGGCGGACGCGGCGCTGGTGAATCACATACCGAGTTAGATAGACGTAAAATACGTGACCGCATTGCTGAATTGCAGCAAGATATTCTCGCGATGGAAGCCGAACGTAAAACACAACGTGCTCGCAGGCAAGAGCGCCAAGGCTTGGCAGGGGTTGCGCTAGTTGGATATACCAACGCAGGTAAATCCACCTTGATGCGAGCGCTGACGGGTAGTGAAGTACTGGTAGCTAATAAATTATTTGCGACACTGGATACCACTGTGCGCGCACTTTACCCAGAGAGCATCCCACGTATTCTTGTGAGTGATACGGTAGGTTTTATTAAAAACTTACCTCATGGCCTTGTGGCGTCGTTTAAGTCAACGCTAGATGAGGCACTAGATGCGTCGCTGTTGCTACACGTGATTGATGCAAGCGACCCTGGGTTTGAACGTCAACTTGAAGTGACTAATCATGTACTTAGCGAAATTGGTGCAGATGACGTACCACGTATTCGCGTGTTCAATAAAATTGACTTTGTGGGAGACGCCACAGCACAAACTGAACTTGAAATGACACTACAAAGCCGTTATCCAGATTGTGTGGTAATGAGTGCAAAACGACCTGAAGACGTAGCAAAGTTACATAAAAAAATTGTCGCGTTTTATCAGCAGGGTCAAATTGAGGCCGAGCTATTTTTACCTTGGGAAGCACAGCAATTACGTAAAGACATTTATGCGACTTGCCAAGTGCTAGCAGAAACGTCTGACCATGAAGGTGCATTTTTCAAAGTGCGCGGAGAGCCTAGTGCGATTAAAAAACTGACTGAAAGCATTGGGTCGCTTTAACAATCAGCAGATTTGCTAAGTTGAGTGCAGTATAAGTACTCGATTGGGTAGTAGTTGTTCAGCGCCAGAAAAGGTAAAATCGCGAGAATTGCTTAATTTTAAATATTCAACAAAGTAATTTTTTCCTTACAAAAATAAGAAAATAAAACACTGTCGCTTATTCAACGTTTTAGTTGCGAATTTGACTAAATTTAGCTCTGAAATTAGCTTAATAAATAACTAAAAAATATTAATCATTTTGCTTGTGCCTACTATTGGCGCCACTTAGCCAGAGTGATGGGTAGTTCTGGTTCTGGCCTGCTTCTTGCATGTTAAGTTATGTAATTTAACAATAAGCAAGAACGATACAAACTTTTAAACAAGGAGAGTGCTATGAAACGCGCTTCATTAAATCACACGTATAGACTTAAATGGGATTCGCTTCGCTCAACATTTATAGCGGTAGCTGAAAATGTAAAAGGCAAACGTAAAGCCTCAGCTACGACAGGTGTTTCTGCCACAGTTTCCCCAGTTGCGGATGTACTGGGCGTACAAATGAATAAATTGGCACTCGTCGTTGCTTTGGCACTATCTGGCCACTTAACTGCAGTTGCTGCTGACCTGCCTACTGGTGGTGAGATTGTCGCAGGCTCTGGCACAATCAGTCAGACAGGTAATGTCATGACTGTGACACAAACGACGGATAAGTTGTCAGCTAATTGGCAAACTTTTAACATTGGCAGTGGTGCCACTGTTAATTTTGTTCAACCATCATCATCATCTATAGCATTAAATAGAGTGCTGGGTTCAGATGTTTCTTTAATTCAAGGTAGCTTGAATGCAAACGGACAAGTGTTTCTGATTAACCCAAATGGTGTACTTTTTTCACCAACAGCACAGGTTAACGTTGGTGGGTTAGTAGCTTCTACGCTCAATCTAAGCAATGAAAACTTTTTGGCAGGTAATTTAAGCTTTGAAGGCCTAAGTAACGGCCTGATTGTTAATCAAGGTAATATCACAGCGATCAATGGTGGGACCATAGCATTAATCGCTGCCAAAATTAATAATACAGGTTCTATTACAGCTAATGCAGGCAACGTATTGATGGCTGCAGGTTCACAAGTTACACTGGATCTAGGTGGCCCAATTAAAATTAAAGTCACACAAGGTGCACTAGACGCATTAATTCAAAATGGCGGTGCTATCAAAGCGGATGGTGGTTTAGTTTATTTAACCGCAAAATCTGCTAGTGATTTAGCGTCTACTGTGATTAACAACACCGGCATCATAGAAGCACAGACTTTAGCCAGTGGTAAAACTGGTGAAATTTACCTCATGGGTGATATGGAAAAAGGTGTTATAGAAGTTGGCGGTACATTAGACGCTAGCGCACCTAACGGTGGCAATGGTGGTTTTATTGAGACGAGTGCTGCTACTGTGAATGTGGCTGATAATGTAAGCGTTACTACAAAAGCAAATGACGACTATATCACTGGTACTTGGTTAATAGACCCCGTAGATTTTTACATTGCAGCCACTGGTGGAAACATCACAGGCTCAACTTTAAGTAGCCAGTTAAATTCAGCAAACATTAAAATAGAAACCCAACCTGGTACAGATGGGAATGGGGATATTTTTGTTAATGATGCAGTGAGTTGGTCAAAATATATGTTGACGCTCAGTGCGCATCGTAATATTTATTTTAATGCTAACGTGACTGGTTCAGGTAATGGCAATAACGCCGCCACACTGAGGTTGGAGTATGGTCAAGGAGCCTTGGCCGAAGGTAATACAGCAACTTATACGAAAGCTGAAGGAGTGAATGTTACATTATCGTCAAGTGGTAAGTATTTTACAAAATTAGGTTCTAACGGTGTTGTTTCATCGAACAACATGAACTCATCAAATGGCAATCAAGTGCCTATGAGTATTACGCCAGTTGATCCAGTTGATCCAGTTGATCCAGTTGATCCAGTTGATCCAGTTGATCCAGTTGATCCAGTTGATCCAGTTGATCCAGTTGACCCAGTTGACCCAGTTGACCCAGTTGACCCAGTTGACCCAGTTGACCCAGTTGACCCAGTTGACCCAGTTGACCCAGTTGACCCAGTTGACCCAGTTGA
>NZ_JAURYU010000004.1 GCF_030653755.1 Methylotenera sp.
GAGCAACCCACTTACCACCAATAAAATTATCATATTTAGCTTTGTAAGGTATTTTTACGCCAAGACCTTTTAATAAATCTAAACTCATGCCAACTCCTATAGTTTTTCTATCGTTAATATAGTGATTCCTGTTGTTAAGCCGCTAATATTTATCAATAAACTTTGTTGTTGTTATAAATGCTTAAAGTGCTTGTAAATAAAAGGGTTTCGTAAACACTGCCACCTCAAAACAATAACCCTAAGGCGCTTGCAAATCAAGCATTAGTCGATAGCATTTATAAAATTAATGAATTTATTGAGACAAGAATCTGTGATTCTATACTTGTAATTTTTGACTTCTAAATTTCGGTATTTTGCTTAACTTGTGTATGACGCACTATTTTATTTTTGGTTTCAAAGTAATTTAATACATTGATTAATTTAGAAATAGAAAAACAGAGATGCATAAGTTATAGTGTAACTATCGATTTTACAAAAATTGTATTTTAATGTTCAAATATGCACGCTGATCTAGCAAACTCATCAATATTTGCACGTGGCTTTTGGGATGGTTTATTTAATCCAACTTCTACAAGTTTAGGTAAGGCTATTTTATCTATATTAGTGGTTGCTGAAACGTTGGTTAGTTTCTTTTGGATATACACTTTATCTGGTCTTGGTGAGGGTTATGCCGTCATCGCGGCAGTTCCATATTTCTATCTGATTATCTCTTACTTTAGTTTATTCATTTTTTATCGTTCCAAGCGGTTTGAGTATTTCACTTTTACGCAACTGGTCATGTTGTTAGTGATGCCTTTCTTTATGCAATGGGTGATTGGTGGGTTTGAGGCCTCTAGTGGTGTTGCAATCTGGGCTATTTTGTCACCAGTCGGCGCATTAATGATTTTAGGTACGCGCCAGTCAACCCCATGGTTCTTGCTTTTTATAGGGTTGGCATTTCTCTCTTGGGAAATGAATAATTACTTTGCTATCAATGCAATGCCTATTCCAAGCGGTGTTAAAAATACTTTTTTCTTGATGAATATCACCGGAACAGCCGCGATTTTGTATGGTGTTTTACGCTTTTTTCAAGCGCAAAAAGAACGCATTATGCATTCTCTTGAAATTGAGCAGGCAAGGTCAGAGGCGCTCTTACTGAACATCCTGCCAGCACCCATCGCACAAAGACTGAAAGCGCATGATATGCGCATTGCTGACCATTATGAAAGTGTGACGGTGATGTTTGCTGATTTGATTAACTTTACGCAGATGTCAGACAAAATGTCACCTACGCAGTTAATCGATTTGCTTTCACAGATATTTTTACGGTTTGATCAACTGGCAGATAAATATCAAGTCGAAAAGATTAAAACAATAGGAGATTCTTATATGGTGGTGTCTGGTGCGCCTGTTATATGTCAAGATCATGCTCACCGTATGATGAGCATGGCACTGGAGATGCAAGCAGGACTTAAAGAACTGTCAGAAAAAATAGGGATAGATTTAGGGATGCGGATTGGTATTAATAGCGGACCTGTGGTTGCTGGCGTGATTGGTAGTAGTAAATTTAGCTATGACTTATGGGGTGATACCGTCAATATGGCGAGCCGTATGGAAGAAACGAGCTTGCCTAATAAAATTCAAGTTTCTAAAGAGACAAAAACCCTATTAACACATGATTATCAGTTTTCATTACGGACAGGCGTAGAAGTTAAAGGTAAAGGCCTTCTTGATACATTTATTTTGGAAGACCAAGCTAATTAATCTGGGAATAAAAACGTACGACCAAATAGGCTTTTACGTTAAATTGCACTATAATTCGCCCCCTAACGGAAGAGTGGATGAGCGGTTTAAGTCACCACCCTGGAAAGGTGGCATAGGGGTAACCTTATCGCGAGTTCGAATCTCGCCTCTTCCGCCAGTCTGACTATTTCCATAAAATCAATAAGTTAGGTAATTTTCGCCTTCGATTTTTACCACATATCACTTATCACATACATTTATCACACCAAAGCAGTGAAAATTAACGCTGTAAATGGCTATATTTGTTTAACGTAACGGGTGATTACCACCGACAATTTTGCATTGCCGACAAAATGAGCAGGTAGCAACAGGGAAAGTATTAGATGTAACAGTGTTTAGGCTCTAGCTTATTGAACAGGCACCAATTAAAACGAATAATAATTCGTGCTTAACCTGTCAAAACGCAAGAGTTTATTCACATTTTTTCTACTATAGGCATTAAGTGCGGCCAACCTGTTTTGCAGGGAAGTCTTACTAAAAGCTTAATGTGAACGGATTTCTGAATAATTCAGTGCAGAATTAATCAGCGGGTTGAATCGCCCTAAGTATCAGCGGTTTTAAAGCTTCTGGTAGTTGTATTTTTCCAGCCAAGGCAAATTCGTGTGCACGTGGCGACATTTTTTGCCATGTTTTCTTGATGATTTTTATCCATTTGTCTTCGTCATACTCTGGGTGGCTGGTAGCAAATGCAAGCATATAATATTGGATAAAAACCAATCCTACTACGTCTTCCGTCAACTGTGTCTCAGGGTTAACTTTTAAACCTTTTTTACCGATAATCGCTTGGACGTGTTCAATGGTGTCATCGTCATAGCCAACTGACTTCATTAACTTCCCAGCAGTTTCTGCGTGAAACTTATACAAGCCTGTGCGCCATTGCAAATAGCCTTGTCTATCCATAGGAAAGTCACTACGTGGACTCTTCCAGCGCTGGATATGCTGCGCATGCACCGCCAACTTTACCGCTTCAGATGCTTCTGGAGCATAGATTTCTTGCATCTCAGTCATGCGTTGTGCGTAGAGTAATTCTTTTGGGTACTCCTTGCCGTTTGATACTTCTATGTTAGGGTCTTCTGCGTTGGCTTTGTCAAAAGCGGCAATGGCTGATAGGTAGCTTTTTTGTGTCATAGGTATTCTTATTTATTCAATGATATTCAGTTATCTAGCTTTAATGGAGCATAGCGGAATCAATGTTTGGTTGTAAACCCTCGACTTAATTTAATAAGGCAGTCCATGGATCTGTTTACTGACTTACCAAGGTTTGATCTATAGGTTGGTCATCTTGAAAACTCTATACTCTACCAAAAGAAGAAATTTCAGAATCAAACAATATCAAAATTTTAGTCATACGAGGTTTAATACATAATTATCACCTTGTATTTTAATAATATGCAGTAATAAATTATGCAGTAAGAAATTGACTAATGGGGTACTGTGCTAGCATCTCGCTGAAATATTTCGGGAGCTTACCTAGCAAAAGGAATGTAAGGTAGTAGAAGTAGTAGACAGCGATTTGAAGAATAATCATGTAGCTCAGCATTGGCTGAATTACTGACCTATCTCAAGGGTGATGTAGTTAAAGCTGTTATCCGTTCATACGGTTATGCATTTAATTTAAAAGAAGAATTACCATGAAACTACTTAAAATGCTGTTATTTGTCTTTAATGTATTATTGAGTTTGTCAGCTCACGCAGAAAAAATTACGGTAGCTGCTGCTGCTGACCTTAAGTTTGCCATGGATGAAATAGTCACAGCTTTCAAAAAAACTAATACCAGTGATGAGGTGGAGGTTATTTATGGCTCGTCTGGCAAGTTCAATACGCAAATCCAGCAGGGTGCCCCTTATGATTTATATTTTTCTGCAGATATCGCTTTTCCACGAGCGCTTGCTAAGGCTGGTTTGGCTGCTTCCGAGGTTAAACCTTATGCTGTCGGCCGCATCGTATTATGGAGCGCAAACATGGATGCCTCTAAAATGACGCTGGAGAGTTTGCTAGATGGAAAAATTGCTCACATCGCTATTGCCAACCCTAAGCATGCGCCTTATGGCAAGCGTGCGGAGGAGGCTTTGCGATCGACCAATCTGTGGGACAAGGTTGAGACCAAGCTTGTGTATGGAGAAAATATTGCCCATACGGCACAGTTCATACAAACTGGCAATGCTCAGGTGGGCATCATTGCTTTGTCGCTTGCAGTTAACCCAGAACTGGCAAAAAAGGGGAGTTATTGGCTGATTCCAAAGAAGTTGCACCAACCGCTGGAACAGGGTTTTATGATCACCAAACGCGCTGAAAATAACGCACTTGCTAAACGTTTTGCCGATTACATGGGTAGTCAATCTGTGCGTACAGTGATGACGAAATACGGCTTTGTGTTGCCAGAGTAAACAGTTGTACACTGAACTTTTTACTCTATATCTGGCTGAAACTGGGGTGAGTGTTTGGATGCTTGTTCCAGCGGTGTTAAGTATGATCGTAGCCGCAGGACGAATCTATGCGGCTGATGGTGGCGCTTATATTTTTGTCGCAATTTTGTGGCTGTGGATGATTGAAGGCATCAGACCGACAACTTGGGATGTTACTGGCGCAATAGTGGCGTTGCAGGCAATGATGATGATTATATTTGCGCCAGAACAAGGGCAGAGCGTTTGATATAAAAGCGAATTCAAGTGATGAAAAGAAAATACAAATGATGTTAAGCGACGGCGACTTACAAGCGATATGGCTGACCTTACGGTTGGCTGGCATCGTTACTTTAATTTTGCTACTCATCGGCACGCCGATTGCATGGTGGCTGGCGCGTACTCGCGCATGGTGGAAAGCGCCAGTGGGTGCGGTCGTGGCATTGCCGTTAGTGTTACCGCCTTCGGTACTCGGTTTTTACTTGTTGCTGGCGATGGGTCCGAACGGACCCGTGGGGGCATTCACACAATCCCTAGGTTTTGGCACTTTGCCGTTCACGTTCTGGGGGCTGGTGGTGGCTTCGGTATTCTATTCGCTGCCGTTTATGGTGCAACCGCTACAAACAGCATTTGAAGCGGTCGGCGACCGTCCCTTGGAAGTAGCTGCCACCTTGCGCGCATCGCCCATCGATGCTTTTTTCACCGTTGCGGTACCGTTGGCGCTCCCTGGCTTTTTGTCTGCGTCCATCTTGACGTTTGCACATACCGTAGGCGAGTTCGGCGTAGTGCTGATGATTGGCGGCAACATCCCTGGGCAAACCCGCGTGGCGTCGGTGCAGATCTACGACCATGTAGAAGCATTGGAATATATGCACGCACATCAACTTGCTGCGGTCATGCTGGTGTTCTCCTTCGTGGTGCTGCTGGCGCTGTACGTGTGGCGGCATAGTCCGAAGAAAGGAGCGTGAAATGAGTAGTTTCAAGGCAAAATTCAATGTCGAATGGCCTGGGTTCACGCTTGATGTTGATCTTAATCTACCCGAGCGTGGAGTGACTGCGCTGTTTGGTCACTCTGGTTCTGGCAAGACTACGTTGTTACGTTGCATTGCTGGGTTGGAGCGTGCAAAACAAGGTTATCTTTCGTTCAAAGGGGAGGTGTGGCAGGACGAAACCACTTGGCTACCTACGCATCAACGCCCCTTAGGTTATGTGTTCCAGGACGCCAGCTTGTTTTCGCATTTGTCCGTACTTGGCAACCTGCACTATGGCCTGAAGCGTACATCGGGTATTCGCAACCCCGCTCTTGATCAAGCAGTAGAATTATTGGGTATCGGTCATCTACTGGACAGAAAACCAGACCACCTATCTGGTGGCGAGCGACAACGCGTCGGCATTGCACGTGCACTGGCAGTTGCCCCACGCATTTTGCTCATGGATGAGCCGCTGGCGGCACTTGATCTCAAACGCAAGCAGGAAGTTTTACCTTATCTCGAACGGCTACATGACGAACTTGATATCCCAGTGCTTTACGTCAGCCATTCTCCTGATGAAGTTGCTCGGCTGGCTGATCACATTGTCGTGATGGATGGAGGTAAAGTTGTTACCCATGGACCTCTGGTTGAGACCATGGCACGTCTTGATCTACCCATCCGATTAGGCCAAGATGCAGGCGTGGTGCTGGATGCCGTTGTGGCAGAGCGTGACGAGACATGGCATCTTGCACGTATAGAGTTCGCAGGCGGTAGCCTGTGGACGCGCGATCATCACTTGGCTGTAGGTCACAGAGTCCGTGTGCGCATTCACGCAAGTGATGTGAGCCTTGCCACGCAACCACAAGAACACAGCAGCATTCTTAATCTTCTCTCTGGAGTCGTGGACGCTGTCTCTGATGATGAGCATCTAGGCTTAGCGCTGGTAAGGGTTCGGGTTGGGGAATCTAATTTGATTGCCAGACTAACTAAGCGATCTGTGACAACGTTGGCAATTGTTCCTGGGCTGCCTATCTGGGTGCAGGTGAAGTCTGTGGCGTTGATGGAGTAAGTGTGATGCTTTTACAGTGTTGGTGAACGTCTACAAACATTACGCATGGAGCTGTTGAACGAATTCGTTATTTGCAACAAGGTTGATAAGTAGTTTCAGTAGTGGTGTATTTTGGTTAATATGGTTTGATATGTAGTATTGTGAATAAAAGCAGAGCAATGACTGAGATTGAAAGATTAAAAGCGGGCGCAATCAACGGGTGCTATCAAGCACTTTCATTTAAGCAGCCGTTTGCATGGTTGATTACGAACGGTTATTTGATGGTGGATGATCGTACATGGGGGACTACGTATCGTGGTCCTATATTAATTCATGCAAGCAAAGGTTTGTATGATGTTTACTATGATTATCTAAAAGCGAATACTGATATTCCATTACCTGCTAAAGAAAACTTGGAGTTCGGCGGTATTGTTGGCGTCGCAGATTTGATACTCTGTAGTAGGCCAGATGAGCTGCCTGATACGGTAAGCCGTTTATACCGTGCTCAGTTTAAAGGTGTTGACAGCAGGCACTACGGGTTTTTATTCGAACAGCCTAGGTCATTACCATTGATGCCATGTGCTGGAAAGCTAGGGGTTTTTGAGATAGATATCGAGGCACTATTAAATGCGCCACCTGCCGCGCAGGCTGAGTTGTTTTAGCTATAGGTTTTTCTTTAGTTAAGTGTAGATTTCAATGCTTAATGATGTAATTGGAGAATAGTAAAATGCATCATGCTTATTGAATGTATCAAAACTATGTTGTGGTTTTTTATCAATTCTTTTATTCTTTTTAGTTGTAATTAAATACCTATCAGTTATTTTTAGGTGCAAAACAAAATTGATAGACTATCTTAATTATAAATAGCAACTAGATATTGATTGATAGGCTAGTTAATCGGAAAAGGAACTCTCATGGCAAATTGGTTTGAAGACAATGCTCAATCTATTGGCAATACGCCGCTGGTTAAATTAAATAGAGTGACAGATGGTGCGGCTGCAACAGTGCTTGCCAAGATAGAAGGGCGTAACCCCGCCTACTCTGTTAAGTGTCGTATCGGCGCTGCGATGATATGGGATGCAGAACAACGAGGGCTGTTAGGCCCAGGCAAAGAGATTATTGAGCCCACAAGTGGAAACACTGGCATTGCCTTAGCCTTTGTGGCTGCGGCGAGAGGGATTCCGTTAACACTTACAATGCCTGAAACTATGAGCATAGAGCGACGTAAGCTACTAGTGGCTTATGGTGCAAAACTTATACTGACTGAGGGTGCAAAAGGCATGAGTGGTGCCATTGCCAAAGCTGAGGAAATTGCAGCGTCTGACCCTAACCGCTATGTGTTACTGCAACAATTTAAAAACTCAGCAAATCCAGCGATTCATGAAAAAACCACAGGGCCAGAAATCTGGGATGCCACTGATGGAAAAATCGACATTTTAGTGTCTGGCGTAGGCACGGGTGGCACTATTACTGGCATCTCTCGCTATATTAAAAATACACAAGGGAAAGCCATCATTTCAGTGGCAGTAGAACCTGCATCTAGCCCAGTGCTTAGTCAGAAGCGAGCAGGTGAAGAGCTTAAACCAGCACCACACAAAATACAGGGTATAGGTGCTGGCTTTGTTCCAGAAATATTAGATATGTCATTGGTGGATGACATTGCTCAGGTGACGAATGAAGAGGCTGTGCTTTATGCCCAGCGATTGGCAAAGGAAGAGGGTATTCTCGCGGGTATTTCTTGTGGTGCAGCAGTTGCAGCGGCTGTCCGCTATGCAAAACGAACAGAAAACTTAGCTAAGACCATTGTTGTGATATTACCTGACTCTGGTGAGCGTTATTTGAGTTCTGTACTATTTGAAGGCCTATTTGATGTTCATGGGGTGCCTTTGTGAAGAGTAATTAGTCAGAAGTGGTTATGTAGTGAAGCTTTCTTTTTTACATATTAATTTTCCTGAGATGTGTGCTCCCATTTGCATTTTTAAGGTCGTGTAGTATATATTGCCATCTACATGTGCTCCTGCATTTAAGCTCAAGTCATTACAATTAACATCACCTTTTAAATCGCCAAAAACAATCACTGTCGTTGCGTCAAGTGCACCATTGAAGTGACCACTTTTGCCAATAGTGATTTTGTTAGCTTTTATTTTCCCCGTAAATTTTCCGTCTAAATGCAGTGTTTCATTAAATACTAGAGAGCCCTCGAAAGTTGCCTCTTCACTAATAATAGTCGGTTTTTGCGCACTATTTAGCTTATGGGTTAAAAAGGTTGTTGAGGTTTTGTATTGGTTTGAGTCGTCCTCAATAGTTTCCAAAGAGCTAGTTTGCTCTTGATCATCTTGCTTATGAGTTTTGAATTTATTGAACATTTTTTGCCATGGCCGTTATGATTAATGGATTAACTTTGATATTATTAATAGAAACTTCGTAGTGTAGATGCCGCCCTGTGGATGCACCAGTATTTCCAATTCTTCCTAATACTTCACCTTGATTAATATTTTGTTTAGGTTTTACTGATATTGAATCTAGATGAGCATATAGTGTTCTTACATTGTTTTCATGCAGAAGCACGACCATGTTGCCATAACCTGAGTTCGAAAGCCGCACGCTCTCTACGACCCCTGCTAGCGCTGACTTTGCAAAAACATCGTTAGATGGCTGAAAGTCTGCGCCCTCATGTATCGTTAATTTGTTTGTAATAGGGTGTACCCTTAGCCCAAACTGGGAAGAAATTAATGCATTTTTAACTGGTAAACTTTTGGGAAGAGAGTGGTAAATTTTTTTCATTGCTTCGTATTCTGATAGGTTAAGTTTATAGGCTTCCAGTGCATCGCTTGATTTGTCATCTAGCGTGTATTCTTTTGAAATTCCGCCTATGGCATATCTGTTCGATTGACTGGATAACTTAACTCTTTTAATGTTATTTGGTTGAATGCCAGATGCGATTAGGCCTTGTTCTAACATTTTTTTTGCTTGATTAAGCTGGCTTGAGGAAAACTCTACTATGGTTTGCATATTGTTTGAGCGCTCACGATAAAGATGTGCAATATCAATTAGTTGATTTTGAGTTAACTCTTTTTTGTAATTAGATAATGGGTCTTCTGCGAGTACGTTCAGCGCAGTCAAAGCTTCTTGCCTTTTTTTATCTGATTGTAATTTTGATATTTCTAATTTTTTATACTGCCATGCTGAAATGCTATTGTGAAGAATTAATCCTACAAATGTTGTGGCTAAGATACATACTGCACTGATAAACATCTTTGCCATTAACCTTTGTTGATTAGCGGTAATGAAATAGCAATGTAGAATGTTTGATTGTTCGAATATAATCCGTAAGTCTTGATAGTTATAATGCCAATATTTTGATAGTAAAATAATTGGTGAAATAGCTAGATATTTAATTTTTGTTAAAAAATTTAACATGATTATTCTTTATGGTCAGTCTCTTCTGAGTCACTTATTTGTATTTTTGTGATAACTGTCGAGTCATTATTTAAGCTTAATTTCTCAATTTCGCCATCAATAACACCTCCATGTTCAATTTCTAGAGATTGATATTTTATTGTTCCTGATACCTCTCCAGTTGATCTTATGGATAATGTTTGTTCGACTCTGATGGAGTTCGCTAGCTTTCCCTTGATATCTGCAATTGTAACGGTGACGTTTCCTGACACATTCCCCGATTCGCCAATATGTATTTCGTTAGCTACAATTTCCCCACTGACATGACCATAAACATATATGGTTCCTGGTAAGGTAATGTTCCCGTTTAAACTTACACCTTCACCTATTAAAAGGCAGCCTTTTTTATCTTCCATGATATTTCCATTGGTTTATATTTGTGGATTAAATTGTCGCTATTTACTTGTTGGGTTATGTATACGTCTGGCATTTGTTGCTAAGCGGACTAGCATTGTTTTTCCTGTCAATGTTTCTACATAAGCATTGTTAGCTTCGAGAGTGACAGATTTAATATTCGCCACATAAAAATGTTTTTTGCTGTTAATTAGCTTGTCTAACACCTGAAACCTAGATAGTTTAATATCAACATTTAATAGTTCCCAACGATGCGTATTAGTTGCTGACATGTATTGTTGCCCTGATTAAATATTTATTAAATATAGTTTAAATTTCCATATTTATCATTTTAGTATCAAATATTACGATATGTCAATTAATTGCTTGGTCGACTTGGACTGATTAAGGAGTGATTGTGAAATTTATAGTTGTGACCTGATGGCTTCTATAATGCAAAATATTACTTAGCTTGCTAAATGTAAATTTAGTTTTATAAAATAAGCTTAGATAAATTACACTTGAAATATCAATGTTAAAGGTTAGATCGATGGCAGAAAAAGAATACGACGCAGATTCGGTAAAGGTATTAAGAGGATTAGAGCCCGTGCGTGCCAGACCTGGTATGTATACCCGAACTGACTCACCTACACATATTGTTCAAGAAGTGATCGATAACGCGGCTGATGAGGCATTAGGAGGCCATGCTACCAGTATTAATGTCACCATTTTCAAAGATGGTGCGGTTGAGGTGTCTGATAATGGTCGTGGCATTCCTGTCGAGATTCCTAAGGGTGAAACGCAGCCAGCGGTTGAGCTGGTATTTGTGCAGCTGCATGCAGGCGGTAAGTTTGATAAAGAGGATGAAAATAGCTCGTATCGTTTTTCTGGTGGATTACATGGCGTAGGTGTTTCTGTCACCAATGCATTGTCTACACGATTAGAGGTGAAAGTTAAGCGTGATGGCAAGGTTCATGGCCTTATTTTTGAAAATGGCAATTGTATTGAGCCCTTAACAGAGGTCGGGAAGTGTCTTAAGCGCGACACAGGCACAACGGTAAAGTGCTGGCCAGACCCTAAATACTTTGACTCGCCTAAAGTTTCCATTCAGCAGCTTGAACACCTGATTAAATCAAAAGCCGTATTGTTGCGTGGTGTTAGCGTGACACTTTCTATTGAAAGTGCGGATGGTTTTGAAGAGCGCTCATGGACTTATGTGGATGGCTTACCGCAATATTTGGATGAGCTGATTGGTGAACGCGAAGTAGTGGATGATGAAGTGTCTATCCCAATTATCTCAGGTGAGTTCTATCATCATGACAATACAGATGGCATCTCGAAAGGTGAGGGTGCGATATGGGCATTATCTTTCGGTGCTGGTGGCGGTCGTGGTGAGTCTTATGTGAACCTGATTCCTACGCTCTCTGGCGGCACGCACGAGGCTGGTATGCGTAACGGGGTGTTTGAAGCGGTTAAGTCGTTCATGGAGCATCACAGTATGATGCAGCGTGGCGTAAAGGTCTCATCGGAAGACGTTTGGAATAACGTTTATTATGTATTGGCAGCTAAAGTGTTAGATCCTCAATTTCAGGGGCAGACTAAAGAAAAGCTGACGAATCGAGACGCCATGAAAATGGTGGCTTCTGCGATTAAGCCGATGATGGAAAATTGGCTGACACAGAATGTAGATCATGCCAAACGTATTTCTGACTTAGTGAATCGTACAGCTGCTGCCCGTAATAAATCCACACAGAAAATTGAGAAGCGTAAAACCACAGGTATTAACCTGATGCCAGCAAAGCTCACTGACTGTGAGGCGGCTGGCACGATGGAAGCGGAGTTGTTTTTGGTAGAGGGTGACTCAGCTGGCGGCAGTGCAAAGATGGGAAGAAGCAATGAGTTTCAATCTTTATTACCATTGCGGGGCAAAGTATTAAATACATGGGAAGTGGATGCTGGGCGCATCTTTGCTAACTCTGAGGTGCATGACATTTTTGTCGCGCTTGGTATTGAGCCACATACGCTAAAAGACAACCCTGACTTCTCTGGTTTACGTTACGGTAAATTGTGTATTTTGTCTGATGCGGATGTAGATGGTTCGCACATTCAGGTGTTGCTACTCACCATGCTGCTAAGACATGCACCTAAGTTGATTGAGCGTGGGCATGTGTATATCTCGCAACCCCCTTTGTATCGTATTGACGTGCCAGCCCAAGGCAAGAATAAACCTTTACGTAAGATTTACGTGTCTGATGATGTTGAAAAAATGTCGATGATAGAAAAGCTTAAACGTGAAGGTATAGCTGAAGAAAGGCTTAGCATCCAACGTTTTAAAGGCTTAGGTGAAATGAACCCTGAGCAACTGTGGGAAACCACGCTTTGCCCTGATACACGACGCTTGATACAGGTCCGTTTACCAGAAGGCGAGGTGAGCGGCGCATTGAAGATGTTTGATATGTTGATGGCAAAGAATGAGTCAGCCGCAAGAAAAGAATGGATGGAACGTCGTGGTAATGATGTGGAGGCGGATGTTTAATGGATACAGGTATGCTAGAAAATAATAACGAAGAAAATGCAGTACCCATTGGTGAGTATGCAGAGGAGGCTTATTTAGCTTATGCCGTCTCTGTAGTAAAAGGCCGTGCATTACCTTCTGTAGAAGACGGCCAGAAACCAGTACAGCGCCGTATTTTATATGCGATGAAGGAAATGGGCTTGGTGGCTGGGGTCAAGCCCGTGAAGTCTGCTCGTGTAGTTGGTAACGTATTGGGTATGTACCATCCACATGGTGATAGTTCTGCTTATGAAGCCGCTGTTCGTTTGGCGCAAGACTTTACCTTACGCTACCCACTGATTGACGGACAGGGTAATTTTGGCTCACGTGATGGTGATGGCGCTGCCGCGATGCGATATACCGAAATGCGACTATCGCCAATTGCAGATTTACTGCTGTCTGAAATTGATCGAGGCACGGTAGATTTTCAGAATAACTACGACGGTGCTTTTCAAGAGCCAGTGCTGTTGCCAGCGCGTTTGCCGATGATGCTATTGAATGGCGCATCGGGCATTGCTGTGGGCATGGCAACTGAAATGGTGCCACATAATATGCGTGAGATTGCAAACGCTGTGTTGCATATTATGGAGAATCCGAACTGTACCACTGCGGACTTCATGCAGCATGTGCCTGGCCCTGACTTCCCTGGTGGTGGCCAGTTAATTACGCAAACGGCAGATATTCTATCTACTTATGAAACAGGGCGTGGCTCATTAAGATTACGTGCGCGGTGGATAGTAGAGCCAATGGCACGTGGTCAGTGGCGTATTATTATTCATGAGCTTCCACACGGCGTTTCTGTGGAAACGATACAGGATGAGATACTCGCTATCTCAAACCCGAAGCCGAAAAAAGATAAAAAGACGATAGATCAAGACCAATTACTGGTGAAGCAATCTGCATTGAGTATGATTGATACGGTAAAAAGTGAAGGTAAAAAAGATGTTCGCCTGATTATTGAGCCCAAGACCAGTAAGGTGTCTAGTGACGAACTAATGGCTTTTCTGTTGCTGCATACCAGCATGGAAGTGTCATGCCCAGTTAATATGGTGATGATTGGTACCGATGGGCGCCCTGCACAAAAAGGCATGATTGCTATTCTTAAAGAGTGGATTGCATTCCGTCTTAACGTGGTGCGCAGGCGCTGCCAGTTTGACCTAGACAAGATTAATAAGCGCATCCATATTTTAGAAGGGCGCATGATCGCCTTTCTGCATATTGATGAAGTGATTAAGGTCATTCGTAATTCAGATGAGCCCAAAGCAGATTTGATTGCAGCATTTCAGTTAAGTGAGATACAAGCGGAAGATATCTTGGAAATTCGCTTGCGCCAGTTAGCTAGACTGGAAGGCTTTAAGATTGAAAAAGAGTTGAAAGATTTACGCGAAGAAGCGGATGGTTTACAAACGATTTTAGGTAGTGATACCAAGTTGCGCAGATTGACCGCAAAAGAAATTAAGCAAGATGCAGAAAAATATGGTGATGATAGACGTACATTGATTGAGCCAGTTGAACGTGCGCAGGGTGGTCAGAAAGCTTTTGTTGTTGATGAGCCAGTGACTATTTTAATCTCTAAAAATGGTTGGATTCGAGCAAGGCAAGGGCATGGTGTCGAGCGTGATTCAATTACTTGGAAAGCTGGAGATGGCGAGTTTGCAGTGATAGAAACGCGCACAGTTCTGCCAATTGTGTTGTTGGATACGAATGGTCGATGTTACGCATTTGATGCATCTACAGTACCAGGTGGCAAAGGGGATGGCATACCCATTAGCTCAATTATCGAGGTGCAGAATGGCGCTAAATTAGTCCATGCGCTTTCAGGTAAAGATGATGATAGATACTTATTCGCTACGTCTAATAGCTACGGGTTTATTGCGCCTTTAAAAGGCTTGGTGGCAAGACCAAAAGCGGGTAAAGCCTTCATGAAGCCAGAAGATAAGGCGACTATACTGCAACCGATTAAACTGGATGAGCGCACACATATTGCGGTGACCTCAACAGAGAATAAGTTGTTAGTTTTCCCTATTAGTGAAGTGAATGAGTATCCAAATGGTGGTAAGGGTGTGCGCATCATGGATATTCCAGACAAGGTGTCTTTGTCTCGTATCGAGCTGAGTGATGGGCAAGCAGCCACGATAGTCGTGAAAAATAAAACGAAAGTAATAGAAGGTGAAGTGTTGGCGAAGTATTTATCGAAGCGCGCTAGAAAGGGCTTTTCCGTGCTGGACACTAAACCTGTTGTCAGGAAACAGGCTGGGCTATTTTAAGTTTATAGTTAATCTCACAAATAACGTCATACCAGCGTAGGCTGGTATCCAGTCAAGGTGATGGTCACGAATGGTAGTTTATTGTATAAAAAGCTAGTATTCACGCAGTCTGGATTCCCGCCTACGCACCACAGGCACTCCGATTCACTAAGTGCTAAGCCAGCATTTGGCTTGCCCATGGAATATGTGCTGTAAACTGCACTATTTCACACTTTTCTTGCCACTTTAGTGGCATATAAAATTGGGGAAGCCAATGACTGGCTCATATGTCAAAGCACATGTGAAGTCGTATGCGGGAATGACGACGGTGAGCGTTGACGCTTCAACCTACAAATACTGCCATTATTTAGCGGACTAGCTATAATCGGAAGCTTTGTTGAGTAGGTATGTAGTAATTATCAGTTGATGCTTAATCGCTTATCAAGCAACAACTGACAGGCTGGTTCTATTGCGTAATTATTTGAAAAAGCACACCATTATTTTAGTTTTTCGTATAAATTGTCATGGATCAACATACCCAATAACATGGCAATGACAAAAATAAGGGCTTCTTTATATCCAGCACCTAAAGCAACGATTGCTGGCCCAGGGCAGAACCCTGCAAGCGCCCACCCTGCGCCAAATAAGAAACTGCCGATAATCAGTTCTTTATTAATATGCGACTTTCCTGGTAAGTGAATAGGTTCATTGAATAGCGTTGTGTTTGTTTTTTCAGCTCTTCTAAAGCCAAAAAATCCAACCAATATAGCGCCTACCATTACAAAGGCAAGGCTAGGGTCCCAATTGCCTGTAATGTCTAAAAAACCAATCACTTTAGATGGGTTAGTCATCCCTGACAAAATAAGGCCTATGCCAAAAATGATGCCTGCAATCAATGTATTCATATTTTTCATCATTTAGATTATTTCCATTTTTAAATTACATGAATCAATACATAGGTCACTACAAACCCTGAAAGCATGAAACTGATGGTTGCTAGTAGCGAGCGCAAAGATAATCTACTTAAGCCACATATGCCATGCCCACTTGTACAGCCCGAGCCCATTCTGGTACCAAAGCCTACTAATAACCCTGCGATAAGCAGTGTAGAGTAAGAGGCTGAAATCTCTGATACAGGTAAAGGGGTAAATAGGGCATAGAGAGCACTTGAGATAAGTAAGCCTGCAATAAACAGTACTCTCCATAAATAGTGTTCTTTTGGCGTGTTCTTAAATTGCATTAAACCTGCAACAATACCACTGATGCCTGCAACTTTCCCGCTTGATAGAATCAGGATGGATGCAGACAATCCAATCAGTAAACCGCCAATTAGCGATTGTATGGGGGTGAAATTTTCCATCGCTTTATCCTTGCTGTGGCTCAGGTACGCCGCATTGACGGTTTGCTGGCACTGCAATATCAATCATTTTAGGTTTAGGTAAATTTAAGTTTTTCATAATCTCAATAAACGCTTCTCTCGATTGATTGGCTAAACGTGGATTAATGAGTTTTTCTTGGGCGATACAACTAACGCGCCTACCATTGTAATCATGACCTGGGTAGACTAATGTTTCATCTGCCAAAGTAAAAAGTCTACTGGTGATACAGTCGTAAAGTTTACCAGCATCTCCACCTTGAAAGTCGGTTCTGCCGCAGCCATTAATCATCAAGCTATCGCCAGTAAATAGGCGATCTTTCCATAAAAAACTCATGCTACCAGCAGTGTGGCCTGGTGTCGCAATGACTTTTATTTGTTCATCACCAAAAGTAATCACATCATTATCTTTTAGCTGAATATCTGCAGTTTCTGCACCGCAGTCTATGCTAACGGCTGTTTTTGCCATTGTGATCGATTTTAGTTTTCCGCCACCTGTAATATGGTCGGCATGCACATGTGTTTCTAATGAGTAAACTAAGGTCAATTGATGCTTATTGATCAGTTGAAGGTACTCATCAATATTATCGGTAACAGGGTCGATTAAAACGGCCTGTTTACTATCCCAGTCGGCAATTAGGTAAGTAAGTGTTGATGAGGTCTCATCATAAAATTGCTTAAACATGATATTCCTTTCAAAAGGTGTTGTTACATTGTAACTTAATATTATATAATTAAATATAATATTTTTAAATAGAGTTTGTGTCATGCAAATACAAGAAGTAAATTTTGAAAAGCTGAGAGCGTCAGCAGAAATAGCCACAAGCTTATTAAAAGTGATGGCGAATAGTGACCGACTAATGTTGTTATGTCAGTTGTCGCAAGGTGAAAAGTCAGTGAGTGAGCTAGAGGAGATTCTAGAAATAAAGCAACCCACATTATCACAACAATTAACCGTGCTAAGAAATGCTAAGTTGGTTAGTACACGCCGAGAAGGTAAGTGTATTTATTACATGATATCTAGCACATCAGCATTAGCAATTATGAACGTACTATACCAAGAAATTTGTATGAAATCAGGAGATTAGAAAATGACTTTAAACATCAATCAATTAAATAATGATTTTAGTTATACCAGCCAAATTGAAGTAGATGATATTTCAGAAATTGCCAGTTTGGGTTTTAAAACAATTATTAACAACCGCCCTGATTTTGAGGGCAGTGCTGAGCAACCAAAAAGTGAAGCTTTAGAAGCGATTGCACTTAGCCATGGAATTAGTTATGTGCATATTCCTGTGATTCCCAATAACATTGAACCTCAACAGCTAGAAAAGTTTAGAGAAGCTTATGCAAAAGCGCCAAAGCCAATATTAGGATTTTGTAAAACAGGGAATCGTGCATCAACGATGTGCAAGTTAGCATTAGAAAATCATGATTGATCCTAATCTAATCGCAATCTTATTAGGTGTATTGATTGGCTTTCTGATGTCCATCACTGGCGCGGGTGGTGCAATACTGTCACTACCATTGTTGATGTATTTTTTAAATTTGGGCATTAAAGATGCTGCACCGATAGCATTGTTAGCAGTTTCCGTAGCAGCAGGGACAGCTGCGATGATTGGATTAAAGCAAGGTGTTGTTAGATATAAGGCAGCTGCACTTCTGGCCTTAATGGGCATTATCATGGCACCAATAGGTGTTTTTCTTGCACAGAAAATACCTTCTCTTTGGCTACAAATTTTATTTACTTTAGTACTATTTTATGTAGGGTGGCAAGCTTTAGTCGCCGCTAAAAGTCCGCGTTATTTACAAGATAATTTGTTTCCAACTAGTCCAACACCCTGTGAATTGAATCCTGCAACATCTAGGTTGTTTTGGACCGCATCTTGTACTAAACGATTATTATTGACTGGGTCTGTTGCTGGTTTTATTTCTGGTTTATTAGGTGTTGGTGGTGGTTTTGTCGCAATGCCCAGCCTATTAAAAATTAGTAACCTAGAGCATAGAATGGTAGTGGCGACCTCATTAACAATGACCGCATTAGTTTCATTAGTAGGTGTTATTTCTTATGCAAGTTACACCGGCATTAATCTACATATTGCGATTCCGTTTGTGTTAGCTGCACTGATTGGTAGTTTAGTAGGAAAATTAATCTCACATAAAATTTCAGCTTACCTGTCTAAGCTTACCTTCGGTCTCATCAGCTTATCTATCGCGTTGATGATGGTGTTTAGCTTATTCTAATTTAGCAATCATAATCCTTTTGAGTTTTATCAAAAGGATTATTTGTAGAGGTATTCAGCATTGTTTTAATACTATTGGTTAACTCAGTAGTTTCTTGCTTCTAATCCCAGTGAGTACTGTGGTAAGGTTATTTGGGCAAAATGGTTTAGGCAGACAATAATTCGCAACACTTTCAATGTGTTTTGATGTTTCATCTTGCTGATATTGCGTAGTGAGCAAAATAATATGGCTATGATGAAGCTGAGGAATAGACTTTAGCTTTTTGCAAGTTGCTAGCTCACTTTCATTATCACTCGTTAAGTTTACGATGATGATTTCAGGATGTTCAGTTTCTGCTACTTTGATTGCTTGTTTTTCGTTCATTGCTTGGGTGATTTTATATTCATCGTACCCAAATGTGAGCAATAGGCTGTTATGTAAATCATAGCCTTCATCAACAATTAACATTCTCTCCATTTTTCACCCCATCTATTTAATATTAGTTATGAACGCACTTTTTAAATTGCATTAGTGCACGACTTAATTGTTACATTAAATATCAAATTTATCAAATTTATCAAATAAAGTGTAATATTATTACAATTGCGTTTTATATTAAATGGTTGTATATGGGAGATATGATGACTTTACTGAAGTAAGGGTTATATATAACCAGTTTTTTATAGAAAAAATGCTTTGTTGCTTATGAATGGCTTGATAAGCCAAAAAATGTGATGTTAATGATGATTGTAATTAAGCGTTATTTAATAAATATGATATCAATTAGGGCTCAATAAGAATGGCTTGTAAGTTATTAATTGTGGATGACAATCCAGAGGTGTGCAACTTGCTGAAACTTACGCTTGCGGGTGACGCTTATGAGCTTAAAGAAGTATCTAATGGTGTGGATGCTTTAGATGCAATTAAAGCGTGGCGCCCCAATATTGTTTTACTGGATATTATGATGCCTGGTGAAATGAATGGATTTCAGGTTTGTAAGGCAGTGAAAAACGATCCACATCTTAAAAATACATACATCGCATTATTAACAGGTAAAGGGCAGGCTAAGGATATTCATCAAGGGGCTGATATGGGTGCTGATACCTATCTAATCAAGCCATTTAGTCCTATCGTGTTAAAAACATTGTTGGCACGTCTAACACAAGATCCAAATTTCAAATTGTTTTAATCATGATGTAAATGAATCGCATGTGAATGTTAAATTTAAGCTAGGAGTTGGCAATGCAAGATGTATTGGTTTCCTATCAGCCCATCACTGATGAACACAGCAACATGGTGGGGATAGCATTAGTGATTGATGAAACTCAAATGGGAGTGAACAATCATTCGCAAAATGTTATGTCAGCACTAAGTCCACTTTTAGGTGCTGAATCTAACGATTTGATGACTAACTATAAGATTTTTATAAAAGTTAATCAGCTATTTCTGATGAACGAGGTCAATGCTACATTGCCTATGGATAGGATTGTATTTGAGCTTGATGAGTGTGAGTTTATATTACCAGCGTTATTGAATCGATTATCAGAGCTATACAGTTCTGGGTATTGCTTAGCAACAGGCGCTCAGGCTACATCTGATCAGCTAGCAACGCTAATCCCTTATATGGCTTATGTAAAAGTTAATATTAATGATGACGATAGCTATCGATTAATACAAGCGTTGCGTTCTCCATCTCTCAATATTTTAGCTACAGATGTAAATGATGATAAAGATAAAAGTCGTGCTGATTTATTAAGTATCAAATTTCTTCAAGGCCGGTACTATCAGGGGATGAAAGTAAACTTAAATAAAGAGTTGCCTTTGAGCGTGCATACAATCTTAGAGGTGATTGCAGAGTTAAATTCAGATGGCTGTGATGCTAGGTTAGAAGGGTTCTTTAGAGAAAATCCTGCGTTAAGTTTACAAATGCTTAAAATGGTAAATTCAGCTGCAATTGGTGCTGGAAAAGAAATAAGTTCGATTAGGCATGCCATTATGATTTTGGGGCGAGGACAAATCATGCGCTGGTTGCAAGTGATGCTCTATGTCATTGATAGTCATGTAAAAATGCCGACAATGTTGCTTTACACAGTTATATGGCGTGCAAAATTTATGGAGCTAATGAGTACGCAATGTAATCATCACGGTTCAATCGTGCATCATGATGCTGTTTTTATTACTGGCATTTTATCTTTGGCTGACATGTTACTTAATGACACGATGGAAAGCATTGTGAACAAAATGAGCCTAGCCAAAACAATACAAGACGCACTGCTGAATAGGGCTGGATTGGCTGGGGGGCTGTTAGCATTGGCTGAAGCACTCGAGGCGGCTGAATTTGAGCGTGTAGCCAACTATTCGGAAAAATTGCATACGAGTAAAGGTGTAATCATGGCTTGCCAAAATGAGGCGTTAATTTGGACGCATCAAGTGTTATCACATATGGACTATAGCTAGTCTTACTTAATTGATCGTTGGTTTAATTCGGAGAGTCTCTGTCACTCCAGAGACGCTAAATCAATGTAGACGGGCAACCATATTGTCACTGTAGTCCCTTGGTTAACTACGCTGACAATATCGATAGCACCTTGATGATATTCAATAATTTCCTTTACGATAGACATGCCTAAGCCAGTGCCTGCTATGTGTCTAAATCGATCTGATCGCCAAAATCGCTCAAATAAATGACTGATATCTTCAGTTGACATGCCAAAACCATCATCATGAATACTAATACCAATCATGCTGTCAGACATGACTTTATCTAAAGCGATATCGATAGAAACTACGCTATCTTCAGGCGAATATTTACAAGCATTACTCATTACGTTCGTAATTGCTTGTTTTATTTTGTCTTTATCTATTAATACATTGGGTATTTGTGATGGTAATGTTAGTCTGATTCTTTCCTTGCCAACTCTGCCGCACCATTCTTTTTCAATGGTGAGCAGTATTTTACCGACAGATTCCTCTGATATCGCAAAATCCTTACCTTTGCGAGATTCTATTCTTGCAATGTCTAATAGCTCATTTGTCAGGTGGTTGAGATCTTTTGCCTGCTGATGAATTGTTTCAATAATATCAAGCGAAGCCGTACGATCAAACTCGTTATTGATTAGCAGTTCAGAGAATCCAAAAATGATTGCAATAGGGTTGCGCAGTTCGTGCGTTGCTGAATACAGAAACTCACTTTTCATTCGATCAACTTCAGACTCTGCAGTAATGTCTTGAAAATAAAGTATCTGTTTCGTGTTACTTTGTTTTGGTAACTGACAGCTTAATCTCACCACGTTGAGTGAGTTGTTAGCTCTAAGCGTCAACACACCACCAATATATGTTTTCATATTGCCGTCTACTGAATAATACTTCAGTAAAGTTTTCCACATGACATGGTTAGGTGTATTGAGGATAGACTCTATCTCAATGCCAGTAATTTTAGTAAATGCGGTATTCGCATAATCTACAATGCTGGCAGAGTTAACCGTCACAATACCGAAAGGACAAGCATCAATAATTTGAGTAACGTCCGCGGGGATTTTTTTATCAGTATTCAAGCGACTAAGCTTCTAATTTTCTATCAATTAAACCTTGCATTAACTCACGCATTTCCCAAAATGGCACTGGGCTTTTGCCATATAGCCTAACACCTCTTGGTAAGCCACCTTTTTCCTCAATCTCTTGGGGTTGCATACCTGTCACAACAACAATTGCCATCTTAGAAAACGCATCTACATCACGTAAAGATTTTAACATTGCAAAACCATCCATTTCAGGCATTTTTAAGTCTGTAATGAGTAGATCTGGCATGTGTTGGGTGACGTAAATAATACCTTCGCATCCGTTTGATACAAACTTGATGTCAATTGGTAGCTGCCAAGATGCAATAGTCATTTGATAAAGCTTTTGCATCGCTAAGCTATCTTCAACAACCACAACATTTAAGTGTGTTGTCACTATAAGTTCAGCAGGCGCAACGTTTGAGTTGAATTTGTTAAATGAAGCACGGGTGATTCTACGGTGGCCACCTGGTGTTTTCCAACCCTCTAATGCACCTTGCTCTACCCATAGCTGTACCGACCTTACCGTAACACCTAGTGCTTTTGCTACGTCGGTCGTTGTCATTAAATCGAGTGTTTTAAGCGCTGATTTTTTTATAGACATATTTCTACTTTGAGAAGTTAATTAAGTGTTCATTTGGATTAAAGCTAGCTATAGCTAGTTTCATTTAGTCATGTATTTTCAATACCACGATTTACTGGGTTTTAGTTGGTACTTATGGGGTGCCGTTAATTTATAAGTCTATAGTTCAATTATTAAGCGAAATTCTAATACATATTTGATATTTAGTGTGTTAATTATCATCACATTTATCACGTATTTCCCAGCTTTAGTCACAGTAATTAAATAATTTTCTTCAATAAAGGAGTAAATATATTTTATAAAATTAATTATCCACTTGTAGACAATGCTTAATTTATTAAGTATCATTTTAATATCATATTTAATATCATATTTAATATTTTTGTATTATAAATTTTGTAACTTACTGTCTAAATGGATATGGATTATATAAATGGCTGATTTGGACACCACATCATCAGTAATATTGTCAGACGCGTTACCTTCAGAAGCGGGTGAGTATCTAAGCTTTCTATTAGGTCGTGAAGAATACGGTATTGAAATTTTAAAAGTACAGGAAATACGTGGCTATGACGCCGTCACACAAATTCCGAACACTCCCAGTTTTATTAAAGGTGTTGTTAATCTTCGCGGGAAAATTGTACCAATAGTAGATTTACGCATTAAGTTTAATTTAGAAAATATTGAATATAACGAATTCACGGTAGTGATCGTTCTAAATTTTAGCGGACGTATCATGGGGATAGTGGTCGATGGCGTTTCAGATGTCATCGCATTAAATCAAGCTCAAATCGAGCCCATGCCTTCATTAGTGACTGGTATTGATACGCAATACATTATCGGTTTGGCAACATATGAAGAAAGAATGTTAATTCTTGTAGCCATTGAGCAGTTAATGAATAGCCAAGAAATGGCTTTGTTTGATGATGGTGTTATTCAGTAGTTTTAAAAATTAAGTGCAATTACCTTACTTAATAGTCACTGACTGCCTTATTTTAATAATGTTAAATAGCTAACTTTGTCTTAAGAAATACTTGAGCCTAATCTAAAAGGGTTAATTGAAATTGAGGTTGGCTAAAGTGCTATCGGGATAATGTTTTTTTAAGTAAATAACTTTCAAGTGAATTAAAGAGGTCGTAATGAAAATCAATATGCCAGTGACGAATAATGAGGTGTTGTTTGGTGATGACGAGTTTATGCTCACCAAGACTGACCTTAAAGGCGTCATTACTTATGCAAACCAAGATTTTATTAAGACTTCTGGCTTTACAGAAGCTGAGTTAATTGGGACTAGTCACAACATAGTACGTCATCCAGATATGCCAGTTGAAGCATTTGAAGATCTTTGGCGTAATTTAAAATTGGGCAGACCTTGGGGTGGTTTAGTTAAAAATAGAACTAAACAAGGCGACTTTTACTGGGTAAGGGCTGACGTTGCGCCAATTTTTGAAGGTGGTCAAATGGTGGGCTACCTATCTGCACGGAGAAAACCAACACGACAGCAAATAGCTAATGCAGATGCCGCTTATCGACTATTTAAAGAAGGAAAAGCGCAGCATCTTGTTATTCATGAAGGTCAAGTTGTACCTAACACCTTATTAAATAAGCTTAAATACAAATTATTAGATTTTAGTGTAGCTCAACGTCTTATTGCAATCGTCAGTATTGTGGCAGTGATTTTAATGGCGCAGGCTTGGATGGCACTAAGTGAGATGGATCAAGCTAATCAGAGTATGGTGGCTACTTACAATGATCGTATGCAGCCAATTGTAGATTTGGGGCGAATTTCCAACATGATGTTAGAGAATAGAACTTCTCTACGTTTCGCATTAAGTGAGGTGGCTTATAAGGATCATGATGGTGTGTCTTCAATGGAGATGGATTCGGAGATTTCTTCCCAAGCCGCTGATTCTATAGAGCATAATATTGGTGAAATTACTCAGCTATGGAAAAAATACACGGAAACAAATATTACTGGTGAAGAACAATTACTGGCAGATAAATTTGCAGAAGCACGGGGAACATTCGTAAAGGAAGGATTGCTCCCAGCAGTGGCATCATTGCGTGACAATGATTACGAAAAGTCAATGTTATATTCAATTAAGGCTAAAGCGTTATATGACGCAGCTAGTCCTAGTTTGACTGCATTAATCAAATATCAAAATGATGCATTAAAAGCTGAAAACGATGCATCAGTGGCGACTTATCAATTAGCACGTAATTTAACGATTGTTGGTTTGTTTGTTGTGATTGGATTTTTAGCTTGCTTTGCATATTTTATTTTACGTTCGATCACAAAGCCACTGTCTATCATCACCAAAGTACTAGACAATTTTAAATCGAATAAGCTGGATGCAGATTTTAATGTGACTGGCAATAATGAGTTAAGTAGTTTGTTGGCTGCGTTGAAAATCTCACAAACGATGCTTAGCGTCAATGTAAACGAAGCGAAAGAACTGGCTGATAAAGTCAAAGAGCAGTCCGCCCTGTATGAAGGGCAATTATCTGCCATCAGCAATTCAACTGGTGTCATTGAGTTTGATCTATCCGGCAAGGTGATTGCCGTTAACGATATTTATCTTAATATTTTAGGGTGTATGCGTAATGAAGTGTTAGGTGAGGACCACAGTGCCTACGTGGAATTTTCTGAGCGTAACACTGATGCTTATAAGCAAATGTGGGCAAAGCTTGTCGCTGGAGAAGCAGTCACTGGAGAGTTTAAACGTATTGGCAAAGGTGGCAAAGAGCTCTGGTTGCAAGCGTCATATAATCCAATCTTATCTGCTTCAGGCAAGCCTTATAAAGTGGTGCAATATGCGACAGATGTGACTGAGCAAAAAATCAAGAATGCTGATTTTGAAGGACAGATTTCCGCGATTAATCGCTCACAAGGTGTGATAGAAATTGCACTGGACGGTAATATCCTAAAAGCGAATCAAGTATATTTAAAGATGCTTGGCTATACTGAACAAGAGCTGATTGGCCGTCATGTAAGCATGGTGTTGGATCCTGTGTATGCAAAAAGCACAGCTTACAGTGCCTTATGGGCTAGCCTTGCCGCTGGCAATAGCGATGCAGGCCAATATAAGCGTATTGCGAAAGATGGTAGAGAGGTTTGGATTCAAGCATCTTATAACCCAATTTACGATGTCAATGGCAAGCTAGCTAAAATTGCTAATTACACCATTGATATCACTGAGCAAAAGTTGCAAGCGGCGGATAATGCAGGACAGATAGCCGCTATCGATAAACTACAAGGGGTAATTGAGTTTGATTTGACAGGAAAAATTATCGCGGTTAATGATAATTTTGGTCGCGTAACAGGCTATAGCGAAAAAGAAATCGTGGGTAACAACCATCGCATGTTTATCGATGTAACTCACCAGAATAGTGCCGAATATAAAGATTTTTGGGATGATTTAGCCAAGGGTGAAGCTAAATTTGGTCTATATAAACGTATTGCTAAAGGTGGAAAAGAAATATGGTTACAAGCAAGTTATAACCCTATTTTTGATATGAATGGCAAGCCGTTCAAAGTGGTGAAATATGCAACTGATATTACCGCCCAACATAATAATGCCTTAACCTTACAAGCAGCTGTAGCTGAAACGCAAAGCGTCATTGAACAAGCGAAAAATGGCGATTTAAGTAACCGAGTGCCACTAGAAGGCAAAAGCGGCGATATTGCCAGCTTGTGCGAAGGCGTGAATGCGTTGATGGATCAGATGGGTGAAGTCATTATTCAAGTCAGAGAATCTAGTGAGGCGATTAACACGGCAGCAGGAGAAATCTCCTCAGGCAACACAGACCTCTCAAGTCGCACAGAACAGCAAGCCTCAAGCTTGGAAGAAACCGCAGCCAGCATGGAGCAACTAGCTTCAACGGTTAATCAAAATGCTGAAATTGCCAAACAAGCCAATCAATTAGCCAGCGCAGGTTCAGGTGTCGCCGTCAAAGGCGGAGAAGTCGTCGGTCAAGTCGTCAACACCATGAACTCCATTAAACAAAGCGCACACAAGATAGAAGACATTATCTCTGTGATTGACGGCATTGCTTTCCAAACCAACATT
>NZ_JAURYU010000011.1 GCF_030653755.1 Methylotenera sp.
CTAAAGTAATGGTCGTGGCTAGTTTTCTTTTCAAAATCAACTTGCCAAATTTTCTGTGCCTCAGTTAAATCTTCTGGATGAACAACCGAAATCCATTTTTCTATGGATAGGCTGTCGTTTGGATTCAGTCCTGTAAAATCAAACCACTGCTTATTGGTATAGGTGAATGATTCGCCATCAAATGCCCACATATGAATATTCGTGTTATTGAGCAGAATTGATAGCCTTTGTTCGCTTTCTGCAAGCGCCTTACTTCTGGCCGCTAGCTCAGAGGTTCGCTGTTTTATTCTATCTTCAAGATGCTCTTGGTGTACTAAGATTTCGTCTGTAGCGTGCTGGAGTTTCCCAATCACGGCTTTAATGTGTTTGATGAATGGATTGAAAATTAGCAATGCCTCTAGTGACAGCAACAATAGCGTTAGAAGCCATAATGCGGTCTCTGCACTTTCTAATTGTTTGATAGAAGCTTCACCCTCTAATTGATATTGATGTACGGCTTTATCAAGAGATGATACTAAGGTGGTTGGTGCTGTGTTGGTAATATAGCGTAGTGCGGCGTTATCTGGATTGAGTTTATCTTTATCTGTGGCGAGTAATGCGCGCACAGTATTGATGTAAGTCCTAACTTGATTGTTAAGTGCTGAGTCACCTTCAAAATACATGGTTCTAACTGCTGGTGACATTGTTGATGGAAGTCCCATTTCTTGATTGCCATAAAGTAATCCATGATGCGAGACTGCCATTAGTTCAATAGATTCGTTCAATTTGCTACGAATAGACGCTCGTTCGTTTGCGGGTGCCGTAACTAATAAGTTAGCGAACAATGCTGTGCGCTGGCTTAGCATACGTTGACGACCGCTGATGTTAACGACAGCGGCGGTGCTTTCCTGCTCTAAGATTACAAGTTTAAGGCTGTACCAAGCGGCGGTTGAGAGAGCAGCAACAAGAGATAGTGCAAGTACATAGCGCCAAGTGAGAGCCTGTGCGATACCTAAGTCATCTTTGATGTGTAGTTTTGCAAACAAGTTTTTCTCGGTTCTTGCCACTGCATATGACAATTGTGTATGAATCAAAACCCTAGATATAGTTAAGTTTACATTTATTATTAAATATTTAGGTTAATTGTATATGGGTTTTACTTCGTACTTTGTTTTATTGCGTCAATTGAGGGCTTAAATAAACAAGGTATCAGTATGTATGCAAATTTCATTCCATAGGCAGCGGCTATTTCTAAAGAGTAACGTTTAGCCAATATTTTTATTGGGATATGAAGTGATATGAGGCAATTTATGTGTAGGACTAAAACTTGATAAGCAGGTGTTTAGTCTAGTGGTGATAGATCGCAATATTCACCTAATTAAATTGGGCTTAATTACCTTGGCATAAGCTAACACACTTGTTGTATAGCAATGCATGGTTAGAGAAGTTGATATGAAGTATAGAAAGTTTTGTTAGGGTTGGATGTCAGTTACAGATTGTTGATGTAGTTGGATTTGGGTAATTACGCACATGGATAGAGCCGTCCTGAGCGTTGTATTTAATCACAATGCTGGTGCATAACTACCCATAATAGAGTGTGGTATGTCGAAATTGCATCATTATTGTGCACTGTCACATAAGTTACCCAGCATTTATAGCGGATTTTTACGAGTGCTTTTATGGTTGTTGTGAGATTTCGTATCTACGGTAGTTAATTTTTTTGGTGCAAATGATAGGTTTTGATGAGGAGGTAAATGTCAATTTAAGTGTTGATTAAAGTTATTTGATACCTAATTAGTTTTTAAGCTTGATTTAAGCTTAAGCGCATAAAGTGATGCTCACCAATCATTAAAAGGAGTTTCATCATGAAAAAATCAATGAATATATTTACCTTAGCGTCAGTTATCTCAATAACTTTATTATCGCCATTAGCATTTGCAGATAACGATATTCAAAAAATTGAAGCAATTTCAAAAGAGTTAGGTTTAATTACATTAGAACAAGCGAAAGCCAAAGCACTTGCAGCAAAGCCAGGTGTCGTAGATGATGTTGAACTTGAAAATAGAAAGTTTGGTAAAGGGTGGGACTACGAGTTTGAAATTGTGGATGCCGACGGGCGTGAATGGGAGGTGTTGGTGGATGCTAAAACTGGCGTAGTAAGAGATGTTAGTCGTGAGTGGTTTTAAGTGAGTGCTTGCGGGGGCTAAACCTAACTTCAACGCGTAAGCCGCCCAGTGCGGCCGAGCGGCTAAAGCTTAGGTTTGCGCCATAGCTATTTGCAATATCATAGACGATAGCAAGCCCCAAGCCACTACCCGCAACAGATTCATCAGCTCTAAAGCCACGTTGTGTGAGTGAGTTTAATTCATGAACAGGGCAGCCTGGCCCATCATCTTCAATCACAAAAATTGGTGATTCGTTACCCGTGACCGTCAGTGATACATTACGCTTGCACCATTTACAGGCGTTGTCCAGTAAGTTGCCAAGTATTTCCAATAGGTCTTCGCCATCGCCATGAAACTTTGTGCCGTCGGCGACTTCCCACGTGATATTCACGATTTTACTTTTGTAAATCATGCGCATGGTATGCGTGAGTTGCGCAATTTCAGTGTTAAGATCTATTTGCTGCATAGGCTGAACGTTACCCATTAAGCGCGCGCGTTTTAACTCTCGTTCAATAATTTGGTCCAAGGCGTCCGTTGCTGCGTATATTGACGCACGAATGTCTGGCATTTTTTCAATTTCTGAACGCTCAGCGGTTTGATTAAGCAAGGTGAGCTTTGTTTTGAGGGCGTGAGCCAGATTACCTAGAGACTCTCTGGAGCGTTTAGACTTTTGCTGGATAGTTTGTAGCAGATGATTAAGTTCTGTAATCAGTGGCGCAATTTCTTCAGGACCTTTGGATGCTATCTGGTTGGTTTCACCGCGCTCTAGTTTTGCAATATCACTTTGAATCTTTTTTAATGGCAGAAGTGCATGCTGAATAATTAGCCGCTGTATGCCTAATAATATCATGAGGCCTAGTAATGAAATTGCGGCATATATCAATTGAAAGCGCGCAATGCTGGCTTTTAAGGGGCCTAAATTTTCAGCAATTGCTATCGTAATGGCTTGCCCTTGTTTTTGATAGCCATTGGCAACAATCAGCAGTGATTGCGCTTCAGGACCTTTGCCATAAAGCAGTCTTTTTTCATCTTTCGCTAAGCGACCGATATTGAGGTCGGTATCCCATAATGAGCGTGAAATGAGGCGTTGTTTACCAGAAGTAACAACATAATAGTGTCCAGAGAATGCGCGCTGGTAGATAGCACTTAAGCGTTGCGGGTCGATTTTAAGTTGATTGGATGCATTAAATTGCGCACTGGCAAGCAGGCTCTCGCCCTCATGTTGCAGACGTTTGGATAATTGGTCTTCGCTGAGCTTGTTAATTGCGTAGCTCACCACTAGCCATTGTAGCGAGAGTAGCAAGACTAGACTAAGCGTTAAGCTCCAAGATAGGCGACCCTTGAGCGATAGCATTACGTTGTTGCCCCAAATACATAGCCCTGGCCACGCCTTGTTTGTATTAAGTGACTCCCAATTTTTTGGCGCAGACGGTTTACATAGACCTCAATTACATTACTATCTTTATCTTCATCATATTCATAAACATGTTCAGTGAGCACTGTTTTAGAAAGAATGTATCCTGAATGCAGCATAAAGTATCGTAGTAATCTAAATTCGATATTGGTGAGCTTACATTGCTCGCCATTGTCGAATATAACTGTTTGCGTTTGTTCGTTTAATGTAAAGTGCCCTGCATGTAGCGTTTCTACAGCATTACCTGTGCTACGTTTAAGTACAGCGCTGATGCGTGCAAGTAACTCTTCAATCTGAAAAGGCTTGCTGACATAATCATCGGCACCAGTATTAAAACCAGCTACTTTATCTTGCCATCCACCTCTGGCAGTGAGAATAATGATAGGCGCAGTGATTTGCGCTTTGCGCCAGTTAGCTAATATCTCTAGGCCATTACGTTTTGGTAGGCCTAAATCTAGTATGACCAAGTCGTAAGGCTCTAATTTACCTTGTATTTCAGCTTCTATGCCATCTGTCGCTAAGTCTGTGGCATAGCCAGCGCGTTGCAAGCTTGTTTGAAGTTGCGGACCAAGTATTGCATCATCTTCAACTAAAAGTAAGCGCATTATTTAATCCTCAAGCTCCAGCTTGATTAGCTTGCCTGTTTTTGCATCAAGCTTAATTTCCCAAACTTGACTGTGCGCATCTAGAATTTCCACCTCATAGATATGTCTTCCTTTTTTGCGCTCAAGTTCTGTTTCCAGCACTTCGCCAGGTTTAATTTCTTTTGCTAATTTTATGATTTTCTCTAATGGGAGAATCTCGCCAGCGCTTAATAGTTGACGCGCAGTTTGCTGATTACTATCAGCGTTGGCATGATGATTAGTCAATATCAATACGCTTGCTAAGAGTATACAGGCGACAATGGCTAATACAGATAAGCTAAATTTTTTCATCATAATATGTTGTTTGTTTAGGTGGTATTGCGCACCTAGACAACACTCCAATTGAAAGATAATGGTAACGCATTGTGCATGAGAAAGCTTAATCTAAGCTTAAAATCTCAGTGCTTTGCTAGGCTAGGAGAAGATGAGTGACGCTTAAAAATAGTTAATCTCGCGACACTTTCTTATCAAAGTATGTCGCTAACATAGTATGTTTAGAGGTGAGTTTGAAAAGACTATTAATTAATTTTATAGCTTGCAATTGCGCGTGATACAGCGATATATGAGCCTACCCAGCCAATGCCGATTGCGGACATCATGACAGTGAGGAATAGTTGTGCATCAAACAGCGTTAGGCTGAAGTCATTGCTATATAAATGGGCGATTTGCGACATGGATAGATTAAACGCCTGAATCATGCCGACAAGCATCAATACAGCCAATAAGCCGCCAAATAAGCCGTAAAGTGCGCCAGCATATAAAAACGGCATGCGTATAAAACTGCGGGTGGCGCCGATAAGGTTGCTCACTTCTATTTCATCTTTCTGCGTTAATATCTGCATGCGTACAGTGTTGCCGATAATCACTAACAGTACGATGGCTAATAAGCCAGCAATCATCGAGATAAGCTTTTTACCTAGGTTTAATAAAGAGGAAAGACGCTTCACCCATTCGGTATTGAGCAAAGCCAGCTCTACATTCGGTAAGTGTTGTAGTGTATCTTTTAGTTGAATCAAGCTGTCAGGGTCTGATGATTTTGCTTGAATAAAAAATGCGTCTGGTAATGGGTTTTTACCTAGTTGCGATACAGCATCGTTCACATCTTGATTACTTTTTGATTTAACTTGTAATTGTTGCCACGCTTCTTCTTTAGTGACTAAATGAAAACGCTGAATATCCTGATTTTTCGCTAATTGTTGTTCAATTTTTTTAATTGCATCAGGATTGATGTCTACTTTGAGAAATAGGCTGATCTCTGTGTCTTTTTGCATGTGCTCAGTGAGCTTTGATAAGTTATCGACAGCCAAATAGAATAAGCTGGGCAGGCACATGGCCACACCAATTACCAAGCAAATCATAAACGTTGAAAGCATGTTGTTACGCATGCGACTAAGCACAAGCTTAAGTGTCTGTATGTGTTGATTTAGCCAGTTGTTCATGATGTGGAACGCTCTATGGAAGATAACGCTTGGTCTACATGAGACTCTTTAAGTAAATGCTCAGTCAGTGAGCCTTGGTTGATATGCATCACTCTGTTTTGTCTTGCGCTCATGCCTAATGCATCATGAGTGGACATAATCACTGTTACCCCCACTTGATTAAAAGCATAGAAAATCGCCATAATATCTGCGGCGTAGCTAGCATCTAAATTGCCTGTAGGTTCATCCGCAAGTAATATCGATGGACGGCTTACCACTGCACGTGCAATCGCTAAGCGCTGTTGTTCACCACCAGATAAAGTAATTGGCATCGCCTTTTCTTTATTTAATAAGCCTACTTTATCCAGTGCTGCGCGTACGCGTTTAGCAGCTTCTTGTCCTGTTATGCCATTGATACGTAAAGGTAAAATGACGTTCTCAAAACAGTTTCTGTCATACAGCAGTTTATGGTCTTGAAAAATCAAACCAAATCGACGGCGTAAAAATGGGATGGCAGAAGGTTTAAGCTGGTTAACATTCTGATTGGCAATCAGCACGGTGCCACTGGTAGGGCGCTCTGTGGCGGCAATCAGTTTTAATAATGTACTTTTACCAGCGCCAGAATGCCCAGTAAGAAACACAAACTCACCAGCATCAATGTTAAAACTAATGTTTTTGAGTATTTCATCGCTACCTGGGTAGCGCTTGGTGACTTTATCAAATTGAATCATATTTGTATTTTAGTCTTAATGCGGGTGCGTTTTGAAAATTGTTTTTTATGACTCAATCATCGCGTCAATAAACTCATTTGCATTAAATGGTCTAAGGTCGTCAATTGCCTCACCAATGCCAATATAGCGGATAGGTATTGGCCTTGCCTGTGCAATTGCCGCAATCACGCCCCCTTTGGCGGTGCCATCCAGCTTGCTTAACACTAAGCCTGTGACGCCGAGTGCGTCATCAAAAATTTTCACTTGAGATACTGCATTTTGCCCAGTGTTAGCATCTAGCACTAGCAACACTTCGTGCGGTGCGCCAGGTAATGCTTTGTCCATCACACGTTTAACTTTTGCAATTTCATCCATCAGGTGCATTTGCGTAGGTAGGCGGCCAGCTGTATCTGCCAACACAATATCAATGTTTTTGGCACGCGCAGAGTTAATAGCATCAAACATCACCGCTGCAGGGTCGCCACTAGTTTGGGCAACCACATGTACATTATTACGCTCACCCCATACTTGTAATTGTTCACGTGCGGCTGCTCTAAATGTATCGCCAGCAGCAATCAGCACACTCTTGCCTTCTGATTGAAAATGTTTGGCTAACTTGCCTATAGTGGTGGTTTTCCCCGCGCCGTTCACGCCAGCCAGCATGATAATAAACGGTTGGTGGGTCGTTGTTTCTAGTGGTTTTTGTAATGGTAAGAGTAAGTCAGTGAGTGACTCTTTCAGGGCCGCTTTAAGTTGCACTGTGTCATCAAGGTTTTGGCGTTTTACGCGACTTTTGATGTCATCAAGTAAATGTTGTGTTGCACTAATGCCTACATCAGACGTTAATAATATCGTTTCTAGTTCTTCATAAACCTCAGCGTCAATTTTCCCACCACCAAAAATACTGGCGAGTTGATTGCCCAGCTGGCTTCTGGTTTTTGCTAAACCTTGTTTTAAGCGCGTAGCCCAACTTTGGCTTTGAGCTACTTCATTAGGTTTAACTTCTGGCGTAGTAACTGGTTTGTCTTTTTTGAAAAAATCGAACATAAATTTTTAACTGAGTTTAGTAGCACTATTTTAGCTTAATTTTGCTTGAGGCAAACCAGTTCATTTCATGTATGTTAATGAACTCATATGACCTTTTAATTAAGCATGATTGCCATTAACATGGCTGATTTAGAATAATGCCAGTGATTTATTGAGATACGGTCCAGGCTGAACTAAGTCAATGGTATCCTTGTCACAAAAGCTTATTCAATGAGTCGTCTGAATTTATGTCAGACTTAGCGTTTGTTTAATCATACTGATAAAAATAACTGGAGATAAGTCCTGTGCGTACAAAATGTTTTTTAATCCTTTTGTTATTAATGCCACTCACTGTTTTTGCTAATCCATCCATCAAAGAATTCAAGCTAGATAATGGCCTTAAGGTGATTGTGCAAGAAGATCATCGCGCCCCTGTTGTAGTGTCTCAGGTTTGGTATCGTGCTGGCAGCTTGGATGAAGTGAACGGAAAAACAGGCGTGGCACATGTGCTTGAGCATATGATGTTTAAAGGTACAAAAAAAGTACCCGCTGGGCAATTCTCACGTTTAATCGCTGCGGCAGGTGGCAAAGAAAATGCATTTACTAGTACTGATTACACCTGTTATTTTCAGCAACTAGAAAAATCACATTTGCCGCTTTCATTTAAGTTAGAAGCTGACCGCATGGCGAACTTGCAACTAACCGAAGAAGAATTTGCTAAAGAAATCAAAGTGGTGATGGAAGAGCGTCGCTGGCGCACTGATGATAAGCCGCAGTCCAAAGTGAATGAAGCATTTCAAGGGGTTGTGTATCGAGCACATCCATACTCACGCCCTGTGATTGGCTTTATGGATGACTTAGAAAACATGACCGTTGAAGACGCGCGTGAGTGGTATAACAATTGGTATGCACCTAACAACGCAACATTAGTAGTGGTAGGTGATGTGAAAGCTGATGAAGTGTATCAGTTAGCAAAACAACATTTTGGAAAGCTAAAGCCTAAGGTGTTGCCTGTACGCAAACCTCAAGTCGAGCCAGTACAGTTAGGCGAGCGACGTGTCGTTGTAAAAGCCCCAGCTAAACTACCGTATTTGTTGATGGGCTATCATGTGCCGCCTGTGCTTAATCCTGAATCAGACTGGGAGCCTTATGCATTGGAAGTGCTGGCTGGTGTATTAAGTGGCAACCCTGCAGCACGACTCAACCAAAGTTTGGTTCGAGACTCACAATTAGCCATTGATGCAGACGCTGGCTATGATTTGTTATCACGCGGACGCCAAAGTTTATTTTCTTTAGATGGCACACCTAGTGAAGGCAAAACGGTGGTTGAGCTTGAGCAAGCATTATTGCAAGAAATCGAAAAAATTAAGAAAACAGGCATTTCACAAGAGGAGCTTGATCGTGTTAAAGCGGGCGTAATTGCTGCTGATGTTTATCAACGTGACTCTATGTTTTATCAGGGCATGCAGTTAGGTACGATAGAAACGATTGGGTTCTCTTGGAAAATAATAGAAGATTATCCTAATAAACTGCGTGCGGTGACTGCTGAGCAAGTGCAGGCTGTGGCAAAAAAATATCTGCATCAAGATAACCTCACGATTGCGACATTGGATCCTCAACCGATGGACCCTAATGCAAAGCCACAGGGTCAGCCACACGTACACTAATTGAATATAACACTTTAATTTTTAAGAATTTTTAAGGTAAAAAAATAATGAGTTTGCAATTTATCAAAAGAATAGTCACATCCAGTCTTTTAGTCATCAGTTCAAGTGTTATGTTTGCCGTCACCAGCGTACATGCTGCCGTGAACATTCAGCAATGGCAAACCTCTGCGGGTTCTGAGGTTTACTTTGTAGAAAACCATGATTTGCCTATTTTAGATATTAGTGTGAATTTTGCAGCGGGTAGTGCACGCGATACAGCAGAAAAATCTGGCGTGGCTGGCATTACTCGGTACTTAATGACATTAGGTGCGGCGGGCATGACAGATGAAACCATCGCCAATAAGTTCGCAGATGTCGGTGCGGTGTTAGGCGGTAGCTTTGATGCTGATCGCGCAGCGCTATCGTTACGTACTTTAAGTAGTGAGCGTGAGCGTTTGCAAGCCCTTAATGTGTTTGCGCAGATTCTGCAAAAGCCAGACTTTCCTGAATCTGTACTAAGCCGAGAGAAAGCCCGTATTATCTCAGGCTTGCAAGAGTCAGCGACTCAGCCAGAAAGTATTTCAAATAAAGCTTTTATGTCTGCTTTGTATGAAAACCACCCATACAGCTTGGATGAAAGCGGTGAGATTGACACCGTAGCGAAAATTAAACGTGACGATTTGCAAGTATTTTATCAACAGTTCTATAGCGCTAAAGGGGCTGTCATCGCCATGATTGGTGACCTAACGCGCGAGCAAGCGCAGCAGATTGCTGAGGCTATTAGCGTAGGTTTACCTGCTACCGCAGCACCAGCGCCAATTGCGCCAGTTAATATGTCAAGCAAGGCAAAAGAGCAAAGGATTGCACATCCTGCTTCTCAGTCTCATATTTTATTGGGTCACACTGGTATTCAGCGTAATGACCCAGATTTGTTTCCGCTTTATGTGGGCAACTATATTTTAGGAGGGGGCGGTTTTGTTTCTAGGTTAACAGAAGAAGTGCGCGAGAAGCGCGGCCTTGTTTACAGTGTGTATAGCTACTTTATGCCAATGGCTGAACTTGGGCCGTTTCAAGTTGGCTTGCAAACTAAAAAGGACCAAGCAGAAGCCGCATTGGCGTTGGTGCATGAAACATTGGAAAAATTTATTAAAAATGGTGTTACCGAGGCAGAGTTAAAAGCGGCAAAGGCTAATATCATTGGTGGCTTCCCAATGCGCATTGATAGTAATAAGAAAATTCTGGATTATCTAAATGTCATCGGTTTTTATAAGTTGCCACTAAACTACCTAGATGAATACAACAAAAAAGTAGAGCAGGTAATGGCTACGCAAATTAAAGACGCTTTTAATCGCCGTTTAAAAACTGAAAATTTTGTGACGGTGATTGTAGGTGACCCAAAAGTACAATAACAATCACTCAAGTTCTGGAAGACCAAGCGTTTGTAATATTCTGGGTTAATCCCAAGTAATTGTTAACGGAAACTACTTGGGATGAGTGGTGATGCGAATTGGTAGTAAAATGCGGTTTTATAGCAACATTTAGCACCGCATTCAATATGGCCGAGAAGAAATCAAATACTGTACGCATTAATGCGGGTGAGTGGCGTAGCCGTTTACTTAAGTTTCCAGATGCACAAGGTTTGCGCCCTACGCCAGAGCGCGTTAGGCAAACTGTATTTAACTGGCTAGGCCAGGACCTCACAGGTCGAGTATGTTTGGACTTGTTTGCAGGCACTGGCGTGATGGGCTTCGAGGCTTTATCACGCAATGCCAAGTCTGTTGTGCTGGTGGAAAAAACGGCAGCCGTTTATAAAGCAATGCTAGAGAATAAAACCATGCTGAAAGCCGATGCCGCGCAGATACTGAACATGGATGCTTTGGTTTTTCTGGATAAAAATCAGCAGTTATTTGATGTGGTATTTCTCGACCCACCTTATCATCAAGGTTGGCTGGATAAAGTCTTATTGCAACTACCCAAACATTTGAGTGCGCAAGGTATTGTCTATGTTGAGGCTGAATACGCATTGGCAGATAATGATGTTTGGCAAGTATTTAAGCAGAGTAAAGCAGGTAATGTTTTTTATCATCTGATAAAATTGCGTGATGACACAAATTAAAAAACGAATTGCTGTTTATCCAGGTACTTTCGACCCAATTACTTTAGGGCATGAAGACCTTGTGCGTCGCGCTGCCTATCTGTTTGATGAGGTAATCGTCGCAGTGGCGGGTAGTACTAATAAAGCGACACTTTTTAGCTTGGATGAGCGGGTGCGTTTGGCGCAAGAAGTGTTTTCAATGTATGCCAATGTGCGTGTAATCGGGTTTAGTGGTTTATTGATGCAATTTGTGCAGGCGCAAAATGCACACATGGTGATTCGCGGTTTACGTGCCACCTCTGATTTTGAATATGAATTTCAATTAGCAGGCATGAATCGCAAGCTTTACCCAGAATTTGAAACTTTGTTTCTAACCCCCTCTGAGCAGTTTATGTTTATTTCATCTAGCCTCGTGCGCGAAGTCGCAACACTAGGTGGCGATGTGCAGGCATTTGTGTCGCCTACGGTGAAGGACGCGATTTTGCAGAAGTTGGAAAAGTAATGAAAAAATTTACATGATAAATTTTAAAAGATGCGTTCTATTTTGCCTCATTGTGCTGGTTTCAGCCTGTGCAACCAATCAACCTAACCCATTGCAGAACTTGTCTGGCACCTATGTTGGTCAAGTGGTTTCTGTGACTAATATACCAATCACAACCGAATTTAGTGTGAATGATCAAGGCGTTAGATCTGGGCGGTATGTCATGACGGAACGAGATGGTACGCAAGTGTCAGGCACCTTGGATGAGTTTAAGCAAGAGGGGCCGTATACTTTACTGGCCAGTTGGCATGATAAATATGGGAATGGTAAGTTAAGAATGTTGTTTTCACAGCAACAACTTTTATTTAAAGGATTATGGGGGCATCATGCTGATAGCACCCTAATGCGTTGGGATGGAGTAAAAGAGTAAATGGCTTTAATGATTACCGACGAATGCATCAATTGTGATGTGTGTGAGCCTGCATGTCCCAATAGTGCAATTTATCAGGGTGAAGAAATCTATGAGATTAACCCAGATTTATGCACCGAATGTGTGGGGCATTACGATAAGCCGCAATGTCAGCAGGTTTGCCCGATTGATTGCATTCCGCTCGATCCAGAAAGAGTAGAATCCAAAGAGCAATTGCTGAACAAATATCATCAATTGACAACAACACATTAAATAAAGGACCGCAAATGCGCATGTTACATACTATGCTTCGTGTTGGTAACATGGAGCGCTCAATTAAGTTCTATACCGAAGTATTAGGCATGAAACTGCTACGCCAACATGATTTTCCTGATGGAAAATTTACGTTGGCATTTGTTGGCTATGGTGCAGAAAGTGACCACACGGTATTAGAGCTTACCTACAACTATGGCGTTGAAAGTTACGACATGGGTAAAGCCTATGGCCACATTGCGATAGAAGTGGACGATGCTTATAAAGCATGCGATGCAGTACGAAATGCTGGCGGTAAGGTTGTGCGTGAGGCTGGCCCGATGATGCACGGCACCACAGTGATTGCCTTTATTGAAGACCCTGATGGATATAAAGTAGAATTTATCCAAGCAGGTACTTATTAATAGTTACTTAATAGTAACGCGAGTTGTATTTTATGCACAGGCACGGTGTTCACTTTCAATTAAGCCATAGAATTTACGGTTAATGGTGACTTGGGTACTCTATTTACTCGAATGTAAAAATGGCGCTTTTTACGCAGGGATTACCAATGATTTGGCATCAAGATTCTCTGCACATCAGGCGGGTAAAGGTGCGCGCTACACTCGCGCTAACCCACCTACCAAGATACTAGCCTCTAGGCCATACCCAGACCGTTCTACCGCAAGCGTTGCCGAAGTACAATTAAAACGGCTACCCCGACATAAAAAGCTCGACTTCTTTGAGTGTGTAAATCATGGATAAAGATGCATTATTAAAAGCAGTGCTGGCAGCACAAGCTGGTGATTGGCATACCTCACATAACATCGCACAAAACTATAACGACAGCACAGCCAACTGGCTACACGCAGTGCTGCATAAAATTGAAGGTGATGAGTGGAATAGCAAGTATTGGTACGCACGCACTGCGGGGCGGCATTATGATGATTTTGTTGATACCACTTCAGAGCTCTTAGCCATACATCAAAGCTTGTTGCAGAAATAGGCCGCACAAGCATGGTTAAGCCTGTCAGAAACTTTGCGTAGCTAAGGAAAATGGAATAAGTCGCCGAGCGAGATAAAGTGCTAGGCGCACGGAACGCAGAAACCGAGATAGTATGCAGTATACAGCGAGGTTGCGAGTACCGCGCAACGCAGCAATTTGCTCGCGCAGGCACTTATTCCGCGTTTCCCTAAATAAATTGGTCTTGTGGGTTCAAATAGAACATGCGTTTCCAGCCCTGCAATTCAGTTGTGATATTTGTAGGTTTGGGGGTTAATGACACCACGCTGTAATGCAAATGTGGTGGTTTGCCAGCGGCATTGCCAGAGTCGCCCACTTTACCAATTTCTTCTCCTTGCGAAGCCCAGCTTAAGCACCTTGTATTGATTTCTTGTAGATGGGCATAATAATGTATCTGCCATTGGGGGCTTAGTACAGCCACCACTTTGCCTCCCATGTCGATATCGCCTGTAAACACGACTAATCCACCAACGCTGGAAAGGACTGGCGTGCCGCTTTTTGCAAAGATATCAATGCCCTTATGTACACCAGACTTACCCCAAGGGGAATACCAAAAGCTATGTGGGTTCCAGTCTTTAGACGTGGCGTTCTTGACAGGGATGATGCCACTTTGTTTGAAATTACAGCTTGCAATGATTGCAATCAATAATATGAGAGATAGTTTTTTCATCTGCTTACTTTCTTATGATCGTTTTGCACGAAGTCGGTTTAACCTTAGAAGTCGACAGTTACGTCATCCTCGCGGAAGCGTGGCCCCATCTAACTATAGCTATTCCACTAAATAATTCTATTGCCACCTAGTCATTCCGTGCTTGACACGGAATCCAGTGACTTAAAGACTTTGGATACCGACTTTCGTCGGTATGACGATTTGTGCGATGGGGTACAGCATCGGATTATTTGATGGAGCAGCTATATTTGATTAAAATGGACTCCAGCTTTTCGCGCTTCTACTTGGCACTTAAGTGTTGGAGGTCTAGTCCTTACTATTTTTAACGAAGGACTAGACTTTATTTAATTTCTATCTAGTATTTAATTGGTATCAGGGCTGCCAATTTGGTACCAATCGACTTTTCTTGTCACCACCATGGTGAGTGCGAGTAAGCCAAAGACTAAAAGTGTACCCATGAGCAGTGCGTTATCCTCTGAGGCTAATATGCCGTATAAGGCGCCATATAAAGTAATGAGCATGGTGCTAAATACAAAGCCGTGCATCTTACTTTTTAGTACGTGGCTCAAGTAATAGCCTAATAAAATCACGCATGATGAGCTTGCGGCAAGGTAAGACCAAGCAAAACCAATATGCTCTGAGAATGAAATCAATAGTAAATAAAATAACGCCATGCTCAGGCCAACTAATGTGTATTGCGCTGGGTGGATGCGTAGTTGTTTTAGAATCTCAAAGATAAAGAAGCCCGCAAAAGTTAAGCCAATGAACAGTAGGCCATATTTAGTGGCACGGTCGGCTTGGCTGTACACGTTAATAGGCTCAACAAAACTGACAGAAAGCGATTCAATGCGGTTATCAGCATTGGTCATAGATTGATTGGCCGCAGTGGCTGCAGCATCCCAGCGTTTAGTTAATGCGTTGCTAAGTGCGGCTTGGTTGCTACTAGATAGCGATGATATCTCCCAATGTGCTTCAAACCCAGCTGGTGTAATCTTTTGTGTAGCGGCATTGGGTAAAAAGCTACCACTGAAATGAGGATGTCTCCAGCTTGATTGCAGTGATATCTTGTTGTTTTCTGCAATCGGAGAAAAGTTAAAGTTTTCCATGCCTCGTAAGTTAAGGTTTAATTCAAAAGGAATGTTTTGAGCCACCCCTACGGTAATGATGCCAATAGTTGCATGTATGCCGTTGCCTAAAGATTCAATACTGCTACCTTGCTCAAACTTTAAAGCTTGCTTGTTCCATGTAATAGTTGGCTGGCCAGTGATCCCACGAGTGTCACTAATGCCTAATGCGATGTATGCTGGTTGAAAGGTAATCTTTCCATCTTCGTGCGAAGGGCTAATATCGAGATTTGCAGGGAGGATGAAGTTACCTTTGACCATCCCGCCCAGTTGGTACATTAAAGCTTTGTAGATGCCTAGTTTTTTATATTCATTAGAAAAGCCACCAGTAAGCTCAAGGTTTTCTGGTAAATAATATTTGATAGAAGACGCTCGCTTACTGATGGGCTTTAATATTTTATTGCCAGCAGCGTTAAACTCTTCGTTGTACTCTATATATTCCTCGGTGTATGGCACGGCTAGTATAGGCCCAATCATAGTTTGTGACCCAGCGGAGCTTTGTGCAATGTTGCGCTTTACGTCTTCTTGCCTACTTTGACGTTCAATAATGAGCGAGTTAACGTAACTTACCGCCCACGACATTAGTATCGTGAGTAAAAAAATGCCTAATACTTTAAAAAGAAATGGTCTATTCATGATATGCCCCTGATGTTTTCTGGAGCCTCAAGAATAGAGCGCTAACGTGAAGTGTTAATGCGCTTGTGTGAAGTGAATGTGAAGTGGCTTAAGTTAGAGCGTAATGGTTGCTTTTACGCCACCCTCTTGGACGTTGCCAACAGTTAATGTGCCGCCATGCAGTAGGATGACTTCTTTGACAAAATTCAAACCCAAGCCAGTGCTTTTCTGACCAGCATTGGCGGAATGTTCAGGGCGTGGTAGCGAGTAAAACTTATCAAATATTTTATCCATTGCAAACTCAGGGATACCCGTGCCTTGGTCTTGAATACTTAACACTAGGTGGTTGTGTTCTCGGTTTAATGTAATGCTAATCGTACTTTTATTTGGGCTAAAATCCAGCGCATTTTCAAGTAAGTTATTAATTGCTTGGCTTAATAAAAAGCGATCACCCTCAAACATCCCTTCATCATTCGCGTGTAACGCAAACTGAATATCACGTTTGGATGCTTTGTCTTTGAGTAGTTGCATTTGGTCTGTGATGAGGTCTTGAATGTGTAAGGGCGTACGGTGTACGAGTTGTTGTTGATGCTCAAGCGCAGCTAAACCCAAAATGTTTTGTATCATGTTTTGCAGGCGTTGCGATTGCGTTTGAATATTGCCCAGAAAGCGTAGCTGGTCAGCCGCTGGCATGTTAGGTGACATTAATTCACTTGCAGCCTGAATCGCGGTAATGGGGCTTTTAAGCTCGTGCGTGATTTGATGAATAGCATCTTGCACATGTTGTTTGCCATCTAGCTCATGGCGCATAGATTGCATTGCGTTGGCTAACTCGGCAAGTTCATCATTGCTAGAGCTTGGGTTGCTTGCTTTTTTACCTTGAGCCACTGCAATGGCATAGTCTCTTAGCCGATGAATAGCGCTGGTAAAACGCCATGTAAATAGCACGCCGATAGCGAGTGATAGCACAAACAATAATAAACCCCAGCGCATAATTTTTAGCTGCGCGCGTTCAATAAACGGCAATAAAGAACGGTTAGGTTTAGCAACGGTCAGTGACCCGATGATTTTCTTGCCATCTTTAATGGGGGCCGCAATATACATAATGCTATCACCATGCTCATCTCCCGCAACTACAGGGCTGGAACGTACGCCATATTTTCCGCGCAAGGTGAGATAAACATCATTCCAGCGCGAGTAGTCTTGCCCTAAGGCAATGTTTGCAGAGTCGTAAATCACAATACCTTGCGTGTTTGTGATGTAAATGCGGTAATCGGTCGCGTTTTTATGCACACCCCAAATATTGGCAGTATTCGGATTTTTTAAATACGCTTTGATGGCTTGAGAAAAATTACCCGATTGTATTTTCCCTGTTTTAACCTCATTGCTTGCAAGAGATGCCAATACGTTGGCGGTATCTACCAACGTGTTCTCCATGGCCTGTCTTACCCCTGGTTTAACCTCATCGACAAAAACAGTCAGCACAAACCAAGCCGCCAAACCCACTAGTAAAAAATAGCCTAAAAATATTTTCAGGCTGATCGTCATTTTAAAAGGTAAGCGCATCATTAAGCTAAGTGCATCATTAGTTAAGCAAGCTATAACCCATGCCCCGATGCGTGACAATCACATCAGACTCAGCGTTTACCTCACGCAACTTTGCGCGCAAGGTTTTAATATGCGCATCTACCGTGCGCTCTAAGGTATTTTCAGCATTGACCCACACAATATCCATCAACTGATCGCGAGAAAATACCCGCTGTGGCTGGTGAATAAGTGTTTTGAGTAATAAAAACTCATAACGCGTCAGCTCTAAAAATCTGTCGTGATATTGAATACGATTTGCTAATGCATCCACAACAAAGTGTGTGGAATTTTTTTCAGGTTTAGCCAAGTCAGCACGGTTTTCAGTCCGTCGTAAAATTGTTTTTACGCGAGTGACCACCTCACGCGGGCTAAATGGTTTGGTCACATAATCATCCGCACCAATTTCTAAACCAATAATTCGGTCAATTTCATGGTTGCGCGCGGTAAGAAACAATAGCGGAATTTGTGAAGTTTCACGGATTTTTTTACAAACATCAAAACCAGACATATCGGGTAAACCAACGTCTAACAACACAAAGTCATAGGCGTGATGATTAAGCTCAATAAGCGCATCGCCACCCAATGATTTATGCGTGGCTTGCATGCCCATTTCGTGAAATGCGTAAATCAGCGTTTCCGCAATGGCAGGCTCGTCTTCAATAATTAGCACATTAAACATGTACGTATTTTAGATGAGAAATTTATCTTTATGTGATTTGGATTGTTTTTGTTGGTAGAATCGATGCGTGCACCATGCATACTTGTCTTATTCTTAAAATATAATCAAAAATCCATTTAATCAAAGATCTAACTTCATTGTTAGTAATGTAAAGATGTAAAAACTTATGGAACATAACGTAACACTTATCACTACTATTGCAGCTGGGTTTGGCCTTGCGTTAGTTTTTGGTTTTATTGCCGAGCGTTTTAAGTTGTCAGCATTGGTAGGGTACCTGGTTGCTGGCATCTTGATAGGGCCAGCAACACCAGGATTTGTTGCAGATGCGCATATTGCTTCTCAGTTATCAGAAATTGGTGTGATGTTGCTTATGTTTGGTGTTGGGCTTCATTTCTCAATTGATGACTTAATGTCGGTTAAGCGTATCGCCATCCCAGGTGCAATTGTGCAGATGACGATTGCTACATTGTTGGGTATGTATGTCTCTAGCCTATGGGGCTGGACGATGGGTGAAGGCTTGGTTTTTGGCTTGTCACTGTCTTGTGCAAGTACTGTTGTGTTGTTAAGGGCGTTAGAGTCTAGAAACTTGCTAAATACTATCAATGCCAAGATTACTGTTGGCTGGTTGGTGGTGGAGGATTTAATTACAGTATTAGTCCTAGTACTTTTACCTCCACTAGCAAGCTTACTAGGTGGCTCGGCACCAGAAGCTGAATCGACATCCATTTGGCAAACGATAGGGATGACGTTGCTACAGGTCGTAGCGTTCGTCATGATTATGTTGATAATTGGCAAGCGATTGTTACCTTGGTTGTTGTGGCATGTTGCAAAAACTGGGTCACGCGAGCTTTTTACACTCGCAGTGATATCCGCTGCGATAGGCATCGCCTATGGTGCGGCAGTGCTTTTTAGTGTTTCATTCGCGCTAGGCGCATTCTTTGCTGGCATGGTGATGCGTGAATCAGAGTTTAGCCATCGTGCAGCACAGGAATCACTTCCCCTCAGAGATGCATTTGCAGTACTGTTCTTTGTGTCAGTCGGCATGCTGTTCCAGCCGTCGATTTTGATTAATAAGCCGTTAAGTGTGCTCGCAGTTGTGGGTGTCATTGTGGTTGGTAAGTCTATCGCTGCGATGGCGATAACATTAGCGTTCCGCTACCCGCTTAACACGGCCTTGGTGGTTGCAGCGAGTCTTGCGCAAATTGGCGAGTTCTCATTTATATTGGCTGGCTTAGGTGCCTCTCTTGGCATTCTTCCAATTGATGGGATGAGTTTAATTCTGGCTGGTGCATTAATTTCAATTGCCATTAACCCACTCTTATTTTCCGCGATTAATCCATTTAAAAAGTGGTTAGTTGGCTTGTCCGACCTTGCAAGTGAGTTGGAAAAAAGATCAGATCCTTTTGCTGAGCTACCAATGAGCACTGAGCGTAAGTATTTAGAAGGGCAGGTTGTTCTTGTGGGTTATGGACGGGTCGGGCGCAGAATTGCTCAGGAACTGACAGAACATGACATTCCTTTTGTGGTTGCAGAACAAAACAGAGAACTTGTTGAAGGATTAAGAAAAAAAGGCATACCTGCAGTTTCTGGTAATGCATCAGAACCTAGTGTGTTGATTCAGGCGCATATCGCCAATGCATCTATGCTGGTAGTAGCAACACCAGACACTATTGATGTGCGTAAAATGGTGGATACAGCCAAAGCATTGCGACCTGAAATTAGAATTGTATTAAGAACACACAATGAAGCTGAGTCTGAGTTGTTGCGCAAAGATAATTTAGGTACTGTGTTCTATGGGGAAGAGGAGTTAGCTAATGGGATGTGTAAATTCATTGTGAGCCAGTTTGCACCTAAGTGACGATGATGACTGTGGCGATAAATGAATCAAATTAAGAGGCCTGCAAATGCAGGCCTCTTAATTGAGTGTTAAGACTTTAACTTAATTCATAGATGAAATTATCCAAAAAAGTCTTTGGCTTTATCTACCCAACTTTTATTTTTTGGACTGTGCTTGCCAGCATCTGCTTGCGTGCTTTCTTCAAACTCGCGTAACAGCTCTTTTTGGCGTGTAGTTAGTTTTACTGGTGTTTCCACCACTACATGCACCATTAAATCACCGTAGTCACTAGAGCGTAGCGGTTTAATGCCTTTACCACGCAATCTGAATACGCCACCAGTTTGCGTTTCAGCTGGGATCTTCATCTTGGCTGAACCATCTAGTGTAGGCACTTCAATTTCACCACCAAGTGCGGCAGTGCTGAAGCTGATTGGCATTTCACAATGTAAATTACCGCCATCACGTTGGAAAATCTCGTGTGTTTTCAAGTGAATCACCACATACAAATCACCAGTTGGGCCACCGTTGACACCAGCTTCGCCTTCCCCACTTAAGCGAATTCTGTCGCCTTCATCCACCCCAGCTGGGATTTTGACTGAGAGTGTTTTGTTTTGCTTAACGCGGCCAGCACCATGGCAGCTAGGACATTTATCATCTTCTTTAATGACTTTACCTGTGCCGTGGCAATTAGGACAAGTTTGTTGTACAGAGAAAAAGCCTTGTTGCATACGTACTTGACCATGACCCGCACAGGTAGGGCAGGTAACAGGTGATTTACCCGATTTTGCACCTGTACCGCCGCAAGGGTCGCATTTCGCTTGTACTGGAATACGAATCTTGGTTTCAGTGCCTTTAGCTGCGTCTTCAAGCGAGATTTCCATGTTGTAGCGTAAATCTGCACCACGATACACATTGCTGCGTTGGCCGCGAGCGCCACCACCAAAGATATCGCCGAAAATATCGCCAAACGCATCGCCGAAGCCAGCACCACCAAAGCCAGCTCCGCCACCACCCATGCTTTGGTCAACGCCAGCATGGCCGTATTGATCATACGCCGCACGTTTTTGGTCGTCAGATAGCATTTCGTAGGCTTCTTTTGCCTCTTTAAATTGATCTTCTGCTTTAGGGTTGTCAGGGTTGCGGTCAGGATGGTACTTCATCGCCAGTTTGCGATAAGCCTTTTTAATCTCTTCTTCAGAGGCATCCTTATTTACACCTAGGACTTCGTAGTAATCTTTTTTAGCTGCCATAAATTTAGTCTGTAGTAGTTAGTTGGGACTTGCTTGTTAAATGGAAAAGTCGTTAGCATCTTTTGACGCTAACGACTGTCGACCATAAGCTAGCGCTAAAATTAGTCTTTCTTCACTTCTTCAAACTCTGCATCCACTACATCACCATCCACAGTTTTTTCACCTTCTGGGCTTGGTTGTGCGCTTTCAGTGTTTGCTTGCGCTTGTTGCTCTGCGTAAACTTTTTCACCTAGTTTTTGTGATGCGGTGGTTAAGGCTTCTGTTTTTGCTTCGATTTCAGCTTTGTCGTCTGATTTTAAAGCTTCTTCAACGTCTTTAATTGCAGTTTCAATCGCTTCTTTTTCAGCAGCATCTAACTTATCACCATGTTCAGTCAATGATTTTTTCACTGAGTGAACCATGCCGTCTGCTGTGTTACGTGCATCAACAAGTTCGCGTAATTTGCGGTCTTCATCTGCATATTTAATAGCATCTTCTTCCATCTTTTTGATTTCTTCTTCAGAAAGACCAGAGTTTGCTTTAATCGTGATTTTGTTTTCTTTGCCAGTGGCTTTGTCTTTTGCTGAAACATGCAAAATACCATTAGCATCAATATCAAACGTCACTTCAATTTGTGGCATACCACGTGGTGCTGGTGGAATGTCGCTTAAGTTAAATTGACCAAGTGATTTGTTAGCAGATGCCATTTCGCGCTCACCTTGCAACACTTGAATCGTGACCGCATTTTGGTTGTCGTCAGCAGTAGAGAATACTTGCGATGCCTTGGTTGGAATCGTAGTATTTTTCTTGATGAGTTTAGTCATCACGCCGCCTAGTGTTTCAATACCTAATGACAATGGGGTCACGTCTAGCAACAACACGTCTTTCACGTCACCTTGTAACACACCACCTTGAATCGCTGCACCTACTGCAACTGCTTCATCAGGGTTCACGTCTTTACGTGGCTCTTTACCGAAAATCTCTTTTACTTTTTCTTGCACTTTAGGCATACGGCTTTGACCGCCAACCAAAATTACATCGGTAATGTCGTCGATAGACACGCCAGCATCTTTAATGGCAGTTTTACAAGGTGCCATCGTACGCTCAATCAAGTCATCTACTAATGACTCTAATTTTGCACGCGTGATTTTCACCACTAAGTGTTTAGGGCCAGTTGCATCCGCTGTAATGTAAGGCAAGTTCACTTCAGTTTGTTGTGCGCCAGACAATTCAATTTTTGCTTTTTCAGCCGCTTCTTTTAAGCGTTGTTTTGCTAATAGGTCGTTACGTAAATCTAAACCGTTTTCTTTTTTGAACTCATCAGCCAAGAAGTCGATTAAGCGGTTATCAAAGTCTTCACCACCTAGGAATGTGTCACCATTGGTTGAAAGCACTTCAAATTGATGTTCGCCATCAATGCTTGAAATTTCAATGATAGATACGTCGAATGTACCGCCACCCAAGTCGTACACAGCGATTTTACGGTCGCCTTCTTGTTTATCTAAGCCGAAAGCCAATGCAGCAGCAGTTGGTTCGTTAATGATACGTTTAACTTCTAAACCAGCGATACGGCCAGCATCTTTAGTGGCTTGGCGTTGGCTGTCGTTAAAGTATGCAGGTACTGTAATTACAGCCTCAGTCACTTCTTCACCTAAGTAATCTTCAGCTGTTTTCTTCATTTTACGTAAAACTTCAGCTGAGATTTGTGGTGGTGCCATTTTTGCGCCGCGTACTTCAACCCATGCATCGCCGTTGTCAGCTTTAGCAATGGTGTAAGGCATTAAGCCGATGTCTTTTTGTACTTCTTTTTCCTCAAAACGGCGACCAATCAAACGCTTTACCGCGTAAAGTGTATTTTTTGGGTTAGTTACCGCTTGGCGTTTTGCAGGAGCGCCCGCTAAAATTTCGCCATCTTCTTGATATGCAATGATAGATGGTGTTGTACGTGCGCCCTCTGCATTTTCAATCACGCGTGGCTTGCCGCCTTCCATGACTGCTACGCAAGAGTTCGTTGTACCTAAGTCAATACCAATAATTTTTCCCATGTTTATATCCTTTTACTTTTAATTTGTTTAACCACTTTTAAGATGGTTGTCTAAAAGTGGTTTAATTCATAACCTTGATTGCTAGATGGTGATTGTTTTTTTAAATTCAAGTGTTTTTCTAAATTCAAACGGTATATTTAAAAAAATAATTATTTCGCCACCATCACTAATGCAGGGCGTAATACGCGGTCATTCAATGTGTAGCCTTTTTGCAGTACGCTAGTTACGGTGTTAGGTTCACCACTGTTTTCTAACATTGAAATCGCTTGATGTTTGTTAGGGTCAAACTTTTCGCCTACTGGGTTTATCTCAGCAATATTGAATTTTTCAAATACGCTAGATAATTGTTTCGCGGTAAGTTCAACACCATCTTTATAGCTTTGTACTTCGGTGGCTTCAATGGATATAGCAGCATCTAAGCTATCTTTAACTGCCAACAATTCGCCAGAGAATTTTTCTAAAGCAAATTTACGTGCTTTATCAATATCATCTACTGCGCGACGGCGAATATTTTCACCTTCAGCTTTTACATATAACACACTTGCCTTGGCTTCTTCCAGTGCCGCTTCTAGTTCAGCAATTTTTGTTTCTGGTGAAGTGGTTTCTGGCATCTCTGTGCTGATTTCTTGCTCAGGTTGTTGGTTCTCTTGATCTTGCTGCATAACAGTCCTCTTTTTTCAAACCTAGTGGTTTAAATGTGTAGTGGTTTAAATATAACGATTATTTGGAGATGGGGCGGGGTTTTAATTTTTCAATAGCTAAAAGTTGAACTATTTAAAAATAGCATCAATTTTAAGTGCGAATTAGTTTTTTGCTAATTCCCAAGCCCATGCATGTTGAATGATTTCGGCTAAATCGCTGTATTGAGGTTGCCAACCAAAAGTATTTTTTGCGAGTGTAGCGTCAGCGACTAAGCGCGCAGGGTCGCCAGCTCTTCTTGGGGCATACGTGCGTGGGACTTCTTCCCCAGTGACTTTGCTTGCGGTCTGGACGACCTCATTGACGCTATAGCCCAAGCCATTGCCTAGGTTAAAAACGCCAGATTCGCCACCGTTGTTGAGATAGTTCATGGCTAATATATGCGCACTTGCTAAGTCCTCCACATGAATATAATCGCGGATACAAGTGCCATCTGGTGTGTCGTAATCTTGCCCAAATAGTTGCAGTGGTGGGCGTTTACCTGTAATGGCTTGTAATACAAGTGGAATCAAATGTGTTTCAGGGTCATGCTGTTCGCCGATGCGCGCTTGCGGGTCTGCACCTGCTGCGTTGAAGTAGCGTAGGGCAATGTATTTTTGCTGATGTGCGCTCGCAAAATCGGCAAGCATCTGCTCTACCATCAGTTTACTGCGTCCGTATGGATTAACCGCATTGGTTGGGTGTTGTTCATTAATCGGCGTATATAAAGGTTCACCATACACTGCGGCGGTAGAGGAAAACACCAAAGGCCCCACTTGATGATCGCGCAATGCTTCTAGTAAGGTGAGTGTTGCTGCCGTGTTGGCGCGATAATATTTCCCTGGATCTTTGACTGATTCGCTCACCACGATTTGCGATGCGAAGTGGAAAACACCCGAAAATTGATGTTGTTGAAATAGTTGGTCTAAAAATGCACGGTCTTCAAAGTCATGAACGATTAACTCGCCACCAAGGACTGCGGTTGCTTTACCTGCTGATAAATTATCGACAATAATCACACGGTGATGCTGCTCAATAAGCGCTTTGACAAGATGCGAGCCAATATAACCCGCGCCACCAATCACTAAAAATGTCGCATTTTTCACGGCGTGTCCTTGTTAATATAGTCCTTGTTGATAAAGTCCTTGCTGATAAATTTGCGTGCTAAATCAAATACGTCTTCTGCACTTGGTGTTTGCGCTTTACCGCCAATATTAATCGCTGCATTGTTGCCACCGCCCATCACCCCCGTGTATTCGGGGTTGGTATCTGTGTAAATGGCAATGCTTGGTTTATCTAACGCGGTTGAAAGGTGCATTAAGCCTGTGTCAACACCAATGTTAAATTGTGCATGTGCCAAAATCGTAGCCAGTGGCGTGAGTTTTAATTTAGGTAATACCAATGCATTGCTGGCTTGTTCAGCGATTGATTTCGCACGTTGTTCTTCAGCGGGGTTTGACCATGGTAGTACCAATGACAAGCCTGCTTCTTTAAGGTGTTTGGCTAGCGCGACCCAGTGAGAAATTGGCCAAAGTTTTGAATCTCGACTTGTGCCGTGTAGCCCAACAACATAGTGCGCTGGTAGCGCTAATGGAAGTGACTGTAATGAGGTGGCGGCTAAACCATAATCAGGCGCTGATGTTGGGATAGGGTAGTGTAGTGCAAGCGCAGCTAGTGCTCTGTTACGTGAGACTGCATGTTGTTGCTTGGCTACGTGATGTTTTTGCTTGTAAAAGAAGCTGGCAATTGGCTCGCGTGCAGAGTGGTAATCCATACCATGAATGTCGCCGTGGGAAAATTGGGCTAGTAGCGCACTTTTGAGCAGACCTTGCGTATCAATAATCAAATCATAAGTCGTAGGACTAAGGCGTTTTTTTAGTTCAGCAATTTCATGCCAAGTGTTACGATGTAACAGTGATTTACGCCAACGTCTAACAGCAACAGGGATAGTGTTGCGGACTTGTGGGTGTAAGCGAGGTATTTCTGCAAAGCTCTCTTCCACCATCCAGTCAAAGTGCGCGTCTGGGTAATGCGCACGAATATCGGCGATGATGGGGAGGTTGTGAATGACATCACCCATGGATGATGTTTTGACGAGCAGTATCTGCGGCATATCTAGCATTTTCGCATACAATTATATTTTTTGACCAGCAAGAGTACATATTGAAATTTTCATTCTTGATTTTTAAGTACTTTCCGTACGGCGGTATGCAGCGCGATATGTTGCGTACCGCAAATGAGCTTGTGAAGCGTGGTCACGAGGTGGAAATATTCACCATGCGTTGGGACGGTGAGTTGCCAGAGGTAACCACGCCATCAGCAATCAAGGTGCATGTGTTACCGCAAACAGGTTTGTTTAATTACCAACGCTATCAAAAATTTATTGATGCGGCTTTTAAGTTAATCAAGGCTGGCAAGTTTGATTATATTTTTGGCTACAACCGCATGGCGGGTCTGGACGCACATTTTGCAGCGGACCCTTGTTTTATTGAGCGTGCACATCAGCAACGCAGTTTTTTTTATAGATTGTTGCCACGCTATCAATGGTTTGCGGCATGTGAGCGCGCAATATTTTCGCACGATCAAAAAACAGAAGTGTTAGCAGTGTCACTCACTGAGAAACCGCATTTTCAAAAATGGTATGGCATTCAAGATGCACGGTATCACTATATTCCCCCATTTTTATCGCCAGAGCGGTTTGTATTGCAAGACAAGCAAGTGATGCGTACGTATCTGCGCGAGTCTTTTGGGTTTGGCGCTGATGATTTTGTTTATCTGCTGACAGGGTCAGGTTTCGCAATGAAGGGGCTGGATCGAGCGATTTTAGCGCTAGCCGCTTTGCCCGAGCACTTACGCAGCAATACACGCTTAGTTGCAGTGGGTCAGGATAATCCTAATACTTTCAACAAGATGGCAAAAAGCCTAGGTTTACAAAACAATGTGGTGATCTCAAAAGGGCGACCAGATATTCCACAGTTAATGCAAGGTGCTGATGTGTGTGTGCATCCAGCATACCGCGAAAACACTGGTTTGGTGATTTTAGAAGCGTTAGCTTGTGGCGCCCCGATATTAGTCACTGCAAGCTGTGGTTATGCGAACCACGTGGCAGATGCTCATGCTGGCATTGTGCATGCAATGCCATTTAACCAGGAGAAATTTAATCAGCAGTTTTTAGAAATGCGCCAATCAGCACAAAAGCAACAATGGTCTGTCAATGGATTGCAATATGCCAAAGAGATTATGCAAGCCAATGACGGCAGTGCTGAGGCGGCAATTTTGATTGAGCTTGCATTGCAGAAAACAAACGTTCATGACTAAAAAAACACTGGTAGTGTCCAATGAAATTAAGCCACACCTTGTGGGGCACGATGCATTCTCAGCCATGATGAATCTGTCAGGTAAGGTGTTTCGTGATGTTCGTGGGCGTAAGACCATGCAGCTCATGCTAGGCGGTAAAAGTTACTTTATTAAGCAACATTTTGGTGTAGGTTGGGCAGAGATTATCAAAAATCTGCTGAGCTTTAAAAAGCCCATATTAGGCGCAATGACCGAAGTAAACGCAATTCAAAAGCTTAACGAGATCGGGATTGCAACCACACCTTTGGCTGCCTATGGTGTAAGTGGTTGTAATCCTGCGACAGAGCAATCCTTTATACTCACTGATGATTTAGGTGACATTGTTTCTTTAGAGGACTTATGCTTAACTTGGGCGAGTAATCCGCCCACTATTAAGTTCAAACGTCGCTTAATTATTGAAGTGGCAAAACTGGCACGTAAGCTTCATGAGCGTGGCGTTAATCATCGTGATTTCTATCTTTGCCACCTTTGTTTAGATGCTGAATTACTCAAAAATGAAGAAATTAAACTTTATTTAATCGATTTGCATCGTGTGTTGATGCATCGTAGTGCTTCACAAAAACACTCAATGAAAGATATGGCCGCACTTTATTTTTCAAGTATGGATGTAGGGTTGTCACCACGTGATTATCTGCGATTTAAGCGTTACTATGGGCAGGGCTTTAGTATTTGTACTTCGCCGCATTTTTGGCGGCAGGTTGAAACCCGCGCCCAAAAACTATATGCCAAATTCCATAGCGATAAATTTCAAAAAAGACTCGCTAATGAAAAGCGATTGGTGGAGTAAGCAACTTTTAAATGATGGTTTTTACTTTTTAAGTGGCTGTCTTTACTTTGGTGTGATTGTCATTAAGTTAACGTTGCCAACACAGCCTCAGTGAATTGAAATGGACAATATGGTGAGCCGCCCAAGATCATCGTCACTTTGATTTAATCGCTATCTGTACTGGCCGTTTCATTTTTAACAGAATGTCTTCTTACTTTGTAACGTGGATACTGCCATAAGTATTGCTCTGGTTTTTGTTTCACCTGCGCCTCAATGACTTGATTAAGCAAGGTGGGCGTAGCAATTGAATCATCGGGCAGTTGGTTAAAATGCACGATATAGCCCTCACCGTTTTCGAGTCTTTCGCCAAATGCCATGATAATGGCAGCCCCAGTTTTATTGGCTAGTTTACTAGCAAGGGTCATGGTGTAAGCTGGTTTCCCAAAAAAATCCGCCCACTCACCTTCACCAGATGCTGGGATTTGGTCGGGTAAAATGCCGATAGCCTCACCTTTCTTTAATGCCTGCATCAGTGAGCGTACGCCATGTAAATTGGCTGGTGCTAGTTTTACATGACCTTTACTTCTGCCATCATTAATGAATGATTCCAGCCATGCTTGTTTTGGCGGACGAAATAACACGGTAACAGGGTGATGTTTACCATAATAAAGTGAGCATATTTCAAAACACCCTAAATGCGGTGTTAAAAAAATGATGCCTTTGTTTTTTGCAAGTGCCGCTTCTACCTCAGGCCACCCCTTACATTCTTTTACCCAATCTAGTACTTCGTGCTCTTTTTTTTGCCATAATGCAAAGCTCTCAAGCAGTGCTTTTGTATTTTCCTGCATGTTGCGTTTGATGGTGTGGATGAGATTTGCATCATCTTCGACCAGTTTGCTCTGTAATAAGTGGTCGCGAATACGTTTTTTAGATTCTGGCATCAGCCAAAATAGTAAACATCCCAAGATGGTGCCTAGGTGATGAATGCTTGGTAATGACAGAAATGAAAATGGCTTAAGTAGTAATTTCAACATGGCTAGAATCATAGCATAGGCCGCTATGATTGCTAAACAGCGGCACAAAACTTGAGATAAGTGATCCCTGATATAATCGATGTGCTAAGTGAAAGTCTAGTAGGTTTAAAGTTTCTCGTATTCATTGCCCGTATTTATAGATAGATAAACTAGATAATGAAAAAAATATTGATTGCACCACATCACCAAGTTTTGTTGGCAAGTTATCAGCTAGATAATTTTGAGGCTTTGTGGGAACACGAGATTGACTGGTTTGAAGAACCTAACCAGCGACGAGGCGGATGGAGTGGTGTAGGGCGACTAGAATTGAAGCAAGAAGGTTTAGCTAGTCTTAACGTGTTTGTTAAAAAACAGCAAAATCATGGACGGCGTACTTTATTACACCCTGTCAAAGGTGAGCCTACATTTAGGCGAGAGTTTGAGCGCTTACAGTTTTTAGCATCACATCAATTTGCGGCACCTAAAGTGGTATTTTATGCAGAGTCTGAGGTCGGTGGCTGTCAGCGTGCGATTTTAGTCACAGAAGCATTGGATGACTATCAGCCTTTAGATACATTTATGAGTACATGGCGCGACAAATTAAGTCGTCAGCAACAATCTACTTTTATTCAACAGCTTGCCATTGAGCTTAGTCGTTTTCACAAGCTGGGTCTGGTGCATCGTGCCTTATACCCAAAACATATTTTTGTGAAAGATGCGCACCAAAACGCGAGTATTGCTCTGATAGACCTAGAAAAAGCCAGATTTTCTCCTTGCCTCTTTTATCGAGCTTTCTTTGACCTTGCCGCGCTGAACCGACACGTGGAAGGTGTGCGTAAAACGCAAAAGCTAGCCTTTTTTATGCATTACTTTGGGATGACAAACTCACCATTAAAGCGAATGAGCGTTTTTTATCAATGGGTTTGTCGATGTATCGTTAAACGCAGTCAGCGCTAACTTGCTTTAATATCGTACATTTAGCTTCAAAACGTAGGCTTAAGGTTGGTAAAAAAACTTTTTGTTGTTTGAACTGCCAACCCATAACGGCCTTTCAGTAAATGCTGGGTTTATTACGCTTTTTGTTGCATCAAACTCATCAAAACTTAAGCCAGCTAAGTCAGCCCAAGTGTGAATGAAGTGACTGGTGCTATATGGTCGATTAGTCATACTATTCAAGTCCATATTAGTGCCGTTTTTCCATTCTGGAGATTGCCACATCATAAAAGGCACTGCATACATAGCTAAACTAGGCTTGCCTTCATTGCGACCAAGCATTTGATGTGGTGGCGTGTCGTACACATCTTCACCATGATCTGAGAGATAGACCATTAAACTACGATTATTTTTTACTTCCAATTGATCAATGAGGCTGGAGATAACGTGATCGTTATATAACACTGCATTGTCGTAAGTGTTAATCACTTCTACCTGATGGTTATCAAATACATCAGCAAGGCCTGAGCGGTCGTTGAATACTTCATACTCTGGTGGATAGCGATAGTTGTATTTCATATGCGTTCCCAGTAGATGGATAATAATGAATTTGCGTGGCGCTTCATCATTGAGCGCATTTTGAAACGGTTCAAACACATTTTCGTCGTATTCTCGTGAATTTTGTGCGCGGCTATTGTTCATGTAACGTTGCACATCCATCTGTTTAGAGAACGTTGTCAGCATGGTGTTGCGTTTGGTAATCGTTTGCTGGTTAGTAATCCAGTAAGTTTTGTAGCCTGCCTGTTGCATCACGTTCATTAATGATGGTTTTTTGAGTACAAGATCAGTGTGCTCTTGGTCAGCAAATGTCAGCACTTGTTCTAAAGCCTCTATCGTATATGGTCTGGCTGAAATGACATTATTAAAAACGGAAAGTTGATCTTTAATTTTGTCTAATTTTGGAGTGGTTGGTCTGCTGTAACCATACAAACTCATATGTTCACGATTTGTGGACTCACCTAAAACCAATACTAAGGTGGCAGGTAAGCCTGCATACTTGTCTTTAAGATTTTTAATCGGAGGTAGTTTGCTGTTTTGAGCGAGTAATGATTGCATGTTGTCGAGTTGCTCACGATATTGCAGGTAGCCCATAACCAATTGCCATGGTTCAGCAGGCTCTAAACGTATCTGTAATTTATCAACAGTATCTTCCCAAGATTTACCTTTGATGAAGTAATCCTTGAAAGTAGGAATTGCGATTGTGAGTGCAAGTATGATGCCACTGAAAATGAGTGCGTGCTTCTGAGATAACTCGATTGGACGAACGCGACGCCAAAGTGTAAATGCGACAAATGAATGTGCTACAAACACTAAAATCATCCACCACTTGAAATATTGAGCAACGTATTCAGAAGACTCCGCAGTATTTGACTCAAACATGATAAATAAGACGCTTTGGGAAAACTCTTGTCCATATATGCAGAAATAACCAAGGCTGAGCAAAGAGCTAATCCATAAAATAACGCCAATCAACCCTGAAATTGACTTGGTCTTTTTTGGAAAAAGCATCAATGGAATTAACCATAGTAAGCTGATATAGATTGCTTGCCTCAAGCCAACAAAAATTGTTGTATCAGTGACTTGTAATAAAAAGTGAGTAATACCTGAGAAGTAAAAGAAAAAGAGATAATTGTTTAATGCTGCCATTAAGTTATTATTGTTCAGTGCCATTCTTTTCAACATATGATTGTTTGCTATATGGATGATATCAAGCGCAAAATCATATCACACCTATTAGATGTTGAACGGTAGGTGTTGAAAAGCAGGTTGTGGTGAGATTATTTTAATTGGCGCATAATTACACTTTTAGCATTCAGCTAGCTGTTGAGATGTGCTTAATGACAAGGTGGCTTTTATCGGACTTCACTATTGACAGCATTTCCCTTGCCCCAAACCCCTAAAACTAAAAAATATTCATGGAACATTCATTTGTGACGCAACAGGAAATATTACGCACTTTTGGTATTGAGTCTGCCCGAGTCGCTTTGTTAAATGGTACTGAGCTTGAGATTAAGTCACTTGTTCGCATCGTGCCAAATAAAAGAATTGTATGCCGTGCGGTATGGAATGGGCAGGATGTGTATGCCAAGATATTTGTGGGTAAAAAAGCACATTATTATTGCGAGCGAGATAAGCGAGGCGTTGAGCAGTTAATTCAACATAATATTCAAACACCCCCGTTACTTATCGCAGATCGGTTAAAAGAGATAAATGCCGCAATCTTAGTATTTGCAGAAATTAAACCATCTGAAAATGCTGAGGTGATTTGGCAGTCATCGGCATCAAATCAGCGCTTTGATTTGGCTGTTCAATTGATGCGGGAACTTGCTGGGCATCATCGTGCCAATCTATTGCAAACAGATTTGTACCTAAAAAACTTTTTGGTCAGTGGTGAGCTTATTTACACGTTGGATGGTGATGGCATACGTCATTACCCTGCATTATCAAGAAAAAAAGCGTTGGATAATGTTGCTACTTTGTTATCTAAATTTGACGTATTAGATATGCAAGCTTGGTTACCTAATCTGCTTCAAGTTTATGCGGGAAGCGCGAGGCATAGGCTGCCAAGCCATCCGCATATGTTGCGATTGATTAATCACAAGCGTAAACAAACGACTAATCACTATGCAAATGTCAAGGTTTTTAGAAAGTGCACAGATGTGGATGTTGAGCGAACTTCGCGTCATTTTCATGCAATATCAACGCAATTTCTTTTTAATCACTCAACAATGACCGCTGAAAAGTTAGATGATTTGATTGATACACAAGCACGCTTAAAAAGTGGCAATACTTGTACTGTTGCGCTGGCTAATGTGGAAAATGTGCCATTAGTCATTAAACGCTACAATATCAAAAGCTTTTGGCATGGTGTCGCACGGGCATTGCGCCAAACACGTGCTGCGGCTTCTTGGGCGAACGCACATCGCTTAACGTTGCTAGGTATTGCCGCGCCTAAGCCCATTGCGCTAATTGAGCAACGTTATTTTGGCTTAAGAGGCAAAGCTTATTTTATCAGCGAATATCTAGAAGCCCCTGATGCTGAAATGTTTTTTGAACGGCAGCAAGAGCAAGTTACACGTGCCCATGCGATCCACAATATTGTGATTTTATTTTATCGCCTGTATTTGCTTAAAATATCTCATGGCGATACGAAAGCGACCAATATTAAGTTGCTTGATGGCTTGCCGTGGTTGATTGATCTTGACAGTATGCGCCAGCACGACTGGGATAGATTTGCATTGAAAGCACATATTCAGGATTTAAAACGCTTCATGAAAAATTGGCAAGATGAGCCTAGCCTGTATAATGCGTTTATTAAAGAATTTTTTGCTGTTTATGCAGATCCTCTTCCTTTGCGATTAGCGGGTCTGTCTCATTATTAATGATAGTTTTTGAGATGTTTACATGATAGTTTTAGGTTTATCTGGTGCATTAGGACACGACGCTTCAGCGGCTATTTTGGTCGACGGTAAAATTATTGCAGCGGCGGAAGAAGAGCGTTTTATTCGCGATAAGCATGCGAAAAACAAATTTCCGTATGAAGCTGCAAAATTTTGTATGAAGCAAGCTGGCATCAAACCAGAGCAGGTTGATATTGTCGCTTTTCCTTATGCTGAAATTCCATTAAGTACGAGTGCGCGTTGGCATTACGCTAAACGTCACTGGTATGCACCAGACCGTGCGCTAGATGCGATTTTTAATGGCAATCGCCGTTTCCGTCGTAATCGCGATAAATCTTTAAAATTAATGGCTGACTTAGGCTTAACTAACGCTAAGTTCGTGCCTGTTGAGCATCACTTGGCGCATGCTTCAAGTGCTTACCATTTGAGCGGATTTAAAGAAAAAACAGCGATTGTTGGTATTGATGGTAAAGGTGAGTACGCGACCACATTCTTTGGCTATGGTGAAAACGGAAAAATTCATAAAATCAAAGAGTTTTACGATCCTGACTCGTTAGGTGGCATGTATGGCGCAATCACCGAGTATCTTGGTTTTGAGATGCTAGATGGTGAGTTTAAAGTCATGGGCATGGCGCCGTATGGTGATGCAAGCAAATATGATTTATCTAAGTTAGTGACGTTTGAAAACGGTGATTTACGCATTAATACTGAGCTGGTAAACGTGGTTGGCTTACGTCGCTATAAAGAAAATGGTAAAGGTTATTATTTCACACCTGAATTAATTGAATGGCTAGGCCCTAAGCGCCACGGCGATGAAATTGATGATCCTTATATTCACTATGCAGCTTCTGTACAGGCATTGCTAGAAGATGTGGCGCTGAAAATGATTGATTATTACCTCGGTGATATTATCAAAGAAACTGGCCGCATTGCGATGGCGGGGGGTGTAGCGCTTAATGTGAAATTGAACCAACGTATTATTGCCATGCCTCATGTGAAAGAGTTGTTCGTACAGCCTGCATCAGGGGACAATGGAACTTCATTGGGCGCGGCAACTTATGCGGCGCACTTGGCGGGCGATTCAATTCAAAAAATGGAACATGCCTACTTAGGGCCAGCTTTTACATCAGAAGAATGTATCGCGGCATGTGAGGCACATCCGCAGAAGCCAATTTTTACACGCGTTGAAAATGCAGCGCAAAAAGGTGCTGAACTGTTAGCGAGCGGCAACCCTCTTGCATGGTTGCAAGGCCGTATGGAGTTTGGTCCGCGCTCACTTGGTTGCCGTAGTATTTTAGGCGACCCAAGTTATCCTGGGGTGGCAGATCGTATTAATGCGCAAATTAAATATCGTGAGCGCTGGCGTCCGTTCTGCCCGAGCATGCTTGACCGTGTTGCACCTGATATTTTGCAAACTGAGCACCCAGCACCTTACATGACGTTTACGTTTGATGTAGCCGAACATTGGAAGCCACGCATTCCAGAAGTCGTGCATGAAGATGGTACTGCGCGAGCACAGGTGGTCACGCGAGAAACTAACCCGCGTTACTATGAACTGATTGAGCATCTTGAAAAGTTACGTGGTGTACCAGTCGTGCTGAATACCTCGTTAAATCGTCGTGGTGAGCCTATGATTTGTTCGCCGACCGATGCGTTGAATATGTTTTATGGTTGCGACCTAGAGTATTTGATGATGGAAGATGTTTTAGTGACTAAAAAATGATTTGATGTAAATTAAGAAGGTCTAGATTGATGTCAAACAAAAGCCGCTAATAAGCGGCTTTTGTTTGACGATATGCCTTAGTTTAGCGATAATCGGGGTTGATGTTTATCTTTACTTAGTAAGTCATTTTTATTATTAAGTTCCGCTAGTTAAGTCAGTTATCTGAGTAGAGTATCTAAAATTATGAAACAGTCCCATATAGAAGTTACTGAACGTATTATTGAGAAAAGCCGCCCAACGCGCACGGCCTATTTGAACCGTTTAGATGATATTGTTAATCGACCACGTGGCGCAGACCGTCTAGGTTGTGCCAACGTAGCCCATGCTTTTGCTGCAATGCCCGCTAATGATAAGTTGCGTGTGGTGGTAGAAAAAGCACCTAATATCGGTATTGTTACCGCCTATAACGAGATGCTTTCGGCACATCAGCCTTATGTTAACTATCCTGATATTATTCGCGATGAAGCACATAAATACGGTGCGACTGTTCAAGTGGCTGGTGGCGTACCAGCGATGTGTGATGGCATTACCCAAGGCGAGCCAGGCATGGAGTTGTCGCTATTTAGCCGCGATACGATTGCGATGGGTACTGCGATTGCACTTTCACATGATGTGTTCGACGCTGCATTGTTATTAGGTATCTGCGATAAAATCGTGCCAGGTCTTTTGATTGGTGCGTTGCAGTTTGGGCATTTGCCTTGTGTATTTGTGCCAGCAGGTCCAATGAGCACTGGTATTGATAACACTACTAAATCTAAAGTACGTGAGCAGTATGCGCAAGGTAAAGTTGGTCGTGAAGAGTTGCTTGCCTCAGAGTCGGCGGCCTATCATGGTGCTGGTACCTGTACGTTCTACGGCACTGCTAATAGCAACCAAATGTTGATGGAAGCCATGGGCTTGCATGTGCCTGGTGCTGCATTTGTACACCCTCACGAAGGATTGCGCGAGTTGCTCACGCGTGAATCTGTGAAAATGGTGTTAAATAACATCAAGAGTAAAAACTTCACGCCGATTGGCCGCATGGTAGATGAGCATGTGATTGTGAACGCAATGGTGGCTTTGCTGGCTACTGGCGGTTCTACTAATCATTTGATTCACTGGGTCGCAATTGCGCGCGCAGCAGGCATTATTATTGATTGGACTGACTTCTACCATTTAGCTAAAACAACGCCACTATTAGCGAGTGTTTATCCTAATGGTAGAGCAGACGTGAATGAATTTCAGTCTGCAGGCGGTCCAGCATTTGTGATTCGTGAATTGATTGAGGCTGGTTACATGTTCCCTGACGTGTTAACCGTTGCGCACGGTGGTTTACGTGAGTACGGTAAATTGCCAGTTAAAGAAGAAAATAAAGTAGTTTGGAAAGATTTGCCAAAAGAAAGCAGTGATGAAACGATCGTGCGCACAGCGGCATTCCCATTCAGTGAGTCAGGTGGCTTGCGCTTACTTAAAGGTAATTTGGGTCGTAGCGTGATTAAAATCTCAGCAGTGCCTGAAGATCGTCACATCATTGAAGCACCAGCGATTGTATTTGATGCACAGGAAGAGTTATTAGCCGCGTTTGACCGTGGTGAGCTCGAAAAAGACTTTGTTGCAGTGGTGCGTTTCCAAGGACCTAAAGCCAACGGTATGCCAGAGTTACACAAGTTAACACCACCAATGGCTGTGTTGCAAAACAAAGGATTTAAAGTGGCAATTGTGACCGATGGCCGTATGAGTGGGGCATCAGGCAAGATTCCAGCAGCTATCCATTTAAGCCCAGAAGCCTCAGCGGGTGGTCCATTAGCTAAAGTGCGTGATGGCGATATTATTCGCCTCAATGCGACTGTAGGCATGGTAAACGTGCTTGTCGATGAAGATGAGTGGGCAGAGCGTGAAGTTGCTGAGCTTTCTGATAGCAAGCGCCATAGCAATGCACATGGCTTTGGTCGTGAGTTGTTTGGAGGTATGCGTAAGAACGTACTATCAGCCGAAGAAGGCGCAGTCACTTGGTTGTAACTTTGCAAATCAGCCGATAACGTTGTTACATTTCGCTTGCCGTACTGTTCGTACTGTCTGCGCTCATGTGCCTAGTTCTCAGCTGATTATCAAAGTTTAAATAGCCATTTGGCCAAAATAAAACTAACCAAAATATTAAACTAGCATTCCCGTCGTTCCCTGAGCTTGTCGAAGGGTGGTGAGAATCCAGTAAAAAATAAATTAACATCATAGGTAGAAAAAATGAGTACATTAGATTTAGCTAATCACGGTCCAGTGATTCCAGTGATTGTGATTAACAGAGTAGAAGATGCTGTGCCAATGGCAGAAGCATTGCTTGAAGGTGGCATTAAAGTGTTAGAAGTCACATTACGCACTTCATGCGCTTTAGCAGGTATGGAAGAAATTGCTAAGCATGTGCCAGATGCAATTTTAGGATCAGGTACAGTGCGTAATCTTAAAGATGCACAAGCGTCTAAAGATGCTGGTTGTCAGTTTGCGGTAAGTCCTGGTTACACTAGCGAACTAGGTCAATATGCACGTAAAATCGGCTTGCCATTGTTGCCAGGCGTTTCTACGGGCTCAGAAATCATGATGGCTAATGCGGATGATTACTACTTTTTAAAACTATTCCCAGCAGTGGCAGTGGGTGGTATTAATTTGTTAAAAGGCTTTTCAGGTCCATTTGGTGATGTGAAATTCTGCCCAACTGGTGGCGTGACTGTTGAGAGCGCACCACAGTTTTTAGCGTTGCCTAACGTGGTAGTTTGCGGTGGTACATGGTTAACACCAGCTGATGCTGTGGCACGTAAAGATTGGGCACACATTACTAAGTTAGCTAAAGAGGCGAGTGCGATTAAAGCGGCTTAGGTGAACGCCCTGAAATAGTGACTAAGGTCACTAAACGTTATATCAGAAAGCTATCATCGGGCTTTGTACTAAACATTAGTGCAAAGCCCTTTTTTATTGAGATTCAAAGTTTGGATAAAGTTTGCAGATAGATATCAAAAAATATAAAACTATCGTGTTTGATTGTGATGGCGTTGTGCTGGACTCTAACGTGGTTAAGACTGAAGCATATTTTCGTACAGCTAAGCACTTAGGCGCTACCGATGAACAGGCGCAAGCTTTGGTTGATTATCACGTGAGGTTAGGGGGTATTTCTCGCTATCATAAGTTTGATTATTACCTACGTGAAATTACACATCAACCTGTCACTCAAGAAGCCATTCAAATTTTATTAGATGAATTTGCACGCGAGCTTGCAGTCGTGTTGATGGAATGTGAAATAGCCGAGGGTCTAGATGCATTGCGACAAGCCACACCACAAGCTAAGTGGATGATACTATCTGGTGGAGATCAGCAAGAGATTCGTACTTTGTTTGCTAAGCGGGATTTAGCAAAGTACTTTGATGGTGGCTTGTTTGGAAGCCCAGATAACAAAGATACGGTATTAGCACGTGAAAAAGAAAACGGCCACTTGCAGTCCCCAGCCTTGTTTATTGGGGATAGTAAATATGACTTTGAGGCAGCAACACGTGCAGGTTTGGATTTTGTATTTCTAAGCGATTGGACTGAGGTAGCTGATTGGCAGGATTATTGTAAAAAAAATCAAATCAATGTCGCTAAAAATCTGATGGAACTACTATGATTGCTAGCCTTAATAAGTGGATACGCCCAAGTTTGTTGCTCACACACGATACATTTGACCAGATGATTTCTGGTGGCGAAGTGTTAGAGCAAGATGAGCGTGGCTATAAGGTCATTAAATTAAACTCAGGCGATATTTTAAAAATATTCAGATTAAGACGTAGAGTTAGCGGCGCAAGTATTTACTCAAACGCACGCAAGTTCGCACGTAATGCAGAAAGATTGCAGGCTTTAGGTATCAATACCGTTCAAATTAAGCAACTTTATCATTTTGAGCATTCAACCAATACCGCAGTTTTGTATTCACCTTTGGTGGGATTCACACTGAAAAAATTATTAGAGGGCAATTTACTTAATCAGGAAATGGCGTTTGCTTTAGGTGGCTATGTGGCAAAGTTGCATCAACTGGGCATTCACTTTCGATCCTTACATATGGGCAATATTGTCATTACCCCAGAAGGTGAATATGGCTTGATAGATATCTCTGATATGAGCATTTATGCTTGGCCATTATTTGGTAATACCAGAGCAAGAAACTTTAAGCACTTAACGCGCTATCCTGATGACATCATTAAGCTAGGTGAATCAAGTTGGGAAAGTTTTAAAGAAGGCTATTTATCTAACGCTCAATTAAACGAAGTATCTAAAAGTAAATTGCGAAACGCTTTAAATAAGGCAGTGAGTTTTAGGCCTTTGAGTGACATTTAGTTAGGAGCAGGAATTTTGTACGTTCTTCAAATCTGCCATTGTTATTATCCTCCGTTTTTAGATTGTGCCAGACAATACGCACAACTTTTTCAAGGTACTGGTATTAAGGTAATCACGGTTTATCTCACAGGCGAACCAGATGATTCGGTTGTGAAGGGTAGTGCATCAGATGAAGTGATTTTTCTGGGCTATCAAAGTAAGCAGGTAAGAGGTTTAAAGTTAGGTGCGATTAAACAAATCAAGCAGATAGTAAAAACTAAACCCTTTTTGTTTTGTATTGCCCATCGCGCTAAGCCTACTTATGTGGCGCTATTAGCAACCAACTTGCCAGTGGTGAGTGTTCGCCATAACTATGGTGATTTTGGAAGATTCTCACGTCGTGTGATGGTGAGTTTGTTCAAAAAACGTCTTCTGTTACTAGGCGTATCTGACTCAGTGAGAGATGAAATAAGAGCGCAGTTGCCTCAATGGCCACATCATCAAATAGAGACTTTATACAACCGAATTGATGTGGCCGCAACGCAATCGGCATTTTTACCTAAGCAAGAGGCTAAACAGTTTTTAGGGTTACCAGAGCATGCTTGGGTGGTTGGTAATGTGGGCAGACTGCATCATGATAAAGATCAGGCAACGCTGTTGCGTGGCTTTCAAAAAGCACTACCCCAATTAGCCGTTGGAAGTTTACTGGTGGTGATGGGCAAGGGGCCACTGGAAAAAGATTTAAAACAGTTGGCGCAAGACTTAGGCATCACTGCATCTGTTGTTTTTACAGGCAATGTGCCAGAGGGAAAGCAATACTTTAAGGCTTTTGATGTATTTGCCTTAACATCAGATCATGAACCATTTGGTATGGTGTTGCTAGAGGCAATGGCGGCTGGCTTGCCAATTATTTGTAGTGATTGTGGTGGCGGAAAAGAAGTAGTGCAAGATGTAGGGCGGCTGTACCCCCTAGGTGATGATGGTGCTTTGGCTAAATCTCTAGTAGAGACTTACGAAAATAGAACCAATGTTAACCAAGCAGAAATTATACAAGCGCTACATCATCGCTTTTCTGACGAGGCAGTACGCGCAAATTTTTGGGCTTTGTCGTTTGTAAGCGATTTTGTAAAGCGTAAGTAATGCCATGAGCAATCACGAACAAATAAAACTAAATAGCATTTGTATCATCATCCCATATTTTGGTAAGTGGCCAGTTTGGATGCCTTACTATTGGGAAACTTGCAGGTTCAACGCCGATATCAATTGGGTATTTTATACAGATTGCGGCATGCCTGAGCATTTACCATCCAATGTGAAAGTGATTGAAATTAGCTATGCTGACTATTGTCAGTTTGTCTCAAGAAAATTGACAATCCAATTTTCACCTTCTAACCCTTACAAACTATGCGACATTAAACCACTACTGGGTTATTTGCATGAGGATGAGTTGAAGGACTATGACTTCTGGGGTTTTGGGGACATAGATCTTATTTATGGGGACTTACGAGCATATTTCACCCAAGCGCGACTTGCTAAAAAAGATTTATTTTCAACCCATGCTAGACGTATTTCAGGACATTTGTGTTTGATAAGAAATACGGTAGAGATGCGTACCGCTTTCAAAAAAGTAAAGGGATGGCAAGCGCTTATTGCAAGTGATCAGCATCAAGCATTTGATGAAAAAGCGTTTAGTAAAGTATTTTTAAGGCACAAAAATTCACCACGATTTGTACGCTGGGTTGCTGGGCTGATGGACCCTTGGCTTAAAAAAGCAGAGTTCATTGAGGCCTACAGCACACCAAATGCAAAAATCGCTTGGATAGATGGTACGTATCGCAACCCAACAGAGTGGGTTTGGGAAAAAGGCCGATTAACTAATGATATTGATGGTAATAGGCAGTTTCCATACTTTCACTTTATGGTGTGGAAAAAAAGCTGGGGTACTTTGAGTAATCAAGCGTTGACTCAGAGCACTATTATAAACCTTGACGTATTTTTAATAACCGATAGTGGTTTTGTAAATAAGTAGAACAATTATCTACTTATCGATATCAATATAAGCAACAGTTATGCAGATTGCATCAGTAATTCAATAAAATATATAACATTCAAACTTAAAAGAGTCTATGAAATATCGTTCAGAAATAGATGGTTTACGTGCATTAGCAGTAACTTCAGTAATTCTTTTCCATGCCGGGCTCAAAGCTGTAAGTGGAGGATATGTTGGGGTTGATATTTTTTTTGTAATCAGTGGCTTTTTAATCACAACCATTATTCTTAGTGAGATTCAGGCAGGTAATTTCTCTATTGCGAATTTCTATGAAAGAAGAGTAAGAAGAATACTGCCAGCGCTTTTCTTTGTAATGTTAGTTTGCGTTCCGTTTGCCTGGGTAGTGCTGAGTCCGTACGATATGAAGTATTTCAGTAAAAGTCTGGCATATGTCTCCATTTTTCTATCCAACACTATTTTTTACAAACAAAGTGGCTATTTTGATGCAGCCACAGAGTTAAAACCCTTATTACATACCTGGAGTCTTGGTATTGAAGAGCAGTATTATGTTTTCTTTCCGTTAATATTAATTTTACTTTGGCGTTACGCTAGAAATTACATACTTCATGCATTAACTGCAATTTTCATTATTAGCCTACTTTATGCGCAGTATAAAGTGCAAGTGAAGCCAGCTGCGGCATTTTACTTACTACAGTCAAGGATTTGGGAGTTGATGGCTGGCTCAATATCAGCTGTGTTAGTTAATAAAGACTTATACGGAATGCAAACAGGAAAGCTTAAAAATCCATTATCTATTGCGGGGTTTATTTTAGTTTTAATAGCTATTTTTGGGTTTGACAAGGCAACTCCATTTCCAAGTTTTTATACCTTGATACCTATTTTAGGCACAGTGTTAATCATTTTGTTCGGCACTGAAAAAACATTGATAGCCAGACTTTTCTCATTTAGACCTATAGTAGGTGTGGGCTTAATAAGTTTTAGTGCTTACCTATGGCACCAGCCCATATTTGCATTTTATAGACATCAAAGTTATTTAGAGCCCTCATTAATCGAAATGTTTATATTGATATGCGCCGTTCTTATATTAGCTATCTTAACTTGGAAGTATATAGAGCAGCCTTTTCGTAATAGAAACTTTCTTAATAGGAAACAGATTTTTACAATCGCGCTGATAGTTTCGTTAGGATTTATTAGTTTTGGTCTTGTTGGGTACTACAATAATGGCTTTCTAAGCAGGCTCTCACAGAATGAGCAAGCAATTAACGACTATAGAAATCATGGAGGAGATTGGCGCAGAGGCTCTTGCTTTTTGGGACTTGAGCCAGACAACGTATCATACGTACCTGAGTGTTTTGCAAATGGAGATCAGCGTCAAACGATACTGTTATGGGGTGACTCACATGCAGCAGCGCTATATTCAGGCCTTAGAAAAAAAACAGACCAATTGACACAGCTAACAGCCGCTGGGTGCCCGCCAGTGTTAAACGATGACTATGATGTATCTAAAACAAATAAGAAGTGTGTTGCTGCAAATAAATTAGTAAGTCAGTTTGTTAAAAATAAAAAACCAGGAAAAATATTTTTACATGCCGTTTGGGATGGTTATACGGACGAAAAGATTCTAATAGGATTGGGGCAGACTTTAAATTTTATACAATCGGTATCTCCAGAATCTAAAGTATATATAATAGGACTTGTTCCTCAATGGAAGCCAACCTTGCCTGATGTTGCCCTGCGTAAGCACGTTTCACTAGATAAGGAAACATATCTGAAAATGCCTTTGTATAATAAACTTTATCAACTAGAAGAAAAAATTAAAGTAGTCTCTGATCAGCATAATGTAAGTTACATATCACCTTTTGCTAGGATGTGCCAGTTAGATCAATGTCTTGCAGTAGGACGTGTAGACAATAGGTTTGCATTAACAGCTTTTGATTACGGTCATTTGACTGAAGAAGGTGCTGATATTTTGGCTGACTACATATTTAGTAAACAGTAGCTCCTAATTGAAAATAAGATCTATTATTCGGGGACATTACAGCTAATATTTTGATGCTGTAGTAGATATAACTCTATAGTCTATTTGTTACGCAATTTATTTTTTTAATAAGAATATGAAAAAACTCTTAATTCTAGATGGTTTGTCTGAATTGTCACTGGCGAAAGATTTTTATCAAGGTAGCGTGCTTGCCCATATTGATGCGGAGTATTGTGATTTAGCATCACTTCCAAAAAAGAGATTTTATTTTTTATTTAAGTTTATCAATAAATTAAAAAGTACATTTTCTGGTTCGCGTAAAAGTGATTTTGTGAAGCTATCCAAGACCGATCCACATGCTATTGAAAAAGTCATCACGGCCAGTATACCTACACATATTCTTGTATTTCGTTATGCTTATAAATTCATCAAGCCAGATGTATTGAAAAAGCTTGCAAAAGCTTCAAATTGCAAGATTTATCTTTATGATACGGATAGTTGCAATTTATTTCCTAATCAAAATGAATTTATTTATTTCATAGAAAATGAACTGGTTATTTATGATGAAATATTTTCTTTTTCCAAGGTGGCAACAGACTTTTTTATAAAAACGAGGAACCTACCCGCGACTTACTTTCCCTACGGCAGCAACCCAATCACAAAAGCAAATACTGCAGCTAAGACCATTGATGTTTTATTTGTAGGAAGGTCGAGTTTTAGGCGTATTTTCCTGCTCGAATATATTAAAGATAAAGTTTCTATCTATGGCAATCGCTGGAATAAGAGCTATCCTGTTATTTCATCAGACCTTAAAGGCCAAGTTGTCAATAAGACAGTATGGGGTAATGAATTGACTGACTTGATGTTTCAGTCAAAGATAGTCTTGAATATCACTAACAGCAACTTTTATTGTGTAGAGACAGGTTTAAATCTCAGAATATTTGAAGTGCTTGCCGCTGGTGGTTTTTTGCTTACTGACCATTATGAAGAGATTTCAGATCTTTTTGAAATTGGTAAAGAGATAGAAACCTACTCATCTGGCAAAGAGCTCAAAGAAAAAGTAGAGTATTATCTAGCTCACGAAGAGGAAAGGGAGAGGATTGCGGCAGCTGGCAAGAAAAAGTTTTATGAGCTTTATACCTGGGAGCGGCGCGTAAAAAACTTCGCAGAAAAGGTTAGTTGATCTGCTAAATTGAATCCACCAATCTTAATATAAACTTTTAGCGGACATGTGCGCCTATTGTTCTTAATTCTGACTTAAAGAAAATTTAGATGAAAATTAATAAATTGGTAATTGCTGTAACGTTTTATTATGTAGAAGATCGGTTAAAGTATTTATCAGCCATATCAAAAGAGTTTGCTAGCTTGGCAAATGAGGTTGAAGTCTTTGTTCTCACAAACACTGACGAAAATATACTTCAGGACAAGATTATGGCAGTACTTGATACAAAACTAAAAGCAAAAATTCTAGTTCCACAACTTTTAGGGCATCCTTATTTATTAACTTGGTGTCATTTTAGTGTCTTTAGAGAAAAGTTTGAACAAAATGAGAGTATTAGTCATTTTATGTATCTTGAAGATGACTTACTGATTCGATCAAGCAATATAGCTTATTGGCTAAAGGCAAGAGAAGATTTAAGGCCGTACGGATTGATTCCTTCATTCCTAAGATTTGAATTGAAAACAGGTGAAACTGAGCCATATAGCTCTGATGTGATTAGAAAAGCTCCATTCAACCAACTTCCGAAAGTGAAAATCTCAGATAATTATTATTATATAAATCTGCCCAAGCCTTATCAGGGAATGTACTTAATGGATCGTGAACTTTTGAAAGAGCATTTGTTTGGACCTTCATCAAATCCAGATTTTGGAATTTGGAATATTAGAGAAAAAGCAGCACAAGGACTAACTTTTTCAAAGGTTCCAAAAGGATATTTTTCAAGGAACCTCATAGGTTACGATAATAATAAAAGGCAGATAGATACGAATGCTTTGATACACCACACCCCTAATAACTATGCGGATAACCCAGATACTGAATTTGGTAATATGCCAGTAAACTCAGTGGTGGATAGATCTCTAACAGGCTATTTACGTGGTCTAGTAAGCTCTAAAAAACTACGCAAGCAACGCTATTAGTATAGTTTGTGATGATAAAAGTAATTTAAAGATTAACCTAAGGCGGCTCAATTTAACTTTAGTATGAGTCACTATATCTATATGAATTAGAAGGGATGTAATTGACTGTTTTTTTCAAGACAGCTTAATTACTTTGGGAGTCTATATGAAAAAGAAAATATTGGTAACTGGGGGAGCTGGTTTTGTTGGTAGTCATCTGTGTGAGAAGTTAGGAAAAAATGATAGTTATGAGGTTTATAGCTTAGATAATTATTTCACAGGTAATAAAAACAACCATGTACCTAATGTAACTTACATCGAGGGTAATACAACTGATATAGCTTCTTTAATTACTTTTTCACCTGATATGGTTTATCACTTAGGTGAGTACTCAAGAGTTGAACAAAGTTTTGATGATGTTGATAAAGTATGGAAATTTAACATAGATGGAACTTTTGCAGTTTTAGAGTTCGTGAGAAAAGTAGGCTGCAAAATACTCTATGCTGGAAGTAGCACAAAATTTGGTGATTCAGGGTTGGGAGTCAATTCAAGTCCATATGCCTGGACGAAAGCATCAAATACTGAGCTCGTGATGAATTATGGTCTTTGGTATAACGTACCGTATGCCATTACATATTTCTATAATGTGTATGGCTCTAGGGAAATTCGAACGGGTAAATATGCGACTATTATAGCTATTTTTAAAGAGAGCATGAAAAATGATAGACCGCTAACAGTTGTAAGTCCAGGGAGCCAACAAAGAAACTTTACACATATTGACGATATCGTCGATGGCTTGGTGTTGGTTGGTGAAAATGGCTTTGGGGATGGTTTTGGTATAGGTAGCCCTGAATCTTTTAGCGTGGTTGATATAGCGAATATGTTTGGCGGGAATATAGAAATGCTGCCTGAGCGAAAGGGTAATCGTATGATGGCAAATCTATTTACTGAAAAAACACAAGCTTTAGGATGGAGACCAATGAAAAATGTTAAAGAATATATTTTAGAGTCAAAGATAGATAATTGGATTTAAGTAAGAGGGCTATCTGGAGTACAGCGAGATGATCTTGTCATCAAAGCCAGTCCAGCGCGTTTGATGTTTGTGAATGAGTTGTGGCTCGAAGCTGCCTTCACGGTCACGAGGGACTTCAATCGACAGTTCAACAAACTCACCCTTAAAGTTTTGCTACTTTTGCCGTTACGGGCATTGCCAGCTGCATTGGTGACATTGAGCCATATTGAGTTAATTCTTTCGATATATCACAATAGACTTCTTTTCTTTGGATTGGCTAAAACGTTTTATTTCTGAGTATTCTGGCAGCTGTTCAGCAATAAGCACTTCTTGCTCTGGGCGCTTTTTAGAGTGGCTAATCATCAAAATGTCATAGTTTTTGATAGATCCATTTTCGATTGCACTTTTAATCGCTGGCCAGTTAAATTCAGCATTGCGAGAATATGGCTCGTTCAAATAGTAGCGCACACGAGTTTCATCATAAAAGACTGGTTTGTTGTCTTTGTTATATGTTTTAATCCATGCTGCAGCATCCTGCATATAGTTGTAACCCTCTGCCTTAGGCAGGATGTTTTTAACGATACTTAGCGTCATGAATACAATCAATGCAACCGCCAACCATTGCTTTCTTTGACTATTCTCGGATTTACCTGTGCTGCGCATGAGTATGGTGGCGAATTGAAATGCTGCAAAAATCATCAAAATAAACGCCAAGCCAACCACATATCGACTCGACAACACAAACACTTTGGTAATAATGAGTGCCATATTCATCAGGCTGATAAGTGCGATGGCAGTGAGCACTTGGAATGATTTTGATTCTATCAGGGCTGATCTATTTTTAACGGTAAAAACCGCCATGATGAAGTTGATCAGCCCAGTAGTTGAGATGGCTTTGACGATCATGACGTAGATAAACGTCAGTAATAACCCCTGTACCGCAAATTCTTCTAGATATTTTCCAAGCACATCGTTTGACATGATTGCCGCATGAGAAAACAGTTGGCGTGTCAGTTCCTCATACAGGTTTAGTGTGAAAACCTCTTGCAAGCGACCTAGATTTTTCATGGAAAAATCACCATGTAATGCTAAGAATAATATCAATGCGAGTGCTAAAAAGAGATTGAGTGAATGGCTCATCAAAAAGTAACGAATACGCGTTTTTAAATCTGCATTCATACATACCAGCACTAGCGTAGGTAGTAGTACCAGATAAGTGATGGCTTCTATTCTAAATAGGGTAGCGATGATTGCACTGACCTGCCAAAGTAAGGCGTCTTTAAGTTTAAAACCTTGATAAAAGCGGATAAAAAATACAATTGAAGTGAGGTAGAAAGCCCAAAAACCTTCATCACGCATGAGCATTTCTAGTACATCGCCTACAATATATTGCGAGCTGAATAATATTAATGCACCAGCTACCATTGTTAGTTGTTTGCCACCTGCCAAGCGGATAATTTGGATAAAGCTAAACGCTGTTAAGCCAAAAAATAGCACGTTTAATACTTGAGCCGATGCCTGAATACCAAGGAAAGTAATCTTGTGCACTGTGGCAATTAAAATTGGGTAAAGTGGCCAGTTCCACACTTGTAGTGCCTCTTTCCACTGACCAACGGCGATCAATTTTGCAGACTCAAAATACAGTATGCTATCTGGGTTGATCCAGCCGTGTTGAATATACTGCATTTGTGCCGCTAGTAACATTGCTAGCAAAATAATGACCGCGTGTAGTGTATTAATCGGGCTTTGTTCTATTTTTTTAATCAAAGAATTCATAGGGTTAAATTAATATATGTAAAAGAGTAAGCGTGCGCTAACTAAATATTGATGTGAGTGTAAATTTTGGCTGGCGTGATTTGTTTTAAACAATTTAAATGCCCTAATGGGCACTCACGTTTGAAACATGGACTACACTCCAAACCAAGATACTCAACCACTGCATTGGGGTGCATTGGTGGCGTATGATGCGGGTCTGACGAGCCATAGATCGCAATCAGGTGTTTGTCTAAGGCTGCAGCCACGTGCATCAGGCCTGAGTCATTGCTGATGATAGTGTCGCACATTGCCATCAGGTCAATTGCCTCACCAAGTTTGGTTTTTCCGCCAAAATCAGCACAGCGGTTTTGTGTTTTTTGATTGATGGCAGCGGTAACAGGAATGTCTTTTTCAGAACCAAATAGCCAAACTTGCCAGCCTTGATCTAAGGCTTTATTTGCGACCTCAGAAAAGTGCTCAATCGGCCAGCGTTTTGCTTCACCATATTCTGCCCCTGGACATAAGCCTAGTATCTTGCTTGTTGGCTCAAGCATACCCATTTTATTTAGCACAGATAATGCATTGTTTTTATCATGCATCAGGGTGGGAATTGGTATTTCAATAGCTAAGGTTTGATGTTTTTCTAAACCTAAACTGACGAATCGCTCGACTGTTTTCTTTAGTTTGGTTTTATCCAGTGGCCGAATATCATTAATCAGGCCATAACGCATTTCACCTAAATAGCTCGTCCGCTGTTTAATATTGGCAGCCCAAGGGAGTAAAGCAGACTTCAGCGAGTTTGTTAAAATAATCGCTTGCGTGTAGCCTTGATTTTTAAGTGATTTTCCAAATTTGATTCTATCAAAAAAGGCGAGTTCGCCATGTTTAAATGGCAGTGGAATCTTGCCAGAAACTTCTGGCATGCGTTCTAGCAATGGCAGTGTCCAAGCAGGAGCTGCAACATCGATAATACAATCTGGCTGATTACTTTTTAGTACTTTAAAAAGGCTTTGCGCCATTACCATGTCACCCACCCAAGCGGGGCCAAGCACTAGAATTTTGTTGGTTGTATTTGTCATTAATGCTTTAGTGTGGTTGCGGCTGGTTTTGTATTTGCATGGTTGAATACTAACTATTCATTTTTTTTATGATGTTGCTGGTACTGCGGCCTGCCACTAAGTCAATTAACGCAATTTCACCACCCCAAGATTCAACCTCTTTTCCACCTACGACTTGGTCGGCCGTGTAGTCACTTCCTTTGGCGATCACATCTGGCTTAACCGCATTGATTAAACTAAGTGGCGTATCTTCATCAAATAGAATCACAGCATCGACAGACTCTAATGCCGCAAGTACGCGTGCGCGGTCATTTTCATGCACTACTGGGCGCGTTGGTCCTTTAAGCGCGCTCACTGATCTATCGGTATTTAACCCTAAAATCAGTTTATCCCCACGTTTCTTCGCGGCCTCTAAATAGGTAACATGGCCTGCGTGTAACAAATCAAAACAGCCATTGGTAAATACGATTTTTTGATTCGCTTTTTTCCAAGTGTCTACTTTTTGCATGAGGTGAGCTAGATCACTCACTTTATGCGCCTGTTCTGACGATTGCTCACTGGCTAAAGCTTCAATTAAGTCATCGCGGCTAATGGGCACTGTGCCTACTTTACCCACCACAACGCCAGCCGCAATGTTGGCAAGTTGCAATGCTTCCAATGGGCTGAGTTTGTGCATTAGGCCTGCCGCAAGGGTAGCAATGACAGTATCACCTGCACCAGAAACATCAAACACTTGTTTAGCTGTGGCTGGTAATAAGTGGCTGGTATCATCAATCAATGAAATACCTTCTTCGCCACGTGTGACTACTAAAAACGCTAGGTCTAACGTATTTTTGAGGGTTGTTGCTTTATCAATTAAGTTGGCATTATGGATAGAAACTGCACAAGCCTCTGCGGTTTCTTTTTTGTTCGGCGTCAGTGCTGTAGCGCCTTTGTATTTGCTGTAATCATGCCCTTTAGGGTCAACCAGTGTGGTAATGCCTTGTGCATTACACATTTCAATAATTTTCTGACAAACCTCAGTGCTCAGTAAACCCTTTGCATAGTCAGACAAAATAACAACCGCGGGTTTAAGTGCAATCTCTTCAGCAATCGCGTGTAATAATTGCGTATTTTCATGTGTGCCAAATGTGGTGCTGTCTTCCTGATCTAATCTCATCATTTGTTGATGTCCGCCTAAAATGCGGGTTTTGGCGACAGTTGGGCGCTGATTTGAACGAATTACATGATTGATATTAATTTTGTTATCAATCATTAAATTTAGCAGAAGGTTGGCTTCATTATCTGTGCCAACACAGCCAATAATATGGGTTTTGATGCCAAGTAGGGATAAATTGGCAGCCACATTCGCGGCACCACCAGCTCTATCCTGTTGAGACTTGATTAATACGACTGGAACAGGTGCTTCTGGAGAAATACGGTTTACTTCTCCCATTAAGTAACGATCTAGCATCACATCGCCAATGACTAGCGCATGCTGATTGAGATTGCCGAATTGTTTAACAGTATCGAGAAGTGTTTGTTGGGTCATGGTGGATGAGATTATACATCTATCAATGTTATATTCGTTTTTGTCATTGCTACCAAAGCAGGCGTTTGGTGTCTTTTAAGTACATAGGGATTTCAATCTAGGTTGTAATCCCTATGTTAAGTATTTTATTCAGACTCTAAAATCTCACAAAGTGAATGCCCAACAAAGATATGTGCTTCTTGAATGCGCGCCGTTACGCTGGATGGGATGACTATATTGTAAGTGCATAGGTTATTCAATTTGCCGCCAGTGCCACCAGTTAAGCCAACTGTGGTTGCACCAATTGTGTTTGCAGCTTCAATAGCACTCACAACATTTGCGCTGTTGCCACTGGTGGTAAGTCCAATCACTAAGTCCTCTGGGCGGCAGAGTGCTTCTACTTGCCGTGCAAAAATGTAGTCGTAGCCGTAATCGTTGCCAACCGAGGTGAGAATCGATGTGTCAGTTGTTAGTGCGATTGCAGGCATGCCTTTACGTTCTTTTTTAAACCGACCGACAATTTCAGCGGCAATATGTTGGCTATCGGCTGCGCTACCACCGTTCCCCATGAGTAAGATTTTTCCACCATTTTTAATGGTGTTCTGCATGGCGATGCCTACATCGCTGATCAGCGGGAAAAGTGGTTCTAAGGCATTAAACATCGCCATATGGGCGGCGTGTTCGCCTTTGAGGTAGTCAACGTACTTTTTTGGTATGCTCATTAGCAGTATTTATCCTCTTGCGTTAAGTAATTTTGCACGTAATCACGTACGCCATCTTCTAGGCTGTGAAAAGGTTGCGTGTAGCCAGCTTTTGCAAGCTTGCTCATCGTCGCCTCAGTAAAGTATTGGTACTTGCCTTGTAAGTCTAGCGGCATGTCTACAAAGGTAATATGTGGCTCGCGATTCATGCTTTGCATCACATTGGTTGCTAAATCTTTAAAGCTACGTGCTTTACCTGTGCCAATGTTGTAAATACCGTTTGGTGCTGATTTATCAGATAGCGCAGATTGAAGGAAGAAGTTAACAACGGCAGCGGCATCTTTGACATAAACAAAATCACGCATTTGCATGCCGTCTTCAATGCCAGCTTTTGTGCCCTTAAACAGTTTCATGGTACCAGTTTCGCTGAACTGATTGAACGTGTGGAATGCTACGCTGGCCATACGTTCTTTATGGTATTCATTTGGGCCATACACGTTAAAGAATTTAAACCCTGCCCAATTGGGAGGTGTTGGTAACTTTTTACTTACTTGGCGTAATGCCCACTGGTCAAAAAAGTGTTTTGAGTAGCCATAGCCATTTAGTGGGCGAAGATTATCTATGCTTGCATCGTCATAACCCAAATTACCATCACCATAAGTGGCAGCCGAGCTTGCATAGAAGAATGGCACTTGATGATTTGCACACCAAGTCCATAGGTTTTGTGAGTATTGAATATTGGTTTCAACCAGCTTATTAAAGTCGCGCTCAGTGGTGGCGCTAATAGCTCCCATATGAATCACGGCTTCAATATCTGTGCGGCCTTTATTGTCTTCGCCTTGTAGCCAAGACATGAGCTGATCTTTATCTAAGTAATGCGCGTACTGGCGATGTGCAAGGTTTTGCCATTGCTCTTCATGCGTGATGTGGTCAACAATCACTAAATCATCGCGTTTTAATTGGGTGTTTAGATGCCATGCGATGATAGAGCCTATCATGCCAGCGCCGCCAGTAATTACTATCATGGATTAATACCTAATTCATTATTACACTGCAAAAAATTAAGCAGCATTTTTGAAATTATAAAGCATTCAGTATAGCGCTTATTGATTATTGGCTAAACTTTCTGCCCTTAATTTTGTTAGTTCAGCGTCTTTTTTAGCCATATTGATATCCCAATCAGTGCTTACCCAGCCTTGCAGGTTCTCTAAGGCAATGGTTGTCATGGCATGTATCCAAGCATCATTCTCATTAAGTGCTTGAATGTAATGATATTCGCCACCACCACTGCTCTGGAATATGTGTTTACCTTCCATGGCAATTTCTTCTAGCGTTTCTAGGCAATCGCTAGAAAAGCCAGGGCAGATGACATCAATGCGCTTAAGTTTGGCTTTGCCTAACGATTCCAACATGCTTGCTAAATAGGGTTTTAACCACTCTTGCTTACCAAAACGTGATTGAAATGCAATTGCGTATTCATCTTTATTTAGTTCGAGTGCCTCTGCTAGTAATCGCGCAGTTTTATGGCATTCGCAGTGGTACATATCGCCTTTGAGCAGATGGAATTTTGGTACACCATGAAAGCTCATAATGAGTTTGTTTGGCTTGCCATTGATGCGCCAATGCTCACGCACGCTTTGTGCTAATGCTTCAATATAGGCAGGATGGTCGTGATAATGCTTAATGCTGCGAATCGCTGGCACATTGCGTGTTTTGAGCAGCGTGCGCCAAACGGCATCTAATGCACTTGCTGTGCTGCTCGCAGCGTATTGTGGGTAGAGTGGAAACACTAAAATGCGGTCGCAGTGTTGTGCTTTTAGCTTTTCAATGGCACTTGCCATTGATGGATTGCCGTAGCTCATGCCTAACTCTACGGTGAACGGGGAGTTGATTTTTTGCGCCAGAAACCCACGAAGTAACAGTGTTTGTTTTTTTGCATGCACCATTAAGGGAGAACCTTCGCTAGTCCAAACACTGGCATATTTCTCAGCAGATTTTTTTGGGCGAATCACTAAGATAATGCCGTTTAAAATGAGCCACCAAATCGCGCGCGGAATTTCTACAATGCGCCTATCGCTTAAAAATTGACGTAAATAAGGCCGTAATGCTTTTGCTGTCGGTGCTTCTGGTGTGCCTAAATTCGCAAGCAAAATGCCTACTTTGAGCTGGTCTCCATGGTCGTACTTTGGTTCTGGGTTGTAATATGACATGTTATCAATCTATTTATAATGGATTTAGTATCAACTTCTTAAGTAGAGGCTGTTTTGATTTTTTTACTGAGAAGATAGTGCATTTGACAATAATTTTGCAGTGACATCTACAATTGGAATCACTCGCTCATAAGCCATACGCGTAGGGCCAATCACGCCTAAAGTGCCTACGACTTGCCCATCTGCTTCGTAGGGTGCGGTAATCATGCTGCACTCGTCCAGAGGCAAGTAACCACTTTCGCCACCGATAAAGATTTGTATGCCTTCCGCACGTTGGCTATTGTCCAATAGTTGCATCAGGCTGGTACGCCGTTCAAAAATCTCAAACAGTTTGCGCAAGCTTGTGACATTGGTAGATAGGTCATCCACTTGCAATAAATTGCGTTCACCTGCAATTACCACGCTATCGTCATCTGTTTTCTTGCTACTTGCTTCGAGTGCGGCTGTCATGAGTTGGTTCATGTCATTTTGCATTTGCTTAAGTTCAGCATGTAGCTTTTGTTGAACTTCCTCAAACGTATGGCCAGAAAAGTGTGCGTTAAAATAATTACCTGCCTGTGTTAGTTCGCTGGCGCTAAAGGGTTTTTCAGTCAAGATGATACGGTTTTGTACATTGCCGTCACTGGTCACAATAATGACTAATATTCTTTTCTCTGACAGTGTTAAAAATTCCAGATGTTTAAATGCAACGCGCTTACGTTTTGGGGTCATCACTACACCTGCAAACTGAGTCAGTTGCGATAACATATCTGCTGCATTCGCAATCAGTTCACTAGGGTTGGGTGATGATAGGCCAGTTTTAAGTTGCTGTACGATCTGAACGTCTAGTGGCTTTACTGTGAGTAGTGAATCTACAAATAAGCGGTAACCTTTTTGTGTGGGGATGCGGCCTGCCGAGGTGTGAGGGCTGGCAATAAATCCAAGTTGCTCCAAATCGCTCATTACGTTACGGATGGTTGCAGGGCTGACATCTAGGCCTGAGTGTTGCAATAGGGTGCGCGAGCCGATAGGTTGACCATCACTAATGTAATGTTCAACTAAAGTTTTAAGTAAAATTTGAGAGCGTTTATCCACACCTCAAATTATCAAGTAGTTGGCTTAATTAGGCAATCTTATTAAATTGTTCAGCTTGGTTTCTTTTTGGTTTATTTTTTAACAAGGTGTGTTTGTAAACCTAATGTGTATGAAAGCTATACTTACTTGTTTCAGTATGTAAGTGAGTAGATTGCATTCACTATGAATTTTTATAAAATATATTTGCAATAAATTCATGATTTAATGCGTTTATTGCAAATATATTTTGTATCTAGCTTTGCTAAGATTTACTGACTATGTTTTAATTCTGCCGTGCAGACAAACTTTAAAAAAATAGCGCTTATTGGCAAATATATGAACGTATCAGCTTTAAAGTTGATGCAAAATGATTTGGCTGATTTAGCACGGCATTTATCCGCTAAAAATCTCGAAGTATGTATTGAGGAAAATACGGCACATCATGCTCAGCTTGCTGAGTATAAAGTCGTGACCTTAGACGAAATTGGTAAAACTGCCGATCTTGCTATTGTGATGGGCGGAGATGGCACCATGCTCAGCGTGGCGCGCAGCCTGATAGATACAGATGTTCCATTGGTGGGGATCAATCGTGGGCGTTTTGGTTTCTTAACCGATTTGCGTGCAGAAGACATGCTTGTTGAAATTGACCGCATGCTTGCTGGTGATTTCATTAAAGAGCCACGTATGTTGCTATCTACTGACGTGGTGAGAGATGGACAGATTGTTTATAGTAGCCATGCCCTAAATGATGTGGTGATTAAAAGTGGCTTGCGTTTGATTGAACTTGAAATTGAAATAGACAATAAGTTTGTGTATAAACAACGCAGTGATGGCTTAATCATCAGTACGCCAACGGGCGCCACCGCCTACGCACTGTCTGCAGGCGGGCCGATTTTACATCCTAATTTAGAAGCAATCTCATTGGTGCCAATTTGTCCACATACACTCAGTAATCGTCCAATCGCGGTGAATAGCGCTAGCAATATTGTGGTGACTATTGTGCAGTTTGATGAAGCGCAACTCAGTTTTGATGGGCAATTTCAGGTGGGCTTAGAAATTGGCGATAAAATTATAGTGCGGCGTGCTGAAAAAACAATTTCATTATTGCACCCAATAGAATACTGTTATTTTGATATGCTCAGAAATAAGCTCAACTGGGGCTAATGTCGCGGTGTAGTCGTCAAAGTATTTGAGTCACAGATTTGTTAGTTACGTTTTCCTCTGGTAATGATTCCGTATTTACATGATATGCAGGCAATACTGATTCTATATTATTCGTATTAATAATGTTCAATATTGCTTAACGCCTTGTCATTTCGATATGGCAATAAAAATGGATTAATTGAATTATGCTACAAACGCTTTCAATTCGCGATTTTGTCATTGTTGACAAGCTGGATCTGGATTTTCAATCTGGGTTTACTGTGCTGACGGGTGAAACTGGTGCGGGTAAATCTATTTTAATTGATGCACTATCACTCGCGTTGGGAGCGCGTGGCGAGGGTGGGGTTACTCGCGTTGGCTGTGACAAAGCTGAGATTAGTGCAAGTTTTTCTTTACAAGACAACGATGAAGCTTCAACTTGGCTGGCAGGGCAGGAAATTGCTCACGACGAACCTGAGCTGCTACTCAGGCGTGTTATATATGCCGATGGACGCTCGCGCGCGTTTATTAACGGTATTTCAGCGACTATGCAGCAACTTAAAGAGTTGGGCGAGTTTTTGGTCGATATCTACAGCCAGAATGCACACCACTCTTTACTCAAACCTGCAACACAGCGTCAAATTTTAGATGAGTTTGGCGGCTTGCTTGATGTGGCTAAAAATGTTGCTGAGCATTATAAGCTTTGGCTTCGTCTGCATATGGCGCGCCTAGCGTTGGAAAAAAATGCAGAAGCCTATGCAGATGAGTTAGCTTTGCTGAGAGATAACGTACGTGAGTTGACGGCGTTAGCATTTAATGTAGAAGAGTGGGAAGCGCTACAGCAAGAGCATGTGCTTCTTTCAAATGGCGCTAGCTTAATTACTAGCGGGGAGTCTTGTGTAGAGCTGCTGAGTGAAGGTGAATTGTCGGCGTTAAATTTATTAGCGCAGGTACAACATCATCTGCAAAGTATGCAAACTTACGATACAAGTCTGGCTGAGGTGTCTGAGTCACTTGATTCTGGGGTGATTCAACTGCAAGAGGCTAGTCGATCTTTAAATCGATATATTCAGCGTATGGAATTAGATCCAGCTCGTTTGAGTGAAGTCGATGCGAGAATTCAATCGGTTCATTCTGCGGCACGTAAATATCGGTCACGTGTAGAAGATTTGCCAGCATTGCTCGAAAGTTGGCAGGCTAGAGTGGCTGAATTATCAAGTTTTACAGATGATGGCGCACTTGCCGAGCAGGAGGCTGCAGCATTTGATGCGTATAAAAAGTTAGCCGAACATTTGAGTGAGGGTAGAAAAAATGCCGCATTAATCTTGCATCAAAAAATTACGGCTGAAATGCAACGCTTATCCTTGAGCGGAGGGCAGTTCTTGGTAGAGTTGGCGCCAATTGAGTCGAGTGTTAATGGTTTAGAGCAGGTCGAATTTTTAGTAGCTGGTCATGCTGGTGTTGCACCAAGGTCCTTAAGTAAGGTGGCTTCTGGCGGGGAGTTATCTCGCATCAGTTTAGCAATTCGAGTGGTAACTGCGCAGCAGGGAAGTGTGCCCACCATGATTTTTGATGAGGTTGATGTTGGTATCGGTGGTGGAGTGGCAGAAGTCGTTGGTAATTTGCTTAAGCAATTGGGTGAACAACGTCAAGCATTAGTGATTACTCACTTGCCGCAAGTGGCCTCGCTTGGCAAGCACCATTTACGCGTAAGCAAATCACAAGTCAATGGTCAAACCTTAAGTACTATTGCTGCATTGGATGCGGCTGACCGTATAGAAGAAATTGCACGTATGTTAGGTGGGATTGAAATTACCGAAACAACCAGAGAACATGCAAAAGAAATGCTGTTAAGGTAAATAGTTACTCTGATTGAGATTGCTTAGCTGTTTACTCTTTGTTTTCGCAGGGTTGTTTAGCACATACGCCATAAATAGTAAGCGAGTGATCCTGCATGGTGAACCCTAGTTTAGCCGCAGCACTTTCTTGTCTTTTTTCAATCTCAGGGTCGTAAAATTCCTCAACGCGACCGCATTTTATGCAGACGATATGGTCATGATGACCACCGCTATTGAGTTCAAACACGGCTTTCCCACTCTCAAAGTGGTGTCTAACTAATAATCCAGCTTGTTCAAACTGCGTGAGTACACGATATACCGTTGCTAAGCCGACATCTTCACCAGAGTTAATCATGATTTTGTAGATATCTTCAGCAGATAAATGTCGGTCTTTACTATTTTCAAATAGGTTCAAGACCTTGAGCCGCGGCAAGGTGGCTTTTAATCCCGCATTTTTTAAATCTTTTTGATCTTGCATAATTTATAATGTTCACAATTAATAGGTGGATGTTTTGGCTTAACGCGCTACGTGGTATATTAACGCCAATTCAAATTAAAGTCATGATATGCGTTATTTTTCTATTTTACGTTATCTAGTTGTATTACTTGCACTACTTTGCTCTGCATGCGGTACCGCTGTGCCAAGTATTAAGCCATATAAGCTAGATGTCCAGCAAGGCAATGTGGTGACATCCAAGATGTTATTACAGTTGCGACCAGGTATGACAAAGTCTCAAGTCCGTTTTATTATGGGGACGCCGCTTATTCAGGATAGCTTTCATGGTAATCGTTGGGACTACGTATACCAAATGCGTGAAGCAGGCAAGGTGACAGAGCAGCGTCGCGTGATTCTTGATTTTGAAAATGATTTATTAAAAACTGTGCGCGGCGATGTTATTCCAGCAGGTAGCTCAGCGCCAGATAGAGCCGAAGGGCAGGTTAATACTGGTACGCGCGTGGTTGAGCCTTATAAAAAGCCTGAAGAAAAAAGCTTGATGAATAAGCTGAAATTTTGGGATAAAGATGATGCTGCAAAAGCTGAGATCACTACCGAAAAGGACATGGTGAAAAAAGAATCCGATGCGGTTGTTAAGGTTGATGGAGTGTCAGCGGTGATTGCTTCAGATGCGGATGCGTCTAAATCTATGCTTGCAGTTCCTTTAGATGTGCCAATAACACCAGTTGCTGAAGCTGTTGTAACAGATGCAGTTATTGCACCAACAGAAGCAGTTGCAGAGGTGGGTCAAACAGTAACGCCTATAACAAGTGAGTCAGTGGTTTCGAGTGATATTAAAGACGCTGTGGCAGAGGTTGTATTGCCAGTTGTTGCCTCACCAATTACTGATGTGTCTGGTAATTCGCCATTTTATGAGTCTCCATCTGGCATGGTATTTGATCGTCAGTTGCGGTCATTACCTGAAGAGCTAGAACCAGAAACTGTTGCTGAAATTCCTTCAACGCGGGTAGGCAATAAAACGATGCCAACGCCAAAAGGTTTGCCGCCAGAAAATGAGCCTAGCTTTTTTGACCGCATGTTGGAAAAGATTGGTTTTTAATCTTTTTTGAAAGTAATTTGTAGAGATTGATAGGTTTTTGATATGGTTAAACCATTAAAAGTTGTGATTGCTGGCTGTTCTGGACGTATGGGGCATGCTTTGTTAGAAGGCGTATTTGCCGATGGTGAACTGGTGTTACATGCTGCTTTAGATCGTGCTGATAATCCTCAGCTTGGTAGGGATGCTGGTGAGCAGTTTGGTCGGGCGTCAGGCATCAAAGTCATCTCTGATATTGATTTTGCACTAAAAGATGCTGATGTGCTGGTTGACTTTACAAGACCTGAGGCAAGTATGGCTTATTTGGCGGCATGTCAGAAGCATCAGGTGAAAATGATCATTGGTACCACGGGATTTTCTGTTGAAGAAAAACAGGCTATCGAGGCTGCTTCAAAGAATATTGCCATTGTGTTTGCGCCAAATATGAGTGTCGGTGTGACATTGCTGATTAACCTTGTGGAACAAGCAGCTAGAGTGTTAAATCAAGGCTATGATATTGAAGTTGTGGAAATGCATCACCGTCATAAAGTGGATGCACCCTCAGGCACAGCTTTGCGCTTAGGTGAGGCAGCAGCGTATGGATTGGGCCAAGACCTAAAAGACTGTGCAGTTTATGCGCGTGAAGGCGTGACAGGGGAACGTGAGGCTGGAAAAATTGGCTTTGCTACCTTGCGCGGCGGTGATGTGGTGGGTGATCATACAGTGGTGCTTGCTGGTATTGGTGAGCGTGTAGAGCTTACCCATAAAGCGAGCAGTCGAGCCACTTTTGCATTAGGTGCCTTGCGTGCCGCTAAGTATTTAGCTGATAAAACATCTGGCTTGTATGATATGCGAGATGTGTTAGGTTTGCGCTAGTCTCTGCTGAGATGTCTCGAGCTAATCGTTACCTCTATATTGTTTTACTCAGCATACTAAGTGCTGTGTTTGCGTGGTCTGCGATTCATCCTGCCGATAGATTAACATGGGTGCTGGAAGTGGCGCCCGTGGTAATTGTCTTGCCTATTCTTGTTTTTACTTATCGGACCTTTGTATTCACCCCGTTGGTTTATGTGCTCATATTAATTCATGCACTGATCTTGTTGGTTGGCGGGCATTACACTTACGCCGAAGTGCCATTATTTAATTGGTTGCGTGATACTTATGAGTGGTCTCGTAATTATTACGATAGGGTTGGTCATTTTGCACAAGGTTTTGTGCCTGCCATGGTAGCTCGCGAAATCTTATTAAGAAAATCTCCTTTAGTGCCAGGTCGATGGTTATTCTTTATTGTGAGCTGTATCTGCCTAAGTATTAGTGCATTCTATGAGTTGATTGAATGGTGGGTGGCAGCCTATGAGGGCGGTGCTGCGGATGCCTTTCTAGGCACACAAGGTGATGTGTGGGATACGCAGTGGGACATGTTGGTGGCATTGGTGGGAGCGCTCACTGCGCAAGCGTTTTTAGCGAAACTTCATGATCAGCTGATGATGAATGTGTCACGTTGACATTGATTAGTCGGATTTTTTTCGCTATAATTCGTTAATTCTGAAACGGGAAGAGTATATACAAGCTCCTCCCGTTTTGCACATCTGCCATCTGTTCATGATGGACTAAAGATTAGAAGTTTTTAATGTCGTAAATTTTAATTATCGTAAAACCGAGGAGTCATTGTGTCACAAAACCTGCCCGCCATACTTGTACTAGCAGATGGAACCGTGTTTCGTGGCATGTCAATCGGAGCTTCTGGGCATGCTGTAGCTGAAGTTGTGTTTAATACTTCGATGACAGGCTACCAAGAAATATTGACAGACCCATCTTATACCAAACAAATTGTTACGTTGACTTATCCGCACATCGGAAACTATGGTGTTAATAGTGAAGACGTCGAGTCTGGCAAAGTTTACGCCAGTGGTTTGGTGATTAGGGATTTACCGTTAACACATAGTAACTTTAGAAATACGCAATCTTTATCTGAATACTTAGTCGCTAACAATGTGGTGGCGATTGCTGATATCGATACGCGTAAATTGACAAGAATCTTACGTGAAAAAGGCGCGCAAACAGGCGTAATCATTGCTGGTGAAGCAGATGAGGCAACAGCACTTTCACTGGCCACACACGCAATCGCAGGTTTCCCAGGCTTGGCTGGGTTGGATTTAGCTAAGGTAGTGAGCTGTGATAAGGCTTATCAATTTACTGAGGGTGAGTGGGCGCTTGGTCAAGGCTTTACTAAAACAACTGAAGAGCAGTTCCATGTAGTTGCATTTGATTACGGTGTTAAACGTAATATTTTACGTATGCTGGTTTCACGTGGTTGTAAAGTAACGGTGTTGCCTGCGCAAGCAACTGCTGAAGAGGCCTTGGCGCTTAACCCTGATGGTGTGTTTTTATCAAACGGTCCTGGTGATCCCGAGCCCTGTGATTATGCAATCTCTGCGATTAAAACAATTGTAGATAAAGGTATCCCTACTTTTGGTATCTGTTTAGGGCATCAATTGTTAGCGCTTGCTTCTGGTGCTAAGACGCTTAAAATGAAATTCGGCCATCACGGTGCAAACCATCCAGTGCAGGATGTTGAAACCAAGCGTGTATATATTACCAGCCAAAACCATGGTTTTGCAGCGGATGTTGCTACTTTGCCAGCAAATGTCAAAGTGACGCATGTGTCGTTGTTTGATGGAAGCTTGCAAGGGATCGCACGTACCGACAAGCCTGCATTCAGTTTTCAAGGTCACCCAGAGGCGAGCCCTGGTCCAACTGAGATGAGTTATCTGTTTGATAAGTTTATCGACTTAATGCGGGCGCAGTAACTGAGGTTTATCTAGCCGTTTACTGTAATGGGAGATGGTTTGGATAAAAAGCATCACGCAAATTCGCGTGTTTAGATGCAAGATAATTTGTTAAAAAGTAAATCTAATGGCAAAACGTACAGACATAAAATCAATTCTTATCATCGGTGCTGGCCCAATTGTAATTGGTCAGGCTTGTGAGTTCGACTACTCAGGGGCGCAGGCATGTAAGGCGCTGCGTGAAGAGGGTTATCGTGTTATTTTAGTCAACTCTAATCCTGCTACGATTATGACCGACCCTGAAATGGCCGATGCTACCTATATCGAGCCAGTGACCTGGCAAGTGGTTGAAAAGATTATAGAAAAAGAGCGTCCAGATGCCCTCTTACCTACCATGGGTGGTCAAACCGCGTTGAACTGTGCTTTAGATTTAGATAAGCATGGTGTGCTGGCTAAATATAATGTAGAGCTCATTGGTGCTTCAAAAGAGGCGATTGATAAAGCTGAGGAACGTCAGAAGTTTAAAGAAGCCATGACCAAAATTGGCTTAGGTTCTGCGCGCTCTTCAATAGCTCACAGCATGGAAGAAGCTTTGCAAGTGCAAGCTAGCATAGGCTACCCTGCGATTATTCGCCCATCGTTCACGATGGGTGGTAGCGGCGGCGGTATTGCTTACAACCGTGAAGAGTTCATTACTATTTGCGAACGTGGTTTAGATGCGTCACCAACTAATGAATTGTTGATTGAAGAGTCTCTACTCGGTTGGAAAGAGTATGAGATGGAAGTGGTGCGTGACTCTGCTGATAACTGCATCATTATCTGTTCAATTGAAAATCTGGACCCGATGGGTGTGCATACTGGCGACTCAATTACAGTAGCGCCAGCACAAACCCTGACAGATAAAGAATATCAGATTATGCGTAACGCTTCGTTGGCGGTATTACGTGAAATCGGCGTTGATACTGGTGGTTCCAACGTTCAGTTTGCGATCAACCCAGATGATGGCCGTATGATTGTAATTGAGATGAACCCGCGCGTGTCTCGTTCATCAGCACTTGCTTCAAAAGCGACAGGTTTCCCTATTGCTAAAGTTGCAGCTAAATTGGCTGTAGGCTTTACATTGGATGAGCTACGTAATGAAATTACAGGTGGCGCAACACCAGCGTCATTTGAGCCAAGTATTGATTACGTTGTGACCAAAATTCCTAGATTTGCGTTTGAGAAATTCCCACAGGCTGACTCTCGCCTAACAACGCAGATGAAGTCAGTGGGTGAAGTGATGGCCATCGGCCGCACATTCCAAGAATCATTTCAAAAAGCATTGCGTGGTCTTGAGGTTGGCGTAGATGGTTTAGATGAAAAAACAACAGATTTAGATACCATCACCAAAGAAATTGGTGTGCCAGGCCCTGAGCGTATTTGGTACGTAGGCGATGCATTTAGAATGGGCTTGAGTGTTGATGAAGTATTTAATATTTCAAAAATAGACCCATGGTTCTTGGTGCAGTTAAAAGACATTGTTGACCGTGAGCAAGCACTAAAAGGTAAGCATATTGCGGATCTAGATAAAGCCGCTTTATTACAACTGAAGCGCAGAGGCTTTTCTGATAGGCGTTTAGCTAAATTATTAGATACTGATCAGCATGCTGTGCGTGCTTATCGCCAAGCATTGAGTGTGCGCCCTGTATACAAACGCGTAGATACCTGCGCGGCAGAGTTTGCAACGAATACTGCTTATATGTACTCTACTTATGAAGAAGAGTGCGAGTCTAAGCCTACTGATAAAAAGAAAATCATGGTGTTAGGTGGTGGTCCGAACCGTATTGGCCAAGGGATTGAGTTTGACTACTGCTGTGTACATGCAGCATTTGCAATGCGTGAAGATGGTTACGAAACCATTATGGTGAATTGCAACCCTGAGACTGTATCCACCGATTTTGATACTTCAGATCGTTTGTACTTTGAGCCTGTAACGTTAGAAGATGTGTTAGAAATCGTTGCGCTGGAAAAGCCAGTGGGTGTGATTGTGCAATACGGTGGACAAACGCCGTTGAAATTAGCGCGTGATTTAGAAAAAGCGGGTGTGCCAATTATCGGTACCACGCCTGATGCAATTGATAAAGCTGAAGACCGTGAACGTTTCCAGAAAATGTTGCAGGAATTAGGTTTAAAACAACCACCAAACCGTACAGCCAGAACGCCAGAAGAGGCGATTCGTCTAGCAATGGAAATTGGCTATCCGTTAGTGGTGCGTCCAAGTTATGTGTTGGGCGGCCGTGCGATGGAAATCGTACAAGAGCAAAGTCAACTTGAGCGCTATATGCGTGAGGCCGTTAAAGTTTCTAATGAGTCTCCAGTGCTGCTCGATCGCTTCTTAAATGACGCGCTTGAAGTCGATGTGGATGCATTGTCTGATGGTCAAGAGGTCATTATTGGCGGCATTATGGAGCACGTTGAACAAGCGGGTGTTCACTCTGGCGACTCAGCATGTTCATTGCCACCTTATAGCTTATCGGCTAAGTTACAAGATGAGCTTCGTGTGCAAACTAAACAAATGGCAAAAGCGCTGGGTGTAATTGGGTTGATGAACGTACAATTTGCGATTCAGGGTGAGACTGTTTATGTGCTAGAAGTGAACCCGAGAGCGTCGCGGACTGTCCCATTTGTATCTAAAGCTTGTGGTTTGCAGTTGGCTAAAGTTGCCGCACGTTGTATGGCGGGTCAAACACTTGCATCACAAAATGTGACGCGAGAAATTATTCCTCCATTCTATTCAGTTAAAGAAGCGGTATTCCCATTTATTAAGTTCCCTGGCGTAGATACGATTCTAGGTCCTGAAATGAAATCAACGGGTGAAGTAATGGGTGTAGGTAGTACTTTTGCTGAAGCTTTCTTGAAGTCACAGCTTGGTGCTTCAACCAAGTTACCTGAAGGTGGTCGCGCATTTATTAGTGTGCGCAAAGAAGACTATCTAAAAGTAGTTGAAATTGGACAGCAGCTTAATCAATTAGGTTTTGAATTGGTGGCTACAAAAGGTACAGCGTCAGCATTAATCGAGCATGGTTTGAAAGTGCAAGCTGTTAATAAAGTTGCAGAAGGTCGCCCACACATTGTTGATATGATTAAAAATGGTGATATTAGTTTTATCGTGAACGTGACAGAAGATAAGCGTGCTGTTGCAGACTCTTATGAAATTCGGCGTACTGCATTGCAAAATAAAGTGACTTATTACACGACGATAGCTGGTGCAAAAGCCGCATGTATTGGTATGGCGCATATGCAAGAGCTACAAGTCGAGTCATTGCAAAACTTGCATAAACTGCTAAGCTAAAATAAACTTAAGCTAATTAATATATAATCAATTTTACTTATGAAACCACGCTCGTGTGAGTGTGGTTTCTTTTTTATTCGAGGGTGTAGTATGGCATTGAGTCAATTTCCAGTAACCATTCGCGGTGCAGAATTATTAAAAGAGGAATTACAACGTTTACGCAGCGTTGATCGTCCTAATATTATTCAGGCAATTGCTGAAGCGCGTGCGCAGGGTGATTTGTCTGAAAATGCAGAATACGAATCAGCAAAAGAGCGTCAAAGCTTTATTGAGGGGCGCATTGCTGAGTTAGAGGCCAAGCTATCTAACTTGCAAATAATTGACCCACAAACATTGAATGCGGAAGGTCGCGTAGTGTTTGGTGCAACAGTCAATATTGAAGACTTAGATTCAGGCGATAATAAAACTTATCAAATTGTTGGTGAAGATGAAGCCGATATTAAGAATGGTAAGATTTCTGTGAGCTCCCCGATTGCACGTGGTTTAATTGGTAAATCCGCTGGAGATATTGCCGAAGTTTCAGCACCAGGTGGCGTTAAAGAGTATGAAGTGCTTGATGTGCTGTATATTTAAATAAGGTGACGACGGTGGCTTATCGACTATCATTAATTTTAATTGCCTTGTGGGCTGGTGCTTTGTGGAGTACCGGCATGAGTGCATATGTGCTTTTTGATAGTCTTCAAGATAAGCAATTGGCGGGAAGTCTTGCGGGTAAATTATTCAACGTTGTGACCTACATTGGTTTTGTCAGTGCTTTTTATTTACTGATTCATCGATTAGTGCAATTCGGTACTTCAGCACTTAAACAGTCGTTCTTTTGGGCTGTTTTTGTGATGTTGCTATTGGTATTAGCTGGTCATTTTGGTATTCAGCCAATTTTAGAGGGTTTGAAGTCTCAAGCCTTTCCCGCAGATGTGATGCAGAGTGTATTTGCGGACAGGTTTAGAAACTGGCATGGTGTTGCCAGTTTAGCGTATGTATTTGAATGCGTGCTTGCAGTGGTGATGGTGCTAAAAGCACGCTAGCAGTTAAGCGTTAACTATTTTAAACAAGTCGGCCTGCTTTTTTGAAAACAGGCCGAGTGTTTTAAAGTTTAGGAATTACTACTTTAGCACTTTCTTTAATAGTGCTGCTTGCACGGTAAAATACTAGTTGCTTTCCAATGTGATGCACTGCAATAGCGTTTGTGAGTTTGCAGACCTCATCAAACATAGCTTTGCGAGCCACACGGTCATCTCCAGCTACTTGCACTTTAATGAGTTCATGAGCGTTTAAGTTAAGTTCGATTTCTTTAACAACATTTTCCGTTAAACCATTATTGCCTATCATGACAACAGGGTTTAAGCTATGAGCAAGGCCTCGTAGGTGTGCGATTTGTTTGGTACTTAGTTTCATATTTTTTAACAGAATTAATTAGTTAACTATTTTAACACGAAGCAATGTTTATTTGATGGCAAAGTATCAACGATGAAACCTACACGTACCAGTAAAGCTTGGATGCAAGAGCATCTAAACGACCCTTATGTAAAGCTTGCGCAAAAAGATGGATATCGCGCGCGCGCTGCATATAAGCTGATGGAGATTGATGATAAAGATAAATTAATCAGGCCAGGCATGACTATTGTGGACTTGGGTTCTGCACCTGGTAGCTGGTCGCAAGTCGTGGTACAGCGTTTAAAAGGGCAGGGGAAAGTGATAGCTCTTGATATATTGGACATGAGCCCAATAGGCGGTGTAACCTTTTTGCAAGGTGACTTTCGTGAAGAATCTGTTCTTAGATTATTAGAACAAACATTAAATAATGTGAAAGTAGACCTTGTAATTGCTGATATGGCCCCCAATATCAGTGGAGTAAAAGATGTAGATCAGGCGGGCGCTGCTTATTTAACAGAGTTGGCGCTCGACTTTAGTCAGGAATGGTTGAAACCAAGTGGAAACTTTTTGGTCAAGGTATTTATAGGTGCAGGTTTTGAAGAGATTTTGCAAAATATGCGTCAAATGTTTGATAAAGTAGTGACTCGTAAGCCAAAGGCATCACGTGATAGAAGCAGTGAAGTTTATTTGCTAGGAATAGGTCGTAAACCTTAAAAAATTGGGTTAAACTGCTTTTATAAGACCTGAAATACTTAAGAAATTTAAGCGTAGTAGTTGTTGATAAAAGGATAAAGATTTTGAACAACGTGTTTAAGAATGTCGCTATTTGGTTAGCAATCGCCATGATACTGATGGCGGTATTCAACTTGTCTGGCGTGAAGAGTAACGCAGACGACCAAATTGTATATTCACAATTTATTCAAGACGTTAAAGACGGACGTATTGCCAAAGTGCAGATAGATGGTCGCGTGTTGCGTGGCACTACCCAAGAGGGTAAAAAGTTCAACACTTACGCACCTTCTGATCCTTGGCTTGTATCTGACTTACTTAAATACAATGTTGCGGTTGAGTCTAAACCTGAAGAAGAGCAATCATTGCTCATGAGCATTTTTGTGTCATGGTTCCCAATGATTTTACTGATTGGTGTTTGGATATTCTTTATGCGCCAAATGCAAGGCGGCGGTAAAGGTGGTGGTCCATTCTCTTTTGGTAAAAGTAAAGCTCGCCAATTAGATGAAGGGAATAATCATACAACGTTCGCTGATGTTGCAGGATGCGATGAGGCTAAAGAAGAGGTGTTCGAATTAGTGGAATTTTTGCGTGATCCATCGAAATTCCAGAAACTAGGTGGTCGTATTCCACGTGGTGTACTAATGGTAGGCCCTCCAGGAACAGGTAAAACATTATTGGCACGTGCCATTGCTGGTGAAGCTAAGGTGCCATTCTTCACGATTTCAGGGTCTGATTTCGTCGAAATGTTTGTTGGGGTTGGTGCGTCGCGTGTACGTGATATGTTTGAAACTGCTAAAAAGAACGCACCATGCATCATCTTTATTGATGAGATTGATGCGGTTGGTCGTAGCCGTGGTGCTGGTACTGGCGGTGGTAATGACGAGCGTGAGCAAACACTTAACCAAATGTTGGTTGAAATGGATGGCTTTGAAGCTAACTCTGGTGTAATCGTGATTGCAGCAACTAACCGAGCTGATGTTCTGGATAAAGCGTTATTGCGCCCAGGCCGTTTTGACCGCCAGGTGATGGTAGGCTTGCCTGATATTAAAGGCCGTGAGCAAATATTGTTAGTGCATATGCGTAAAGTGCCGATTGATCCTGATGTTAAAGCGGATATCTTGGCACGCGGCACGCCTGGCTTTAGTGGTGCAGATTTAGCAAATCTTGTGAATGAATCTGCACTGTTTGCGGCGCGTCGTAACAAACGCACTGTGGACATGCAAGATTTTGAAGATGCTAAAGATAAAATTTTCATGGGACCTGAGCGTAAGTCGATGGTGATGCGTGAAGATGAGCGTCGCAATACTGCTTACCATGAGTCTGGTCATGCGGTAGTTGCTAAGTTGCTACCAAAAGCTGACCCTGTGCATAAAGTAACGATTATGCCGCGCGGTTGGGCATTAGGTTTAACATGGCAGTTGCCAGAGTTTGATCGCATTAGTAACTACAAAGACAAAATGTTGGAAGAGATTTCTATTCTATTTGGTGGCCGTATTGCTGAAGAAATCTTTATGCATCAAATGTCTACAGGCGCATCAAACGATTTTGAACGTGCGACAAAACTAGCGCGGGATATGGTGACACGTTATGGTATGAGTGATGCAATGGGGACTATGGTCTACACTGGAAGTGAGCAGGACTCATTTTTTGGTAGCATGAGCTCCAAGACCGTTTCAGAAGCGACACAGCAAAAAGTGGATGCGGAGATTCGTCGTATTCTAGATGACCAATATCATATTGCGCGTAAATTACTAGAAGATAATCGCGATAAAGTTGAAGCAATGACGGCTGCTTTGTTAGAGTATGAGACGATTGATGCTGATCAGATCAATGACATCATGGCTGGTATACCTGTGCGTGAGCCTAAGCCTCGACAGGCCAGTATTCCACCAACTACTGATACAGGATCTTCTGGATCAAGCTCAAGTCCAGCATCAACTGGAGCACCTCAGCATAGTGCAAATACATAATCATTGATTGCGGTGTGTGTAATTTTTAAAAGGGCTAGTTTCTATCTAGCCCTTTTTATTGTCTAGAACATTGATGAATGTTTTATTATTGATTTAAGTGTAGCGTGTAGATTTGTCAGAGATGACTACTACACGTTAACGGCTTTTATTAAGATTTAAGTATAATTAGCATATGCAAACTCAATATCAATTCAATTGCGGTAAGTATCAGCTCAATTTAAATCGCCCTCATTTGATGGGGATTGTCAATGTAACGCCTGATTCATTTTCTGATGGTGGTAAATACTCCAGCACCGATTTAGCTGTAGCCCATGGTTTAGAATTGATTGCTGAAGGCGCTGATATTTTGGATATTGGGGGCGAATCTACAAGGCCTGGCGCACCGCCTGTCAGTTTGGACGAAGAATTAAGGCGAGTGATTCCTGTGATTGAGGCTTTAAGTGCAGTTTCAACAGTACCACTGTCAATTGATACCTATAAGCCAGAGGTCATGCGTAGCGCAATTGCTGCAGGCATTGATATTGTGAATGATGTGCGTGCATTGCAAGAGAATGGTGCGCTTGATGTGGTGGCAAATAGCCATGTAGGTGTATGTTTAATGCATATGCAGGGCATTCCACAAACCATGCAGTTAAATCCAAGTTATGTTAACGTGGTTGAAGAGGTAAAGCAGTTTTTGCATGCGCGACTAACAGTTTTAACTGGGCGAGGGCGAGGGGTAGCGCGTGAGCGTATTGTACTTGATCCTGGTTTTGGTTTTGGTAAGACGACAGCACATAATATAGCCCTCATTCAAGCGTTGGATACATTAAATGATTTGGGTCAGCCGCTTTTGGTTGGCTTGTCTCGTAAATCTGTGCTGGGAAAAATCGCAGGTGGTGATGAACAGCAGCGCTTGTATTCTGGGTTAGCAGCCTCGGTTATCTCTGCGATGAAAGGCGCGAGTATACTACGCGTGCATGATGTAAAAGCAACTCGGGATGCGCTCAAAGTTGTGGAAGTTGTATTAAACAGTATTTAAGTGTTAGCAATTTACATCTATTAAAGGTGAGTATGAATGAGCACTAATCATATTGCACATGATAAGGCGACACTGAGCCCCTCAGCAATTGAGGCATTAGAACATGGAAGCATTATTGAAGCGATTAAGCTTACTAGAACTGCTACAGGGATGGGGCTTAAAGAATCTAAAGCTTGTGTAGAGGCTTATCTTTTGAATAATCCTGAGACTAAAGAAAAGATGGATGCATCGCATGTAAATTGGAATATTACGCGCGAACATATTATTTTATTGCTGGCTGCTGTGATTTTATTTTTATACTGGATATTTAAGTCTTGAGCTAGATTTTATAGTGGCTTGTTGTTTAGCTATTTAGTTTAATGGAGTATGGAAAGCATTAATATGAGTAAGAAATATTTTGGTACAGACGGTATTCGTGGACGCGTAGGGGATGCATTAATCACGCCAGAGTTTGTGATGCGTTTAGGTTATGCGGCTGGACGAGTGCTGACCAGTATTGACAGCCATTTAGCTAAAGGTGCGCATCCTGCTGTATTAATTGGTAAAGATACTCGAATTTCTGGCTACATGCTCGAAGCAGCACTAGAAGCTGGTTTGTCAGCTGCAGGTGTGGATGTTTTGTTGACAGGGCCGATGCCAACACCTGGCGTTGCTTATTTAACGCGCGCATTGAGAGCGCAGGCGGGTATTGTTATTTCTGCCTCACATAATCCTTATGACGATAACGGGATTAAATTCTTCTCAAGTTTGGGTACTAAATTACCAGACGATGTTGAACATGCAATTGAGGCCGCGCTTGATGAGCCAATGCAAGTGATGGAATCGGCTAAGCTTGGGAAGGCGCGTCGCATTGATGATGCAGCAGGCCGTTATGTTGAGTTCTGTAAAAGCACTTTTCCTAACCAATTAGATTTACGCGGATTAAAAATTGTTTTAGATTGTGCGCATGGTGCTACTTATCATGTGGCGCCGCCTGTATTCCATGAGCTAGGTGCGGAAATTGTTGTCATTGGCAACCACCCTGATGGCTTGAATATTAATGAAAAAGTTGGGTCTACTCATCCACAAGCGCTACAGGAAACGGTTGTTAAGCATCAGGCAGATTTGGGTATTGCTTTTGATGGTGATGGTGACCGAGTGATGATGGTCGATCATGAGGGACGATTGCTAGATGGGGATCAGTTGCTTTATATTATTGCCGCAGCGCGTCATCAGGTTGGCATGTTGCAGGGTGGTGTGGCTGGCACGCTGATGACGAATTTAGCGCTAGAGCATAAACTTGCCGCGATGAATATCCCTTTTGCGCGTGCAAAAGTAGGTGATCGTTATGTACTTGAACTGCTGAACCAAAATAACTGGCAATTAGGTGGTGAGAATTCTGGGCATATCTTAACCTTAGATAAACATAGTAGTGGGGATGGCATTATCGCCGCCTTGCAAGTGTTGCACGCGGTGATTCAGACTGGTAAAACTTTAAGCGAGCTAGGAGCGGACTTAACACTTTATCCGCAGGTGTTAATTAATGTGACCACTAAGCAAAAGATTGATTTGGAAAATGCGCTGATTCAAGACGCTGTGAATCAGGCCGAGGCGGAACTAAAAGACTCTGGTCGTGTTTTGTTAAGAGCGTCAGGAACTGAACCAAAGATTCGCGTGATGGTAGAAGGTGAAAATCAGGTTCAGGTTAAAGCATTAGCCCAAGCCATTGCTGATGTGGTTAACCAAGTTGCGTCTTAGTCTGCGTTGTACTTACTGTTTTATTAGCTTTAGTAGGCTACTGTGACGTTAGAACCTCTCAGATAGGGTTATTTAGTAGTAGCCTCTGTTTCATCATTTCATTAGCTTGTTGGGTTGAATGTTACTAATTTTATGTTCAATTCAACAAACCTTCATTTGTTGTTCATCAATTCTTCATATTTCAATGACAAGCTAGCTCCAGTTTAACCAACATTGGAGGTGAATGATGACATCTAGAATGCGATTATATTTACATCGTATGCACCAGTTAGATAGCAATGTATGTGTGGCGGTTAACCATACAAGCCGATATAAACTAGTGCGAGATAGTTTTAGAATGGTCAGCCGATTAGGCGATGGTGTGTTCTGGTACGTGCTGATGATGACAATCTTGCTTATTAAGGGTAGTGATGGTTTTGTCCCTGTGTTACATATGGGGTTGGCTGGATTATCTGGTACGTTGTTGTATAAGTGGTTAAAGGGTAAAACCCTACGCCCACGGCCTTATGAAGTTAGGCAGGATATCTGGTTAACAGGGGCGCCGCTTGATAAATTTAGTTTTCCATCAGGACATACCTTACATGCTGTTGTGTTTAGTGCGGTGGCTTTAAGTTACTATCCTCAACTGTCATTTGTATTAGTACCCTTTACGCTAATGGTTGGTTTGTCTCGCGTTGTCTTAGGGTTGCACTATCCTAGTGATGTATTGGCTGGTGCTGTTATTGGCGTAGTGTTAGCGATGCTGTCTTTTTTAGTGATTTAGCGATAAGCTAAATCTGCTGTGGTGTGATGTTTTAGTGACCAACTCATGATAAGTGTTTTGGTTTAATGAAGTATTGCACAGGTTGAGGGTGTGTTTGGCGCAAGTGATCTAAACAAGCTTCACGCCAGAGTTCTAATTGATCTATGCTGATGTTCTTTAGCTCAGCTTCATATGCAGGTTGGTTTCCGTTAAGTACTTCACCAATATCGGCCAACGCTATCTGTGTTTTTGCTATGTAGTATACAAAATTCTTGCTAACTTGCTTGTCAGCTAAGCGTGCAACTTTGTGAATTATCTGTGGCAGCTTAATACTTCTTAATAGCCTATCACCTAATGCTAGACGTTTAATTGCAGTGCGTGTGATATGTGTATCGCAATTAAAGTGAACTGAAATAAAGTTCGTCATTACTGCGCTGTGTTTTGTGAGTAAAGCATGTGGTGATGTGTTGATCAGTGGTGCTAAATACGCATCCATAGCCCATTCAGAAGTAATATGCGTGAACATGGTGCTTTTAAACCACATGGCCTCATGTGCTGGTACAAAATGATGATGTGCAATCACATCAATATACAAATGACTAGCGTAACCGATTGCAATCGCAGTTTCTTCATCAGATTCCGCAGCGTTAATGAGCTGGTGAGTCTTTTCCCATAAGTGAGTTCTTTTGAAGTGGTGACTAATAAGTGCCAAGTCAGGAATGCATGCGCCCGCCATCACTAAATCAGGAAATCTTTTAATAGCCCTTTGCAATTTTGGGTCTAATAATGGCATTGCCCATAATAATGATTGCGCAAAATAAAGATGGGTAAACAGCCCCCATGCGTTTGCATCCGCTGAGTATGCACAGCATGGTAGCCACCAGTAATATTTTTTGATGAAGTCTGGTATTTTCATGCCAGCTACTGTGCCAATTGAATGTGATGCTAATATGACATTAGCATGATGTTTTTATGCAGAAAATGATGAGGTTAGTTATCTTTGATTGTTCATGAAACTGTCATATAGCGTGTTTATATTGTTGGTGACGAAATAGAATTTATTAACAAATAGGTGAGCAACGCGTATGAAGATACTATTCATTTCTGATGTATATTTTCCACGTATCAATGGCGTATCAACTTCAATTAGAACCTTTGTTGAGCAGATGCAAGGCTTAGGGCATGAAGTACATTTAATCGCGCCAGACTATGGCGTTTACACTCAAGATGAATCGTGGATTAAGCGCATACCAGCACGCAGTATTTATTTTGATCCTGAAGACAAGCTAATGAAATATGGGGAGGCAATTCAACGCCTACCTAGGCTACGTCGGGAAAAATATGACATTGTGCATGTGCATACTCCTTTTGTGGCGCATTATCTAGGGCTTAAGTTAGCGCGTGAGTTAAATGTGCCATGTGTAGAAACTTACCATACTTTTTTTGAAGATTACTTACATCATTACTTGCCTTGGATACCAAAGCCAATGGCACGTGGCGTGGCCAGAATGATTTCTAAGCGACAATGTAATGCTGTTGATGCGATTGTTGCACCATCGCAGCCTATGCTTGATGTGTTGCGCGGCTACGGTGTGTCTGTGAACGCTGAGGTAGTGCCTACAGGCTTGCAAATGCAGAGCTTTAAGGATGCTGATGGTCAGGCCTTTAGGCAAAAGTACGAGATTCCTTTAGAGCGGCCAATGCTCTTATATGTAGGTCGTGTAGCATTTGAAAAGAATATTTCATTTTTGCTTGAAATGGCCAGTGTGCTAGTTAAAGAAGTACCTGATGTATTGCTGGTGATCACGGGTGAGGGGCCAGCTGAAGCAAGCCTGCATCAACTGACACAGCAACTTTGCATATCGAATAACGTTAAATTTATTGGATACTTAGATCGCGAGCGCGAACTTAATGCTTGTTATCAGGCCGCAGATATATTTGTGTTTGCTTCAAAAAGTGAAACACAAGGCCTTGTGCTACTAGAGGCTATGGCGCAAGGTACACCAGTTGTAGCGATTGCAGAGCTTGGTACAGCATCAATATTGGTGAATGGTGAGGGAGCGCTGATCGCACCTGATCATGTTATCGGTTTTGCAGATAAGGTGAAGCATTTATTGATTTACCCTGAGGAGCGATTTGAGCTTGGTGTGCGTGCCAGATCTTATGTGCTTGCAAATTGGACTGCGTCAATACAGGCAGAGCGTATGGTGCAGTTTTATGCCACAATTATGCATGCTAACGTATCTGCTGATAAGAATAGCCAGCTAAGCATTACGCAGAAACATGTTGTGATTGATTAATAGTTAATTGCCCCTGCTAGCGTAAGGGGGCGCCAAATAACAAAGGCCAACATTGTTGGCCTTTGTTATTTGGGTAAGAATCTACTTGATTTAGCTTTTACTAACTAACCAGATTTATAAAGTTATTTAGTAAAAGCACCCAGCTAGTTAAAGTTAGTTAGCTAGTAAAATCATCTAGCTTATAAAGTTAGTTAGCCGAATTTACCAGTAATGTAATCTTCAGTTTCTTTACGGGTAGGGCGTGTGAAGATGCGGTCAGTTTCACCATGTTCAATCAGTTCGCCTAAATACATATAGGCTGTGTAATCAGAAACACGTGCGGCCTGTTGCATGTTGTGGGTCACGACAAGAATCGTTAGCTTGTTACGTAACTCACTCATTAACTCTTCAATATTTGCGGTTGCGATTGGATCTAATGCTGAAGTCGGTTCATCAAACAGCATAATCTCAGGGTCGGTTGCCAGTGCGCGTGCAATACATAAACGTTGCTGCTGACCGCCTGATAAATTGAAGGCTAGGTCTTGCAATCTGTCTTTTACCTCATTCCAAAGTGCAGCGCCCTTTAAAGCCTCTTCTACTTTATCATCAACAATGCGTCTATTTTTTTCGCCACGTACACGTAAACCATACGCCACGTTTTCATAAATAGATTTTGGAAATGGATTAGGTTTTTGAAACACCATGCTAATACGCATGCGTACTTCAATCGGGTCTACATTTTTCTCTAGGATATTGGTGTTATCTGGATGCATGATAATTTGACCCTCATACTTGTTGCCAGGGTATAAGTCATGCATACGGTTAAAGCAGCGTAAAAATGTAGATTTACCGCAACCAGACGGTCCAATCAGTGCAGTAATTTTATTTTCATACAAAGGCATAGAAACGTTTTTTACTGCATTATTGCCACCGTTATAAAAAAAACTGAGGTTACGTGCTTCAGCTTTTACTGGTGTAGTTGATGTCATCATGAGAATTTAGATTCCTGTTGATAAATATAGAGATAAGTCGTGCATTACCATTTAATGTTTTTACGCATTTTGTAACGCATTCTGATGGCAAAGCCGTTCATAATTAGTGTCACTAAAATGATAATCACCCCAGCGGCTGCGGCGTTAACATGGAATGCTTCACTTGGACGTGATAACCAACTAAACATCTGAATCGGTAAAACTGTGAAGCCTGATGATAGCCATTCAAAGTTAAGAAATGGCGCAGTTGTTGTCACAGGAGATGGTGGTAAAAATGCAATGAATGTCAGTGCGCCAATGGTAATAATCGGTGCAGTTTCCCCAATTGCGCGCGCCATGCCGATAATGACACCAGTTAAAATACCGCCAAAAGAATACTTAATGACGTGGTCATATACCACTTGCCATTTGGTTGCCCCTACAGCGTAGGCCGCCTCACGAATCGCAATAGGGATGCTACGTATTGACTCACGGGTTGCGACAATCACGACAGGTAAAATTAATAAACCTAAAGTAAGGCCTGCTGTGACGATACTTTGGCCTAGGTCTAAAATGTAAACAAATAAGCCAAGTGCTAATAAGCCGTAAATAATTGAAGGCACAGCCGCTAAGTTTGAAACGTTGATTTCAATCAGGTCCGAAAACCAGTTTTTTGGTGCGTATTCTTCAAGATAAATAGCCGCCATGACGCCCATCGGGACTGCTGACAAAAAGGTTACCAGCATCACTAATGATGAACCAACTAATGCGGATAATAATCCAGCACTAGACGCACGACGTGATGGGAAGTCTGTATAGAAACTTAAAGATAATAGTTTAGGGTAACCTTGGAGGACTAAATCAATAAACAGCGTTAATAGCGTAATAAGGCCAACCATTAAGCACAGTAAACCGATGATAGAGAAAATATAATCATTGAGTTTATGCCGTTGAATCATGGCACGTACTTCATTCAGGTTTTTAGTTTGTTGCTTGTTCATCATTAGTACCTCTCGCTATATTTCTTGCGGGTAATGTGGCCGATAATATTGAGCGTCAATGTCATTAGCATCAAGACTAAGCCTGCTGCAAAAATACTTTGATAGCCAATACTGCCATGCGGTAAGTCACCCATGGCAACTTGCACGATATAAGCAGTAATGGTGGCAGCGGCATCCATCGGGTTAAACGTTAAGTTTGGTTGTTGGCCAGCCGCGATTGCAACTACCATGGTCTCCCCAATCGCACGTGAGATACCTAAAATATAAGCAGCAACAATCCCTGAAACTGCGGCAGGGGTGACCACCCTAATGGCTGTTTGAAAACGCGTTGCACCCATCGCATAAGAGCCTTCGCGCATGCTCATTGGCACAGCACGCATGGCATCTTCTGATAGCGAGGCAATGTATGGGATAATCATAATGCCAATCACGATGCCAGAGCTCAACATATTAAATGTTGGCAAGCCCGGTATTATTTTTTGTAAAAGTGGCGTGATAAATAGTAGCGCAAAGAAACCGAACTCAATGCTTGGTACGCCTGCTAACAACTCTAAGATTGGTTTCACTGTTTCACGCACACGGTGTGACGCAAACTCTGAAAGATAGATAGCACTGATGGTACCAATAGGTACAGCAATTAATAGTGCAACGCCAGTGACAGTAAGCGTACCAGAAACTAAAGGCAATATACCGTAGCGTGGGTTTTCAAATAACGGTGTCCATACAGTATCTGTCAGAAAGTCTGATATAGAGACATGTTCAAAGAAACCATAAGATTCGTATAATAGAATGCCCATAATCGCAGCAGTCGTTAATACTGCAGAGAATGCAGCTAGCATTAAAATGAATTCAATCACTCGCTCTTTTAAGTGGCGATTGAAGTTCTTAGATAAGCGATCACTAATTTGAGGCGTTAATGAGTTATTTAGCACTTGGGTTACCGTATTCACGTGATATGTACCAGCTAGTTTATATTATTTGTAAAGCGGCGCTTGTCTGAAACATAAAAAATATGTATTTCAAACAAGCGTCAGTTAAGCATGCTATTTAATACGTGCTAGCAACTCTTCAATTTTTACACCAACTTCAGATTTTCCACCAAAGCCAGAACCTGGTTTAAGTGCTTTCCAGTGAGTAATCACGGCTTTTTGTTCTTTAGCTGGTAAAGCTACATATTTTACTTCCTCGATCAAAGGTTTGCTGTTTTCTAAATAATAGTTAACAAATGCTTTCACTTCTGGTTTGAAAGCAGCAGCCGTTGCATTCACATAAATAAAGATAGGACGAGCTAGTGGCTGATAAGTGCCATCTTCAATTGATGCTTTTGATGGTAATACAGCTGGTTTTCCAGCTTTTTCGATAATAGCCACTGCAGTTAATTTGTCTTGGTTTTCTTCATAGTAAGCATAACCAAAGTAACCAAGTGCACCTTTATCACCTACCACACCTTTAACCAAGACATTGTCATCTTCAGATGCGGTGAAATCACCACGGCTAGATTTAGCTTTGCCAACAATCGCTTCCGTAAAGTAATCAAACGTACCTGAGTCAGCACCTGGGCCATATAGCTTAACTGGTGTATTTGGCCATGCAGGGTTTACTTGATTCCAAGTTTTTACTTTACCTTGAGCCGCTGGTTCCCATAATTTCTTAAGTTCTGCCGCTGTCATTTTCTTAGCGAAGTCATTTTGAGGGTTGATGACAACAGTTAATGCGTCATAGGCTACTGGTAATTCAATAAACTGTACGCCAGCCTCTTTACATGCATCAATTTCTTTTTGCAGAATAGGGCGTGATGCATTTTGTACATCAGTTTCACCACGGCAGAATTTTTTGAAGCCGCCGCCAGTGCCTGAAACACCTACGGTTACCTTGGTTTTTGTTGCTTTTTGAAACTCTTCTGCAACCGCCTCAGTAATTGGGTAAACAGTGCTGGAGCCGTCAATTTTAACAATTTTTTCAGCTGCAACAGCCATGGTTGGTAGTGCAAATAATGATGCAACTAAACCGGCTATTGATGAGTATTTAGTAAACTGGTAATTCATTTGATGCTCCTTATGAGAGTAGTCTGTTGTTAAACTTTACGTATCATATGAAGCTATTGTGACAATATAATGACAAAAAATAAATTAGTAAAATGAACAAATAAAAAGGGGCTAAATTTAAGCCCCTTTTTTACCATCCATACTGATTATTTCATACTATTGATTACATGAAAGTGCGGCCTAAGTGATAACCCGCAGCAGCCATTAATCCAGCACATGGAATGGTCAGCACCCATGCCCATACGATTCTGGAAGCCAAGCCCCAGCGTACGGCAGACATGCGGCGAGACAAGCCTACACCAATAATGGCACCCGTAATGGTGTGCGTGGTTGAAACTGGAATCCCTAATGCGGTTGCTGAAAATAATGCAATGGCACCAGATGTTTGCGCACAAAACCCACCTGATGGACGGATGCGCGTAATGCCCATGCCCATGGTGCGTACAATGCGCCAGCCACCAAATAGCGTACCTAAGCCCATTGCCACTTGGCATGAAATGACCACCCAGAATGGAACATGGAAGTCACCTTGTAAGTAGCCATTTGCATAAAGTAACACAGCAATGATACCCATGGTTTTTTGCGCGTCGTTACCACCATGGCCTAAGCTATAGAGTGATGAAGAAATAAATTGTAATTTATTGAATCTTCTTTCAGTTGGGTATGGAGATGCTTTTTCAAACGCCCATAGCGTAAGTACCATCAATAGTAATGCGAGCAACATGCCGAATAACGGCGACAAAATAATTGCCACTGAAGTTTTAGTGAGGCCTGCAGCGACAATTGAGCCAGTACCTGCTTTAGCTACCCCTGCACCTACTAGGCCGCCAACTAATGCATGTGATGACGATGACGGAATACCAAACCACCATGTGATGACGTTCCAAGTAATTGCACCGCTTAATGCGCCAAAAATCACAGCATTATCAATCACATCTTTTGAAATAATGCCTTTACCTACGGTATCAGCTACGTGCAAACCAAAAAATAAGAATGCGATCAGGTTGAAAAATGCTGCCCATGCCACTGCAGCTTGCGGTGTTAGCAAACGCGTAGATACCATCAGCGCAATGGAGTTAGCTGCGTCATGGAAGCCATTCATAAAATCAAATATGAGGGCAACCACCACGAGCAACGCCATGATGAGAATTGCGTGATCCATGATTTACCCCTTAAATACGCTCAAGTACAACGCCATGAATCACGTCTGCAACGTCCTCACAGCTATCAACGGCTTCTTCAAATAAATCGTAGAGTTCTTTTGAACGGATTAAGGTGCGTGCATCTTCAACTTCGGCAAATAGGCGTTGCATGCCTGAGCGCATGACGTGATCAGCTTCTCCTTCAATGCTGCTGATTTCTGCACAGGTGCGTAAAATGACTTCAGCATTTTTCATGTCAGACAGCATGTTGACAGCTTCACGGACTTTTTCAGAAGCGCGTAATAAAATTTGCGCTAGTGCTACCATTTCTGGGGTAAAGCTTGAGTGACCATAGATTTTTGCACTTTGTGGAATAGCTTCCATGTAATCAATGATGTCATCAAGTGCCATTGCTAGTTCGCGAATTTCACGACGGTCGAACGGGGTAATAAATGTTTTATGTAGGGAGAGTAAAATTTCTTTTGTGTATTCGTCAGCTTCAGATTCAATTTTTCTAATTTCAGCAAAGTGCTCGTCGAACTTATCGCTGTCTCTCACGGCTGCCATCATCGCGAGTACTTTAGAGCCTTTAACTGCACAATCTGCAAGGCTATTAAATAGTACAAAATAATTGTCATTACGGGGTGTGATTGCCGCCATTAGGCGACCAAATGCAGCATTTGCCATAATTCTTGAAGCTCCTAATTTATTACAAATTTATTACTTTTAGATTACAAATTTATGAATGTTGCAAGTTTAACCGTCTAGGCCAAAATCTGCGAGTATTTAAATTGATTTAATGGAACTTTTTTAAGATACATCAATAATTTTGTCTTTTTTAAAACGATTAAGTATGGCTGCTCAAAGTATTTAGCGTAGATTGTACTGATGCTTTTCAGTCGACAAGCATTAGATCATCCTGCAATATGGTGTGATAAGCCTTTGCTGTATAATGACGTTTTTTAGTAATACGTAAGCATTATGGAAGCAGAACAACTCAATATTATTGCTAATCGTTTAGACGATTTAGGCGAGCGTAACCTTGCTCTTCGGGGGTATCTTTGACTTTGAGACAAAGAGCCAGCGTTTAGAAGAAGTCAATGGTCTACTGGAAGACCCCAAAATTTGGGATGACAATGCCAAAAGTCAGGCATTAGGTAAAGAAAAACGTAGTCTTGAGATGGTAGTAGAGACGCTCACGCATGTGCAATCTGGGTTAAAAGATGCTCAAGAGCTGTTTGAGATGGCGCGTGAAGAAAATGACGATGATACTTTATTAAGTGTCGAGCAAGATTCGCTAGCACTTGAAAAGCAAATTGCCGAGATGGAATTCAGGCGCATGTTTTCTGGTGAGTTAGATGCTGCGAACTGTTTCATTGAGTTTCAATCAGGAAGTGGCGGCACTGAAGCGCAAGATTGGGCAAACATGCTGTTGCGTATGTATTTACGCTATTGCGAGCGCAAAGGCTTTAAGGTTGAAGTGTTGGAAGAATCAGAAGGTGATGTGGCTGGTATTAAGGGCGCATCAATTAAAGTGTCTGGCGATTACGCCTATGGTACTTTAAGAACTGAGAACGGCGTACATCGTTTAGTGCGTAAATCTCCATTTGATTCTAACGCTAAGCGCCACACTAGCTTTGCCAGCGTGCAGATATTCCCAGAAGTAGATGATTCGATTCAAATTGACATTAACCCTGCCGACTTGCGTGTTGATACGTATCGAGCGAGTGGTGCGGGTGGTCAGCACATTAATAAAACTGATTCTGCGGTACGGATTACGCATATTCCGACTAATACCGTGGTGCAGTGTCAAAATGACCGTTCGCAACATCGCAATAGAGAAGAAGCGATGAATATGCTGAAAGGTGCGCTTTACAATTTAGAGTTAAATAAGCGTAATCAAGAGAAACAAGCACTTGAAGATGCCAAAACCGATATTGGTTGGGGTCATCAAATCAGGTCTTATGTGTTAGATCAGTCACGTATTAAAGATTTACGTACTGGTGTGGAAATTGGCAATACGCAAGGCGTGCTGGATGGCGACCTTGATCCATTTATTACCGAAAGTTTGAAGCAGGGAGTGTAGTGTGAGTAACGTGCAAAATAATGAACAAAATAATCAGCAGATTAATGAAGCGCCAGCAATCGATGAAAACCATGTGATTGCGGAGCGCCGTGAGAAATTAAAAGCGATTCGTGAAAATGCTAAGCTTAATGGCAGCGTTGCTTTTCCAAATGACTTTAAACCAGAGCAACATGCTGCGGGCTTGCATGCTGAATTTGGTGGTTTTGATAATGAAGTACTACAACCTAGAGCCGTACATGTGAGCATCGCTGGTCGCATGATGCTTAAACGTGTGATGGGTAAAGCAAGTTTTGCCACAGTGCAAGATAGCACTGGTCGTATTCAACTGTTTATTTCTAAAGACAATTTCACTGATGATAATAGTGAAGCTGTTTACGATGCATTTAAGCATTGGGATTTAGGCGATATTATTGCGGCTAAAGGCGTGTTGTTTAAAACTAAAACGGGTGAGCTTTCAGTTAAAGTGTCTGAGTTGCGTTTATTGACTAAATCATTGCGTCCATTACCAGAGAAGTTTCATGGCTTGCAAGATCAAGAAGTTAAATATCGCCAGCGCTATGTTGATTTAATGGTGTCTGAAGAAACGCGTGCAACCTTTATTGCACGTAGTAAAGTGGTGTCAGCAATTCGTAGCTTTATGCTTGAGAATCAATTCTTAGAAGTAGAAACGCCAATGTTGCACCCGATTCCAGGTGGCGCATCAGCTAAGCCTTTTATTACGCACCATAATGCATTAGATATGCAAATGTATATGCGTATTGCACCTGAGCTATATCTAAAACGTTTGGTAGTGGGTGGCTTTGAGCGTGTGTTCGAGGTGAATCGTAACTTCCGTAATGAAGGCTTAAGCGTTCGCCATAATCCAGAATTCACCATGATGGAATTTTATGCGGCTTATACTGATTACCTATGGTTGATGGACTTTACTGAACGTTGTATTCGCGCGGCTGCGATTGCTGCTTGTGGTACAGCGGTATTGCAATATCAAGGTCGCGAATTGGATTTAAGTAAGCCTTTTCAACGTTTAACCATTGTTGGCGCAATTCAAAAATACGCACCGCAATACACGCTTGAGCAGTTGAACGACGCAAACTTCTTGCGTGCTGAAATACTTAAATTTGGTACCAAACCATTTGATCACGCAGGCTTAGGTGCACTGCAATTAGCTTTGTTTGAAGAAACCGCAGAGAGCCAATTATGGGAGCCTACCTATATTATTGATTATCCTGTTGAGGTGTCACCATTGGCACGAGCATCAGACAAAAACCCTGAGATTACAGAGCGATTTGAGTTGTTTGTGACAGGGCGTGAAATCGCTAACGGTTTTAGTGAGTTAAATGATGCAGAAGACCAAGCCGCACGCTTCCATGCGCAAGTGAAGGCCAAAGAGGCGGGTGATCATGAAGCGATGTATTACGATGCAGACTTTATCCGCGCACTAGAATACGGTATGCCACCGACAGGTGGTTGTGGTATTGGTATCGACCGCTTAGTGATGATGATTACTGATAGTGCAAGCATTCGCGATGTGATTTTATTCCCACATATGCGTCCAGAAGCTTAAGCCTGAATATACATTAAGCTTTATCCAATAGCTTTACTTGGGCCCTGATTAGTAAATACTAATTGGGGTTTTTTGTTGTAAAAATACAACATTTATGTCATTTTTATGATAAATGTAGTTCTGTCATCAAACTGTAATACAGCTATCGCAAAATCCCTCTTGTTGAAAAAACGCAGTAAATAACTATTAAACTAAGAGGGAATTGAAATGAACTACAAATTACGTAGCTTGGTGGCAGCGACTATCACTGGTTCACTAATGTTAGGTCTTGCTCAACATGCTTCGGCAGATTCTACCACTGACATTGTGAATGCGTTGATTACTAAAGGGGTATTAACCGAGGAAGAGGGTGCTTTGCTTACCAAGGGCCGTGATAGTGAAATAGACACACAAAAGAAAAAAGAGAAAAAGTTTTCTTCTGGCAAAGTTGGTGGGGCAGTGAATATCCGTGGTTACTTACAAGTGCGTAACACCACCATGCTTGGTGGAGATGACGTAGGTGTCAACCTATTCTCAGATCGCTCAGTTGGTAATGATCGCTCTTTGGGTGACCAAGATAAAAACTTTTTAATTCGTCGAGCACGTGTCATTTTATTTGGCGACATTGGTGAGCGTTTGTACTATTACATTCAGCCTGACTTTGCATCTTCTACAGGAGATACTGGTAATATCGCACAACTACGCGATGCTTATGGCGATTTAAAATTAACTAAAGACAATGTGCATAGGATTCGCGTAGGTCAATCTAAAGTACCTTATGGTTTTGAGAATTTACAATCGTCACAAAATCGCTTGGCTTTAGATCGTGCGGATGCATTAAATAGTGCTGTAAAAGATGAGCGTGATTTAGGTGCTTTCTACTATTATACGCCACTAGAAACACAAGCATTGTTTAAAGAGATTGGTAAATTAGGCTTGAAACACTCAGGCGATTATGGCCAGTTTGCCTTTGGTGCATATAATGGCCAAGGTGCAAACCAGCGTGAGCGCAACGACAATTATCACATGGTGGCACGGTATACGCATCCGTGGAAAACAGAATCTGGACAGATCTACGAAGCAGGTATTCAGGCATATACTGGCGATTATGTTCCAGTATCCGTATCATCATCAACAAGTCAATATCGAAGAAGAGACCCTATATCTGGTGTAATTTCAGGAGCTACACCTGGAATTGCCGCAGAGGGGCGCAATGGGTTTAAGGACGAACGTGTTGGTGTCAGCTTTATGATGTATCCACAACCATTTGGTTTACAGGCTGAGTGGAACTGGGGTAAAACACCAGGCTTAGATATTGCTGCCAATGAGATTCAACAAAAAAGCTTAAATGGTGGCTATATTCAAGCGATGTATAAAATTGATAATTTCCAAGTTTTTGATACTAATGGCACTTTGATTCCATTTGTCAAATGGCAATACTTCGATGGTTACAATAAAGCTGAATCTAATGCGGCACAGAATAAAGTTAACGATTGGGAAATTGGTGCTGAATGGCAAATCGCTCCTGAGGTTGAGTTAGTGGCCTATTACCATCGCATGAAGCGCTCTAATCTTGTGCGTGGCGCATCTGCTGCAAATGCTGCTTTAGGTGGTCCATCAACTGATTACGAGGTATTTAACGCAGATGCACTTCGCGTGCAGTTGCAATATAACTTCTAAATTAATTTAATGTAGATTTAGTAGGTAATAGCAGTACTTTTAATCTTAAATTAAGATCGATGTTCTAAAATAGCCACCTTAGATGCTTAAGGTGGTTTTTTTATAGGTGGTGCTTGTGTTGAATATGTTCAAATATAGTTTATTAATTGGGTCAGTCTTGATGTTTTTAACTACTCGTGCATGTGCTGAGAGTGTTGAGGATGGACGTGCTTGGTTAAATCTGACGGTTACTGGGGCTTTACCTACAGAGGGATGGCGTTGGTATGCTGAATTGCAACCTCGCTTACGAGAAGAGGGCGCGCATTTGGATCAAGTGTTGATGCGCCCAGCAGTTTATTATCAATTAACTGAGCAGAGCAGTATTTGGGCAGGTTATGCGCATGTGGTGACGCACCCAGTGAGTAGGTCTGCATTTGATGAGCATCGGCTATGGCAACAATATCTGTATCAGTTTGCACACATCAACAATATTGCTATACAAAGCCGTACACGTCTGGAGCAAAGGTTTATTGAAAATGCGGATGACACCGGGCATAAGTTAAGGCAAATGTTGAGATTTGTAGCGTCTTCTGGGGTGCATCCTAAGCTTAGTTGGGTGTTTTATGATGAGTATTTTATTAATTTAAATAATACTGATTATGGTGCGCAAAAAGGTTTTGACCAAAATCGTGCATTTTTGGGTGGAAATTGGACGCTTAGTCCTGAGGCTAAGATAGAGCTTGGTTATTTAAATCAGTATGTTAAAACTAAACAAGCTAATTTTATGAATCATGTGTTTTCCACGACGCTCATTTTTTCATTTTAGATGTTTGCGCTAAATATATAACTACTTGAATGGACTATTCAACTTCACTTATTTATTAAACCAAGGTTATTAAATCTGGGCTATTAAATCAAGCCGCATTATTAAACCTCTTTTCGCACCAGTTTGCACAATTCACGCACTTTAAAAGTGCGTATTTTTTATTCTTTATACGTGATTTAGTTTGAAAATCCGTCATCTCTTCGTGTACTTTTAAGCATTGACGCCATCTGTAGTCAGGTTTCTGAAAGTTGGAACGAGAATTGCTATTTATTCATTAAGTAATCCTGTTTTGTATTGAATAAGTCTTTATAGACTTTGTTTAATGGTAGCGAGGAGAGCATCATGAATAAACATTTTTCAGCTTTATTATGTACTGTATGGTTTCATTTGCTTTTTACAGGCATGGCATCTGCATCACCATCATCTGAAATGGTGAGTAAGCTCAACGCACAGGTTTTACGTGTACAAGTTAAACACAATAATGGTAATCATGGTTTGGGGTCAGCAGTGGTGATTGATAAAGACCAAGTAGTGACCAACTGCCATGTGGTGACTGATGCACATGACGTGCATGTGATGGTTAACGGTGTAGCGCATGTTGCTACCGAAGTGAGGCCTGATTGGCATCATGATCTATGTATTTTAACCGTGGCTAACTTAGATGCGCCTATTGCAAAAGTTGGTGCCAGTAAAACTCTAAAATATGAAACCCCAGTATTTACTATTGGGTATCCTGATAAGACCACCGAGCCTGTGAATACATTTGGTGTGGTTAAGGGAATGTTCCCTTTGGATGATGGCGTAGTGATTCGTGCTACTAGCCCTTTTAGATTGGGTGCTAGTGGTGGAGGTGTGTTTGATGAGATGGGTAGTTTAGTCGGCATCATCACATTAAAGAGCCGCGGTAGCCAAGCCCATTATTACTATATGCCAGTAGAGTGGGTGCAAGCACTCAAGCATAAGCCAGCTCAGGCATTAGGCACTAAAAGTGAGAAACCTTTTTGGGCCGTTGGTGCAAGTGAGCAGCCTTATTTTATGCAAGTAGTGAAGCCTTATATCTCACATGACTGGAAATCACTGTTAGCGGTTTCTCGTGAATGGGTAAATGCTGAGCCTGATACTGCTGAGTCTTGGTTCTACTTAGCGACAGCTGAATACGAAACAAAAGACTACAATAAAGCGGGTGAGCATTTTAGAAAGGTGTTGGCAATTAATGATGATCACCGTCAAGCACTCGAGTATTTAAATAAAATTACTGAAAAAACTGCTAGCGCTAAAGTTAATTTTGATCAATTGGCATTGTTAGCTAAATAGTTTGGTAAAAGGTCTTAATTAAGAGCTTAGTGCAAACTAAGCAGTTAATTAACTACTCAGAAGTCTGGTTGATATGTACTACTGGCGTTACTGCAGCGTTGAGTGATTTCAAATGACGATACAAAATACGAGTTTCAAGCAGGTTCCAAACACGTAACATTGCTTCAATCGTATCAAATGGCTTGGTTAAAAAGTCTTTGGCACCTAGTGCCAAAGCTTTTCTTTTTGCACTGATTGTGGCATCTGCTGTTAGCACTAGCACTGGTAAATACTCATCTTTAGGAATGTGCCGTGATAGCATTTCTAACACCGCATAGCCATCTAGTTCTGGCATCATTAAATCGAGCAAGATTAAGTCAGGCTCAAAAGCTTTGTATAAATCTAAGGCACGCGTAGAGTCTGCCGTGCTGATGACCTGATGAAAACCTTCTCTTGTTAATAGGTCTTCTAGTAGCTTTAAATTAGCTTCCGCGTCATCTACAATTAAAATTTTGGCGTTTAATATTTCAGCCTCGTTCATTTTATTTCCTAACTTTGAATTAATTCTCTTACTTGTTTATTAAATACGGCAACATCTAACGGCTTTGTCATGTAATAAGCCACACCTGCAGCTTGTAATCGATTGATGGTGTCTGGCAAAGCGTCTGCACTTAAAATCATCATCGGGATATTTTTTAATCTAGGCTCGGACATCACGTAGTGTACGAGGTTTTCTCCTGAGCCATCAGGCAGGTTTAAATCTATTAATAATAGCGAAGGCTGTAACTCGTTTAAATATTGCTTTGCATCTTTGATTGTGGACACACAATGAATGCGCAAATCTCGTTGACGTAGAATAATGGCTTCAACCAGTGCACGATTACTAATGTTGTCTTCTACATAAAGAATCGAGTGTTTGTTTGATAGATTAAGTTGTTTTGATTTTTCTTTTTGTTGAGGTTGTTTGCTAACATCTGTATTGGCCTCACAGGCTGAAATTTCAACCCAAAATAGGCTTTTATCTTTTGCAAGATGAATGCTCCCATGCATTGCAAGCATAATTTGTTTGGATAGTGCTAAACCTAGACCAGTCCCTTCAATTTTAGTATTTTCTGCACCTAATCTATCGAAAGGTGTAAATACTCTTTCCCTTAACTCAACAGGAATACCTAGCCCATCATCTTGTACTTCAATCATGATTTGATCTTGCTTACGATAAGCATTTAATTGAACTGCAGAATTAACCGGACCGTATTTTAGTGCATTAGAAAGTAGGTTGAGTACGACTTGTAATAGTTTTTGTCGGTTAGCCATTGCCCATAGGTTTGGCTCAATATCCGATTTAATTTCGATGTCTCGAATTTTTCCGATTGGTGCAATGTAATGTATTGCTTCTTCTAACAAGTTATTAAGGGCTATAGGTGCTAACTCTAATGAGACTTCACCTGACTCTATTCTTGCAATTTCTAGTACTTCATTAATTAATTTGAGTAAATGTTGACCCGCGCCTTTGATAAGCGAAACACTGTCGCGTTGCTTTCCTGGTGCTAAATCTTGTTCTAATAGTTGTGCAAATCCTAAAATTGCATTGAGCGGTGTTCTAAGTTCATGACTGGTTCTTGATAAGAACATACTTTTCGAGGCGCTGGCTTCTTCTGCCTCTTGCCTAGCTTGTAAAGCGTCGCTAATGTTTTTGGCTAGCAATTGAGAGGCGTGATCTAGCTCATCTGAGAGTTGCCCTAATTCGTCTTTACTGCTTGAGGGTAAATCGAGCGCTTCTGCACGCGCCAAGTGGCCTGCACTGTCCCGAAGTAAACGTACACGTTTAACTATCGTACGTGAAAAGATCCAAACAGCCATGAGCGAACCAATAATGCCTGCAATTGCGGCAATGAGCGTGACAGAAATACTTTGCTGACGCTGTAGAAAAATCTCTTGCTGATCTTGCTCTACTAGTAACGCCTCTTCTGCATTGAGTGCTTCAATTTCTTTTCTAAGCTGGTCTAGCGTGGCGACTTGTGATTTAAATTGCGTAATCAAACTATCTGAGGCTATTTCTGAGTCGTGATCTGACAGCGCTTTTAAATCTGCTAAGTTCTTAGCAACCAATGGCACGATGACAAGTAAGCGATTCTTTTGCTGATCGCTTTCTAGGCGATCTTCTAGTGTATTGATAATCTCAGGAAGTATTTTTTCAGCTTCAAAAAAAATGTTTAAGAAGTGTTTGTCACCTGTAAGCAGATAGTCTCTCACGCCAGTTGATGCTTCTAAAAGCTGGGTATGTACGGTCTGAATATCACGTTGGTTTTGTAAAGCATGCTTAAGATTGTTTTCGAGCATGGTGGATTCTAGTTCACGTATATAAAGTGAAGCTAAAGATGCTAATAACACGGTTAACGGTAGCGCAATCACAAACATACCTTTAAACCCAAGGGGCAAATCTTGCCACGCCTGCGCTGCCCAATGTAGGGGGCTGATGTTTTTTCTTTTCGCTGGGATGTGTGATTTACTCATCATTAACAATCATTTTGCAAATATAAATTTACAACCTATTAAGACTGATTAGCCTATTAAGATTTATAACCAAGCTCAACTGCCTTCACCGCAGCTTGCGTTCTGTCTTTGACACCAAGTTTATTTAAAATACGCTCTACATGAATTTTAGCGGTACCTGATGCAATACCAAGTTTAAGACCTAATTGATTGTTGCTTAAACCAGCGGGCAACAGTGCGAAAATTTCACGCTCTCGTGGTGTTAGTGTTTCTAAAATAGATAAATCAGCTTCACTACGAGCAGGACCTTGATGCTGTGAAATAGCGAGTGCGATTAAGCCTGATACCGCATTTAAAGCTTCTATCTCCGCGTTGTTTAGCACTAACTTCTTACCCGAAAAAGCGATGACGCCTTTACCATGCTGCCCTAAAGCGATAGGGACTAAGCACTCATGATGTTGTAAGTCTGCATGTGTCCATAATTGTGTACTTTTATTTTCATGAACAGTAAATTGAACTGGGTTCTTTAGCATCATAGCTAATATGCCCATCATAGGAATTCTTGATCCTACTGGCAGTGTTTGCCCAATTTGAGTAAATATTACAAGTTTGCCAGAATTTTCAATCGCTAATATTGCGTGTTGTGCAGAGAGTAAATTACATAATGAATGTAGCAAGCTACTCGCCGCACTGATATTCCAACCGTGTGCAAATAATTGCTGACCAAAGTTTAGATACAGCCGTAAATGGGTATCGTTTGCTTGCGTTTCTTTCAAGCTTTGTCTAAGCGCGCGAGCGCTACTTGGTTGATTTATATTTTCATGTAGGTCACTTGGCATATGCCGAACAGTATACACCGTTATACCTATAATGGTAGATTTTTAGTTGACTCAGACCATTCATAATGCACTCCATCAACAAAGCAATTAAACGAACAACAGACAGTCTTACAAGGAGAAAAGAATGAAAGCTTTAAATTTAGTAGCAATTGTTTCTTCAGCAGTTTTATTAGTAGCAGGTGCAGCACATGCTGAAAGCAACTATAAGAGTAATGCACACAACCAAAATTTTATTTCTAAAAGACCATATCAGCAAGTGGTTACAAAAAGCGATCAGAAAAAAGATCAACAATGGGAAGGTGCAACATTGATTGAGGATGAAGCGAAAGTTAAAGTGGGTTCAAAAAACCGTAACGCATCGCGCATCAATAAGTATGCTGAATAAGCGAGATACTAAAAATAGTATCACTAGATGAAAAACGAATTGGAGAAAATCATGAAAAGTAAAAGTTTAATCACACTAATATCTGCAGCAGCATTGTTGGTAGCAGGTACAACGCATGCTGAAGGTAACTTTAAGAATAATGCACATCATCAAAACTTTATTTCTAAAAGACCATATCAACAAGTTGTCACAAATAGTGACCAGAAAAAAGACCAACAGTGGGAAGGTGCCACACTGATTTCTGATCAGGCTTCAGATGATGTGGTTGCTGGCAGTCGTCATACATTACGTCTTAACATGTTAAGTAAACGCCCATACTAAAGCTAATTTTTTAAACAATGTTGTACTGAATACAAATACATAATTATTGGAGAATATCATGAAAAACAAATACTTAATCACACTATTGTCTGCAGCAACTTTATTGGCAGCTGGTGCAGTATCAGCAGATGAAGACTACAAACATATTAATAAACAAAACTTGTCTAAACGCCCATATCAGCAAGCACCTGCTGATCCAGCACTAAACAAGAAGGAAAATTTTGAAGGCGCTACATTGATAGACGAGAGTGCTGAAACTGATGGTAAACATAAGCAAATGCGTCTTAACATGTTGGGTAAACGCCCATATGTAGAAAGAAATACGGACTAATGTCATAGATATGTCATATTAGTTTTTTAAGCTTGCCCTGCCGTTATTTAACTGGCAGGGCTTTTGCGATTGTAGGCGTTTGATATAGTATTCTTAGCGTTACCTCAAGCTTATAAGCTAATCATTATCATTTTTATAAAAGGAATTAAAATAAAAAATGAATTTATTCAAAGAGTTTAAAAGCGATTTTCCGGCAAGTATTGTCGTATTTTTTGTGGCATTGCCATTGTGTTTAGGTATCGCACTTGCTTCTGGCGCACCATTATTTTCAGGTGTGATTGCAGGTATTGTTGGCGGTATTGTTGTGGGTATGTTTAGTGGGTCTCAGCTTGGGGTGAGTGGCCCTGCTGCGGGTCTTGCGGTGATTGTGCTCACGGCAATTGGAACATTAGGTTCTTTTGAAGCATTTTTATTATCTGTGATGGTCGCTGGGGTGATTCAGTTTTTACTTGGCTATTTTAAAGCTGGCTTCATTGCATACTTTGTACCTTCATCTGTCATTAAGGGGATGTTAACGGGTATCGGCTTATTGATTATACTTAAACAGATACCGCATGCATTGGGTTACGATGATGACTACCAAGGTAGTGAGTCTTTCGTGCAGGCTGATGGTAACAATACGTTTACTGCCTTAGCTGATGCATGGAATTTACTAACGCCAGGTGCCTTATTAATTGCAGCTATTTCTATGGTGATCCTAATTTTATGGGATACAACCTTAACAAAGAAAAATCGCTTGTTTGAATTGCTACAAGGTCCGATTGTTGTAGTGCTTGTTGGTATTTTATTAAACTATCTGTTCCAGTCAGGTGTTCTTAATTTTTCTTTAGCAGAAAAGCAGATTGTGCAATTGCCAGTTGCTAATAACCTCGGTGAGTTTGTTGGCCAGTTTACAACGCCAGATTTCTCACAGCTTACTAATATAGAAATTTATAAAGTCGGTTTAGTGATGGCGATTGTGGCGAGCTTAGAAACACTTTTATGCGTAGAGGCAACTGATAAGCTAGATCCAGTTAAGCGTATTACACCAACAAATCAAGAGCTTAAGGCACAAGGCATTGGTAATGTGTTGTCAGGCTTGATCGGTGGATTACCTATTACACAAGTCATTGTGCGTAGTTCTGCAAATATCACCTTTGGCGCCAAAAGTAAGCTGTCAGCAATTTTGCATGGTATTTGGCTATTGCTCAGTGCAGTGACGATTGCAGGTATGTTGAACATGATTCCTTTAGCTAGTTTGGCTGCCATTTTGATTATGGTGGGTTATAAGTTAGCTAAGCCATCATTGTTTTCACATATGTATAAGTTAGGCTGGGAACAGTTCGCGCCATTTATAGCGACTGTTGTCGCTATATTGCTCACAGACTTATTAACAGGGATTGCCATTGGTTTAGTGGTCGGTATTTTCTATACCCTACATCATAGTTACCGTAACTCTCACTATCTTAAAGAGAGCAAAACGACAGAGGATGGTCGTCAGGTTCATCACATTGTATTAGCTGAAGAGGTTTCATTCTTTAATAAGGCGAGCATTTTGCAAGTGCTCGAGGCGATACCTAAAAATGCAAAAGTGGTTATCGATTGCTCTAATTGTAAGTCGATTGCGTATGACGTCGTCGAGTTTATTCGTGATTATCCACTCCACGCTAAATTAAAAAATATTGAAGTCGAAACAATTAATTTTATTCAGCCTAAGTATTAATAGCATTAATGATACTAAGGTCAAGCTTGTTAATAAAGATCAATGATAGGAAATAAAAATGTACAAACACCCATTACTTAATCGCGACTTAATGTCTCCAAAAGAAGCTTTAGATATTCTAATTGAAGGTAATATTCGGTTTACGAGTAACTATTCTGAAGATAAAGACTTTCAAAGTTTGCTGAATATTACTAAAGATAAGCAACATCCTTTTGCCTCTTTTTTAAGTTGCAGTGATTCTCGTGCACCAGTTGAATTGTTATTTGACCAAGCGTTAGGTGATATTTTCAGCGTGCGTTTGGCAGGTAACATTGCGTCTGATAAAGCCATTGGTAGCTTAGAGTTTGGTTCTAAATATTTGGGTAGCAAATTGATCGTTGTGATGGGGCATACCAGTTGTGGTGCTGTTAAAGCTGCATGCGATGATTTTAAAGATGGGCATATTGGCGAAATTATTAACTTTATTAAACCATCTATTCGTCACGAAAAAACTGTACTGAACAAAGATGATAGAAACTCTAAAAATCCAGACTTTGTTCAAAAGATTAATGTGCTGAATGTAAAGCATCAGATTGATACCATTATTCGTCAAAGTGATATCGTGAATGACATGATTGAAGCACGCCAAATTGCGATTGTTGGGTCTATTTATGATCTTGCTACAGGTAAGGTTAACTTCTTAGAAGACACTTATGTTGGCTAATAGTTAATCCGTAAAAAAAACCGCCAATAGGCGGTTTTTTTTACGGGTAGAACATTAATTAATTTACCGCGAGCTTTGTAGGCTAGCAGTTGTTTTGATTTTTCTAGCGATGGCCTTCTTTTGCCATGTTGATGCTGTATTTTGGAATTTCTACGACTAAGTCTTCTGTGCCAACCACAGCTTGGCACGATAGCCTTGAGTTTGGCTCTAAGCCCCATGCTTTATCAAGCAAATCATCTTCTTGCTCTGTAGATTCGCTGAGTGATTTAAAACCCTCACGTACGATGACATGGCATGTTGTACATGCGCAGGCTTTGTCGCAGGCATGATCGATATCAATGTCATTGTTTAGTAAGACATCACAGATAGATTCGCCAGTTTGTGCTTCAATGGCTGCGCCATCGGGACATAGTTCTACATGTGGCAGAATAATAATTTGTGGCATGTTGTTTCCTTAAAGTAGGCCCGATTTGTAAATCGTGAGTGGCGGTAGTAACCACGCAATTTCGGTCATGTTACTATCGAAATATAATATCGCGCCTACAGGTTAATTGAATCTAAATTTTTTCCTGCTAGCGCACGGCTTACGCTGGCGTTCATGCGGGCAGCTGCAAATGCCTCCGTTGCATGATTGAGCGTATCCACTGCTTGATTAATCGCAGTAGCATCTTCAGCCGTTGTAAGTGCTTGCAATTTTTTAATTTCGGCCTCAATTGCTTCTACTTCAGTTGCACTGATTAAATTGCCATCTACGGCTAAAGCGGCACTTACTGAGCTGATAATTGCGCCTGCATTCACTCTTGCTTCTGCAAGCATACGTGCTTTTTTATCTTCTTCGGCACTATTAAATGATGCTTTAAGCATGTTGGTGATTTCATCTTCAGTGAGTCCGTAAGATGGTTTCACGGCAATATTTGCTTCAATACCTGTACTTTGCTCACGGGCTGATACTGATAACAAGCCATCAGCATCTACCGTAAACGTTACACGAATTCGTGCTGCACCAGCTGCCATGGGTGGTATGCCGCGCAATTCAAAACGGGCTAAGGATCTACAGTCGCTGACCAGTTCTCGCTCACCTTGCACAACATGAACACTCATCGCGGTTTGTCCATCTTTATAAGTGGTGAACTCTTGGGCGCGAGCAATTGGTAGTGTGCTATTACGATGGATGACCTTTTCTACAAGCCCACCCATGGTTTCTAAGCCTAAAGAGAGCGGGGTAACGTCTAGTAGCAATAAGTCATCGTCACTCTTGTTGCCAGCCAAGATATTTGCTTGAATCGCTGCACCTAAGGCAACGACTTTATCAGGGTCTAAATTAGTGAGAGGTTCTTGCTGAAAATATTCTTGTACTGCATGTCTAATATGCGGCATACGTGTAGCACCACCAACCATGACTACACCATTAATGTCTTCAAGGTTAAGTTTGGCATCGCGCATTGCTTTGCGTGTTGGTGATAAGGTTTTGCTGACTAAATGCTCGGTGACTTCTACCAATTGAGACGCGGTAAGTGTTACGTCTACCAATGTACCGTTGCTTAATTTGCAAACAATTTGTGCTTCAAAGTTGTCAGTGAGCCATTCTTTTGCCTGACGTGCTTTTGTGAGCAACAGTCTGGTATCTTCTTCAGTAAGCGGTGAGAAATTGGCATTGGTTTCACGTACTTTATCTAACACCCAGCAATAGATGCGGTGATCAAAGTCGTCACCGCCAAGCGCTGCGTCACCATTGGTAGCAAGTACCTCAAATACACCTTTAGATAAACGTAAGATAGACACATCGAATGTGCCGCCACCTAAATCGTAAATGACAAAAGTGCCTTCTGCGGCGTTATCTAGGCCATAGGCTACCGCAGCAGCCGTTGGTTCATTGAGTAAGCGTAGTACATTTAAACCTGCTAAACGTGCAGCATCTTTAGTAGCTTGACGCTGCGCATCATCAAAGTAAGCGGGCACTGTAATGACTGCACCTACTAATTCTCCGCCTAGAGATTTTTCTGCACGTGCTTTGAGTGCTTTAAGGATTTCAGCCGAAATCTCAATAGGTGTTTTAAGACCAGCACGGGTTTGTAGTTGCAAGCTACGTGTTGTCGTTGAGTCTGTACCCTCTACAAATCGATATGGGATATGTGCTTTATTGGAGATGTCATTTAAACTACGACCCATAAAACGTTTGACTGATGTAATCGTGTTGATTGGGTCTTCGCTTTGGTGTGCTTGCGCCTCGTGGCCAACGACAATGTCCCCATTAGGCATGTAGCGAACAACAGAGGGTAATAAAGCATGACCAAAGTCGTCTTGCAAAACGGTGCTCATGCCACTGCGAACAGTGGCAATCAGTGAATTGGTGGTGCCTAAGTCGATGCCTACAGCAAGTCTATGCTGATGTGGTGCGGCACTCATGCCAGGTTCTGAAATTTGGAGTAATGCCATAAGTTTACTTGTTGCTTATCTATTATTTGCTACATTGATGTGATTGCTATGCTAATGATATAGCTTTTATTCGCTAACTTTTAATCATCTAGCTGTTCTAGTCATCTAGCTGTTCGATGACTTGGTCAATGTCTGCGCAAACTTTATCGATGAAAATAAGTTTACGAGTCACCGCTGTTGCCGAAGCTAGATCTTTCTTAATGTCCAGTAACTCATGTAGTTTATTGATTAATGAGTTGGTTTCTAATTTTAACTCGCTTGCAATCTCATCTAACTCAGTGATGCTACGTGCCATTTTTGCATCTTCAATACGTTCGCGCCATTCCATTTGCTGCATCAAAAACTCGGCTGGCATTGCAGTGTTTGTATCTGCAATAGCGTCTATGCCATGCTGTTCCAGCATGTATTTAGCACGTTTGGCAGGGCTCTTTAACACGCTGTAAGCTTCATTAGCTAAGGTGGCCAATTGCATGGCTACGAGTTTCTCTGATGCTGGCGCACTGACAAACCGATCAGGGTGATTTGCCGATTGAGTTTTGCGGAAATTGCTTTCTAGCGAAGCTACATCAAGCTCAAACTGTTCTGCAATCGCAAATAGTTTAAAGTAGTTAATTGGGGTGCTCTGCATGTGCATCTATGTTTAAACAGTAAAGCTCTCACCACAGCCACATTCATCTTTAACATTAGGGTTGTTAAATTTAAAGCCTTCGTTCAAGCCTTCTTTAGTAAAATCTAACTCAGTGCCGTCAATGTAAACCAAGCTTTTTGGATCAACAATGACTTTAACGCCATGGCTCTCAAACGCAATATCTTCTGGCTGCATATCATCTACGAACTCAAGTGTGTAAGCCATGCCTGAGCAACCAGTGGTTTTAACGCCCAGGCGTAAACCTACGCCTTTACCGCGATTCGCAAGAAATTTTTCAACGCGGCTTGCCGCTGTTTCTGAGAGTGTAATTGCCATGGTTCTTTATTTAATCCTTTTAGACCTCTATTTTATACCACAAAGCCACGTTGGTTTTTTCAACGTGTTTTTTTAGTGCATTTGCCATGCAGTAGTCGTACTTAAGCTGCTACTTTTGCCGCTTGCTTAGCTTTAATGTCGGCTACGGCAGCTTTAATTGCATCTTCGGCTAGCACTGAGCAGTGAATTTTTACTGGCGGCAATGCAAGCTCTTCTGCGATTTCAGAATTCTTAATGGCATAAGCCTCTTCAATGGTTCTACCTTTTAGCCACTCTGTCACTAATGAGCTAGAAGCAATTGCAGAGCCGCAACCATAAGTTTTAAACTTTGCATCTTCAATAATGCCGTTGTCATTCACTTTAATCATCAGTTTCATCACGTCGCCACAAGCGGGTGCACCCACCATGCCAGTGCCTACCTGAGGATCATTTTTATCTAATGAACCAACATTACGCGGGTTCTCGTAGTGATCTAATACCTTGTCTGAATATGCCATTTTGGTTCTCCTGTGATGAGTTAAAATGCATTGCAAACTCTGCGTTGGCTAGCCTTGCCGTACCATTCGCACTGTCTGCGGCTTGCCGTCTTGATTTTGCTTCGCTTTTTAATTCATTTAATAATTTAACTACTTTGTGTGTTTGAAATACATCGCAAACTCGGCGTTGACTGCGCTTTGCCGTACTTTAAGTGCTATCTTCAGCTTATCGCTTTGATTTTGCTTACTATTTCAAACGCTTGCATTATTTCTTAAAACTTTTATAAAAAAACTTTCTCTTTCTTATATGACTAGCGGTAAGTGCATTCGTTTAGTTTTATAAACGAATGAGGTGACAACAAAGTCAGGTAAGCAAAGAGCGTTTCTTTAGTGTGCTGCCCATTCTACTTTTGACAAATCTACACCATCTTTAAACATTTCCCAAAGTGGTGATAGTTCTCTTAATTTATCAATTTTGCCTTTCATTAAACTGATGGTGTAATCTACATCTTCATCTGTTGTGAAGCGACCAATTGAAAAACGGATTGAGCTGTGTGCTAATTCATCACTACGGCCAAGTGCACGTAACACGTAGCTAGGCTCAAGGCTGGCTGATGTACATGCCGAGCCGCTAGATACTGCAATGCCTTTTACTGCCATAATCAGTGATTCACCTTCAACATAGTTAAAGCTGATGTTTAAGTTGTGCGGTACACGTTGTTCTAGGTCGCCATTGACGTAAACTTCTTCAATGTTTTGCAGACCATTAAGTAATTTATCGCGTAAGCGACGGATGCGAATATTTTCTTCATCCATCTCTTCGCGCGCGATACGGAATGCTTCGCCCATGCCAACAATTTGGTGTGTCGCTAAGGTGCCTGAACGCATACCGCGCTCATGACCGCCACCGTGCATTTGCGCTTCAATACGGATGCGTGGTTTACGACGCACGTACAATGCACCAATACCTTTAGGACCGTATGTTTTATGTGCACTAAAGCTCATTAAATCGACTGGCAATTTTTCTAAATCAATGTGTACTTTGCCAGTTGCTTGCGCAGCATCCACGTGGAATATGATGCCATTTTCACGACAAATGTTACCAATGGCGGTGATGTCTTGTGTCACACCAATTTCGTTGTTTACTAACATGACAGAAGCTAGCACTGTATCAGGGCGAATAGCCGCTTTAAATTTTTCTAAATCCAGCAAACCGCTTGGTTCTGGGTCTAGGTAAGTGGCTTCAAAGCCTTGACGCTCCAGTTCGCGCACAGTATCAATGACCGCTTTATGCTCAGTGGTCACGGTAATAATATGCTTGCCTTTAGCTGAGTAAAAGTTGGCAGCACCTTTAATAGCAAGGTTGTTAGATTCTGTAGCACCTGATGTCCAGACAATCTCACGAGGATCTGCGTTGACTAATTTAGCGACTTCTTCACGAGCGTTTTCTACCGCTTTCTCTGCTGTCCAACCATATGGATGGCTACGTGAAGCTGGATTGCCAAAATGTTCTGTAATGTATGGAATCATTTTTGCGGCAACGCGAGGATCTACAGGCGTAGTGGCTGAGTAATCCAAATAAATTGGATGAAGGTCATGCTCTGAGCCTTTCAATACTTGCATTTCAATTGATGCTGACATTTCTTAATTATCCTTACCTGTTACGTTATATATATTAATAGCGCTGATATTGGCTGCTTATGCGGCAATACTAGTGAGCTGTTTTAATCTCAAAATTTCATTGTTAAGCGTTGTTAAAAAGTCTGTTACCTGTTGCAATGTGTTATGCTCGCCGAAGCTCACACGTACCGCACCACGTGCTAAATCTGGCGCAACACCCATCGCCAGTAATACATGGCTAGGTTCTGTGCTATCACTCGAGCATGCTGAGCCACTAGCCACTGCAAAGCCTTTACGGTCTAATGCTGTGACTAAGGTTTCTCCCTCAATGCCGTCTAATGCAAAAAAGCTGGTATTGGGTAAGCGCGTTGCATTACTGCTAAATACCGTGGTGTTGAGCGATTTTAATCCATGCTCAAATGCACTACGTAACATTTGTGTGTGGCTATTAAAGTGCGTCAAGTTTGCTATTGCAAGCTCACATGCTAGCCCGAAGCCAACGATAGCCGCAATATTTTCTGTGCCGCTACGTAACCCACGTTCTTGACCACCGCCGTGTAACAGTGGCTGTATATCAACACGTTTATCTAAAATCAGTGCCGCTGCGCCTTGTGGGCCATGAATTTTATGGCTTGAAACTGTCATCGCATGCACGTTTAAATCAGTAAAATTAACGGGTATTTTACCTAAACCCTGAACTGCATCGGTATGCATAAACGCGCCCGCTTTGCGTGAGATTTCAGCAATCTCTGCAATGTTCTGAATGACACCCGTTTCATTATTGGCCAGCATTACCGATACAACGCTGCTTGGTGTTTGAAGCTGCTGCTGTAACTGTGCAATAGTTAAAACGCCGTTTGCATCCACACCAATTTCACTACTTAACCATCCTGCCTGTTGCATTGCTTTTGCTGGGCGAGATACACAAGGGTGCTCAATCGCGCTGTACAAAATCTGACTACCTGCTTGACTACCTGCAATCCCTTTGACTGCAAAGTTATTCGCCTCAGTGCCTGATGCCGTGAAAATCACTTGAGAAGCATAAGCGCCACATGCTTCAGCTACTTGCGACCTAGCGAGTTCAACTGCATCTCGTGCTGACCTGCCGAATACATGACGGCTTGTTGGGTTGCCACTTTGGTTTTGCATCCATGGCAACATGCTATCTAGCACACGCTGGTCAAGCGCTGTCGTCGCGTTGTGATCTAAATAGATGCTAGACATGGGTTCAACCTAATCAAACTTTAGTTAGCAACCGCGGTTGCTGTATTAGTCGCTACACTTTTATCGTGAGTGTTAGCTTTTTCATGAGTAGCACTACAGTTGCGCGGGGTGATTAACACTTTTTGGCCACTTTGCTGTGATGCGACCATGTCTGCTAGCGTGACACCTGCTAAGTATTCTAAAATTTTAGTGTTTAACGAAGACCATAAGTCATGTGTCATGCAACGACCTTCATCTCTGCAATTTTCATGGCCACCGCATTGTGTTGCATCAATTTGCTCATCGACTGCATGAATGATCTCAGCCACTGAAATATCTGCATAATTTTTAGCCAGATTATAGCCACCGCCTGGGCCACGAATGCTTTTGACTAAACCTTGTCTGCGCAAGCGACTGAACAACTGCTCTAGATATGAGAGTGATATATCTTGACGCTCACTAATGCCAGCGAGCGTCACGGGCTTAGTTACTGGCGCGTCTTTTGTCTCATTGATCGCTAGGTCCAACATTGCTGTGACAGCAAACCGACCTTTAGTGGTTAATCGCATAATATTTTATATTGGTATGTATCATTGATGAGCTAATTGTATAATTCCTTACAAATTTAGTCAACTATTATGCAATTCAGTTCAACTCAGTCGGAATTAATTTAAATCGTTTAATCATTGCATGCTAATTCTAAGGCTGGATTAAGTTATGGCTTGTTGTTTGTTGGAGGAATGTTAAAAGCCTCGGCCACTTCTGTATCACTATGTTCGTCTGTATTCAGTCGTGCTAACTGAGTTTGTAGCTCGGTAATCGCTTGATCTTGTTTGGATGCATGATCTAGCAATGAATGTATTGCTTTAATCATGGGGTCATTTTCGTCATTACCAACTGCATAGGCGGCAAATCCAATTTTCTGCGCTGTTTCTTCGCGTTTTTTTGATTTTTCTTCTTCCAAAATACGTGCAGGAATGCCGACAGCAGTTGCATTGGCTGGCACATCTTTGACGACAACGGCATTGGAGCCGATTTTTGCGCCTTCACCAATCGTAATGGGGCCGAGTACTTTAGCGCCTGCGCCAATGACGACACCTGCTTCTAATGTTGGGTGGCGTTTGCCTTTGTTCCATGAAGTGCCGCCAAGCGTTACGCCATGATACAAGGTACAGTCATTGCCAATAATCGCGGTTTCACCGATGACAACACCCATGCCATGATCGATAAAAACACGACGTCCTATTGTGGCACCAGGGTGAATCTCAATACCAGTGAACCAGCGACCCAAGTGTGACAAAAACCGACCAAGCCAGAAAAAATTAGCCTTCCATAGCCAATGGCTCAGGCGGTGCATCAATAGTGCATGTACGCCAGGGTAGGTGGTTAAAATTTCCCAGTGTGTGCGAGCAGCAGGGTCGCGCTCGAAAACGATAGAAATATCTTCTTTGATGTGGTCAAACATGTGGTTTGGCAATGGTTTTAAATAGTGCGTAATTATGCCATAAATCAACAATGGTTGACTAATTTACTAGGGCTCTGGTGTCAGCGCACTTTTCATTAATGCATGATTAACATATGAATGTGCGACATCGCTTAACTGACTATTCTTACTTGCATGGTGAATATAGTTAACATTGACTTATTTCGCAGTCGTTGCCTGTTGCAATGCCTAGTTTCTCGTTCAATTGGTTTGCTGCGTCTTTGTCTAACTGATCAAGAAGTGTCGCTGTTTTGATGGCCTCATCTTTATTGCCAGATTCTGCTGCAATCATTCCCAAATGTAATAAAGCATTGGCGTGATGTTTGTTTTGAGCATAAATTTGGCCGAAATGCTGCTGAGCATTTTTAGTTTCTTTAAGGTTGTATTCAGCAATAGCTAAGTAATTAAGTGCTTCGCTTGTTTTTGGTTCTAATAGTAACCATTCGGTAGCAAGTTTTTTGAGCATTTCCCAGTTTTTAGTTTGATATGGTTGAATCACACGCATGAAGTAAGGGCGTTTTTCTTCTGGGGCATCCCAGAAAGGTAATTCACCCTTAGTGTTAATGGCAATCTCTGGTTGTTTTAACAGATTTTTAATCCATTCAACAGGCATGTTGTAGTAAAACGCGTTTCGCCCAGGGCTTTTGAGGGTGATGATGCCTACTAGTTTGCCATCATCACTAAACATAGCACCGCCACTAGCGCCCAATCTAAAGTCATTAGTAGTGCGGATAATTACGCTGTCATCCATTGGGTATAGCGCCTTTACTGCGCCATAAGTGGTGAGTGGCCTAGGGGAGTTGTTAGGAAAGCTGATGGTGAAAACGGATTGTTCATATTGTAAGCTGGTACTTTCACCTAACGTTGCAACCGTTGTGTTTAATCCATCAAAGCCGACAATACAAAGGTCGTGCTCCCAGTCTGCTTTTAGGCTTGTTGCACGATGACTTTCACCAAATTTAATCACATTAATGGCATGTGCATTAGCGACGACATGGCAATTAGTGACAACTTGGTCTTCAGCGACTACTACGCCAGAACCAACACCATAGTGGCCGTTAGGGAGTATGACGCGAATTTTTACAACGCTAGATTTGAGTGCATATACCAAACCATCTGGCGGTGTTGCGAATGCAGTGATGTTAGTAAAAATAAAACTAATGCTGAGCATGAGCCCAAGGCCAAGTGTCAGTGTGCGCATCAGTGAGTCTCCAAAAGATGGATAAAGCTTGATAGTACTATTTTGATAAGAAAATATTGATGAGGAAAAGTTCTATTAAGATAGATAGAACAATTGGTTAGTGTTAATTAAGCGGTGGAGTGAGTTTGTTTTTTCAGCAACCACTGGTGTGTGCTGTAACAACAGGCGTACCACTGCCGTTGTAACGATATTGGACTGCACATTGGTTAGGTGTGCTTGCGGATTCTATTCTCCAGCCAGCATCGCCAGTAGGAATGGTGGAGTTGCCAAACCCGTAAAAAGTCAGACCGTTATTTTCAATGGCAGCATTACTTAGATAGCATCCAGCGGTTGGGACGATAAAACCTTGTTGCAATACGCCTATGCCATCGCACCAGCGGTCCGGATAGCCACTCCAAACTCTAACATTGGTGCCATCCGCCAGCTGGATCCAAGTGATGTTGGGTTGCTGACCAGCTGAGCCCATCCCTTTTATCATCACTTGACCTTCTACAAGGTGCATTGAGCTTCGTACTGACCCTGCCAGACTTTGTATGGCGGCAACTCTTGCCTCTCTACCTAGATTGATGAACTTAGGTAATGCTGTAGAGGCGAGTATCCCTAATATGACAATTACCACAACTAATTCGATGAGCGTGAAGCCTCGTTGTATATAGTCAGCAGGGCTAATAATATTTTGTGTGACCTTATTTAAATTGTGATTAGATTTTTTATACATTTTCCCAATGACGAACTGAAAGGCACATATTTTACTTTTCAAATACTTCAACGATTTAATGGCTGGAGACTATTGTTATGATATGTAAATATATACCTTTTTATTCTAGTAAGTGAGTGCTTTAATACTTATCATGTTTTTTTGGTGTGATTGATAAAGTTAAGATCCCTCTCAATAGATTGACCTCTTCTTTTTCTAATTTGGCGCGAGCATAAATGCGACGTATGCGCTCACTGAGTTTTTTGGGGGCGGTTGGGTTGAGATAGCCGATTTTAATCAGGGTGTCTTCTAAATGTGCATAAAAGCCTTCGAGTGCTTCGTTGGTGGCGAGTTCTGGTTGGTTTGTTGGTACCTCCAGTTTGCCATCTAATATAGCCATGCGGATTTCATATGTCATGACTTGTACTGCTGCTGCAAGGTTGAGTGAAGAGTATTCTGGGTTTGCCGGAATCATCGCGAGTAGTTGGCAGCAATCTAGCTCTGCGTTTGAAAGTCCACTCATTTCTGTGCCAAATACAAGGGCAATAGGTTGATTTTGTGCGATAGAGACTGCACGCTCTGCGGCTTCACGCACGTTCACTAGTTCATGTGAAATTTGTCTTTTACGTGCGCTCATGCCGATGGCTAATACACAGCCGGTGAGGGCCTCTTGCAGGCTAGTGCAAACTGTTGCAGTTTCTAGTAGGTCAGCAGCGCCAGTGGCAAGTGAAGTTGCCTGCGGATCTGGGAAATGTAATGGATTCACCAAATATAAATGGTTTAAGCCCATGGTTTTCATGGCGCGAGCCGTAGAGCCAATGTTGCCAGGATGACTGGTTTGGCATAAAACGACACGAATGTGATTGAAAATATTTTGTTTATCCACTTGGCTGGCCTAATTTGTTAAAAATTATTCACTTAGCGAACCTTAATTTGATATAAGAATTTGGTATTAAGGTCGATAAAAGCTAAAATAGCATTTTATCAGCTCTTTTAGAAAATCTAGTCATGCATCCAATGCTATCTATCGCAGTAAAAGCCGCTCGTGAAGCGGGACGTATCATTAACCGAGCCTCGCAAGATGTAGGTTCTATCAGTGTTCAAACTAAAAACTATAATGATTTTGTTAGTGAAGTGGACAGATCAGCCGAGCAGGCGATTATTGATGTATTAAAAGATGCGTATCCTGACCATGGTTTTTGGGGCGAGGAAAGTGGTCATGATAACCATGAAGCCGATAATATTTGGATTATTGACCCATTAGATGGTACGACCAATTTTTTACATGGTTTCCCGCAATACTGCATTTCTATTGCTTTGCAGCAAAAGGGAGTGCTTACTCAGGCGGTAATTTACGATCCAGTTCATAATGATTTGTTTACCGCAACCAAAGGTCGCGGTGCATTTTTAAATGATAAGCGTATTCGTGTGACTAACCGGAGTAAATTGCAGGATTCACTAATTGCGACTGGTTTTCCATTCCGTGACTTTACTCACTTAGATACTTACTTGGGTATGTTAAAAGACATGATTAAGAAAACGACAGGCATCCGTCGTCCAGGATCTGCTGCGTTGGATTTAGCTTATGTTGCTGTAGGTTGGGTGGATGGTTTCTTTGAAATTAACTTATCAGCTTGGGATATTGCTGCGGGTGGCCTCATTGTGCAAGAGGCTGGTGGCATCGTTGGAGACTTTGAGGGTAACGAGAGCTGGATAGAAACGGGCAACATTGTGGCAGCTAACCCAAAAGTGTTTGCACAAATGTTACAGACATTGAATCCTCATTTAACAGATTCACTTAAAACACCTAAAAACGCTTAATTTATTAAACGCTTTTATTTGATGTTTTCAATACGCCTGCCATTTTTGGTAGGCGTTTTTATTGTAAATTCACGTTCTTATATTGATTCAACAATACTGCTGTATCAATATAAAATTAGTTACCCTTGTATATTTAGTTATCCCAGTACAAGCGTAAATCTTAAGATAACCTCATCAGTAGCTTTGCAATCGGGCAGAGTTGCCTTGTTTTAAAATGGAATTTCAATATGAATAATAAAGTGAATAGCCATACTAACTTGATGGAGCAGGTGTTTGAGCAGTATGCGCATCATGATGATGCGCCGAGGTTAATTGCAGACTTGGTAGCTCAGGTTCGCCCAGCAAAGCCTGAGCAAACAGATTCTGCGATTAAATCAATACAGGCACTTTGTTACTTACTGAGTACAGATGCTGAAAGAGCGCGTCAGCTTAGAAGTGCCATTTTATTGTTATTAAGCGCTTATAACCCGCTCTCACTTTTTTTAATTGCACGACACTCAGTATTTACTGGTTTTTTTGCCGAGATGCGCAGAAGAATCGCCCATAAAATTCTGCCAGAAGCGATAGATGGTGATTATCTCGTTGATTTGTTTGCAATTTTCTTCACAAAGACGACTGATGAGTTATGGGTGAATACTGTGCCAGATGATGTATGGTCGCAGTTGATTAAAGTGATGCGGTTTGATTTGGCAGACAAAGAGTTGATTTTATCTTGTCAGCAAAATTTGTTCGCGGCGTCACAAGTGCTTTCATATCGAACCGCTGCACTTGGATTAGAGCCAGAGTTATTGCGCAATTATCCTGAGCTAGAGCAACATAGTTCACCATTTATTATGCAGCAAGCTGAATTGGCCGAATTCATGGGCGCGCAGGATGTAGACAATGCGCATACTGATATTAAGCATATTTTAGTGATGCTCGATCAGTGTAAGGCGATTGTTGCAAAAGTTAGAAGGAATAGCGCTCTCACTGGGACTAGTATTCATCTAACGCAGTTGTTGCAGCGGATACTAAGGCAGATTGAGCGATTAGAAGAGCTGCTCAGTATTTTGCATTGCTTTCAGCATGGCCAATCGGCTGATGCAGTGATTGTGAAGTTGTTTAAAGACTTGGTTTACAGCGAATGTCATAAGAATGACCTGCATGAGTATTGGCAGGAGAGCATGGAAGTAATGGCGGTGCGTGTGACTGAAAACGCAAGCCGTGCTGGTGAGCATTACATTACGGAGAATCGCAGTGAGTACTTTGCGCTGATGCGCTCAGCGATGGGGGCAGGCGTAATCATTGCGCTCATGGCTATGTTTAAAATTGTGTTGGCTAAACAACATTTTGCGCCGCTAGCTGAGGCTATTTTCTTTAGTTTGAATTACGGTATCGGTTTTATGTTGATCCATATATTGCATTTTACGGTAGCGACTAAGCAGCCAGCGATGACGGCTGCGGCGATTGCTGCCACGATTGATAATGCATCGGATGGTAAAACCAAAGATATGCATAATTTAGTGACCACAGTGACGAATACCATGCGCAGCCAAGCCGTAGCAATTTTTGGTAATGTAGTGGTAGCGATTCCAGTAGCGATGCTGCTATCTTGGGCAGTACTTTATTTGTCTGGGCATCATTTTGTAACGCCAGAAAAAGCACATAAACTATTAAGCGAGATTCATCCTTTTACTAGTGGTGCATTTTTTTATGCAGCTATTGCAGGTGTTTGTTTGTTTTTATCGGGCTTGATTGCTGGCTATCACGATAATTTGGCGGTTTATAACAAGATTCCACAGCGATTAAAAGCGATTAAGTGGTTGCAACGACTTTTGGGTGTGGAACGCTTAGCGCGAGTTGCGCATTACGTAGAGCATAATTTAGGGGCGCTTGCAGGTAACTTCTATTTTGGTTGTTTATTAGGAGGTATGGGCGCTTTTGGGTTATTGCTTGGTCTGCCAATTGATATTCGGCATATTGCATTTTCATCTGCCTTTGTGGGTTTTGCCAGTTTTGGTTTGGAGTTTATGCTGACTTGGCAAATGGTTGCTTATGCAGCGTTAGGGCTTGCGTTAATTGGGTTAGGTAATTTGATGGTGAGTTTTGGCTTGGCGCTTTATGTGGCAATGAAGTCCAGAAAAGTACGCTTTAATGGTTGGCGCTTACTGTTACGTAATTTAGGCAGTCGACTCAATCAGCATCCTGCTGAGTTTATATTTCCACCAAGAGATTTAATGCCAGAGGCGTTAGTTAATGAGACTGAACCCGAAGTTTAATAAATCTTGGTGAGTATGAGTTTGTGGCAAGTAATTGCGACAAGAGGTAGTAGGGGAATGGCAGTTTTAAAGCTGCCATTCCTTAAACTGAACTAGTACAACTTATCAGTTGCACTAGTGCATATCTATTTATTAATTAAAAGCTATCCCAATGCCCATTGCTGTAATCAGCCACGCTTACTTTAATGCCTAGCTTTTTAGTGTTGCCAAGGGGTGGTTTTGGAATCGGGCGCATTTTAACCACGTTGTCAGGATGCGTTAAATGTTGCCTATCTATCAATTGTCCATCTAGCTTAAATACGCTGACTGCATCGGCTAAGGCGCTGGCTTGTTCTAATAGCGATTGTGCAGCTGCGGTGGCTTCTTCTACAAGTGAAGCGTTTTGTTGAGTTGCTTCATCCATACTAGTCATGGCTGCGTTGACTTGATTTATCCCTGCGCTTTGTTCTGTAGATGCGGCGGCTATTTCACTAATGATGTCTGCCACCTGTTTAACTGAAGAGACGACCTCTTCCATGGTTTTGCCAGCATTTTCAACTTGTTTTGTTCCTTCGTAGGTTTTGCTTACAGAGTCATTAATCAGGTCTTTGATTTCTTTAGCGGCGCTCGCTGAGCGTTGTGCTAGGCTTCTTACTTCACCTGCAACTACTGCAAAGCCACGACCTTGTTCACCAGCTCTTGCCGCTTCAACCGCAGCATTGAGCGCGAGAATGTTGGTCTGGAACGCAATGCTATCAATCACGCTGATAATATCTTCAATTTTTCGTGCACTTTGGTTAATGGCGGTCATGGTCACTACCGCATCTGAAACGACAGCACCACCTTTGATGGCAACCCCTGAAGCTTTGAGTGCTAATTGATTGGCGCGTTTTGCGTTATCTGCATTTTGTTTAACGATAGAGGCCAGCTCTTCCATACTAGCCGCAGTTTCTTCTAAGCTTGCGGCTTGCTTTTCTGTTCGCGCGGAGAGGTTGTTATTACCAGATGTGATTTCTTCGGCGGCAGTGTTAATAGTTTCTACTGATGCTTTCACAGTGGCGATAGGGCCTACGATCATTTCTAATGTTTCGTTAACACCTTCTACTATCTTTCTAAAATCTCCTGAATGCGTATTTGCATCAACACGCACTGAAACTCTACCGTCATGCGCTGCATTTGATAGAATCTTTACATCACTCACCAATGCATTAATCGCAGTGATGCATGTGTTGAGGTTGTCTTTAATGTGATTAAAGTCGCCGTTGAAGTTTGCAGTGATTTTTTCTGGAATTTCACCACGGGCAATGAAGTCTAAATTGCTGGCAGCTATATTAAGCGGCGTCACAATCGCGTCTAGTGTTGCATTAAGACCTTCAATCACTTTACGATATTCACCAAGATGTTTAGCGCTATCGGCACGTGTTGTTAGCGCACCAGCTTCTGCACTGTTTGCTAATAAATTTGCATCAGCAACCAGTGCTTTAATGGCAAGGCCACAGGCATTTAGATTATTTTTAATGATATTAAAGTCACCGTGGTAGCCATCGGTAATTTCGCCTGGAATGATGCCTTTTGATAGACTATCCACATAATTTGCAGCCATAGTGAGCGGCGTGATGATGGCATCTAATAGCTCATTAATGCCGCTACTGATGTCTCTAATAACACCCGTTGGCAATGTGTTGGTGTCGATGCGTTTGTTGAGATTACCTGCGACAGCTTGCTGGATAAGCTCAGCTACATTTTTTTCAGCAATCACTTCAGCAGTGCGATCGCTCCATTGTGTCATTCTTCCTAATGCGTAACCGTCTGTTTCATCATATACGTTATTAATCACTAACTGTAGATGGTGGTCTGCCATCGTTGTATTTATGATCTTTTGTGTATTAATTTCACCGTTAAATTGCGCGCAATCAGCCTCGCTTTCCAAATATTGGTCTAGGCGTTCGCCCATCATCGTGGCTGATGTGAAATCTGGATGATGTTTGCTGATGCCTGCACTCATCTTATCAAAGAGTGTTTTTGCGGCATTATTCATATAGATGAGCTGATTATCTTTATTCGATAATGTGACGGCGATGGATGCCTGATCTAACGTGGCTTTAATTCTTTGTATATTGCTTAGGGTTTCTTTGTGGTCAAAATCAAGCCTCGTTTTGAGTGCATGATAGGCATCGACGACATCGGTTAATTCATCGCGGTGTTCTGATCTAGGCACGAGTTTGTTATTCATTTCCTCAGCACTTTCTCGCAAATTGCTGCCGATAGCACGTAAGCGTGGAATGATAGATCGGTTAAGGTTAAAGCCAAGTAGCCCGCATATCATCAGCGCGACAACAATAAATGCAATTGCGTAATCTTTATGTTTAATATAGTTAAGTTGAGTGGTTTCATATTCAGTGGCAACACCAGCGTAATGCAGATTAATCAACTGGTTGAGGCTTTCTGTCAGTGGGTCGATCGCTTTGTAAACATCTGAAGTATTAAAGGTCATGAGCCGTTCAATATCATCACTACGAATAATCCCTTGCAGCAAAACAGCAGCCTCTAAGGCTGTTTCAAATAAAGGCTGAATATCGTTTGCTAATTGCGACTCCGCTTCTTCATGAGGGCTCGCTAAATAGTCTTTCCACTGCTTATCTAATACCAGCAAAGCCTCATCAACATTAGCCGCCGCGTCGCTAGAGGCAATGATTCCTCTTTGTAGTTTTTGAGCAGTGCTGACGATATTAGTACTGTACATGTCATTGATGATTTTTAACTGTTGCAATGGCAAGACTCTGTTTTTGTAAACATTTTCTAACCCATTGTTACTTTCCTTAATGCCCGATATCCCGCTAAAGCCAAGCATTGAAGTCGTTAACGCGACCATGATAAAAATGCATGCAATTTTATTGCTGATTGTGATGCGGTTGCTAAATTCTTTAATTCTTCTAAATATTGCGGTATACCAGCGTTCTTCATGCTTGATTGCGCGGTAATGCGCGCGGGCTTTTTCAATCTGTTCTTGGCTTGCTTTTTTGCTAACGGAAATATAACCAATCACTACGCCATTTTCACGTATCGCTGTGACGCAAGAGTAAACCCAAAAATGGTCACCATTTTTACAGAGCCTTAGTTCTACACCAATCCAAGGTTTCTTTGCTTGTAGTGTCTTCCATATGTCTGTCAGTACTTCTGATGGCATATCTGGGTGATGGATAAGATTCTGTTTTTTAAAGATCAAATCCTGCTCAGTAAAACCGCTTACTTCTGTAAAGTCGCGGTTAATGTAAGTTACTTTTCCTTCTAAATTAGTTTTTAAAACGATAGAAACTGATTCGTTAATCTCACGTTCACTTTGCGTTAATGTGATATTTTTTTTCATTACAACCCTTTTTTATTATGTGGTTTTATTATCTGGATAAAAATATTGAATAGATATTATGGGTGTTGAACGCTTAGCCCTTTATTTAAGTTGCTAATTTTTATGACTTTGTTGTTGTTCTATTGTTTCTACCTTTACTCTTGAGGGTTGCGACGCTCTATAAAAAGGCAATTGCCTGCAATTGCCTTAGCTTGTTTTTTTGCATGAACACAAGCAGTTGAAACTTGGTGGTGCGATTGATAAATGGTGGAATCCACAATGAGTGCGCCAATAGAGAGGCTGATGAATGGATGAAAGCGTTGTTCACCTTGTCGGTCTTGCGTGGTAATGCCGCCATTGCGTAGATCTTGTGCTGAGTAAAACGATGGAAATGTTTGGGCAATATTAGAGAGCAATGTATTGCAGCGACTTTCCCAGTTTTTGCTTTGAAAAAGTACGATAAAGTCATCACCACCAATATGTCCAACAAAGTCGTACGGGCCGCAAATTTCAGTAAGTAGTTGACCTGTTTTTTGGATGACTTCATCGCCTTTTTTATAGCCATACACATCATTAAAAGGCTTGAAATGATCCAAGTCGCAGTAACACGCTACAAACTGAGTGCCAGATTGCAGCAGACTATCGATTTGCTCACTAATTGGCACATTGCCAGGCAATAAAGTGAGTGGGTTGGCATATCGAGCAGTATCAATCTGCATTTTGGTAATCAGTCTAAGCAAGTCATGACCGCTTGCCATGCCGATATATTGGGTGTTTTCTGTAATGATGAACCCAGCAGAGAGATGGTGCGGTTTACTTTGTAATATTAAATTGCTGAGGTCTTTGAGACTGGTATCTTTGTCTACGATGAGTGCTGATTTATCCATCATCATTTCACATGAGCGTTGCCCATAAAGTTCCTTACGATAAGGGCGTGCATAATCGTTAATCATGACTGAGCGACTAATGAGCCCAACAGGCTTGCCATCTAGCACTACTGGGATGGAATAAAGCTCTGTGTTTTCGTCAAACATTTTAAACACATCTTGGTTATGGCATGTGGGGCTAACAGGTGCAAAGTGTTTCAGTAGTTTTTCGACAGTGGCTCTATTTTGTAATAGATTCTCACGCTCGATTTCAAATCTAACGAGTGGGGCAGTGATTTCAGATGAGGCCTGATGTAAGGGCTCAGCATGTGGTCTGGCAATGTGATAGCCTTGGCTGTAGGCGATGCCTAAGTCTCTAATCGCCATTAGTTGTTCATGGGCTTCTATTCCCTCGGCGATGACTTTCGCGCTAGCTTTAGCCGCTATTTCTTGTATAGAGCGTACAAACTGCAGCTTTACAGGATCTAAATGAATATTTTGTGTAAAGTGTTTATCAATTTTTACGTAATCAGGGCGAATCTCCGACCATAAACGCAAGCTAGAAAAGCCTTCACCTAAGTCATCAATGGCAATCTCAAAGCCCATGTTTCTATAGTGATGGGTTGCATCACGCATGAGTTGGTAGTCAAGTGTTTGCGCATTTTCTGTTAATTCAATAATGACTTGGTTGGGCTGTAGGCCCAGTGCTTCTATATATTTAAGCGTTTCGCCTGAAGTTGAACACCGTTGTAATAAGATGTCAGGGCTGATATTAAGAAATATTTTTCCTGGGAGTTTGAGCCTAGCAAATGATTCAAGCACAGTACGACGAGAAAGATATTCCAGCTCTGCCACTAAGTCACATTTTCTTGCCATTGCAAACAAGCCTAGGGGTGAGTGAAGCACACTGTTAATTGGCCCTCTGATTAAGCCCTCGTAGCCAATGAAATTGCTTTGTTGCATATCGAGGATTGGTTGAAAAACAGCAGTGAGTTGCTTACCTTGAATGATGTCATGCAGATGTAGGCATGCGGTTTCATTAGATGTGGCGCCTAACGCTGTCATCCATCTTTCATCATTCACGATACTCATTTAGACCTCTTATTCGTCTTATTTTGAGTAAGAATGGTGACTGACTAATGTGACATAAAAGTGACAGTTTGATGAATGTTAGTTGGTTGCTAACGGAGTCTACGAAAAGAAATTGTGATTATTGGTCTGTGATTTTTTTAAGGTTTATTGTGATTAGGTTAAAATAATCGTTTGGGTACTAGTTCCTATGGTCTTGTTATAAAGACTAGTAAACTAAACCTTAGTCATTTTAAAGAGTCTGCATGAGCCTTGTATCTACAACAACTAATCCGCATGCCGCCCAACCAACATCGCTTGTGGCTTTAGCTAAAAGCCTGTGGCGTAATCGTCAGCTTATTATACAAATGACTAAGCGTGAAGTGGTTGGTCGCTATAAAGGCTCGGTTATGGGCTTGGCTTGGTCGTTCTTTAATCCAGTGTTTATGCTGGTGATATATACCTTTGTGTTCTCTGTAGTGTTCAGGGCGCGTTTAGGTGTTGGTGAGGAAAGTAAGCCGTTATTTGCCATCACACTTTTTGTAGGTTTGATAGTACATGGGTTATTTGCCGATATAGTTAATGGAGCGCCTCGTTTAATTCTTTCAAATGTTAACTACGTTAAAAAAGTAGTGTTCCCGCTTGAAATTTTGCCCGTTATCACTATGTCCGCTGCACTGTTTCATAGCATAGTCAGTCTATGCGTATTAATCATGGCATTTGTTATATTGAATGGATTTTTGCACTGGACATTAGTTTTTATACCATTAGTATTATTGCCATTTATTATTCTTACCCTTGGCTTTGCGTGGATGTTGGCAGCGTTGGGCGTCTTTCTGCGTGATATTGGTCAAGTCATTGGTATGGCCACTACGGTTATGATGTTTTTAGCTCCAGTGTTTTACTCCGTGACTGCAGTACCAGAGAGATTTCGTCCTTTCATCATGGCTAACCCACTTACCTTTATTATCGAGCAAGCGCGCGAAGTGCTGATATGGGGACATTTGCCAAATTTGATAGGGTTGGGTATTTATACCGTTGCCGCTATCGTAGTTGCTTGGGCTGGTTATGCTTTATTCCAAAAAACCAGAAAAGGGTTTGCGGATGTCCTCTAATCTAAATGATCAAGTTTCAACCAATGTGGTTTGGCATAACGCCACTGTTACCCGTGTGCGTCGTGAAGAGCAAAATGGTCATCGTGGTGCAATTATCTGGTTTACTGGCTTATCAGGTTCGGGTAAATCTACACTTGCACATGCAGTTGAGGAGTCCCTACATCAGCAAGGGCGCCGAACTTTTGTATTAGATGGAGATAACGTGCGACACGGGCTTTGTGGTGACTTAGGTTTTTCAGATAAAGGCCACCAAGAAAACATACGGCGCATTGGTGAAGTTGCCAAGCTCTTTATGGAGGCGGGGGTCATTGTTTTAACCGCCTTTATCTCACCATATCGTGCAGACCGCAACCGTGTGCGTGGTATGGTTTATCAGAATGACTTTGTTGAGGTTTGTTGTGACACACCAATTGAAATTTGTGAAACACGCGATGTGAAAGGCTTGTATAAAAAAGCCCGTGCTGGAGAAATTGCCGAATTTACAGGAATCTCATCTCCCTATGAAAAACCAGAGAACGCGGAGTTGGTTTTAAATACAGGAGCGGTGTCATTGGATGTGTGTGTGCAAGAAGTTGTTAGTAAAATAATCAGCATAGGCATCCTAGACAAAACTCGCTTAATACAGGATTTTGAAGTCGAAATGCAGCTACAAGATAATGGAATGCAGCCATGACAGATGTAGCAATTAGCGTTCAAAATCTTTGCAAGTGTTACCAAATTTACGAAAACCCACGTGATAGGCTCAAGCATTTTGTTATGCCTAGAATCAGGAAGATAATAGGTAAACCTAATAAGCAATATTGCCGTGAGTTTTGGGCGCTTAAAGACGTTTCATTTGAAGTGAAAAAAGGTGAAACTATTGGGATTATTGGGCTTAATGGCAGTGGTAAGTCAACTTTGTTACAGATGATTGCAGGCACACTTAATCCTACCAATGGAAGTGTGGAAGTAAACGGTAGAATTGCTGCATTATTAGAACTTGGAAGTGGTTTTAATCCAGAATTTACTGGGCGCGAAAATGTTTATATGTATGCTGCAATTCTTGGGCTTAGTAGTAAAGAGCTAGCTCAACGATTCTCTGATATAGAGCAGTTTGCGGATATAGGCGACTTTATTGATCAACCAGTTAAAACCTACTCAAGCGGTATGGTTGTTCGTCTTGCTTTTTCTGTATCTGTTAATGTTCAACCTGACATTTTAATTGTAGATGAAGCTCTCGCCGTTGGTGATGCAGCATTTCAATTTAAATGTATGGAACGATTAAATGATTTGACCAACTCTGGAACTACATTGCTGTTTGTATCGCATGATTTGAACTTACTTAAGATGTTCTGTAGTCAAGTCATCTATCTTAAAAATGGTAGCGTACATGCATCTGGATCTGCTGAAGATGTGACTAATATTTACATCATGGACTTACGGGATAGCCAATCAAGTTTAAATGAATCTAAACAACAAATCAAAAAAAAACCTTCTTTAAATAATGGCTTTGCTTATGGGACAAGTGAGGGAAGAGTCGTCGATGCACAATTTACTACTGGAGGAAGACTCTGCCAAGTAACTAAAGGTCAGGCGTTGTCTTTTTGGATAGAAGTAGAATTCTTCGACACAGTCAAATGCCCATCAATTACTGTATTGGTAGAAAGTGTAAAGAAAATACCGATTGGTGGGCAACAGTATTTAATTAATAAAAATGAGCCAATTAATGAGATTCATAACTATCGAGTTCATTGCGAATTATCTGCGAATTTCTCTGCAAATAGATATTTTGTATCAGTTCGGTTAGAGGATGGTTTAATTGACCAGAATTTCTACGTTATAGATAAGCAGGCAGCGCTATTATCATTTGAAGTGATTAACGACAATGCTGGCGGTTTGAGAGGTATGGTTGATTTGGGCATAAAGATTCAACAGCAGGAGTCCCTTTTATGCGTGTAGTTGCGTTGCTGGCAATAAGAAATGAAGCATTATTTCTTGAGCGTTGCTTAAATCATTTATACCACCAAGGAATTGAAACCTGCATTATTGATAATGACTCAACCGACAGTTCTTTAGCTATCGCTCAATCTTATATTGGTCGAGGTGTGAGTCGAATAGTTAACTTACCTTATGAAGGCTGCTTTGACCTCCCTAGGATTTTAAAGTTAAAAGAAATGCTCACAAGAGAAATTGATGCTGATTGGTTCATTCATTACGATGCTGACGAAATTCGAGAAGCTCCTAAACCGTATAACACACTACTAGAAGGAATTGAAGAAGCAGATAAGCAAGGGTTTAATGCAATTAATTTTGATGAATTTGTGTTTATGCCAACGAGTAATACAGAAGCATATGAGAACAAAGACTACGTTGCACAAATGCAATATTATTATTTTTTCGAGCCATACCCGTTAAGGCGCCTTAATGCTTGGAAAAAAATGCCAGAGCCAGTTGATATTGTAAATTCTGCAGGTCATTGTGTTAGTTTTCCAGGGCTCAACTTATTCCCTACAAGCTTCATTATGCGGCATTACATCTGCCTAAGTAGGGAGCATGCAATTGCCAAGTATGGTACAAGAGTATTTTCATTAAACGCGGTAAAAGAGCGTGGGTGGTCAAAAGACAGGGTCAACTTTACTGCTGATAATCTTTATTTTCCAGAGAAAAGTAGACTAAAACAAGTAACAATATCTGGTGACTGGGATAAATCGGACCCATGGGTGCGTCATAAGAGTTTGTTTGGTGACAAAATTACCGCATCTAAGCAAATTTCGAATCAGACAGTATATGAAACTCAGGCTTGCAGAAGTAGATCGAGCGGTAATTGGGCTCGTCGATTACTTTCATCATGGTTTAAATAGATTGTTTATTAATATTTTTTTGTTGGAGAAATTGAATGTGTGATTTGCCTGGGCTAGATCTTCGTGTACTTTATGCGGTGGAGTCATTTCCTCACTTAACACAGACTTATATCCATACAGAAATAGAAGCTATGCGTCGTTTTGGAGTACACGTTGAGGTTTGGTCTTCAAAGCAACCCTTAATACCATATGCTACTGATATTCCTGTACACAATGGTACTTTTGAAAAGGCTATAGAGTCTGTGAAGCCACATCTTGTACATACGCATTGGACGCATATGGTGAAACGCTTTCGAGATGTCGTTGCACAGGCAGGCTTACCTTTGACTGTTCGAGGTCATCATCCATATGATTTCTCTCAAAAAGTTAATGATGAGTTGCAGTCTGATCCTGTGGTGCAGGGGGTGTATATGTATAGCAGATATGAAAATAAACTCCCCATTAAATATACAAAAGTTTTACCTATAGATGCGTGTTATGACCCTGTGTTATATCACTCAGATAATGTAAAAGACCCAAAGCTTGTTGTTCGAGTGGCACCAGCAAGAACAGTTAAAGAACTTGATTTCTTTATACGAGTAGCTGCCAGATGTCCCGATCATCGATTTGTACTTGCTGCGGGCACCACGATTGAGCTCACCTGCCCTGACGAGCTTCTGGAATATAATAAAAAACTTGGTGAGCCTGTAGAACTGTTCATTGATATTTCATATGAAGAGGTTTCAAAACTTATTCAAAAGGCAGGTATTTACCTTTACACAGTTAAGCCAAGCGAAGAGTACTCCATGCCAATTTCCGTCTCAGAGGCATTGGGTGCTGGATGCTATGTAATTAATCGAGCAAGCGAAGGCGCTCAATTACATCTTGCTGGTGCGGGTGTAATGTACGAGAGTGAAGATGATGCGGTTAGACTAATCAAAGAAACACTTAATTGGGAAGAAAGCCAGTGGTCTCAGGAAAAGAATAAGGCACTGGAACGGGCTCAAAGCCTAACTAGTTCAGTAGTCTTGAGACCAATGCTTAATGACTGGCTCAATATTGCAGAAATTCACAGTGGTTTTGTTCGAAAAGATCGAACTACCCATTTACTAATCAATCGCGCAAAACGGTTAGTAGTTGTTTTAGGCGCTCATCGCTCTGGCACTAGCACCATTACTCGAGGTTTAAAGGTGATGGGAGTAGATCTAGGCACAAATTTGATACCAGCACTAGACCATAACAATGAAAAAGGATTCTGGGAAGATGCAGAACTTAATGCATTTAATCATCAAATGCTGCTGGCGATTGGGAGCGATTGGGACGGCTTAGCTCCCATTAATTTGAATGATGTTGATGTCCTCTATAACAAGGGCTACTTCATTGGGGCCGTTGGATTGTTGCATAGAAAATTAGAGAATGCTTCCGTTTTCGGCTTCAAAGATCCACGCATGGCAAGACTGCTACCTTTCTGGCAAAGAGTGTTTGCACACTGTCAATTTAATATAAGTTATGTACTTGCTATTCGCCATCCATTAAGTGTAGTAAATTCACTAGCTAGGCGCGATGGCTTAAGTGCTACTTATAGTTATCTTCTTTGGCTGGGCCATGTCATAACAAGTCTTTCAGGTACAAATGGTGCCAATAGAGTACTTGTCGATTATGACTGTTTGATGCAGTCACCAGAGTTGGAAATTAAGCGCATTGCTCAAGGTTTAAAGTTTGAGATTGATCCAGAACAATTAGAAGAGTATCAATATGAATTTATCGACAAAAACTTACGGCATACATGCTATGACTTGAATGCTTTGCTGATTGATGACATGTGCCCCCAAATTGTTCGTGAAGTATATGCAATTCTTCTTGATGTGGTATATAGCAAGACATCGCTAACTGATCTAGAGCTTCAAACCAATATAGCTAAGTGGTCTGAGGAGCTTGGTCGGTTAAGAACAATATTAGTTTTAGTTGATGAGTTTAAGCAGTCATTAGCAGAGCATGAAGCTGATGTTGCTAGACTAAGTCAGTCATTAGCAGAACGTGAGGCTGATGTTGATAGATTAAGTCAGTCATTAGAGTTGCTTTATAGCTCAACTAGCTGGTTGATTACAAAACCTTTGCGGTATATAAAAAACGCTATAAGCGGTGCAGATTAGCGTTGCGTTTGAGGAGGTGAGCTAATAACCTTAAGTATCAGGTAAGCCATTTTCCAGAGTGTTTCATCTGGGCGAGTATGGTTTTAGCATCTATTTTATTTTTCCTGAAGTGACCTATTCAAAAAATCGCTTAGGAGTTAGAAACCTACTTCAACTCTTTAGAAAATTAGAAGTTTATTAAGAAAATACAATGACTGTATCAAATAAGAATGTAAATATCACTTCACCTCGGTTGATAGCTTTTTATTTAACTCAATATCATCCAGTACCTCAAAATGATTTATGGTGGGGAAAAGGGTTTACTGAATGGACGAATGTCACAAAAGCAAAACCGTTATTTGAAGGACATTACCAACCACATCTACCAAGTGACTTGGGCTTTTATGATTTGCGTTTGCGAGAAACGAGACAGGATCAAATAAATTTAGCTAAACAATATGGAATAGATGGGTTTTGTTATCATTATTATTGGTTTTCAGGTACACGCATCTTAAATTTACCACTAGATGATATGCTCCTTGATAGCCATTCTGATATGCCATTTTGCTTATGCTGGGCAAACGAAAATTGGACTAGACGTTGGGACGGCGCTGAGCAAGAAGTATTGATAGCGCAAAAATATTTGCCCGATGATGATTTGAATTTCATCAAATCTCTGATTCCTTTTTTTGAAGACAAACGTTACATTCGGGTTGATAGTTGCTTATATATTATTGTTTACTTCCCTCAACATTTACCTGATGCAAAAAAGACCCTCACTGTTTGGCGAGACTACTGTAGATATGTTGGATTGGGTGAGCTTCACATTTGCGCAGCATTGACACATGGTAACGAAGATTATGCTCAGTATGGATTTGACAGTGGTGTTGAATTTCCACCTCACAACATAAAAGTTGAAAACTGTAGTAATCAAATGAATTTTTATGAAGCTCACAAAGGTGGCATATATCAATATGCTCAAGTTGCTGAATTCTATATGAATCGCAACTGTACTAATCAGAGAGTATTCAAAACAGTTTTTCCATCTTGGGACAATACAGCTAGAACGAAAGAACGTGCGTTAGTAGTATTGAATGGGCATCCCGATAATTATGAGTACTGGTTGTCTTCAACTATAGATCTGGCGAAACAAAAACAAAATGGTGAACAGTTGGTCTTTATCAATGCTTGGAATGAATGGGCTGAGGGCTGCCATCTTGAACCTGATCGTTGGTTTGGTCATGGATTTTTAGAAGCAACTCTAAATGCAAAAAAAGGAATGCGAAGATTTACAACATTCACACAAATTGGCTTGCCTCATGAAGAGAGTTTAGCTCATCGGACGTTTTTAAAAGACCTAGTTACGGTGTTCCATTATCATTCAAATTTAATATTTTCTGATATGAAACGTGCTATTCATAAGCGACCTTATTTATATAAAGGATTGTTTCCAATAGTCAGTTTAGCTCGCAAAATTCGATCAAAAATTGGTAGGCTTAATTGATTAAATTTTATTAATGATTGTTGCCAGCCATAGAGATAAGGTCCCCTGCCAAGTTTGACGATAAAGGCCACATACTTCTAATAGGCGAACTCTATCTTTAAAACGTGCTCCACGAAACCGACCAAATATTTCTAAAATATCTTGGGTGTCTTTGGTTAATAATTGGCGAACATTGCAAAGTGCAGTGTAATTAATATTATTCCAATTTTTGAAGCGCCCATTAACTACATAAAAAATTCGTTCAACTCTGGCTCCAAAAGATGAGTTTGCACCAATAAGTGCATTTGTATGCTGACGGTACAGTAATGACGGTTTTGGGTCGTAATAAAAAATGCCACCAGCACCTTTTACAATTAGGTATAACCACCAGTCGTGCGACACAACTTGTTGCATACCTGCACGCTCTAAGAGTTCTTTTGCTGGTTGATTAAACACCTGAGTATTGCCTCCGGCAATGCTTTGCACAAGTGCGTTACGAAATGATCTTGGTAATGTGAATTCAGGTGAAAATCCAAGCGGCTTTAGTGCTTCATTTACTATTTGGGTGCGGCTACCATAAGCTGTGGGGACTTGTGATTCATTATTCTCACTGAAAAAGGTAACAGCTCTTTCAAGTTTATCAGCAAGCCAAACATCGTCTTGGTCTGAGAAAGCGTATAAGTCTGCGCGTATTGTTGCATCACATGCCATGGATAAAAAGTTTTGGCAAAACCCCTGTTGCGGACCTTGGCATATTTCTAGGCGATCACTTCCCCACTTTTCTTGGAATTGTTTGACAATGGCTAAGGTATTGTCGCTTGAACCATCATCGCTAATCACCAAGCGCCAGTTTTGATGTGTTTGATCTGCAATCGATTGTAGCTGTTCAGCTAGAAACTTTTCACCATTGTAGGTAGACATGAGTATGCAGATGTGAGGTATATTTTTTTGATGATTCATTATTTCTTTGATTCATATGCGTATATGCACATTTTTTTTAGAAAAAACTAATTCTAGCAGAAGGGATGCTGGCATGGCGCGACCATTTTAGTTAATAAAAATTTTGGCTCTTAGTGCTCTTGTTTGTTCTAAACGTGTCTATGAATAGAGGTAGCTTGTTTTAATTGTGATCACTTTAGTTTGTGTGAGTTTTGCTAATTAAAAATTAGTGGTGATTTACTAGCTTAAGTTTAAGTGAGTTAAAATGGGCTAACCTTAGCATGTGCTTGTGATTATTAATATGAAGAGTATACAAAAAAACAATAACAAAGAGATTGATTCTGGCGTGTTAGAAACTCACACCCCCATGATGCGCCAGTACCTTGGCTTAAAGGCACAGCATCCTGATATGTTGTTGTTTTATCGTATGGGTGATTTTTACGAGCTGTTTTTTGAAGATGCTGAAAAAGCTTCTAGCTTGCTTGGTATCACCTTAACACAGCGTGGTAGCAGTAATGGGCAGCCCATTAAAATGGCAGGTGTACCTTATCATGCGGCTGAGCAATATTTAGCCAAACTTGCCAAAATGGGCGAGGCGGTCGCTATCTGCGAGCAAGTGGGCGACCCTGCCACCAGTAAAGGCCCAGTAGCGCGTGAAGTAGCGCGTATTTTAACGCCAGGCACGCTCACCGATGCGGCGTTGTTAGATGAGTCTCGTGATAATCAATTACTCAGTATTTTTCAGGCGGATGGTGTGGTTGGTCTTGCACGGTTGAACCTAGCCTCTGGCAGTTTTATATTGAGTGAAATCGCAGTGGGTTTGGTGGCGCAGGAAATAGAACGCATTGCGCCTAGTGAAATATTACTTTCTGACGACTTTCAACACAGTTCACTCAATGCCAGTAAAGTGGCTAAACGGCGCTTAAGTGCATGGCAGTTTGATTTTGATAGTGCTTTTTCTACGCTGACCAAACAATTTAATACTTATGATTTAAATGGCTTTGGCTGTGCCGATATGCACCCTGCAATTTGTGCGGCAGGTGCATTGCTTGATTATGTAAAGCATACGCAACGCACCACTTTGCCGCATATCAATGCATTAAGTGTAGAAACCACCAGCGCCTATTTACAGCTGGATGCCGCGACTAGGCGTAATCTTGAAATTGATATGACCTTGCGCGGTGAGGCAAGCCCTACGTTATATTCATTACTGAATACTACCCAAACCGCGATGGGTGCGCGTTTATTGCGACATTGGCTACACCATCCTTTGCAAGACAGTAACTTGGTGATGAAGCGTCATGAGGCAGTTGCTGATTTAATACAAACCAACCAATATTTGAATTTACGGCAGACCTTAAAGTCTGTGGCTGACATTGAGCGTATTACTGCGCGCGTTGCCCTTAAAACAGCGCGCCCAAGAGACTTGTCTGGTCTTGCTGTGAGCCTACAGCAATTACCTTTGCTGCAATCGCAACTTAATCAGCAATCTGCCAGTTTATTACAAACCTTAGCCAGCAATTTAATACCATCTGCTGCGGTAGTAAGTTTGCTTACCACTGCCATTAAAGCGGAACCTAGTGTAGTGCTCCGTGAGGGCAGCGTGATAGCAGATGGCTATGATGCCGAGCTGGATGAACTACGTGCGATACAAACCAACCATGGCGAGTTTTTGTTGCGATTTGAAGCGGCAGAAAAAGAGCGGACAGGGATTACCAATCTCAAGGTGGAATACAACAGCGTGCATGGTTTCTATATTGAAATGAGCCGCACCCAAGCGGAAAGTGCGCCAGCAGAATATAGGCGTCGCCAAACACTTAAGAACGTAGAGCGATTTATTACCCCAGAACTTAAAGCGTTTGAGGATAAAGTACTCAGTGCAAATGACCGTGCTTTAGCCCGCGAAAAGATGTTGTATGAACAGGTGTTAGTAGAACTTGGGCAATATATCTCTGCATTGCAAACCAATGCAGGCGCAGTAGCTAGTTTAGATGTGTTGTGTTGTTTTACCGAGCGTGCTATTAGCTTAAATTATGTGTCGCCCACATTTACAACCGAGGCTGGGTTAGAAGTAGTGAACGGTCGCCACCCTGTGGTGGAGCAGATTTCTATGCAAGCCTCAGGTCAGCCCTTTATTGCCAATGATGTGACACTTAACCCTTACCGTCAATTGTTGCTGATTACAGGCCCGAATATGGGCGGTAAATCTACTTTTATGCGGCAAACTGCTTTGATTGTATTACTGGCGTATTGTGGCTGTTATGTGCCAGCAACTTCAGTAAAAATTGGTGAGATTGACCGCATCATGACACGTATTGGCGCTTCGGATGATTTAGCAGGCGGACGTTCAACCTTTATGGTAGAAATGACAGAAACGGCCAATATTTTACATAATGCGACAGACAAAAGTTTAGTACTGTTAGATGAAATCGGGCGCGGTACCTCTACATTTGACGGATTAAGCCTCGCATGGGCGGTTGCCAAGCAGTTATTAGAGAAAAACCGCGCTTATACTTTATTTGCTACGCATTATTTTGAGCTGACGCGTATTGTTGATGAGTTTAAATATGCAGCTAATGTACATCTAGACGCGGTTGAACATGGCAACAGTATAGTGTTTATGCACAAAGTCGAAGAGGGGGCGGCCAATCAAAGTTATGGCTTACAAGTTGCGCAACTGGCAGGGATTCCTAAGCCCGTTATTAGTGCGGCAAAAAGAAAATTAGCGCAATTAGAGTTAAATCAGGTGGCTAATCAGGATGCAACAGCAGTGCCGCAAGTAGATATGTTCATGATGAATGAGCAAATTGAGGACGTTCCATTACATCCAGTGCTCACTGAGTTGGAGTCATTGCAGGTCGATGACCTCACGCCCAAGCAGGCTCTGGATATGTTGTACAGACTAAAAGAAGCCGTCAATCAAGTGTAATAATAGCAGTCAGTGCTTCTGTTGATAGGTCAGGGCATACTAAAAGGAAGCACATTACTCTTCGCGCGCATCATTGAAGTGCGTTTTGTCTTGATGCAAGCGTGTGCATGCGCACCTTATTTGTGCGAACTGATGTTTTTTGAAGGTATTTCTACCACTACGTATAATTACGTATTCCATATTAAACAAGTGGTTAAGCAATTTTTTAATAGTTGGCACACCTATTGCTTATATTTGCTCAGTCGATTGAGTTAAGCTGCTATGTTAAAAGTAATGATTGTTGATAATAATTTGGAGCGTGTTAAACCACTCAAGCAGTCATTGCTTGATAACGGTTACGACGTGATTGCGCATCTAAGAGACACTATCAACTTAAATGATGCATGCAGTAAATTGCAACCAGATGTCGTGGTGATCGATACAGATTCGCCAAGTCGAGATACTTTAGAACATATCTGTGTCATGACGATGAATGATCCACGTCCAGTGATGATGTTTACACATGATGGGGATAAAGAGCAGATTAAATTAGCAACGCAGGCTGGTGTGTGTGCTTATGTGGTGGGTAATTTACCCAATGAGCGCTTGCAACCAGTAATTGATGCGGCAGTTGCAAGGTTTGAAGAGTTTAAGAATTTACGTGTTGCCTTACAAGAGGCCAATACCAAGTTAAGTGAGCGCAAAATCATTGAACGTGCGAAAGGTTTGATCATGAAGCAGCGCAACGTTGATGAAAATGAAGCGTATAGCATGCTAAGAAAGATGGCGATGGAAAAACATACGCGTATCGGGGCGTTAGCAGCACAAATTGTTGAAGCAGCACAGTTGTTACTTTAACTGATAAAAGATTTATATATTTGTTGGTGGTTGAGTCCAAAAGTCCAATGACGGACTGATGAGCTAAATCATCCAAGCAGTAAAAAAGAGCCAATGGTGGCTCAGATCATGTAATACAAGACAAAGGCGTCTTGATAAGCAATTAACTCTTTCATTTAGAGTTAGTTCAACTTATCAGACGCCTTTTTTTATGAATTTTTTAGATTGTTTGGATTATTTTAGGAGAACTAAGATGGGCAATGACAATATCAGTAACAAAGTAATTACGTTGGATCAGAAACCGGAAGTGGTGATAGATTCTGCACGCCGTGACTTTTTTAAAATGAGTGCAATGGGTGCATTCGGTGCAGCAGCCATGATGGGTTTAGTGCCAAACGGTATTCGCACACAAGCTTATGCGGCAGGGTCTGATGCGCCAGAAATTACCGATGTAAAAATTGGCTTTATTCCACTCACGGACTGTGCACCGATTGTCGTGGCTGCAGAAATGGGCTTTGATAAGAAATACGGCATCAAAATCACCCCTTCAAAAGAAGCGTCATGGGCAGCAGTGCGTGACAAAGTGTCTAATGGTGAGTTGCATGCAGCACATATTCTGTACGGCATGGTGTATGGCGTACAGCTAGGTATTGGTGGTCAGCAAAAAGATATGGCGATGCTCATGGGCTTAAATCATAACGGCCAAGGCATTACACTTTCTAGCCAGCTCAAAGAAAAAGGCGTGAAAGATGGTAAGAGTCTTAAGCGCTTAATTGATAACGAAAACCGTGACTATACCTTTGCACAAACTTTCCCAACAGGTACGCATGCTATGTGGCTTAACTACTGGTTAGCTGCAAACGGTATTAACCCAGTAAAAGATGTGAAAAATATTGTAGTGCCTCCACCGCAAATGGTGGCCAATATGCGTATTGGTAATATGGATGGCTATTGTGTTGGTGAACCTTGGAACGCTAGGGCGATTTTCGACAAAGTAGGATTTACTGTCGCAACAACACAAGATATCTGGGTAGATCATCCTGAGAAAGTGCTAGGTTGTACTGCTGAATTCGTAGAGAAAAATCCAAATACTGCACGTGCAATTATCATGGCGATTCTTGATGCCTGTCGTTATATTGATGCTACAGAAAACCGTGCGAAAGTGGCTAAGCTGATTTCAGGTAAAGCTTACGTCAATGCGCCAGAACAAGTGATTGCAGGCCGTTTTGTGGGTGATTACGACAATGGCAACGGCAAAGTATGGAAAGACCCTAACTACATGAAGTTCTTTAGTGACGGTAAAGTGAATTATCCATATTTATCTGATGGTATGTGGTTCTTAACACAGCATAAACGTTGGGGCTTGCTCAAATCTGATCCTGATTACTTAGGGGTTGCCACTAAGATCAACCAAGTAAAACTTTACTCTGAAGCTGCATCGCAACTAGGTATTAGTGTGCCGAAAAGCGCGATGCGTAGCAGTAAGTTAATGGATGGCGTTGTGTGGGATGGCTCTAATCCAGCTGCTTATGCTGCATCGTTCAAGATTAAAGTGTAATTCATGAAGCATTGCACAAATAGAGTTGCGCCTTAAGGAGTTGAAATGACAAATACTGTAAATAAAATAATGCCTACCGCTAAACCTTTCACTTTAGGCAGTTCTCGTCGTTTAAATACGCAGGCTTATCGCTTTTTTGGATGGGTGCTACCGCCAATTTTTGGGTTGTTCTTGCTGGTTGTAATTTGGGCTTTGATTGCAGAACATACACAAGAGTTGCCAGGACCAATTAAAACTTGGGTCTCTGCGGTTGAATTGTTTAGTGATCCGTTTTACGACCATGGTATCAATGATAAAGGGGTGGGTTGGAATATCCTGGCATCACTGGAACGTGTTGGTTTGGGTTTTGGCTTAGCTGCATTAATTGGTATCCCGCTTGGTTTTATTATCGGTCGTTTTGAGTTTGTGGCAAGAATGACTGCGCCAGTGATCAGCTTGCTACGTCCAGTCTCACCACTTGCATGGTTACCAATTGGTTTGCTGGTGTTTAAAGCAGCTAATCCTGCAGCGATATGGGTAATCTTTATTTCAGCAGTATGGCCCATGATTATCAACACAGCAGTTGGCGTAAGTAAAGTCCCGCAAGACTATATGAACGTAGCTAAAGTGTTGAACCTAAGTGAATGGAAAATTGTGACCAAAATACTGTTTCCGTTTGTATTGCCTTACATGATGACTGGTGTGCGCCTATCTATCGGTGTTGCATGGTTGGTGATTGTGGCGGCAGAAATGTTAACGGGCGGTGTTGGTATCGGTTTCTGGGTGTGGGATGAGTGGAATAATTTGAATGTTGAACACATCATCATCGCAATTTTTATCGTCGGCATTGTTGGTTTGTTGCTTGAGTTAATGCTCACACAAATCGCTAAACGATTTAGCTACGAATAACACACTTAAATATCCTTTAGGAACGATCATGGAAAAAGCAAACGCTGACAAATATGTACAACTGGAGCACGTAGATATGACCTTTCATACCAAAAAAGGGACATTCAATGCGCTCAAGGGTATTAATCTTAATATTAAAGAAGGCGAGTTCATTTCAATTATTGGGCACTCTGGTTGTGGTAAATCTACAGTGCTAAATTTAATCGCAGGCTTGTTACAACCGTCTGATGGCTTGTTGTTCTGCGCAGGCCGAGAAATTGCAGGGCCAGGGCCTGAGCGAGCAGTCGTGTTCCAAAATCACTCTTTATTACCATGGCTAACTTGTTTTGAAAACGTGTATCTCGCAGTAGAACGCGTATTTAGCACCGAGACCAAAGCACAACTTGAGGCGCGCACGCATGCCGCTATCGAGTTGGTAGGGCTGTCACACTCTAGCGACAAACGACCTAATGAAATATCAGGTGGGATGAAGCAGCGTGTTGGCATTGCCCGCGCTTTGGCCATGGAGCCAAAGGTGCTGCTGTTGGATGAGCCATTTGGTGCGTTAGATGCGCTAACCCGCGCTAACTTGCAAGATGAGTTGATGAAGATTATGGCGAAGTCAGGTTGTACTGCAGTGATGGTCACGCACGATGTGGATGAGGCTGTATTGTTATCAGACCGTGTTGTGATGATGACTAACGGACCAAGTGCAACTATTGGCGAAATTTTAGAAGTTAAATTGCCGCGACCAAGAGCACGTTTAGAATTGGCAGAAGATCAAGAATATAACCATTTACGTAGTGAAGTATTGCGCTTCTTATATGAGCGCCATGCTAAGAAATCGGCATAAACGCCATTGATTTAAACACTACAACGTCAAATTAAAATTTAATTAAAGGATTATTAACATGAAAACTAAAACATTATTCAAAATGAATATGGTCATGGCTTGTACTACATTAGCATTAGCAGGCATGGCGCAATCAGCTTATGCAGAAGAAGAAGCTGTTGCTGAATATACATTTTTAGATGCTATTAAAGATGGTAAGCATATGACGAATTTTCGTTTACGTTACGAAAACGTGAATCAAGAGGCATTTAGCGGTGGCAAACGACTTGATACAGGCGAAGCATTTACCCTACGTAGCTTGATTGGCTGGCAAACTGCGCCATACAAAAACTTTAGTTTTGGTGCACAAATCACTGATGTTCACGAGTTTAACGATAACTTTAACGACCGCAGAGGTAATCTTCCTGAGCATAATAACGGCACAGCAAGCTCTAGCCCAAATAAGGCCCGCTACCCTAATATTGTTGACCCAGGCTTTACCGATATTAATCAACTTTATGTGGATTGGACTGGTATTAAAAACACTAAAGTACGTTTAGGTCGTCAACAAGTTAACTTAGATAACGTTCGTTTTGTTGGTGACATTGCCTTTAGACAAAACATGCAAGTGTTTGATGGTGTGACTGTGTTAAATAAAAGTATTCCAAACGTAGAAATTTTTGCAGCACACTTTGATAAAGTGCGTCAAATTACCACCAAAGATCGTCATGGCAATATTGATATTGTGAACGCAAAGTACCGCATTTCACCATCAGAATCATTGACTGGTTATGGCTACTTCGTTGATGTGGCAAACTTGGGTCAAAACGGTGGTAACCCAGCTGCCATCGGCACTGCTGCACAAGGTGGTAATGGTCTTGGTGCGAGTAAGGACTCTGTACGTTCAGCAACGACTGATGCCAGCAGCAAAACTTTTGGTGCGCGTTTAGATGGCGTACGTGCGATTAATCCTGATTGGAAAATGCTCTATACAGCAGAGTATGCAAGACAAAGCGATTTGGCTGGTGGCAGTCCGCTAATTGATGCACATTATTTCAAATTAGGTGGCGGTGCGGCATACGGTGCATGGTCATTACGTGTGGACCATGAAAAGCTTTCTAGTAATGATGGGCAGTATGCATTCCAAACGCCATTGGGAACTAACCATCTATTCCAAGGTTGGTCAGATCACTTTTTAGCAACGCCACGTCAAGGGATAGAAGATACCTTTGTCACTGTTGCGGGAGCTATCGATAAATTCAAGCTTTATGCTGAATATCATGTCTTTAAATCTGACGAAAAATATCAATCTATGAATGGTAAGTTTGGTGATAAGTATGGTACTGAGTTTGATGCTAGCGTAGCGTATCCATTTAACGATAAATTATTGGGCAAGGTTGAGTACGCTAACTTTAGAGAAAGTGATGTATACGGTACGAGCTTACAAGGCGCTGCACGTAAAGGCGACAAAGAAGTTATTTGGGTGACTGGTATGTACACGTTCTAAATAGCATCTAGATTTTTTTAGGTGTTTTAGTGTTATAAAAATGCACCATTGTGGAATTCCATAATGGTGCATTAGCACTATAAAAGCGCTGGTGTGATGGTGGTTGTTATTTGGTATTGAAAATAAGTACTTGTTTTAAATATAAAAAAAATAATTTAAAAAATCATAAAATTTGGCATAAATAGTGCATGTTTATGAACATATTGCAATTTAAATAAATCGATGGTGAGAAAATGCAAAAGATGAAATTAGTAGTAATTGGTAACGGTATGGCCGGGATGCGTACAGTAGAAGAGTTGCTGAAAATAGCGCCTGATATTTATGATATTACGGTGTTTGGTGATGAGCCTTACCCTAATTACAACCGCATTATGTTGTCTCCTGTGCTCGCAAATGAGCAAACCATTGATGACATCATTTTAAATACCAGAGAGTGGTATGCTGAGAATAATATCACCCTGCACACAAGTGCAAGAGTGCATAAGATTGACCGTAAAAACCGTGTGGTATATACGGAAGACGGCATAAGCGCTGAATACGACAGGCTATTGATTGCGACAGGTTCCAAACCATTTATGCCACCAGTCCCAGGTAATGAGTTTGAGGGTGTCTTGGGTTATCGTGATATTAAAGATACGAACGACATGATTGAGGCAGCAAAAGTCTATAAGCATGCTGTAGTGATCGGTGGTGGCCTGTTAGGTCTAGAAGCAGCCAACGGCTTAAAAATCCAAGGCATGGATGTCACAGTTATTCATAAAAACGAGTGGTTATTAGAGCGTCAGTTAGATAAAACTGCAGGTGGAATGCTGCAAAAAAATCTAGAAGCTAAGGGCCTTAATTTCTTATTGAATAAAAATACAGAACAATTGGTTGGCGACGACAAAGGTCGCGTGAAGGCAGTGAGATTTAGCGATGGTCAGGAAATTCCAGCAGACTTGGTAGTGTGGGCAGTTGGTATCCGTCCAAATTACGCATTAGCTGAGTCGGCAGGTATTTATTGCAATAGAGGTATCGTGGTCAATGACACCATGCAAACTTATGACCCACGTGTGTATTCAGTGGGTGAGTGTGTGGCACACCGTGGTATTTCTTACGGACTAGTGGCGCCATTGTTTGAAATGGCTAAAGTCTGTGCAACGCACTTAGCTAACTTTGGCATAGGCCAATATAAAGGATCAGTGACATCAACTAAACTTAAAGTAACGGGTATTGATTTATTCAGTGCAGGTGACTTTATGGGCGGTGATGATACAGAAGAAATTGTTTTGCACGATGCAGTTGGTGGGATTTACAAAAAGCTCATCATCAAAAATGACAAAATCGTTGGTAGCGTGCTTTATGGGGATACCACGGATGGTTCGTGGTATTTTCAGATGTTAAGAGATGGTAAGGCGATTCACGAGATTCGTGATCACCTGATGTTTGGCCAAGACTCACTAGGTAATAGTGGTCATCAAGGCCAAGATAAAGCAGCTTCCATGACCAATGAAATGGAAGTGTGTGGTTGTAATGGTGTATGTAAAGGCACCATTGTTAAAGCCATTCAAGATAAAGGTTTATTCACCATTGATGATGTGAAGAAACAAACTAAAGCTGGGTCAAGTTGTGGTTCTTGCGTGGGCTTGGTTGAGCAAATTCTTGCTTCTACTTTAGGTGGTGGTTATGCGCCTCCATCCACAAGTAAAGCAGTGTGTGGGTGTACTACAAAGAGCCATGAAGAGGTGCGTGCAGAAATCCGCACTCATAAATACCTAAGCATTCCAGATGCCATGAAGGGGATGGCATGGTCTACACCAAACGGTTGTGCAACTTGCAGACCAGCACTTAACTACTATTTACTTTCAACTTGGCCACACGAGGCAAAAGATGACCCGCAATCACGTTTTATTAATGAACGTGTGCATGCAAATATCCAAAAAGATGGCACTTATTCTGTGATTCCACGTATGTATGGCGGCGTGACGACTCCTGACCAACTCAGAAAAATTGCGGATGTTGCAGATAAATATGCAGTGCCGATGGTGAAAGTGACAGGTGGTCAACGGATTGACTTGTTAGGTGTGAAAAAAGATGACTTGGTCGACATGTGGAAAGACTTAGACATGCCATCAGGTTACGCTTACGGCAAGAGTATCCGTACGGTTAAAACCTGCGTTGGTTCAGAGTTCTGTCGTTTTGGTACACAAAACTCTACTCAATTAGGCATTGATATCGAAAAAGCATTCGACCACATGTGGGCGCCACATAAAGTGAAATTTGCGGTGTCTGGATGTCCACGTAACTGTGCTGAATCAGGCGTTAAAGATGTGGGTATTATCGGTGTGGATTCTGGCTGGGAAATTTATGTAGGCGGTAACGGCGGTATTAAAACCGAAGCTGCACAGTTCCTATGTAAAGTGAAAACTTCAGAAGAAGTCATGGAGTACTCGGGTGCATTTATCCAGATTTACCGTGAAGAAGCGCGCTATTTGGATCGCACCGTGCATTGGATTGAACGTGTTGGTTTAGAGTATGTAAAACAACGTATTCTGGAAGATGCTGAAGGCCGTAAGGCAGCATACGAACGCTTGATTTACGCACTACAAGGCGCATCAGACCCTTGGGCTGAACGCGTGAAAAATCGTGAGCAACATAAAGAGTACGAAACTATTACTGTTTAATACATTGATTTAATGCATTGTTAAAGATTAGGAAATAACATAATGAAATCTAGTTTTTGGAAATCAGGTCATACACCGACCTTACTATCATCTTTTTTATATTTTGATTTAAGTTTTATGGTGTGGGTGTTACTCGGCCCATTAGCGGTACAAATTGCGACTGACTTGCAACTGACCCCCGCTGAAAAAGGCTTAATGGTCGCAACTCCTGTGTTAGCTGGTGCACTATTACGTATCGTGATGGGTGTTTTAGTTGATCAAATTAAACCTAAAATGGCAGGCTTAATCGGTCAAGTGATTGTGCTTGCTAGCTTATTGGTAGCATGGTTACATGGCTTACAAACTTTCCAACACACGTTAATGTTAGGATTGGGTTTAGGGTTTGCTGGCGCTGCGTTTGCGGTTGCATTACCTTTAGCAAGCCGTTGGTATCCACCTGAGCATCAAGGTACGGCACTAGGTATTGCTGGTGCTGGTAACTCGGGTACTGTATTTGCAGCATTGTTTGCACCTGGTTTAGCCGTGGCATATGGTTGGAATAATGTATTTGGTCTAGCATTAATTCCATTAAGTATCGCCATGTTTATCTACATCGTTTTTGCAAAAGATGCGCCTGATGCACCAGCGGCAAAATCGCTAAGTCAATACATGCAGATTCTTAAAGATAAAGATGCTTGGTGGTTCATGTTTTTCTACAGCGTTACCTTTGGCGGCTTTGTAGGTTTAGCTTCATCATTGACCATTTATTTCAATGACTTATATGCGCTAGGCCCTGTAGTGGCTGGTTACTGTACAGCAGCATGTGTGTTTGCAGGTTCGCTTGTACGTCCTTTAGGCGGCTGGTTAGCTGATCGTGTTGGCGGTATTCGTACTTTATTAACCATGTACATATTAGCTGCGGTGTTGTTGGTAGTGATGAGCTTTGGTCAACCAACTTACCAATTGGCGTTATGGGTGATCGTGCCAACAATGGCGATTTTAGGTATGGGTAATGGTGCAGTATTCCAGTTAGTACCACAACGTTTCCGTAAAGAAATTGGCGTGATGACTGGTTTAGTGGGTATGGCGGGTGGTGTTGGTGGTTTTTACTTAGCATCAAGCTTAGGGATCATTAAACAAGCCACTGGTAGCTATCAAGTTGGTATACTGATTTTTGCAGGGCTAGCTGCTTTAGCTGTACTTGGTTTGGTCGGTGTTAAAACACGCTGGCGTACTACTTGGGGCGCAGCAACGACTGCCAAAGTATAAAAACTCAAGGTGTAAAGCTAAGGCATCACGTCAATCATGTCACTTCAATTCACTGTAGGCCAATCAAGCCTTACTGGGCCACGTACACGTAATGAAGATTATGTTGGCTTAGTAACGCCATCAGGCGAGCAATTAAGTGTAAAAGGTGCACTTTTTGCAATCGCCGATGGCGTAAGTGGCAATGCTGGCGGTGGTGAAGCTTCTGAGATGACGGTACGTACCGTCACCACAGATTACTATGCCACACCAGATACTTGGGAGCCGCTTACTTCTCTAGACAAGGTCCTAACTGCTGCAAACCGTTGGCTGATTGCGCAAGCAAATGCGAATAGTGATATGGTGGGCATGGCGACAACCTTGTCATTGCTTGTGTTGCGTGGGCAGCGCTACTATGCAGCCCATGTGGGCGACACCCGTATCTATCTATTGCGAAATGGCGCACTCAAGCAACTAACCACTGACCATGTTTGGGACAGACCAGATATGCGTCACGTGTTAAAGCGCGCAGTGGGTTTAGATCGACATCTGGAAGTAGACTTCTCAGAAGGCGCATTGCAAGAAGGTGATGTATTTGCTTTAATGAGTGATGGCGTGTGGGATAGCGTAGGTGAGCAGGGTATCCATAAGCTTTTGGGCTTATACAATAACCCACAAATGATTTGTGATCATCTTACTAAAATGGCCATTGAAAAAGGCAGTCAGGATAATTCTACTGCGGTTGTGTTAAGAGTCACTGCCTTAGGTCAGGATACGTTATTAGAGCTTTTGGCTGGTGGTAAACATCTCACGGTGCCAGAAAAGTTAAGTGTGGGTGACCATATTGATGATTTTGAAGTACTTGAGTTGATGTATGAGTCACGGGCAAGTTTGCTGTATAAAGTGCGGCATACGACAACTAAGCAATTGTTTGTATTAAAAACCCTGCAACCAGCATTAGCAACGGATACTGAGAGTTGTCATGGCTTGCTGAATGAGGAGTGGTTAGCAAAACGTGTGGTTTCTCAGTACGTGCCGCAGGTGTTCCCAGTTTCAGTAGAGAAGCGAAGCAAGCTTTACTACGTGATGAGCTGGCATGAAGGTGCAACCTTACAACAAAGATTAGATAGCGGACACCATTTTACGGTAGCTGGTATTCTTAAAGTTGGCATCGATATGATGCGCGGTATTGGCGCCTTACATCGTCTCAACATTGTGCATAGAGATATTAAACCTGCTAATGTGCATCAAGGAAGTGATCAGCGACTGCGCATTTTAGATTTAGGCGTTGCACTGAGTATGCAAACGAATAAATCAGATGTATTACAGAACCCTGGTACCCCCAGCTATATGGCGCCAGAATTGTTTGATGGTGAAATGGCAACCCCCCAAAGTGATATTTATGCAGCTGGCGTTACACTGTATCATCTACTTACACGTAAATATCCACATGGTGAAATAGAACCTTTTCAAAATCCAAAATTTGGTAGTCCTACGGCACCGACAAGATACCGTCCAGATATTCCGTATTGGTTAGAAAATATTGTATTAAAAGCAATTGCAACAGACCCTAAAGTGCGGTTTGAAACAGCAGAAGAAATGCTGATTGCACTTGAGCATGGTGAGTTAAAGCCTATTTTGCCACCAGCACGTACACCATTAATTGCACGTGCTAGATTGGTTAAGTGGCAATGGATAGCGATTTTTTCGTTAATCTTAAATTTTTTATTGATTTATTTATTAGCAGTTTCATGATTCAACTAGATATAAAGGTAGGACTAAAATGAGTAATTGGGTAAGAGTTGCACCTCTTGAAGAAATCCCTAAGTTAGGTGCACGCGTTGTGCGCAGTAAAGACATTGATATCGGTGTGTTTCGTTTAGAGGATGACCGTATCTATGCTGTGAATAATAGCTGCCCACACAAAGGTGGTCCACTATCAGAAGGTATTGTGTACGGTGACAAAATTGCTTGTCCATTACATAGTTGGAAAATCAGCTTAGTGGATGGTAAAGCTGATGAACCAGATGAAGGCGAGACAGCATGTTTTAACACCAAGATTGAAGGTGGCGTCGTTTATTTAGAGCTAAAAGAGTAATTGATTTGATTAAGCAAACTAAAAGTACTTGTTGTTACTGCGGTGTTGGCTGCGGGGTGATTATTCACTCTGAAAATGACAAAATTATCGATGTTAAAGGTGATCCACAACATCCAGCAAACTTTGGTCGTTTGTGTACCAAAGGCTCTACGTTGCATCTTTCAGCTAAGCTGGATAATCGCTTGCTGTACCCTGAAGTTCGCCAGAGTCGTCATTTACCACGAACCAGAGCGACATGGGACGAGTCACTCGACTTAGTGGTTGAGAAGTTTGCTACATTAATCGAAACACATGGCCCTGATAGTGTGGCTTTTTATATTTCAGGCCAATTGCTGACTGAAGATTATTATGTCTTTAATAAACTAGCCAAGGGTCTGATTGGTACGAATAATGTGGATACCAATTCAAGACTTTGCATGAGCTCAGCCGTTGCTGGCTATAAATTAACGCTAGGTGCTGATGCGCCGCCTGCTTGCTACGAAGATATTGACCATACAGATTGCTTATTTATTGCAGGGTCTAATACTGCTTTTGCACATCCAATCCTTTATCGTCGTATTGAAGATGCCAAAGAGAAAAATCCAAATTTAAAAATAGTGGTGGTAGATCCTCGCCAGACTGACACAGCCAAGGCCGCAGATTTGCATTTAGCAATCTTGCCAGGTACTGATGTTGCGTTATTCAATGGCATGTTGCATATCATGCTATGGGAAGGCATGTTGGATAATGACTTTATTGATGCCCATACCAATGGCTTTGCTGAGCTAAAAGAAACGGTGCGCGAATACACCCCTAAAATGGTAGCTGATATTTGCGGTATTAAAGAAGCGGATATTATCACTGCGGCTAAATGGTTTGGTAAAGGCCCAACGCTTTCTATGTACTGTCAAGGCCTGAATCAGTCGATTAATGGCAGCGATAAAAATGCAGCGTTGATTAACCTGCATTTGGCTACAGGTCAAATTGGTAAACTTGGCGCAGGTCCATTCTCACTGACTGGTCAGCCTAATGCCATGGGCGGGCGTGAGGTTGGTGGTATGGCTACGCTGTTATCTGGTCATCGTGACCTAGCTAACCCAGTGCATCGTGCTGAAGTGGCTAGTTTTTGGGGTATCGAAAGCATTTCTGATATACCTGGTAAGTCAGCCGTCGATATGTTTAAAGCAGTTAAAGATGGCAGTATTAAAGCAATCTGGATTGCCTGTACCAACCCTGCACAATCGATGCCTGATCTCAATGATGTATTAGAGGCATTAGATAATGCTGAGCTAGTGGTTGTACAGGATGCCTTTGATAATACTGAAACTTGCCAATATGCTGATGTATTACTGCCAGCCAGCACATGGGGAGAAAAAGAAGGGTCGGTTACCAACTCTGAGCGCCGTATTACACGTGTTAATCCTGCTGTTATTCCACCAGCTGAAGCTCGCCATGATTGGGCAATTGTTGTAGATTTTGCACAACGCTTAGAGCAAAGACTCGCAAAAAACACTGCGTTGTTCCCATATACGACGACTGAGCAAATTTTCGATGAGCATCGTGAAACCACACGCGGACGAGATTTAGATATTACTGGCCTAAGTTACACATTGCTCAATGAGCAGGGCCCGCAGCAATGGCCGTTTAAAAACGGTGATGTAACAGGTAAGGCCCGTTTGTATGCAGACGGCGTATTCCAGAAGCCTGATGGCAAAGCACAGTTCCTGAACGCTACCTATAAAGGCACTGCTGATAAAACAGATGCACGTTATCCATTGCACCTACTGACGGGGCGTCTACGCGACCAGTGGCACGGTATGAGTCGAACTGGTAATGTTGCGCAGTTATTTAATCATGCAGAAGAGCCTGTTATTCATATGAGCGCAGACGATATGATGCGCCGCTCCATTCAAAATGGGGATGTCGTTAAGGTCAGTAACAAACGAGGTAGTCTAGTACTACCTGTACAAATGTCCGATGAGGTAAAACCATCTCAGACCTTTATCCCAATGCACTGGGGTAGCCAGTTTATGCATGGTTTAGGCGTCAATGCATTAATGCCTTCAGCGTATGACAAAGTTTCTAAACAGCCAGAACTTAAGCACACCGCGATTAAGCTAGAGAAGTTAGAACTACCTTGGCGCATGACTGTGATGCGCACCATACACAACTTGGATGTGTTGCAGAAGTTAAAAGGGTACTTATCTCACTTTGAGTATGCTAGTTGCGGGCTATTCGGTCGTGAGACAGAAACACATTGTGGCATGCTCATTTTAAGAGCTGCACACACAGAAGCACCTGATGATCAAGTGATCCAAGACATAGATACTTTGCTCGGCATGACAGGGGACGCACCTTTGCTCAATTATCTGGATGCTAAGCGTGGCATTAGTAAACGTATTCTGGTTGAAACAAACTTGGAAAATAAGGCAGAGGTAACAGGCGTTAGGTTAGTGGGGGAGACCTTAGCTGCTGCCTGGCTTAAAGATGTCATGGGGACAGGGGAATTTAGCCCTGAGTTACGTCGCTGGGCATTAGCGCCATTGAGTGCTCCGCCAGCTGGTCAGCGTAGTCGCGGTAAGATTGTTTGTAATTGTTTGGATGTTGCTGAAAACGAAATTATCGATAATATTCAATTGGGCGCAGATTTGCTCACATTACAGAACAAGCTTAAGTGCGGTACGCAGTGCGGGTCTTGTGTACCTGAGTTAAAACAGTTGGTTCGTATACATGCTAAACACTAGGGCTACGTGTTAAGTCAACTCCTATTGGGTGCTGACTCTTAGCGCTTGATGCTTAGGCATAATAGCTGCCACTAAAATAAAAAGCGCGCGATGAGTATTCATGGCGCATTTTGCCACCGATGGTATTCAGCATTAGATAGTCAGTACGTGGTATTTTTCAGCGGCCATATGCTCCATCTCACCGTAAGCTGTAAAGTCTCTGATGTGTAACGGTTGAGCGTCGCGGTCATTCGTTGCGCATAAAGCAAATCTTTTGCACAAAAGACACCATCAGCGCATTGTAGGTTGGGGTCTGCCTCACAGCGTGCAATCACTTGGTTAGTCTGTGGTGCTTATGACTATTCCGATGTAACCTTACTAGCAGGGGCGTATGGGGTTTTCTTAAGTCGTTTAGCTTCTATTAACAGATCTTCGGCAAGCTTACTTTGCTCTTTTTGTTGCATACAGGACTGCTCAATCGCATTTTTCACTTCTAAAGAGGTGCCTCTGTTATTGTAAACCTCGTTTACTAGGGCCAGAGTCTGTGCATCTTCGGCGCTCTCTAATTGCTCTTCTTTTGTTTTACCTGTCTGTCGAAGCCACATCATTTTCTTTGCCGCGTCACCACGTTGTTTGCAGTCAGCATCTACTTGGTATGGAGATAAATCTCTATCTTTCGTAGCACCATCACTAGCCTTTGCTGCTTTCATGGTTTTACTGTAGTTTTGGTTAGCACATGGCGTGTCTTGAAAACTACTGCCACAACGATACATTGTGGCAGCTAGCGTAATCTGCGTGCAACATAACAACGCGCAGGTGGTGATACTAAGCAATAATGATTTCATATGAATAGGCTGTGAGCGTATTTAGGTCATCAATGATGGTATTGATTAGTGGTGATGGCCGCCTGCACCGTGCACATGTTGATGAGCAACTTCTTCTTTGTTAGCAGGGCGAACATCTTTAATCGTTGCTGTGAATACAACGCGTTCGCCGGCCCAAGGGTGGTTGCCATCCACAATCACTTTGCCGTCAGCAATTTCTGTCACTGTGTACAGGATGACATCGCCTGTTTCATCTTCACCTTCAAATTGCATACCAACTTTTAACTCAGCCGCAGGGAACGCGCTGGCTGGTTCAATTTGTACTAACTCTTCATCATATTCACCAAAAGCATCCGCAGGTTGTAAATCTACAATGACTACATCGCCAATGTCTTTACCATGCATGGCTTCTTCTACTTTTGGGAAAATATTGTCATAACCACCATGTAAGTAGGCTACTGGATCATTGCTAGATTCAAGCACGTTGCCATCAGCATCTTTAAGTTCGTAAGTCATTGTGACAACAGTGTTCATTGCAATTTGCATGGTGAAATCCTCTACCTAGGTTTTTTAAAGTAATGTTGAAATTTTAATCTATATTTTTGAAATTGCTTAAATGTAGGCAATATTTATTTTCAAGCTTGTATGTTTTTCAGGTGCTTAGCAATTAATCGATCCAGCGATGCTGCGAAAGCTTGTCTGTCACCCTGGTTAAAAGCGGACTGCCCGCTAATTTCTACACCATTGCTACGTAGCTCTTCCATCAGGTTGCGCATACTTAGACGTTCCTTAATGTTGGCTTCGGTATAGAGTTCGCCGCGCGGGTTTAAGGCATAAGCCCCTTTTTCTACGACTTGTGCTGCAAGCGGAATATCCGCCGTAATCACCAAGTCGCCAGCTTCTAGCGCAAGTACAATGTGATTGTCTGCGACATCAAAACCACTGGGTACTTGTATGGTTTTGATGTATGCAGAAGGCGGTGTACGTAAAAACTGATTAGCGACGAGCGTCGTCGTAATTTTTGTGCGCTCAGCTGCTCTAAATAAAATCTCTTTAATCACAACTGGGCATGCATCTGCATCAACCCAAATTTTCATCATGTATCTGACGTTGTTTAGCTAATCTTAGCGGCCTCTGCCACCAGTTTTGTGCTGACTGCCAGCGATTGCTGTGCCTCTATTTTGCTGGCCACGCGGCGCATGGCTACGATTACCGTTGTTGGTTGGTTGAGGTGAAAATATGGCTGCTTGTGGCATTGCTTGGTGTCTAGCCGCTTCAGACATTGGCTTTTGTGATCGAGGTTGAGCAGGCACTGGCTGCGCGCGCCTAGGTTGTTGGGCTTGTGTAGCACCATTTTTCTGTGGTGCTGCTTGTCTGCCGTTTTCCTGTGGTTTACGACGTTGGCCTTGTTGCGGGCGAGGTGCGCGTGGTGCTTCTGGCTCTGGGTTTGCTGCTGGGGTAAACCCTTCAACGCTCACGCGTGGAATTTCGCGTTTAATTAGTTTTTCTATGTCTTTTAATAGCTTGATTTCTTCTCTATCCACTAAAGAAACGGCAGCACCACTGCTACCCGCACGGCCAGTACGACCAATACGGTGTACATAGTCTTCTGGTACATTCGGTAATTCAAAGTTAACCACTTGTGGCAATTGGTCAATATCTAAGCCACGTGCTGCAATGTCAGTGGCTACTAGTACACGCATGCTGCCATCTTTAAATTGCGCGAGTGCTTTAGTGCGTGCGCCTTGGCTTTTGTTGCCATGAATCGCAGCAGCTTGTATATCATCTTTGATTAACTTCTCAGCTAAGCGGTTTGCGCCGTGTTTGGTGCGAGTGAATACTAACACTTGCTTCCAGTCGTGGTGTTTAATCAAGTGGCTCACTAAATCACGTTTATGTGCTTGTGGCACCATATGTACCGTTTGCTCAACCAGTTCTGATGCAGTATTACGACGCGCCACTTCAACAAAACCAGGGTTATGCAATAGGCCATCGGCTAAGGTTTTAATCTCCTCAGAGAATGTAGCCGAGAACAGCAGGTTTTGGCGTTGCTTTGGTAACATTGCGAGTATTTTCTTAATATCACGGATAAAGCCCATGTCTAGCATGCGGTCAGCTTCATCTAATACTAAAATTTCGATGCCAGACAAATCAACATTTTTTTGATTAGCATGGTCAAGTAAACGGCCTGGCGTTGCGACTAGAATATCGAGTGGTTTTTTAAGTCTTGCAATTTGTGGGTTAGCATTCACGCCACCAAAAATGACAGTAGAAGTCAGTGGTAAGTATTTACCATAGGTTTTTACTGATTCTTCAATCTGCGCAGCAAGCTCACGCGTTGGTGTCAGCATTAAGCAACGAGGACGGCTTTTAGCAACCTCTGCTAATGGCTTTTGGCTGAGTAGATGCAAAATTGGCAGGGTAAAACCTGCTGTTTTGCCTGTGCCTGTTTGTGCGCCAGCCAATAAATCACCACCAGTTAATACGAGTGGAATGGCATTGGCCTGAATCGGGGTTGGTGATGTGTAGCCAGCGTCGTTAATCGCACGCAAAATAGGCTCAGATAAACCTAACGCATCAAAGTTAAGTGTGTTTGTTGTTTCAATAGTCAAAGTAATAGCTCCAGCTTGGAAATTTAGCGAAGTTCTGTATGAGTGGTTGAGCGTTTAAAGAGCTTGTAACCGGCTGCAAAAGTGCATGAACTAGTATTTTTTTTACTGGGTTCGTTTGTATTGCAAGGTGCTATTTATTTTGCTCGCTGACTTTTTTCAGCGCTTCTATCGCCAACCCATCACTATCAAAGTAACACCAATCGAGGTAGGCAACAGTAATCATCATTTATTTGTGTGAATAAAGATGAGAGGTAAAAAGACCGCTACGCTGATTGGTTGCGTAGGGCATTAGATTTTGTGAGATTATACGGTAGATTCAAATTAAAGCTAGATAAAAAATATTGATCACGTCAATATTTAAGTAGATCACCTAGTCATGAGCTACATAAAGTGGCGTGAATACTTAAAAATTTGGCCTATCAATAGCAAGACTTCATATTGTTAGCCGTTAGTGCTTGGCGTTGTCATGATAATGACCGTGCTCGCGATCTAATATACTGTAATAGTTTGAAGGCTCAAGTACTGTAGGTATAGGGTCTTCGTCTGTGTTGGGGTGGTCTTTACTGAAATGTAAACCTCGGCTCTCTTTACGCTCAATTGCGCTTCTTACAATTAACTCGGCAACCTGTAGCAGGTTTCTTAGTTCTATGAGGTCGTTACTGATTTTAAAGTTGCTATAAAACTCATGAACTTCATCACGCAACATATGAATCCGATGCAATGCGCGGCTCAGGCGCTTATCTGTGCGCACAATGCCAACGTAATTCCACATAAAGCGACGCAGTTCATCCCATGTGTGGGTAATCAGCACCTCCTCATCCGCATCAGTCACGCGGCTTTCATCCCAATAGGGCAAATTGGTGATTGCACGAGGTGTTTGATTGAGGATATCTTCGGCGGCTGCCTTACCAAATACTAAGCACTCTAATAATGAGTTGCTGGCTAATCGATTGGCGCCATGCAAGCCTGTGCAAGAAGTTTCACCAATTGCATACAGATGCTTAACGTCTGTTTGCCCCTTGTCATCCGTCATGACACCGCCGCAAGTGTAGTGTGCTGCTGGCACAACAGGAATAGGTGTCTTGCTGATATCAATACCCAATTCCAAGCAACGTTTATAGATGTTAGGAAAGTGCTCTTGAATAAAATCGAGCGGTTTGTGTGAAATGTCCAGATAGACACAATCAAGTCCGCGCTTTTTCATTTCAAAGTCGATGGCACGAGCCACAATGTCTCTTGATGCAAGCTCCGCACGTGGGTCATGCTCGGGCATAAAACGCGTGCCATCAGGTAGCTTCAGTAGACCACCTTCACCTCTCACTACTTCAGAGATTAAAAATGATTTAGCATGGGGGTGAAATAAACAGGTAGGGTGAAACTGAATAAACTCCATATTTGCAACACGACAGCCAGCGCGCCATGCCATGGCAATGCCATCTCCCGTGCTCACGTCAGGGTTGGTGGTGTATAAGTAAACTTTTCCTGCGCCACCTGTGGCTAATACGGTATTGTGGGCACCAATCGTAATCACTTTTCCAGTGCTATTATCTAGCACATAAGCACCAAGACACGCATTGTCGTCTGCAATTTTGGGGTTAATATTTTTAACTTTATGCGTTGTAATTAAATCTACTGCAATGTGGTTTTCAAGTAAGGTGATGTTAGGGTGTTGCCTCACTTGGTCAGCGAGCGTGGTTTGAACCGCATTACCTGTTGCGTCTGCTGCATGAATAATACGACGGTGGCTGTGACCACCTTCACGAGTGAGATGGTAGTTACTATTGTTGTTTTCACGCGTGAATTTAACGCCTTGCTCTATTAACCACTCTACCGTTTCTTTTCCGTGCTCAACGACTTTTTTTGTGACCGCTTCGTCACAAAGTCCCGCACCTGCGATTAGCGTGTCCTGAATATGCGCATCTATTGAGTCATCATTGTTAAGCACAGCAGCGATGCCGCCTTGTGCCCAATTGCTAGCCGTATCATTAATGCTACGTTTGCTGACTAAGCAGATTTTTTTATGGTCAGCCGTTCTCAGAGCGAGCGAAAGTCCTGCTAGACCACTGCCAATAATTAAAACATCAAATTGCTGCATAATTTACAAGAATTGTGTGGAAGAGAATTGAATTATTATGAACTTCTAAGAGTGTATCGTGGTCCTTATAAAAGGCAATAGAAATAACGTTGTAAACATAAATAAAGTAATTATGGATTTTATTTAAATGAAAAATTCTAAGCTGTGGAGGCGAACATAATGATACAACCCAGTAAAATTCAGGAATTAGCCCAATTTAACTTCATTCAATCAGCTGGCCAAGGTTATACTTACAAGAGTGAGAGATTTGATAATAAAATTGGACAGGCTAAAGTTGGTTTGGCAGAGGGGTTGCAAGTAGTGGCTACTGCGCCAGTTTCAGGTAATCGTGAAATTGATCACGAGCTTGTTTTGCGTGCGCAACGCGGAGACAAGCGTGCTTTCGGGCTACTCGTTGATAAATATCAACGTAAGTTAGCTCGATTGTTGTCACGCATGATTCGTGACCAAGCTGAAATTGAAGACGTGGTGCAAGAGTCCTTTATTAAAGCTTACCGTGCATTGCCAAACTTTAGGGGCGATAGTGCCTTTTATACTTGGCTATACCGTATTGGCATTAATACGGCAAAAAATTACTTAGTTTCGATGGGTCGCCGCCCAACTGTGTCTACCGATATTGAAATCGAAGATGCTGAAAATTTTGATAGCGGCGATGAACTACGTACGACAGAAACGCCTGAATCAAGCATGATGACTAAGCAGATAGCCCAGACTGTCAATGATACTGTTGAAGGTTTGCCTGAGGAGTTGAAAACGGCGATTACTTTACGAGAGATTGAGGGGTTGAGCTATGAAGAGATCGCTACCATCATGAGTTGCCCGATTGGCACTGTGCGTTCAAGAATATTTAGAGCGCGCGAAACAATCGCCCTGAAATTAAGACCTTTGTTGGATACGCCAGATAATAAACGCTGGTAGTTGAGAGAAAGCCGAAAAGTAACAATGCATTGTTCGTTAATGTATTAGGAGTAAATAATGAGTGAACAAATATCTGCTTTAATGGACGATGAAATCGCAGTAGATGATGCTGAGCATTTGATTACGTCAATCCATGCTAACAAGCAAGCTTCGCAGAGTTGGAATCATTACCATTTAATCGGTGATGCGATGCGAGGTGATATTGGTCTTCCGTCGGACTTTAAACAAAAGCTTATGCAGAAGATTGAACTTGAGCCTACAGTGCTAGCCCCTAGTGCTTCGCAGGCACGTGTTAATAAAACGGAGATCTTTAAAGACAGGATGCCTGCTAGATGGTCAATTGCCGCTTCATTTGCTGCTGTCATGGTGGTGGGCTGGATGGCTTTGCAACAGCAGTCTCAGTCTGATAGTCCATCAGCGATGATAGAAGTCGCTGAAGTGTCAGCAACGACCAGTGAGTCAATTCCTGCTGAGTATCTCACAGCACATCAATCATCAGCACCATCAACAAGTTCATACTATATACAATCGGTGAATTATTCAGAATGATTTTAATCAGTCGAGTTATTTTGGCTAAAATTCTTGCAGGAGTTACGCTATTTGTTTTATGCATCACCAGCTTCACTAGTGATGCATCCACAGATGACGAGCTATGGATAATGTTGCAAAAGGCTGCAGTTGCAGCGCGTGCTTTAAGTTATGAAGGTATTTTTGTCTGTCAAACTGGTCAGCAGGCTAAGTCTGTGCAAATTACACATTTGTTTGATGGAAGAAACGAGTTTGCTAGAAATGTTGTTTTAGATGGTGCAACGCGTGAAGTGTTAAGTCAAGGTAGTAATCTCGTTATATACAATCAAAAAAATGAAAAAATAATCATTGAAAAAAGACGTGGGCAGAATATGTTCCCTGCCATATTGCCGTTAAATTTTGATACGATAAAAGATAACTATACTGTGCATCTAAGCACTATTGAACGTGTGGCCGACCGACAAGCGCAGGTTTTGTTTTTAGAACCAAAAGATCGATTGCGTTTTAGCTATAAGTTTTGGATAGATACTGAATATGGCTTGCTGTTGAGGTCGGTTAGATATAATCAGCGCAGTGAAGTTATTGAAAATATTGGTTTTAACCGTTTATCATTGATAAACTCAGTGGCGCTGGATTGGTTTACACCAAAAATTGATAGTAAAAAGAATTATGTCATGGAGGATGAGGCTGTTATTCTTCCTGATGGAAAGTTGTCAGTGACATGGGAAATAAAAGAGCTACCATCAGGTTATCGTAAAGTTGATCAGATGGTGCGTATGGTGCCAGGTAAGTTAAAACCTGTGATGCATATGATTTTTTCTGATGGGTTGGCATCCGTTTCTTTGTTTATAGAACCAACCAGTAAAAGTGATAAGACTAAAGTTGCGCTAGTCACAACTGGAAGTACAAGTTTTTATGCTGCGGTTAATCATGGTCATCTTGTGACAGCCGTTGGCGAGGTACCAGAAGCTACTGTGGTGCAAATTGCAAACGCAGTGGTCATTAGTAAATAAATTTAGCTCGATTTTTTAGTAAGCATTATGATAGAAGAATATGCAGTAGTCATTCAGTGCAAGCAAGATGCAGCTGAGTTGGAAATCGAACGTAGGACTGCATGTGGTATCTGTGGTCAAAAGCGCGGTTGCGGCAATGCAACTTGGGGCAAGTTGCTGGGTCATAAAACGCACACATTTGTAGCGCATAATGCCATCAAGGCAAAAGTTGGTGATGCTGTCGTTGTTGGGATTGATGAGCATGTTGCATTGCGATCTGTATTTTTTCTTTATGTCGTGCCGTTATTGAGTCTAGTCATTTTTTCAGTAATGGCTGAGGTCTTATTTCAGAACCAACTCTACGTAGTACTTTCAGCTATATTGGGGTTAATCGTTGGCTTTGTCTTGGTTAAATTTCACTTGGTTGGCGACAGTCAACATCACGCTACTATATTGCGCTTTGCAGAATCAATGCCGACTTGTGGTATTAATAATGATTCCGAAAATGCATGACACGATATATGTTGATTAAATATGATTTTTCAAACTAAACGAGGTGAGTACATGATGAGAACTTGGCTTGCTGCAGTGACATTTATTTTGTTTTCTGCAGTGAATGTAAACGCTAAAGATTTGCCAGATTTTACTGAATTGGCAGAGAAGCAAGGCCCTGCTGTGGTTAATATTAGTATCACACAAAGCATGCGTGCAAATAATGTTCAACTTCCAGGAATGTCTGGAGATGAGCAGATGCAAGAGTTCTTTAAGCGCTTTGGCATCCCTAATTTCCCTGGTCAAAATGGTAGCGCACAGCCTGAGTATAAGTCTCAGTCTTTAGGGTCTGGTTTCATTATTAGCAGTGATGGTTATATTTTAACTAATGCACATGTGGTAGCTGAGGCTGACGAGGTAATTGTTAAGTTATCAGACAAGCGTGAGTTTAAAGCTAAGATTATTGGTGCAGATAAGCGTACTGATGTTGCGTTGGTTAAAATTGAAGCAACAGGCTTACCTAAAGTGGTGACTGGTGATCCGAATAAGTTAAAGGTGGGGGAGTGGGTGGCCGCAATTGGTTCTCCATTCGGTTTAGAAAACACCATGACTGCGGGTATCGTAAGTGCAAAGGGACGCGCTTTGCCACAAGAAAATTTTGTGCCATTCATTCAAACCGATGTGGCGATTAACCCTGGTAACTCTGGTGGACCATTGTTTAATCTGGCTGGTGAAGTAGTGGGCATTAACTCACAAATTTACAGTCGTAGCGGTGGCTCAATGGGGCTGTCATTTAGCATTCCTATTGATGTAGCGCTTGAAGTGACTAATCAGTTAAAAGCATCTGGCAAAGTCACAAGAGGTTGGTTGGGTGTGGTGATTCAAGAGTTGAACAAAGAGTTGGCAGAGTCATTTGGCATGAAGAATACCAATGGCGCTTTGGTGGCTGGTGTTGAAAAAGGTGGCCCTGCGGACAAAGGTGGTTTAGAGGTTGGTGATGTGATTACTAAGTTTGATGGGAAACCGATTACAAGCTCGTCTGATTTGCCGCGCGCCGTTGGTGTTGCCAAGCCAGGTAAAGCAGTACCTGTAGAAGTTTTGCGTAAAGGTAATGAAAAAAGCTTGAGTGTTGCAATCGGTGAAATGCCATCAGATTCAATGGAGCTTTCACAAGCTAATAAGCCACCCGTTAAGCAGGAAGTAGATCGTATTGGCTTAATTTTGAAAGAGCTAACACCACAGCAAAAGAAAAAGCTAAATGGTAAAAATGGCTTGCTGGTGATTGAGTCCCAAGGTGTGGTTGCTCAAGCTGGCATTAGGCGGGGTGACGTTGTGTTGGGCTTGAACAACACAGAGATACAAAGCCTAGAGCAATTTAATAAGTTATTGGCTAGTTTTGGAGCTGGTAAGTCAGTTGCATTGCTTGTGCTACGTGGTGAGAGCACTTTGTATGTGCCAGTTAAAATCCCAGCAACCAAGTAAACACCATCTTGCCATACAATTAAACAGTAAGCATTAATCTATAGATGTTAATACTTTGAATTTGCTGTAAAATCCGAGCTGTTCGGTTAACAATAAGGGCGCCTAGTGCGCCCTTATTGTTAAGACCGCATCTGTTTCTTCTTGAACAACTCGTTAGTAACAGCTCGTTAGTCGTCAATTTAGTCATTATTAAAAATTAAACATGAAAAATATTCGTAACTTTTCCATTATTGCTCACATCGATCACGGTAAATCCACCTTGGCTGACCGTATTATTCACTTGTGTGGTGGCTTGGCAGATCGTGAGATGGAAGCGCAAGTACTTGATTCTATGGATATTGAGCGTGAGCGTGGTATTACGATTAAAGCACAAACAGCAGCTTTGGAATATAAGGCGGATGACGGACAGATTTATCATTTGAATTTAATTGACACGCCAGGCCACGTAGATTTTAGCTACGAGGTTTCGCGGTCACTGTCAGCTTGCGAGGGTGCGTTGCTGGTGGTTGATGCCAGTCAGGGCGTTGAGGCGCAAAGTGTGGCTAACTGCTATACCGCATTGGATTTGGGCGTTGAGGTGACGGCAGTACTGAATAAAATTGACTTGCCGTCAGCAGACCCTGATCGCGTGATTCAGGAAATTGAAGATGTGATAGGTGTGGATGCCTCTGATGCTGTGCGCTGTTCCGCAAAAACTGGTGTAGGTGTTCGTGATGTATTGGAAGCAGTGATTGCTAAAGTACCACCCCCTGTGGGCGATGTCACTAAGCCATTAAAAGCCTTAGTAATTGATGCATGGTTTGATAACTATGTGGGTGTGGTGATGCTAGTGCGTGTGGTGGACGGAACACTTAAACCTAAGGATAAGATACGCCTGATGGCGACTGGTTCTGAGCATCTATGTGAGCAGGTGGGTGTGTTTACACCAAAATCGCTACAAAAAACATCATTGTCAGCGGGTGAAGTAGGTTTCGTGATTGCCGGTATTAAAGAGTTGGCTGCAGCTAAAGTGGGTGATACTGTGACTTTGGCTGGTAAGCCAGCAGCAGAACCGTTGGCAGGCTTTAAAGAAGTGAAACCGCAAGTGTTTGCGGGCTTATATCCTGTTGAGTCTAACCAGTTTGAAGCGTTGCGTACTGCGCTGGAAAAGCTGAGTTTGAATGACGCGTCTTTATTGTTTGAGGCGGAAAACTCAACAGCATTAGGCTTTGGTTTTAGATGCGGCTTCTTAGGTCTGTTGCACATGGAGATTGTGCAAGAGCGTTTAGAGCGTGAGTACGACATGGATTTGATTACCACAGCGCCAACAGTAGTTTATGAACTGCTACTTAAAAATGGCGAAGTGCAGCAGATTGAAAATCCATCTCGCTTACCAGAACCATCACGCATCGAAGAGATTCGTGAGCCTGTGATTGTGGTGAATCTGCTGATGCCTCAAGATTATGTAGGCCCAGTGATGACCTTGTGTAATGGTAAACGTGGTATTCAGCGCAATATGCAGTATTTGGGTCGTCAGGTGATGTTAAGCTATGAAATGCCACTCAATGAGGTGGTGTTAGATTTCTTTGATAGACTAAAATCTGTATCACGCGGTTATGCAAGTATGGATTATGAGTTCTTAGAATTCCGAGCGGCAGATTTGGTTAAGCTAGATATCATGGTGAACGGAGAGCGTGTAGATGCATTAAGCCTTATTGTGCATCGCAGTAATAGTGTTTACCGTGGTCGTGAAGTTGCAGCGAAAATGCGTGAGTTGATTCCGCGTCAAATGTTTGATGTGGCAATTCAGGCATCAATTGGCGCCAATATCATTGCGCGTGAAACCGTAAAAGCCATGCGTAAAAACGTGATTGCAAAATGTTACGGTGGTGATATTACACGTAAACGTAAGTTGCTAGAGAAGCAAAAAGAAGGTAAAAAACGCATGAAGCAAGTGGGTAACGTTGAAATTCCACAAGAGGCGTTTTTAGCAATTCTAAGAGTTGAAGATAAATAAAAACTATTTAAACAAAAGCTATATATGTATAAAAACTGTATAGGTACAAAGTTAAGATAAATAAGAAAATAAGGTAAACGCCATGATGTTCGCGCTTTTCATGATAGTGGTATTGCTGGTGACAGGGCTAATATGGCTATTTGACAGTTTAGTGTTAAGTAAAAAACGCCCTGCGGGGGTGGATGAGCCCGTTGTAGTTGAGTATGCTAAAAGCTTCTTCCCTGTCATTTTAATGGTATTTTTAATTCGCTCGTTTATTGTCGAGCCATTCAAAATACCATCAGGTTCCATGATGCCTACGCTATTAGCAGGTGATTTTATTTTGGTAAATAAATTTACCTATGGATTGCGTGTGCCGATTTTAAATAACACCTTCTTAAAAGTGAATAAACCTGCACGTGGCGATGTGATTGTGTTCCACTATCCACCAAATCCTTCTATTGATTACATTAAACGCGTCGTTGGCTTGCCTGGTGATAAAGTTGGCTATCTAGACAAACGTTTAACGATTAATGGACGTCGAGTTGATGTTGAAGATGCTGGCTATTATGAATATGTAATGTCTGGGCTTAATGTGGTTGAAGCCAAGCAATATCATGAACAGCTAGGGGTAAAAAAACATGATATTTTAGTGCACGATGTGATGGGTAGTTATGACACAGACACGATAGGTGCTAAATTCTTAGAGGGTGAAGAAGTGACTGTCCCTGATGGACATTATCTGGCGATGGGGGATAATCGTGATAATAGTTCGGATAGCCGTGTATGGGGGTTTGTACCTGAGCAGAATCTTGTTGGGAAGGCGTTTTTTATCTGGATGAATTTTGATCAGGGTTCTAGAATTGGCACTAAAATAGAGTGATTTTAAGCCGTACCAACTTCAATCAGCATGGAGACAAGCGTGATAAACACATTAACCAAGATGAAAAGCGCAAAAAATCAACCTAAGAGTCAGCAAGGTGCAACTTTACTGGGTATGTTAATTGTTGGGGTGTTTGTCGTATTCATTGCTTTAATTGTAATGAAGGTAACGCCTGCTTATATCGAGTTTATGTCGGTAAAAAAAGTACTGAAAGCGATGAATCAAGAGTCTTTAAGTACGATGACTAGCAAAGAAATAAAAGATTCTTTTAATAAACGAGCTTCTACTTCATATGTAGAGGTTGTCAGGGGATCTGATCTTGTGATTGAAAAAGGTGCGAGTGGCACTGTGGTCACAGTGAATTATGAGGTCGTAAAGCCTATCATTGGTAATGTAAGTGTGCTGATTGATTTTTCAGCCCGTAGTGACGGTAAATAGTGCATTTTAAAGAGATAAATAAGCAGTTAATTGTTGGTGGTGTTGATGTCTAAGCAAGACTTATTAAAGCACTTGTCGCATCAGTTTGTGAATGAAAACTTGTTAACGCAGGCGCTCACTCATAGGAGCTATGCTGGACTCAATAATGAGCGTCTTGAGTTCTTAGGCGATGGCGCTTTAAACTTTATTATTGCACACCAGTTGTATCAGCGTTTTCCAAAATTAGCAGAGGGTGATCTTAGCCGCCTGCGCGCTCAGTTAGTGAAAGAGGCAACTTTATCTGAAATTGCCTTAACACTTGATCTTGGAGATGCTTTGTTATTGGGGGAAGGTGAGCTAAAGAGCGCGGGCTGGCGCAGACCTTCTATCTTAGCGGATGCACTTGAAGCAATTATTGGCGCAGTTTATCTTGATAGTGGCTTTGAAGCCGCTCAAAACTTTGTATTAGGGCTTTATGCCAATAAGCTCGAGACAATTGATCCTAAAGTGATTGATAAAGATCCAAAGTCTTTATTGCAAGAGTTGTTACAGAGTAGAAAAATCGCAGTTCCTGAATATACAGTGACCCATACCAGCGGCGAAGCACACGAGCAAAAGTTTGTGGTGGAGTGCTTGGTTGAGAAACATCAAATTCGCACAGTAGGTGAAGGCCGTAGCCGTCGCATTGCTGAACAGCAGGCAGCAGAACTTGCTTTGCTTGCGTTAAATAAACTCCATATTGGAAAAGTTAAAAAATGACAGATATTAATCAAGAGCTTGAAGTGAAGGCAGTGACTGCTTTCGATGGCCCCTTTAAGTGCGGTACGGTGGCCATTGTAGGTCGTCCGAACGTGGGTAAGTCCACGCTATTAAACCATATTTTAGGTATGAAGCTCGCTATTACATCGCGTAAGGCACAAACTACACGCCACCGCCTATTGGGCATACACACCACAGATGATACGCAGTATTTATTTGTGGATACGCCAGGTTTTCAGCAAAAGCACTTAAACACATTGAATAAAGGTCTTAATAAAACAGTGACACAAGTGCTCACTGAAGTAGATGTCGTGCTGTTTGTGATTGAGCCTATGAAGTTGGGTGAGGCTGACCGCAAAGTGTTGCAGTTGTTATCAGATAAAACGCCAACTATCTTAGTGGTGAACAAGTTGGATTTGATGGGCGATAAAGGCAATGTGTTGCCATTGATTCAAGACTTTGACTTGGAGTTTCCATTTTCAGAAATCGTACCAGTGAGCGCTAAAAAGAGCTTGAATCTAGATGAGCTATTAAAATCTATCCGTACCTATTTGCCTGAGCAAGAGGCAATATATTCTGAAGATGAGTTGACCGATAAGAATGAGCGTTTTCTTGCGGCAGAGTTAGTACGTGAGAAAATATTTAGGTTGCTTGGAGATGAAATTCCATATTCAGTCGCTGTGGAAGTTGAAAAATTTGAAGTGGTAGGTAAATTGCGCCGTATCTTTTGTGCCATTATTGTGGACAAAGATAGCCAGAAACCAATGCTAATTGGTAAAGGTGGCGAAAAGCTCAAGCAAATTTCTACCGAAGCACGTCAAGACATGGAAAAACTATTTGGCGGTAAAGTGTACCTAGAAACTTGGGTGAAAGTGAAGGGCGGTTGGGCTGATGATGCGCGTGCGCTAAAATCCTTAGGCTATTGATACGCTAGTAGAGATATAAGTAGAGACCCTATGGCCTCGGTGAGTACACATCGTCAGGATAATCAAGCCGTTTACGTGCTACATACCTATCCTTTCAAAGAAACCAGTTTAGTGGTTGAGTTGTTTACGCGTGATTTTGGGCGCGTAGCAACCACAGCCAAAGGCGCACGGCGCCCACGTTCTGCAATGCGCGGTATGCTGCAAGCGTTTCAACCTATGTTAGCCACTTGGTCTGGTAAGTTAGAGTTAAAGACATTACATAGTCTTGAATGGAACGGCGTACTGCTTCTGTTACAAGGAGAGGCGTTGATGTGTGGCTTTTACCTCAATGAGTTACTGTTGAGGTTGCTGCCACGAGAAGATCCGCATGAGGCCTTGTTTGAGTACTATGCTGATACATTAAAGACCTTGGCGATTAGTCATGATCTAGCCACAACACTGCGCCGTTTTGAGTTGAAGTTTTTGCAAGAGTTGGGCTATGCAATTCCATTGCATTTGGATGCTAATAGCGTACCTGTACTTACGCAACAGCATTATCGTTATGAAGCCGAGCATGGCGCGTACCCCCTGCGGGGCATATCGGCACGCCATGAAAATGGCGTGCAGTTGTCGGGCAAGACGTTAATTGATATGTCGAATGATGATTATCGTGATGAGCAAACGCAGCAACAAAGTAAGCAATTGATGCGTTATCTATTAGCTCATTACCTAGGTGACAAACCTTTACATACCCGACAATTATTAATTGATTTACAGGGCTACTGATTCACTTCTTGAGACAGCTCAATACTAACTTAGTATCAGAGCTGGCATAATATTACGATTTATAAGGCTATAAAATCATGATTAAATTAGGTGTTAATATTGATCACGTTGCAACGATTCGTCAGGCACGTGGCACTAAATATCCTAGTGTAGTACAAGCGGCTTTACGTGCAGAACAATCTGGTGCGGACAGTATTACTTTACATTTGCGCGAAGACCGCCGCCACATGCAAGACGCAGACATCTTTGCATTGCGTCCACTTTTGCAAACCAAAATGAATCTAGAGTGTGCAGTGACCGATGAAATGCTCGATATCGCGATTAAAGTGATGCCGCAAGATGTATGTTTAGTGCCTGAGCGTCGCGAAGAGCGCACCACAGAAGGTGGGTTGGATGTGATTGCCCATTTTGACAAAGTGAAACATGCGGTAAAAAAACTAAGCGATGTGGGTATTCGTGTGTCATTGTTTATTGCACCTGATTTAGCGCAGATAGACGCGGCGATTAAGACTGGAGCGCCAGTGATTGAATTGCATACTGGGACTTTTGCGGATGCCGAAATCGAGCGTGTGCAAATTGCAGAACTTGATCGTATCGAGCGCGCACTGCATCATGCAAAGGATGCGCGTTTAGTTGTTAATGCTGGGCATGGCTTGCATTACCATAATGTACATCACGTTGCACGTATGTATGGGTTTGAAGAGCTGAATATAGGCCATGCGATTGTGGCGCATGCATTGTTTGTGGGTTGGGATAATGCTGTGCGTGAAATGAAATCTTTGATGAAAGAGTTTGCACCTAAGTAGTACCCTGCTAACAGCAAAAAGGCGATGAATGATTTTTGGAATCGGTACAGATGTGGTTGAAGTTGCACGTATTAAGGACTCTGTTGCAGAGTTTGGTGATACGTTCGCAAAAAAGATTTTGGCTGAAAGTGAAATGCCAAGTTATCAGCAATCCAATATTAAATCTCGCTTTTTAGCTAAACGGTTTGCTGCAAAAGAGGCTTTTTCTAAGGCGCTAGGCACTGGGCTGCGAGCACCAGCTACTTTGCAGAATATTGCAGTTTCTCATGATGATTTGGGTAAGCCTATCTTGGTGTTAGCGCCTGCCTTACAAGCGTTATTAGATTCAAAAAATATCACTAAGAGTCACCTTAGCATTAGTGATGAGAAAAACCTAGCAACTGCATTTGTTGTGTTGGAAATGTAATGGAAGCAAATGCGATAGATTTCAATACACCAGATATTGCACGCCGTTTTGGAGGCGTTGCTCGGTTGTATGGTGCAGATGGTCTAGCTAAGCTACAATCATCACATATATGTGTGATTGGTATCGGTGGTGTGGGTAGTTGGGCTGCTGAGGCTTTAGCTCGTAATGCGATAGGGACGATTACTTTAATCGATCTGGATAACGTTGCCGAATCTAATGTTAATCGGCAGTTGCATGCTTTAGATAATACCTTTGGTAAAGCCAAAGTTACTGCGATGCGTGAGCGTATCCTGAGTATTAATCCGTTTGCGCAGGTACATGAAATTGAAGATTTTGTGACCGTTGAAAATGTCAGTGTGATGTTAAGCAATCAATATGATTACGTCATTGATTGTATTGATGATGCTAAAGCCAAAATAGCAGTTGCTGCTTACTGCCGTCAGCACAAATTGCCACTAGTCACAGTGGGTGCAGCAGGCGGTAGGCTAGACCCTACGCGTATTCAAGTGGCTGATTTGGCTCATGTATCAGGTGATCGTTTATTGGCTAAAGTGCGTAACCAATTGCGTCGAGATTATCAGTTTCCTAAAGCGACTAATTCAAAAAAATCGGATAAATTTGGCATACAGGCAGTTTATTCCGATGAGGTTGTGATTAAACCAGATACTGTCTGCGATGTAGAATCAAACGCTGGGGTGACAGGTCTTAACTGTGCTGGTTATGGTTCTAGTGTGTGTGTGACAGCACCTTTTGGTTTTGCTGCCACAGCTTTTGCCCTTAAAGCTTTATTAGCTAAGTAAATATTGGCTTATTTAATATCTCTGTATTTTCTTTAGCTAAGCGCGCATGATTGATACACATCGTCTCCCGATAGGTGTAAATCATAAATGGGTGGATATATGAAATTAAGTAACTTCTTAAATCAGTCTTGCGCGAACCTAAATCATGCTAGTCAGTTATCAGCGTTAATCTTGAGCATTGCCGATGCTGGTAAGCAGATTGCTGCGCTAGTGGCCAAAGGTAAGCTAGCAGGTGCTACCAATAAGCTCGAGAGTGTCAACGTTCAGGGCGAAACCCAAATGCAGTTGGATATTACTACTCATGATATTTTCATCGATTGTTTATCAGCTACTAAATTAGTGGTTGGTGCAGTGTCAGAAGAGTTAGCTTCTCCTTATTACTTTGACGACCACGCTGTAGATGCCCCATATTTAGTATGTTTTGACCCGCTTGATGGTTCTTCAAATATTGCATTTGATGGTGTGGTTGGTTCTATTTTTTCTGTACTACCCGCACCCTTGAATGCTGATCGCAGTGAGGCCATGTTTTTACAACAAGGTATTCATCAAATTGCCGCTGGCTATTTGCTGTATGGGCCTGCGACCATGTTAGTGATTTCACTAGGAGCTGGCACACATGCTTTTACCCTAGACCCAGATACACAGTTATTTGAATTGACGCACCCTGATTTAAAGATTCCAGCACATTATCCAGAGTTTGCAATTAACGCCAGTCGGCAACGTTTTTGGGAGGCGCCTATGCAGCAATATATTGCTGACTGTATTGCTGGTGAAGAGGGTGTTCGGCAATGTAATTTTAATATGCGATGGATGGCTAGCATGGTGGCAGATATCCACCGCATATTAATGCGAGGAGGCGTATTTCTTTATCCAAAAGATCGCCAAGTAACAGACCGAGCAGGTCGGTTAAGATTATTATATGAAGTGAGCCCGATGAGTATGTTGATTGAGCAGGCTGGCGGGAAAGCCAGCACGGGTCGTTCATCAGTCTTGGATTTGCAGCCCTCACAGATTCATCAGCGGGTATCTACTATATTAGGCTCTATCAACGAAGTCGATTTAATCGAGCAGTATCACCAGCGGTGAGGGTTTTACGCTGAGTTATTATTAAAGGACGTTCTATGGCGATGATATCTCTAAGGCAGTTGCTAGACCATGCCGCCGAGCATGATTACGGGTTGCCTGCATTTAATATCAATAATATGGAGCAGATACACTCGATTCTGTTGGCAGCCAATGAGGTAGATAGCCCTGTGATTTTACAAGCTTCTGCTGGCGCACGCGGGTATGCTGGGGAGCCATTTTTAAGGAAAATGGTTGAGGCTGCCATTGAGCAATATCCGCATATTCCTATTTGTATGCATCAAGATCACGGTGCATCACCTGCGGTGTGCCAAATGGCTATTCGGAGCGGATTTTCTAGTGTGATGATGGATGGGTCATTATTGTCTGATGCTAAGACTCCAGCTAGCTATGAATACAATGTAGATGTTACTAAGCGCGTAGTTGAATTTGCACACGCCGTGGGTGTTTCCGTGGAGGGCGAGCTAGGTTGCTTAGGGTCGTTAGAAACTGGACAGGCAGGTGATGAGGATGGTAGCGGTGCGGCAGGGGTGTTGGATGAATCACAATTGCTAACAGATCCTGATGAGGCGGCGGCCTTTGTGGCAGCGACTAAAGTGGATGCCTTAGCCATTGCCATCGGAACCAGCCACGGCGCTTATAAGTTCAGCAGACCGCCCACAGGAGATACACTTGCTATTGATCGGATTAAAGCGATTCATGCGCGCATCCCTAATACACATTTAGTGATGCACGGATCTTCCAGCGTTTCACAAGACTCATTGGAGATGATTCGGAAATATGGCGGGAAAATTAAAGAAACTTATGGAGTGCCCGTATCGCAAATTGTAGAAGGCATTAAAAATGGCGTGAGAAAAATCAATATAGACACCGATATACGCTTAGCCATGACCGCAGCAATTAGAGAAAGTATGGCCTTGCATCCAGAGGATTTTGATCCACGTATCTATTTTAAATCTGCTATCTTGGCAGCACAGCAATTATGTAAAGACCGTTTTGAAGCATTTGGCAGTGCAGGGCGTGCTAGCCAGATTAAAGTGGTATCAATGGAACAGATGGCTGCGCGCTATACTAAGGATTAATCAATGAACAGTTCGCGGCGAGGCTTGATTGTAGGTAATTGGAAACTGCATGGAACCCTTGAAGGTAATCGTGATTTATTGTTGCAATTAATAGCCAATTTTAAAGATTTGAATGCGGTCGATTTTGCAGTATGTTTACCTTATGTGTATCTGTTTCAAGCGCAACAGCTACTGGCTGGTAGTAATATTCTGTGGGGCTCGCAGAATGTGAGTCAATATGATGAAGGTGCCTACACCTCTTGCATTTCAGCCGCGATGATTGCGGAATTTGGTTGTCAATATGTGATTCTTGCGCACTCTGAGCGACGAATGCTCAGGCTGGAAAGTTATGAAGTGACTGCTCAGCGTCTTTTACGCGCATTAGAAGGCGGCTTAACGCCAATTTACTGTGTAGGTGAGGCGCAAGCTGAACGTGATGCAGGGTTGGCTGAAGATACGGTTAAGAAGCAGGTGCTCAACATGTTGCATAGTTTGGATGACGATGCGTTTGCTCGTGCCAAACAATATAATATGGTTGTGGCTTATGAGCCTGTCTGGGCGATCGGTACGGGTCAACATGCAAGCCCGCAACAAGCACAATCAATGCATGCTTATATCCGGCAGCTGATTGCCACCAGAGCGCCTGATTTTGCAGAGCACATACGGATTATTTATGGCGGAAGCCTAAGCGCTGATAATGCAGATGCAATGCTGAAAATGCCTGATATTGATGGAGCATTACTTGGGCGCTCTGCATTAGTAGCAGAAGCGTTTACAGAAATTGGCCGTATCGCTAATGACTTAGCTTTAGAAGCGCATCAGTAAGCCTAAATACTGAACCTATAGTAAAGGCTGTAGTCATTGTTAGATGTCTCAAGCCACCCATCTCTCATTTAAAGGTAATAAATCTTATCTTCCTAGCAAACTTTGCGTGCAATGTGGACGCACCATGACATGGCGTAAGTCATGGTCTAAAAATTGGGATTCTGTTAAATACTGTTCAAACACATGTAAGCAAAGCGCAAAAAAATGATGAGAAATGTAATCGTGATATTGGGTGACCAACTCAATTTGGATAACCCAGCATTAGAAGGGTTTAACCATCAGCAGGATATGGTGTTGATGATTGAGGCGCCAAATGAGTCGACGCATGTATGGTCACACAAAGCACGTATTGCATTGTTTTTATCAGCGATGCGTCATTTTGCAGAAACCTTGCAAGGTCAGCATTATCCCTTACGCTATTTAAAGCTAGGTGATCATGATTATATTGATTTAGCCAGTGCATGGTTAGCTTTGCTATCAGAATATGACCCGCAACAAATCATCGTTTGTGAGATGGGAGATTATAGGGTTTTAAAAGTGCTAGAGGATTGTGCATCAACATTAAATAAACGGCTGATCGTGCGTGATGATACGTTTTTCTTATGTAGCCAGGCGGACTTTAAGCGTTGGGCCGGACAAGGTAAACAGTTGCGCATGGAGTATTTCTATCGATACATGCGCAAACGCTACCAAGTCTTGATGGCGGGTGAAGAGCCTATTGGTGGAAAGTGGAATTATGACCACGAAAACCGGAAATCTTTTAGTAAGGATGGCCCACAAAATATTCCAGCTGTTCCACAGTTCGAAATAGACCAAATTACTCAAGCAGCTTTTGCTGATGTTGAGCGATTCTTTCCAGAGCACCCTGGCAAGCTGGATCATTTCTGTTGGCCAGTCACACGAGCGCAAGCACTATTATTTTTGCAACACTTTATAGCGACTAAATTAGTTGATTTTGGTGTGCATCAAGATGCAATGTGGCAAAGTGATTTAGTCTCAGGTGCGTTTTTATGGCACTCATTATTAGCCTCATCCCTCAATTTAAAACTGCTGCACCCAAAAGAAGTGATTGAGGCTGTAGAGCAAGCTTATGAAAAAAACAATTTACCTTTAGCCAGCGTAGAGGGGTTTGTTCGGCAAATACTAGGGTGGCGAGAGTTTATCCGAGGACTATATTGGTTAGATATGCCTGCCATGGCTCAGGCTAATCACTATGAGCATCAGCGAGATTTACCGAATTGGTACTGGACAGGTAAAACCAATATGAATTGCATGCGTCAAACTATTACGCAGACTATGCAGTATGGATACGCACATCATATTCAGCGCCTCATGGTAACGGGCATGTTCGGTTTATTAGCAGAAATTGAGCCTAAACAAGTTGCAGATTGGTATTTAGCAGTCTATGTTGATGCGGTAGATTGGGTTGAGTTACCCAATGTAATCGGTATGGCTTTACACGCGAATGGTGGAAGATTCACAAGCAAACCTTACATTGCCAGTGGTGCTTACATTAAACGCATGAGCAATTACTGCAATAGTTGTAGCTACAAGCCAGACCTGAAAACTTCAGCAAAAGCTTGCCCTGTGACTACGCTATACTGGAACTTCCTCATCAAGCATGAGCAAGTGATGCTCAACAATCCAAGAACAGTGCTAATGGTTAAAAATCTTAATAGATTTAATAATGAAGAAAAGGCGTTGATTCAACAGAAAGCCCATCAGGTCTTAAACGCACTTGATGAAATTTAAGTTAATATTGATGCTAGGTTGATATTGATGGCTTTTGTGAATTTTCATGATACTGTCATAATCAGCCATTATGCTGGATGAAACAATTTATTAAAAAATATCATGCGTTCAGTTAACTCTCCTCTAAAACTACTCAATCGAGATATCAGCATATTAGCTTTCAACGCGCGCGTATTGAGTCTTGCGCAAAATACAGAATATCCTCTGCTCGAGCGTTTACGTTTTCTTTGTATCGTGTCATCTAATCTGGATGAGTTTTTTGAAGTGCGCGCTGCACCACATGTGGATGCCATGCGTGATAATGAAAAAAAGACCGATGTTAATGTCCAAAGCTATTTAGAGATTTCTAAAGCCGCCCATACCTTAGTAGAAAAGCAATATGAAATCTTTAATACAGATTTAATGCCAGCTTTAGCGGGTCAGGGCGTACATTTGGTCTCGCACGGTGACCGCACTGTAGAGCAAAAACGTTGGGTGGCACGTTATTTTGAGTCTAATGTTCGTCCGTTATTAGTGCCAGTTGCACTTGATCCTTCCCATCCTTTTCCACAGGTTGCCAATAAATCACTCAATTTTATTGTGTCCTTGGGCGGTACGGATGCTTTTGGTCGCAATAATAATATCGCGATTGTGAAAGTGCCGAGGGCGCTACCTCGATTAATTAAGCTACCAAAAAACCTGAGTGGCAAGCAACAAAAGTTTGTGTCTTTATCTAGCATTATTCGTGCGCATTTAGCGAGTTTGTTCGCGGGTCGTGAGGTGCTTAGCTTCTCACAATTTAGGGTCACTCGACATTCTGACTTAGCAGTAGATGAAGAAGATGTGAAAAACCTAAGAACCGCACTCCGAAAAGGTTTGGTGCAAAGACACTATGGTGAGGCTGTGAGGTTGGAAGTATCACACGGTTGTGATGAAAAGTTAGCGAAGTTACTATTACAGCAATTTGATTTACCTAAGCAGTCGCTTTACCGCGTGAATGGCTTGGTGAATTTAGCACGCTTAATGCAGTTGGCCGATTTAGCTGAGGGAGAACAGCTCAAGTTTAAGCATTATGAGCCGCAAATCAGCCAGCAGTTAGTGCCAAATCAATCATTTTTTACCCAACTTAAACAGCAAGATATTCTGATTCATCAGCCTTATGAGAGCTTTGAGTCAGTCATTGATTTCTTGCGTGAAGCTGTGAACGACCCTGATGTACTGTCCATCCAGCAAACTATCTATCGCACAGGCTCAGACCCACGCATGCTTAAATTGTTACAAGAGGCAGTGCGTCGTGGTAAAGAGGTGATGGCCGTCGTTGAGCTAAAAGCCAGGTTTGATGAAGAGGCAAATATTAACTGGGCAGAGGACTTGGAGTCTGTCGGTGCGCAAGTGGTATATGGCATCGTGGGTCTGAAAACCCATGCAAAAATGTTGCTAGTGATGCGCCGTGAGGCAGGTGGCCTTAAATACTATGGACATGTTTCTACTGGAAACTACAACCCACGCACAGCGCGTCTTTATACTGATGTCAGCATGCTCACTTCTGACGCCCAAATTACCCGTGATATGGAGTATTTGTTTAGACATATTGCCAGCCAAGTAAAACTACCCCGTATGCAGAAGCTACTGGTTGCTCCTTTTAACTTACACAAACAGATGCTTGCTAAGATTAGGTCGGCCGAGCTTAGTGCAAAAGCTGGTAATGCTGCTTCTATTATTTTAAAAATGAATGCATTAACCGATGAAGCGCTAGTGAAAGCATTGGTTAAAGCAGGGCGAGCTGGTGTGCAAATTGACCTGATTCTGCGCGGTGCTTGTATTCTACCGATTGATGCGCCTGGACTAGAAGGGCGGATTCGTGTGCGCTCAGTGATTGGTCGCTTGCTTGAACACTCCCGTGTATTTTATTTCAAGATTGCAGAGGTTGAGCACATGTGGTTATCCAGTGCGGACTGGATGAATCGTAATATGATGCGCCGCGTTGAAATTGCATGGCCAATTATTGATGCAAAAAATCGTGCACGTATTTTGCAAGAGTGCTGTCAGATGTATTTGGACGATAATCATGATGCATGGATATTAAATGCAGATGGTAGTTATCAGCCTATTGCAGCACAGATGCATAGTCGTGCCAAGTCTGGTGAGCCTGTTCGTATTTATAGCGCACAATTACAACTGTTGCATAAATATGCCGATTAACTAAACTGCTTCAATAAACTATGGCAAATTTAATCATTTGGCGACATGCCGAAGCCGAAGCGCAAAGTGGAACTGGTCACGATATTGACCGTGCATTAACCAAGCGTGGCCATAAAGATGCTGCTAAAATTGCTAAATGGCTTCATAAGCATATACCTGATCATGTTGAGCTACTTTGCAGCCCAGCACGCCGTTGTTTGCAAACGGCACAGGCTTTGCATGATTTAAATCATACGGAAATCAAAGTATCTGATTTTTTAAGCGTGGATAGCAATGTAGCGCGTATTGCTAAAGAGATATCAAATACAAATGAGTCGCAAACCATATTAATAGTAGGACATCAGCCTAATCTTGGGTTGTTAATCAGTAAGCTTTTAGGGCTACACGAAACTGCCTGTTTAGTGAAAAAGGGCGCTGTTTGGTGGTTAAGGCAACGTAAAATGGGGCGTTCGACACATTATTATATTGAGGCTGTAAAGCAACCCAGAATTTAATAACAGGGTTCTAATTAAAAGCACCATCAGTTCTTTAATGAGCTAGCAGTTGTAAGCTGCATTTTATTGGAAATGTTTTACATTTGATGTTTATGTAACAAGATTACGGTAATTAGGCAACCGTGACTATAATGCAACGCTTGTGTTTTGCTGATGATGCGTATCTAAGGCTCGTATGGTAAGCATGGCTGCATTGAAATGCATTTTCCATCACGCGATTGATGTAGGTCTAAATCTAGTGTCAATCGCGCGACATAAGCCAAATTATTTCAATTTATTTCTTTTTTGGTCTGCCTGTTTTAATTGCAGGCACTTTGCTCATGGCGGCTTTTAACGCTGCATCTGTCATTGCACTTAATTGCATGATGCCTGCACGTAGTAACTCGCTTTTTTTGGCAGGTTGTCCTAATTTAGTTAGGCGCTCTTTTAACACGGAAAATTGTGCATATTCTGTTTTAGGCATAGTGAAGCTATCACGCTCCATTTTTAATTTTGGAGTTTTCTCTTTAACTACTTTTGTTTTTTCGGCTTTTTTTGTGTCAGCAATAGTTGCTTTTGCTGGGATCTTATTTGCAGGTGCAGTTTTTACCGCAACTGGTTTTGTGGACGTTGCTTTTGTGGTTGGTGTGGCTTTAGCAATGGGTTTGGTATCGGTCTTTGCTGGTGTTGCGCTCACAACCTCAGTTTTTTGTGTAGATGGTTTTAACGCTTCAGCTTGAGGTGTGTTGGTTTTTGACATGGCTTTGCTCCAAATAAACGATATAAACAGTTTATACCGTTTATTTTTGAATGCAAATGAATTTTTTGTGACAGTTTATTGGGCGCTAGTTAGTTCAAAATGCCAGCTTACTTTTTGCCATGCTAAGGTTTCTTCATCAAGCAGATAGTAGGATTGAGGGTATTTAGTTGCCCATGATTTTGGCAGCGTGAGCTTGAAACTATTATTGTTTAACACTAGCTGTATGCCACGAAGGTTTGGCATATTCCTAGCATGGCATAAAATTACTGCCAACCGCATACAGATTAGCTGCATCACAAATACCCGGTCAGAGAAGTCAGCTTCTAGTCGTTTTAATTTCCCGCGATGACCTAAAATAATTAAGCTTAAACAATGCAATTCACTTTGCGAGAAGCCAACAGGTTCGGTGTGATCTAAAATATAAGCACCATGAAGGTGTGCATCTACTGGAGAGATAATGCCGCCGATTTCATGTAATAGCGCAGCCCAGCGTAGTTTGCGAGCGTGTTTAAAGCGTTCTCCCTCTGCAAAGGTAACGTCTTCACCGATTTTTTCAAACAGCTTTTCAGCGACTTCTGCAACCGTTTTGGCATGTGTTTCATCTACGTCAAATTTACGCGCTAGGCGTTGTATGGATGCGTTTCTTAAGTCTAGCATATCGTTTTCACGCGCTAGCATGTCGTAAAGTAGGCCGTGGCGTAGCGCACCTTTTGCAACATTTAAAGTGTCAATATTTAAAAACTCAAATACCGCAATTAAAATAGAGAGGCCTCCGCCAATGACTGGTTTACGGTCTTCTTTTAAACCATTCAGACGTAGTTTGTCTGTATAACGTGCTTTTAGTAGTTCTTCACGTAACCAATATAGACTTTCTTTGCTGATAGAGTCAGCAGGTTTGCCATATTGCACTAATACGTCGGCAACAGCGCCAACCGTGCCAGATGCTCCATAGGCAATATCCCAATGCTGGTTATTGAAATGCTCACCTAGCGTTTCAAAAATAGATTCAGCGGAGATTTCTGCGCGTGTAAACGCCTTTTCAGTAAACTCTCCATTGGCAAAATGCTTGAGCGACCATGCAACTGAGCCTACATGTAGCGAGGCGGTATGTGTTGATTCAAAACCATGACCAAGGATAAACTCTGTCGAGCGTCCGCCAATATCAATGACTAATCTTTTTTCATCTGACTGTGGCAAAAATCGACTAACACCTTGATAAATAAGGCGCGCTTCTTCAACGCCAGAAATGACTTCTACTTCAAAGCCTAGCGCTTTTTTAGCGAGCTTTAGAAAATGGTCGCGGTTGTTTGCTTCCCGTAATGTTTGCGTTGCAACAGCACGTACATGAGCGGCATCAAACCCTTGCAAGCGTTCACCAAATCTAGCTAGGCAACGTAGGCCTCTTTCAATCGATTCAGGCGTGAGATTGCGATTCTCATCCAGATCGCCACCTTGACGAACAGCCTCTTTCAAATATTCTACGCGCTCAATGTGACCGCTGTCTAAGCGGCCAATTTCAAGCCTAAAGCTATTAGAGCCTAAATCGATGGTGGCTAATAATGCTTTGTTAGCGGGGATGTTGTTGGTTTGATTGTCCATAAATTGCGCTTGGTTTCTGGCTTTTAGTTTTGGTTGAAACAGTAATATTGTTTATTTTGTAATTATAGTTTGAAAGTTTGATGACAAAGGATAAATTAAATGCGCTGAATAAACTTTTAATGCAATCAATGTTATTTTCATAAATATGTCACACATTGAAATGAAGTACCACTTTATACTTTGATCTATTATTGAGTTATAAAGCTAAGCATATTTATGAAAATTAAAACAGCAAGTGATGCATACATTGAAAAAGCTAAAAATTTAACTCAAGAGGAGTCTGAGCGCCTGCAGAGTAGAATGCGTGGTAAGTTAACACGTAGGCTAGAAGATCAAAAGCTGGATACGATCGAAGCGCTGGCCATACAGCTTGAGCTAGATGATGAGCAACTTCAGGAGTGGCGAGATAGAATGCGGGAAGTTAGTAAAAAAGATAAAGCCACTAAATCTGATAAAAAATAGGCTGTTTTTTGCATAGGTCAGTTTATACGGTATGCTTTAATTGTATTTGACTGCAGAGGAGCTAAATGTATGAGAAGTATTTTAGTCGCAAACCCCAAAGGGGGGAGTGGTAAGACAACTTTAGCGACTAATCTTGCTAGTTGCTTTGCAACGCTTGGACATCAAGTAATTTTGTCTGACTTGGATCGTCAGCAATCCTCAGCGCAATGGGTGGAGCGTCGTCCGTCTGCGCTTCCATTTATCCAAGCGCATACCCAGCGAGGTAAAGCTCCTGCCTTCGAACCAGATTGGATGATTGTAGATTCTCCTGCTGGGCTTCGAGATGAAAAACTATCGGCTGCGGTAAAAGATGCGGACTGTGTCATCGTGCCAGTTCAGCCGTCAGCTTTTGATATAGGCGCCACCCGAGACTTTTTGGAAGTGCTGACGGAAGAAAAAGCCATTCGAAAAAATAAAACCTTTGTTGCCTTGGTTGGTATGCGTGTGAATAGCCGCGCCAACTCTGCGCTAATTTTGTCAGAGTTTATGAATCAAGCTGGGTTTCCAGTGCTGACTTATTTACGTAATGCGCAAGTTTATGTCACGGCAGCTGAGCAGGGTTTAGGCCTTTTTGATATGCGGGCGTCGCTGGTGGAGCAAGACCTTCAGCAGTGGGAGCCATTGTTGCAATGGATTCTCGAGACGACAGAAACTAGAGATTGATACATTGTATATTGCATGACCTTATACATAGTTTTGTCTAAATTTCTACTTGAAAAAGTATACAGCCATCCCCAACTAAGCTCTAACGTTTATTTCTAAACCATTAGGAGCTTAATTTATGTCCACTGCGACAGCACAACAAGAAACTCATCCAAAAGAATCAATGGCTTTTCAGGCTGAGGTGAAACAACTCTTACAGTTAATGATTCACTCTTTGTACAGCAATAAAGAAATTGTATTGCGTGAGTTGATTTCAAATGCATCTGATGCGGCAGATAAATTACGTTTTGAAGCCTTAGCTGATGGTGCGCTTTATGAAAATGATAGCGAGTTAAAAATCAGGCTCGCTTTTGATAAAGAGGCGCGTACTTTAACCATTGCTGATAACGGCATTGGCATGAGCCGTGATGAAGTGATTGCAAATATCGGCACCATTGCTAAATCAGGCACAAAAGAATTTTTTAATGCGCTCACTGGAGACCAAGCAAAAGATGCTAACTTAATCGGCCAGTTCGGTGTGGGTTTCTACTCAGCATTTATCATTGCAGACAAAGTAACATTGACTACGCGCCGTGCAGGAGCAACAGAAGCGGTGCGTTGGGAATCTGCTGGTGAGGGTGACTTCACGATAGAAGCCGCAGAAAAAAGCAGCCGTGGTACTGAAATTACACTTCATTTGCGTGAAGGTGAAGACGAGTTCTTAAGTGATTGGAAATTAAAAACGATCATCCGCAAATATTCAGACCATATTACTTTGCCTATCGTGATGAAAAAATCTGAATGGAAAGATGGCGCTGAAGTAGCAACAGATGAAGAAGAAACGGTCAATAAAGCATCTGCATTATGGGCGCGCAGTAAAAATGATATTACCGAAGAAGAATACCAAGAATTCTATAAGCATGTATCGCATGATTTTGAAAACCCATTAGCCTACACCCACAGCCGTGTAGAAGGTAAACAAGAGTATATTTCATTACTCTATATCCCTAGCAAAGCTCCGTTTGATTTATACGACCGTGATCGTCGTCATGGTATTAAGCTTTATGTTAAACGCGTATTTATTATGGAAGATGCTGAAAAGTTGATGCCACAATACTTACGCTTTGTGCGTGGTGTGATTGATACCTCAGATTTACCGTTAAATGTCTCGCGCGAGATTTTACAATCAAGCCGTGATGTGGATGCCATTAAAGCGGGTTCAGTGAAAAAAGTGCTTGGTTTGTTAGAAGATATGGCCGAAAACAAGCCTGAAGATTATGCTAAGTTCTACAGTGAATTCGGCCGTGTGCTCAAAGAAGGCCCAGGCGAAGACTTTGCTAACAAAGATAAAATCGCTGGTTTGTTACGCTTTGCCTCAACTAAGGCGGATACTGATGTTCAAGAGGTATCGTTTAAAGATTACATCTCACGCATGCAGCCAGAGCAAGATGTAATCTACTACATTACAGCAGATAGCTTTGCCGCGGCACAACATAGCCCGCACTTGGAGATCTTCCGTAAAAAAGGCATTGAAGTATTGCTGATGAGTGACCGTGTGGATGAGTGGTTGTTAGGTAGCTTGACCGAGTTTGAAGGCAAGAAACTACAATCAATCGCTAAAGGTGATTTAGATTTAGGTAAGCTTGAATCTGAGACTGAGAAAGAGATTCAAAAGAAAATTGAAGAAGAATCTAAAACTTTGGTAGAAAAAATCAAGCAAACCTTGGGTAGCCAAGTAAAAGATGTGCGTGTGACGCATCGTTTGACTGATTCACCAGCTTGCTTGGTGAGTGATGCACACGACTTATCAGGTAACTTAGCGCGTATTTTAAAAGCAGCAGGTCAAAATGCACCAGAGAGCAAACCAATATTGGAAATCAACCCAACACATAAGCTGGTCAAACGACTTGAAGCTGAGTCAGCAGAGGCTATTTTTGCAGATTTAACACACGTAATATTTGATCAGGCGCTTCTAGCTGAGGGTGGTACATTGGAAGATCCTGCTAGTTTTGTAAAACGTATGAACAGTTTGATTAGCTAAGCTGTTGTTATAAAAAACAAAAGCCGCCAGACGTAAGTTTGGCGGCTTTTTTATACGTGTTTAAAATACATGACTGAAATGTAACATTCAAACATCTGTCATAAAGCTGGCTCATTTTTTGCTAAAATAACAATACCATTCAATAATTTAAGACTCACTCATATGAAAACGCCAGCCGAAACGAAAGCCAAACCTAAGAAAACCGTTAAAGCTAAGTCAGGCGCAATACCTAAACTTGCTCCCATTGATCAGGCTTTACAAAATCATTTGATATTTTCTAGCTTCAAGACTAGCGATGCAGCCACGCCTAGAGACTGGTATGACGCCGCAAGTTACACCGTGCGTGATCACGTGGTTGAGCGTTGGGTCAAAACCGCAGAGTCTTATTATCGTGATGATCCTAAGCGCGTTTACTACTTATCACTAGAGTTCTTAATTGGGCGCATGTTGAGCAATGCTGCACTAAACTTGGGCATCAGTGAAGAGCTTAAGGCTGGCATGGCAACATTGGGCCACGATTTAGAAAACACTTTTGAATTGGAAACGGATGCTGCACTAGGTAATGGTGGTCTAGGTCGTTTAGCAGCTTGCTTTTTAGATTCAATGGCAACGATGGATATCCCAGCTGCTGGATATGGCATACGTTACGAGTACGGTATGTTCAGACAGTCCATTGAAAATGGCCGTCAGGTAGAGAATCCAGATAATTGGTTACGCTATGGCAATATTTGGGAGTTTCAACGTCCAGAAGCGACCTACAATATTAAATTCCACGGGCATGTGGTGAAATTTCCTAATGACAGAGGCGAAGAAGTCCAGCATTGGGTAGATGCCGAGCATGTGATCGCGATGGCATATGATGTGCCAGTACCAGGTTATGGTACCGAAACAGTAAACAACCTGCGTTTGTGGTCAGCCAAAGCGGCTCGTGAGTTTGACTTGAGCCATTTTAATGATGGTAATTACGAAAAGGCAGTTGAAGAGCGTAACGCAACAGAAAATATATCAAAAGTACTTTACCCTAATGACACTTCTGTACTGGGTAAAGAATTACGACTAAAACAACAATACTTTTTTGTTTCAGCCTCTATTCAAGACATTTTGCGTCGCTTCTTAAGCACACATGAAATTAAAACCCAAGATGACTGGAAGATGTTGCCAGAGAAAATTGCGATACAGTTAAACGATACGCACCCATCAATCGGTGTAGCGGAGATGATGTATCAGTTAGTGGATGTACACCAACTGCCATGGGCGTTTGCGTGGGAGCAAGTCGTCAAGATTTTTGCTTACACCAATCATACCTTAATGCCAGAAGCACTTGAGACATGGACCGTAGATTTGTTTGGCCGATTATTGCCGCGTCACTTAGAAATTATTTATCAAATCAACTACGAGTTCTTACACATGGTCAATCACCATTTCCCTGGTGATCCTGAGTTGTTAAGACGTGTATCGATTATCGATGAAGATCACGGACGTCGCGTACGAATGGCGCATTTGGCAGTTGTAGGTAGCCATACGGTCAATGGTGTGGCTGCACTTCATAGTGAACTACTCAAAAGCACATTGTTTGCTGATTTTGATCGCATATTTCCAGGGAAGTTGACCAACGTCACCAATGGGATTACACCACGCCGCTGGTTAAATCAAGCGAACCCTGGGCTCACCAATCTAATTGAAAAAGCGATAGGTGCTGAGTTTAAAAAAGACTTGTCACAAATTAAAAAAATTACACCACTGGCTGATGATGCTGATTTTAGAAAAGCATTCGCACAAGTAAAGCTTGCAAACAAACAACGTCTGGCTGCAAAAATAGAAGCTAAAACGGGTGTTAAGTTAAATGTAAACAGCTTGTTTGATGTACAAATCAAACGTATCCATGAATACAAACGCCAATTACTGAATGTGTTGCATGTGATTACCTTATATAACCGTATTCGTCGAGGTGAACAAGGAATTACACCACGTACGATTATTTTTGGCGGTAAAGCAGCCCCTGGTTACTGGATGGCAAAACATATTATTCGTTTAATTAACGATGTGGCGACTATCGTGAATGAAGATGTTGCCGTAGGAGATATGTTGAAGGTGGTGTATTACCCTAACTATGAAGTTTCAGCGGCTGAGATTTTATTCCCAGGGAGTGATCTATCAGAGCAAATTTCAACCGCAGGTACCGAGGCTAGTGGTACTGGTAATATGAAAATGGCCTTGAACGGTGCATTAACCATTGGCACACTAGATGGCGCTAACGTAGAAATTAAAGAAGAAGTGGGCGATGAAAATATTTTCATCTTTGGTTTAACTACGCCACAAGTCGCTGAATTAAAGGCAAGTGGTTACAAGCCTCGTGATTACTACAACAGCAATCCAGAACTTAAACAAGTGTTAGATATGATTGCCGATGGATATTTCTCAATCGATGAGCCAAATCGCTACCAAGTGATTGTCGATAACTTGTTGAATAATGACCAATATTTATTATTAGCAGATTATGCGAGCTACATTGATGCACAAGAGCGAGTAGGTAAACTATACCAACATCAGGACGATTGGACACGTATGGCGATATTGAACGTAGCCAATATGGCTAAGTTTTCAAGCGACCGTGCGATTGGTGATTATGCTAAAAACATTTGGCATGTAACACCTTTTGCAAAGGCTAAAGCTAAAAAGTAAACAATGATTAACGTGGTAAGCTTAGCTTGATTACTTCATTGTTAATGCCGAGTATTTGTCGTAAGATTAAGTCAGTATTAAGGCATAATTTTACGATAAAGAACGGAGTAGCATATGCGTTACCTAGTAGCAGTTTTAGGGTTTGTGTTATTTGCGACGCATGCTAATGCATTAAGTGTCAATGACTTAAGCAATGCAGAAGCTAGTAGCGGGCTAAAAGTAGCGTTGATTCAAGCCGCAGGTAAAGCGGTTGGTCAACTAAGTGCCGTAGATGGATTCTTAGGCAATAAAGAAGTCAAAATTCCATTACCAGAATCGATGCAAAAAGCTGAAAAAGTCATGCGTATGTTTGGCATGGGTAAGCAAGCAGATGAACTAGTACTCAAAATGAACCGCGCAGCTGAAGCAGCAGTGCCAGAAGCTAAAGCTTTACTGGTTGATTCGGTGAAAAAGATGAGTGTTGCTGATGCTAAAGCAATTTTGGTGGGTGGTGATGACGCAGCAACGCAGTATTTCAAAAAAACCACTTCAGCGCCTATGGCTGAAAAATTTCTGCCGATTGTAAAAAAAGTGACAGAGAACGTGCAACTCGCTCAGCAATATAACAAGTTTGCAGAAATGGGCAGTAAGTTTGGCGTTGTCAAAAAAGAGCAGGCTAATCTTGAGCAATACGTCACACAGAAAACATTGGATGGTGTTTATTTGATGATGGCGAAAGAGGAAGCGGCTATCCGTAAAGATCCTGTAGGACAAGCAAGTAACATACTTAAAAAAGTGTTTGGTACGCTAATTAATTAAGCTATAGCATCACGCCAAGCTTGATAATAGATATTTCTTGATGGCATTCTATGCTCCGCTCCGCAGCGTGTCGTGGCTGTAACTTAGCAAAATATTAGGTGCCGTATTTATATTCTGTATGAATGTTACTTCACTTTAAGTCTTTATTTATCCTAAATTAAACAATTTCTTAAGATAATATTAGTGTGTTGTAAGTGAGCGCTTATCGTAAAAGTTGTTGGTTTTTTGAAAGCCTCCTACATAGGTCTGCCCCGTTATTAGTGATGATATATTGCTGGAGCGGAGTCAATTGTTTGGGTAAATACAAAAAACTACTTTCATGCGGATATCACCGCATAACTCCTATTGACCATCACCTTTTCGTAGATAATTACAATGTCTTGGAAAGAGCTTGCAGGCTTACTAAGATAAGTTAGCAGTTGCTAACTGCTAATAGTTTAGCTGATGATTGATTTTGTTGATAAAAATCAATTCTGATTGAGTTACTTAAAGGAGCTATTGATTGCCCTTAGCTGGACTGATATGATGAATTGCAGATGATAACTCTTGATTTTTTGTGTGCTTTAAAGGCGCAGACAGTCTGTGGTGGTTTCTTGCATTTGATATGCTATATATTTCCGTATTTAGTTAAACCTTTTAAAATAATAATTTAAGGCAATTAGTATGGCTCTGATGAGTTCGCGTTATTTAGTTTCTGTTGTTTTTTTTATAAGTATACTGACCCTTTCTGGTTGCGTTAGCATTGCACCGCAGCCATTGACCATCGCTGACATTAAAGCGCAAACAGTTGCTGACCAAAGTGTTGCACGCGCAAATGTAGAGCCATTGCTTGGCCCTTTAACGATAGAGGAGGCTGTCGCTAGAGCCCTTAAATACAACCTTGAACGTCGTACACGTATGCTAGAAGAGGCAATTGCTTTTAACCAGCTAGATGTGGGTAAATTTGATATGTTGCCAAAACTGGTTGCATCAGCAGGCTACAGCCATAACAGCGAGTATAGAATCGTACGTGCTGTTGACTCGGTTACAGGGGAGCCTTCTTTATCAAACCCATTTATATCCAATGATCGCATCCATACAGTGAGTGAGTTAGGGCTATCTTGGAATATGCTGGATTTTGGTTTGAGTTATTACAACGCTAAACAAGATGCGGATCGCGTGTTGATAGCCACAGAGCGTCGTCGTAAAGCGATGCATAACCTTATCCAAGATGTCAGGGTCGCTTTTTGGCGCACTGCGAGTGCACAAATGTTGAGAAATCAAGTGCGCGAGGCTATTTTGCTGGCAGAGGACGCTTTGCAGGATTCAAAAAAAGCAGAGGCAGAACGTTTAAGGCCACCACTTGATGCATTGCGATATCAGCGTCAAGTTTTAGAGAATCTTCGGTTATTAGAGGCGATTGAACAAGAGCTTTCTACTGCTAAAATTGATTTGTCCCACCTGATTAATATTCCTGTATCTGAAGAGTTTAAAGTGGTTGAGCCTCGAGTTAAGTTAAGTCGCGCGATGCTTGACCAACCAGTTGATGCCTTAGAAGAGTTGGCAGTTATTCAAAATGCCGACTTAAGAGAGCAGTTCTATAACGCAAGAATCTCAACATTGGAAACTAAGAAAGCACTGGTTCGAATTTTCCCAAATCTGAATTTTGGGTACAGCGCTAAGCATGATGACGACCAATATTTAGTTCATCAGAACTGGAATGAGGCGAGTGCACAAATTTCTTATAACTTACTTAACATACTCTCTGCACCAGCTCGTCTGAAATTGGCAGAAGCTGGGATTGCGTTAGCAGATCAGCGACGTGTAGCAACACAAATGGCTATTCTTGCACAAGTGAATGTGGCAAGGCTGCAGTATGCGAGCGCGATTTCGCAATTTAACCGTGCAGATGCTATCTGGATGGTTGACGATAGAATTAATACGCACGTTGCAAATAATGCAAAGGTACAAAAACAAAGTAAGCTAGACCAAGTGGCAAGCAACACCTCGATGATTTTAAGCTTATTACGCCGATATCAACTGCTTGCTCAGGCGCAGGCTGTTGCTGGTAAATTGCAGGCAACATTAGGCATGGAACCTGTGATTGATAGTGTGCAGGATCAATCTCTAGCAACGCTTACTCAGGTAATTACTACTTCTTTTGCGCAATGGGATGATGGTATGTTGTCTAACCAAGAACAAGAAACGCTGACATCTGTAAGCACTGAATAAATGACAGCGTTTAATAACATGAGCTTCAATACGATAGTTACCAAGCCAGCTAAATTAAAAGTGATTGTTTCACTAAATAATGTGCATCATCTACATCTGATGGGTAAGCGATTATGGTTGGTTGTATTGGTATGGTTGGTTGTGTTGCCGAGCTATGCTGAAACTAAAGCGCTTGCACCTGCTGCTGTGTTACCCCAGATTAGTACGCCCGCAGTGCCTGTGTCACCAGCAAAAAATCCAACGCATACAATTGATCAACGTGAGATGCGTGCTCAATTGACAGCAAGGCGTTTTACTACCGTAGCCGCTGAACTTGGTGCAAAAATCAGTAAGATACTGGTGTCTGAGGGCGGTAGATTTAAAATCGGACAACCACTGATTAAGTTTGATTGTACTTTGCAGCAGTCACAATTAAATAAATCTCAAGCAGCGCTTGCTGCAGCTAATGCAACTTGGGATGCAAATAAGCGATTGTTAGAATTGAATTCGATTGGAAAAGTTGAGTTGGATGTGTCTGAAGCTGAAGTTGGCAAAAACAAAGCAGAGGTTGCAAGTATGGCGACTATGCTAGGAAAGTGCAGTGTTTATGCGCCGTTTAGTGGGATTGTGACTGAGCAAAAAGCGAGGGAACAGCAATATGTTCAGCCTGGTCAGGCACTCTTGGAAATTATTGATGATAGTGCGCTAGAACTGGAGTTTATCGCCCCTTCTAGATGGCTAAGATGGCTTAAAGCTGGTTATAGGTTTGATATTACAATTGATGAAACAGGTAAAACTTATCCTGCAAAGGTGTTGAGATTTGGAGGTAAAGTGGATCCTGTTAGTCAGTCTATTAAGGTCGTTGCTGTAATCGATGGTAAATTTCCTGATTTATTAACTGGTATGAGTGGGCAAGCCAAGATTGTTGCGCCACCTTTATAGTTGTTAATATTGATAATAGTTTTTAATTTTTAGCTTCTGAGCTGTGAGATTGCTATGAAAAGTCTACGCGAAGTGATGAATAACTGGCCTTCATTGACCAAAAAAGGTAATGGCGCAACTCAGCGACCGTTTGCAAAAGGGATTGTGCGTTGCAAAGCTCAGATGATGGCACTTGAAGCGCGATTGATGTTTGATGGAGCAGCATTGGCTGAAGCGACCTATGTTGTGGCGGATGCGACCTCTGGAACCCAAGAGCCTTCTGCACAAGCGTTATTTGAGTTAGCAGTTCCAGCGACTTTAGAGGCAACACAAAGCCAATTGCTGACACAAGCTCAAATCGAGGCGCAGCAATATATTACAGATTTCCTACAATCTGAAATGGTGATAGACAAGCTATTTAGCATGTTCCACGCAGGCCACCAGACAATGTCTGATGAATGGCTACAGGCGGCCAATGATTTTCTACTTGCATTTAACCGGGGTGAAGTGTCCTTAAATGTATTATTGCAAAGTGGTCTGGAAATGCGTGGTGCCATGGGTGCTTTTGCAGCAAATTCGGCAGAGGGCGAGCCAGCCATCTACTTAAATGTTGATTGGATTCAGTCTGGCGTGGCAGCTGGCGATATCACTAAAGTGCTGTTAGAGGAGTTTGGGCATCATATCGATGCTGTGATCAACGGCTTGCTTGATACTCCAGGAGATGAGGGGCAGATGTTTGCGGCAGTCCTGCTGGGTGAGCAGACCTCTTATAATGGTTTTGCACAAGATGATGACCATGCCACCTTACAGATTGGTGAAGATTTGGTTGCTGTTGAGCTTGCAAACTTTAATTTTATCAACGCTTACGAAGTGGACACTACCTTTACAGCTGCGGGTAAAGAGTCGAATACGCACGATTTTAATTTCAATGAATCACTGGGACAGGTCAATGTCACAGATACGCTTGATAGTAGATATTTTAGCGGTAATGATGTTTCGGCAATCAGTATTGTTGTCAATGGTGAAACCCTCTATGGGTGGATCAGCCGTCCGATTAAAGATCAGGGGATTGTGAGGGGCTTTTATTTTTGGACGGATGCGGACTTTACCTCATTACAGCTGGCACAAGCCGATGGTAATACCGATGGTGACCGCAATGTGGCTGATAATCGCGGCTTTATCCTCGTTGTTGATCAAAACTACTTTAACAGCTTAAGTTTTAAATCTGGCTCTACTACGATTAAAAATGTAGGTTCATCTTCTGACCGTGTTGATAGTTCGATGAACTCATTGATTTCGGTTAACACTGCGCCGGCATTGACGAACGATACAATCAGTATTTTGGAGGATGCTAGTTCAGGGAACACAGGTAACGTACTTGATAACGATACAGATGTGAACACCAGCGACGTATTGCGTGTTAGCCAGTTTGTTATCAATGGAGTTAGTTATGCGATTGCATCACCAACCCCTGATAACCCTACGAGCAACACCGCACTCATCAATGGCATTGGTGAACTTACCATGAGTAGTGATGGTAGTTATACCTTTGTGCCAGCAGCCAATTATTTTGGTGCTGTTCCCACCGTGACTTATACCGTAAACGATGGTAATGGTGGTGTGTCATCTGCTTTTTTATCGATTATTGTTACTTCCGTAAATGATGCACCGACGGCTACTGACGACAGTATTACGATTGCTCAGGGCTCTACAGTATTTCTTAATCTGAATGATTTTGGTGTCTATCAAGATGTCGAAAATAGCCCGTTGGCTAAGATTATGATCACTACCTTGCCTGACCATGGCACATTAGAATACTTTAATGGTACAACATGGGTGTTAGTCACACTTAATCAGGAGCTTGCTGCCTCAGTAATCAATGCAGGTAGGCTACGCTTTAGCCCTACAGGGACAGAAAATGGCGATGCTTATACAACAATAGGCTTCAAGGTTTCTGATGGTAGTGATTACAGTGAGGGTGCTTATGCCCTAACGGTAAACGTAACCTCAACGCCAGCCTTACCTCTAGCCAATAACGACAGTGGCGATACTACTGTGTATGTGGCAAAAGAGGCTGGCTATAATGAGGTGGGCTACAGTGCTTCGGGGGGCAATGTACTTACTAACGACACGCCAGCATCAGGAATAACTGTAACTTCGGTGTTTAACACCAGTATCATTACCAATACTGAAATTAAAGGGATGTATGGCACATTGGTAATGAGTGCAGATGGTACGTTTAGTTATGTCGCTGATAATGCCAATCCATTGGTAGATGCACTCAATGTAAATGATACGCTTAGTGAAACCTTTACTTATACGATAACCAATGCAAATGGCGATACCTCTACAGCTACGCTAACGGTTAAAATTGCAGGCACAAACGATGCACCAATGGCAAGCGATGACACTAACTCACTTAAAGAGCTATTTGTTGCTTCGAATGGAAATTATGGTACTGTCAGTGGCTCCGTACTAACGAATGACACTGATATTGATAATACTGGCTTGCAAGTAGTAATTGGTTCTTCCGACACTATCCCGAGTACACCAATCTCTGTTACTGAGGGTGCAAGCTCGCCAATTACTAGTGCAACCTACACTATTGTCCAGGTTGCAGGTAGCCAATGGAATAGTGCCAATGGTGTCCCAGCAGGGCAGGCTAACGCAGTTAATGTGTTAATTGGTGGGCAAACTGTACTGGCTTCGGATGGTGTTAGCACACTAAAAGTGTGGGGTGAAGGGAATGGCGCAGCGTTTAAACTGGTTGCTAACGACCCTGTTACATTTTATCGATACTCGCTTGATACTGTGTATGGGGTGACTGGTTCAACAACGACATTTAAACTTTCAAGCATTACAGCTCAGGTTGCTAGTTCTACCACCATTACTGTCACTGATGGAGATGCAACTGGGGTTCAGGTAGGCTATATCGTTACGGGTGATGGTATCCCTACTGGCGGTGAGCCAGTCACTGTACAGACAATCAATGGTAGCTCAATTACACTGAGCACCAATGTGACAGTTCCCTCTAATACCATACTTACTTTTACAGATCCCGCTAGTATAGGGCCTGTTGCTGGGACTGGAGAGATGTTGCTACTAGGCAACAAAGGATATTTAACACTCAGGCAAAATGGCACATACACCTACACATTAACTGACAACACTTTGAATGCAGGTGATAGCTATGTTGAAACCTTTAATTATCAGGCTAAAGATGCAGACGGAGTGACGAGTTCAGCTATCCTAAAAATTAGGATTGATGGCACGTCATCAGAAATTATTCCAGTTGCTAATGACGATCAGCTCACACTGAATGAAGACACCGTAGGCAGTATTGCTAATCTTTTAAGTAATGATACAGGAACAGCAGTTCATAGTTACACATGGGGTGAGTATGCTGGTACGTTGGGAGTGCCTTTGGTGATAGATGGAGTTGGCACATTAACTATTACCAGTGCAGGGGCCCTTACTTTTGTACCAGCCACAAATTACGCAGGATCAGTACCGTCGGTTACATATACTATCTCTTGGGAAACAAATAACGAAAAAGCATCGGCAACTGTAAGCATTATTATTACACCAGACAATGATGCCCCAACTGCAACAGATGATGTCATTACGATTGAAAAGAACACTAGTGTGATTCTTTCGTTATCTGATTTTGGTACCTACAGTGATATAGAAGGTGATGCGCTGTCACATATTCAAATTACCAATATTGGAACACAGGGTACGTTAGAGTATTTGAATGCTTTCTCTCAATGGGTGGCTGTTGTAGCAGGTGATGAGTTTACCGTTGCAGAGATTAGTGCGGGTAATTTACGCTATACACCAGACAATAACGAGGTTGGGAATAACTACAATGCGATTCAGTTTAAGGTGAAGGATGGGGCAGACTACAGCACAGCCAGCTCTATTTTAACGATTAACGTATTAGACGTTGATGTTCCTAGCGCACCAGTCAATACGATTGCAGCACAAAATGAAATTGCTGAATATCAAACCCTTAGCTTTACTGGGCTTTCAGTAGCGGATGTCGATAATGACATTGCCTCGGTCACATTAAACGTTGCTAATGGTTCGCTCTCTGTCAATGGTATAGGCGCATTGTCGACTGGTACTGGTAGCACCAGCAATCCTCTGGTTTTGACTGGCACCCAAGCGGAAATCAATGCGATGTTGGCCACTTTGGTTTATACCCCAGTATCCGGTTTTACGGGTGAAGATACACTACGTATGGTGTCGGTTGATTCAGGTGGCAGAACAGATACTGACTTTGTTGATATTACCGTCAATGCTGATGTGCGCGCACTGACCGTGACAGGTACTACGGTCAATGAAGCCTCACCTTATCTTTTGTTTGAGATAGGAGGGCATGCTGGACAAAACGTGACCTTGGCGCTAGCGACGACAGGAGTAGGCGAAGGGTATGCCACCTTAGGTCAAGATGTTTCAATGAGTCTTGAGTATTACAATGGCAATACATGGGAGAGCTACACAACTGGTACTGTGACCATTCCAGGTGCAAGCGGTGCTGCATCATTGATGGTAAGGGTAGCTGTGTATCAAGATGTGGCATTTGAAGGGCTGGAAACGCTTAAGTTAATTGCAAGCAACTCGGCAGGCACATCATTTGAAGGCCTAGGAGGTATACGGGATGATGGTACAGGTGAAGTATTCACTGCAACTGACTTGGATCGAGACCCAGACACTACACCATCCTTGTCAGCACTTGATGATGACAGGCCATTGCTCGTCAATAATATTACCGTGAATGAAGCATCACCCTATGCAGTCTTTGAAGTGACAGGCACAGCAGGGCAGCTTGTGACTTTGTCATTAGCGCAAGGCTCGGCTACGGAAAATACAGATTATGGCACTGTACTTGAGTATTACGATGTAAACCAGACGGGAAATGGTAATGGGGGCTGGGTAGCTTATACCACTGACCTTGCGATTGAAGTCCCTGCTGGCAATAAATTGCTTGTTCGTACCACCATAATCAATGATAATCCAGCCGTTTTTGAGGGGCCTGAAACCTTTGCTTTAGTTGCCACTAATCAAAGCAACCTTAGTGTAGTAGGCACGGCCACGATTGTTGATGATGGTACAGGCGTAAAGTATGACGGCACTGTCACTGCTAATACTGCTACAACATCCACGACAGGGTTAGACAAAGACTACATTTTAGCATTGGTAGGAGAAGGGCCAGTTAATGAGGGATCTACCTATGCCATGTTTAATGTGACAGCGAGTGCAGGCGAAACACTAGACCTGTCGTTAACTGCTACGGTAAACTCAGATGATCGAGATGCAACTTTAACTGAGTTCATTATTCAATTCTCATATGATGGAATAAATTGGACAACCTACAGCAATACTAGTAAACCGACTGTCCCTATTGGGGATGCTTCTGGTGAAGTCTATGTCCGAGTTAACATATCTAATGAGCAAGATGATATTTATGAAGGCGCTGAAACTTTCGTGTTGAATGCCGCAATATCCGGCCATATTGCTACTACGGCCTCTGTGACGACGACGATTATCGATGATGGCACAGGCACGAAATATGATGGTACTGTAATTTCAGGCACTAGTAATGTAGATGCTAGTGTACTGGATGATGATCGTAATGAACCTGCTACATTTGATGGAGATGATACTGCAAGCGTTACGGAAGATAGTGGCACTTACACTGTGGGTGGTACATTAATTGTAGAGGATATAGATAGCTCACCGGCAGTTGTAGTACAGAATGGCACGTTAGGAAACTACGGTAGCTTTAGCATAGATGCAAATGGAGTATGGACTTACACTGCAAATAATAGTTTATTGCAACCACTAAGTACCTCAGCTCAAGCTACAGAAACATTTACGATTACAACGGCGGGTGGTACAACGCACAACATTGTGATTACTTTAAATGGTATCAATGACGCGCCTTCATCAAGCGATGGTAGCATTAGCACCTCGTTTAACACACCTAAGAGCGTTAATTTGCCTGTTGCAACAGATGTGGATACAGGTGACGCAATTATTTATGCTAAAGCCTCTGATCCAACTTATGGCACAGTAACTGTCAATGCAAATGGTAGTTATACCTACACACCGTTAAATGGTTTCAGTGGTGTAGATACTTTTAGTTATAGTGTGACTGATGGGCATGGTGGAGTGAATGTCTACAACATTACTGTGACGGTTGCAGAAAATGCGGTGGTGCCTCCACCTAACTTTATTCCAGAAACCCCTCCTTTAAATAATGGGCCATTGCCTAATCCTGTTCCTTTTGAGCCCGCACCAGTTTTACCTAGTCCGAATCCATTTGACGGCTTAATAAGTGAGCTGGGTCTTAAACCAAGTGAGTTGGAAATTAACAGGTTGCCAACCGCATTGCCATGGTTACAGTCGGAGTTATTCAATTTACCTAGCCAAGCGCAACCTAATTCGACAGAGTCTAATCGTTTACTCACTAGCAATAGCGAGCGCGCATTCCCAATTGTAGTGACTAAAGCGGATGAGCCAATTCTGATTTACTTTTATGGGATTGCAGATCAGGCAGTTAACCCAGAAACAGGGCTTGTTCAGTTTAGTGTGCCTACGGATGCTTTTGCGCACTCTAACCCACTCGCATCAATACGATTGCATGCACAGCTGGCGAATGGACAAAAATTACCTGATTGGTTAGCCTTTGATTCTGTAACAGGAACTTTTGTAGGTGAGCCACCCTTAGGTGATTTTGAAGATATTGAAGTAAAGGTAATTGCCATAGACGAGGGCGGCAGGGAGGCCGTTGCTGTGTTTAAAATTCGACTTGTGCGTGATGGCAAAGTGATTGAGTTCATTGAGCCGCTGGGACGTAGCAGTCTATCAGAGCAAGTGCGTCAGGCGAGTCAGCGTGCGAGTGAAATAAAACGTCTTGTTGATCCAGTACGCTCCGTAAGGAGTGCTTAGGTGTGTAATAGATAATGTCTTTTGATGGTGTTGGTTATTATCTATGACAGTTAGTAATGATGCTAATAACTCGTTGTTGCTGACGCTTATTGAACTAATCCGCCGCGCTCAAAAAGCTGCAAGTGCCGATGAGTTAGCGTTTTTGGTAACGAATGATACTTATGGCCTGTTACCCTATCGGCAATCTGCGTTATGGCTGGCCGATAGTGGTGTTAAAACTCTTTCAGGCGTTGTACAAATTGAAGCGAATGCCCCATATGTGCTTTGGCTTAATAAGCTTTTTGAGCTACTTGCAACACAATCGCTATCTCCTCAATTAGTAAGCAAAAATGACGTATCGGAAATAGTCGCGTCTGAATGGGTGGAGTGGATTCCCGCCTATGCATTATGGCTACCGCTGATGACCAAAGAGGGCACATTGTTTGGAGCACTCTTGTTCGCAACTGATCGAGCTTGGACAGAGCAGGATCAAGCATTGTTGGTAGAGTGGGTTGCAAGTTGGCAACATGCTTGGCTGGCGATGTTTAAGCCTAAGTCATTTACATGGTCAACAATCAAGCAGTTAGTTAGTGACCTCAGGCATCTGAAGCAAGGACTTGCTTGGTGGCGACATACACGTTTTTATTGGCTATTGGCATGTTTTATACTTTTTTTGATGCCTGTGCATCTTTCTGTTTTGGCGCCAGGCGAACTCGTACCCTCTGACCCCGCACTTATTAGGGCGCCACTTGATGGCGTGGTTGGCCAGTTTTATGTGAAACCCAATCAAATGGTCAAAGCTGGGCAGCCACTGTTTAGCTTTGATGAAGCCACATTGCTAAGTAGGAAAGAAGTTGCACGTCACTCACTAGCTACGGTAGAAGCTGAATATCGTCAGCAACAACAGCAAGCACTTGCTGATGTAAAGGCAAAGTCTATGTTGGCAATGACAGCGGGACGCATTGCAGAAAAGCAAGCAGAACTTGAATTTGTGGAGGGGCAAGTGAGTCGTTTGCAGGTGCTGGCCCCAATAGACGGTATCGCCTTATTTGATGACCCAAGTGAGTGGATAGGTAAACCTGTGCAAACAGGGGAGCGTATCATTAGAGTCGCTAATCCTAGTGAAGTAGAGGTGGAAGCTTGGGTTGAAGTCGGTGATGCAATTCCAATTGCGGTTAACTCAAAAGTGTCATTATATTTAAACGCAAGTCCATTATCTTCTGTTTCTGCAAAAGTACGTTATATGGCACATGATGCAGTGCAGCGGCCAGATGGTAGTTACGCTTATCGAGTAAGAGCAAAATTAGATGAGAAATCTAATCATCGTGTGGGTTTAAAGGGAACTGTACGCTTAAATGGTGAGCAAGTTCCCCTTATCTACTGGATTATCCGGCGTCCTTTAGCTGTTATTCGACAGGCGATAGGCTGGTAAAAATATGGCATTTCCTTCACTTAGAGAAGAGTTGGCCTTGTTGCCAGGACCTTCTCTTGCAGATGGTCAGCCTAGCTGGTCTTTACATGATCCGATCCGTAATCAGTTTTTTAGAATCGATTGGCAATCTTTTGAAATATTAAGCAGATGGCAAATGGCAAACTCACAAGCGATTGCTGAGGATATTTGTCAATCGACTACGTTGCAACTTGAGCCAGAGGATGTTGACGCATTCATTCAATTTCTAGGTGACAATCAATTATTGCGCGAAGTAGGGGCGGCAAATATTCGCAAACTTACGTCGCGTCTTGAGGCTGTTAAAGGAAGTTGGAAACAGTGGTTATTGCATCACTACTTATTTTTTCGTGTGCCCATTGTTAAGCCTGATAATTGGCTAAATGATACGGCAAAATATGTGCAATTCTTTTTCTCCCCTTTGTTTTTTAAATTAACCATTGCAGCATTAATGATAGGGCTGATAGAGGTTGCTCGAGATTGGGAGCGATTCCATTCTACTTTAGTAGATATGTTTTCTTGGCATGGTTTAGTCTCGTATGGTATGGCATTGGTGGTTGTGAAGGTGTTGCATGAACTTGGACACGCGTACACCGCTAAGCGATTTAATTGTCGTGTACCTGTAATGGGGATTGCATTCTTAATATTATTGCCAGTCGCTTACACAGATACTAACGAGGTATGGAAGCTCACTGACCGTCGCCAAAGACTCAAAGTGGCTGCTGCAGGCGTGATAACGGAATTGACCATTGCGGCCTGGGCAACGCTTGCTTGGGCTTTTCTACCAGTAGGTGACCTTAAATCAATAGCTTTCATTTTGGCTACAACTTCATGGGTGGCAACACTTGCAATCAACGTTAATCCATTTATGCGCTTTGATGGCTACTTTTTATTATCAGATTGGTTAGATATGCCCAATCTACACACCCGTGCTTTTGCACTGGCGCGCTGGAGCCTACGTGAATATTTATTTGACCTTGGAGAACCTCCGCCAGAATATTTCTCAAGGAAATGTACCCGTTGGTTGATAATATTTGCCTATGCAACATGGGCTTATCGGTTGATATTGTTTTTTGCTATTGCTGCATTGGTCTACAGTTTTTTTATCAAGGTAGTCGGTATATTCCTTTTCATCGTTGAAATTGTTTGGTTTGTTTTAATGCCATTGTATGGTGAGTTTAAAGTGTGGCGTCAAAAATGGCCGTTGATTAGGCAACAGTCACAATCCAGAAGAAGCTTATTTTTTTGTTTAATTCTGCTGTTACTTATTTCACTACCTTGGCCAAGTCGAGTAGTGACTTCTGGTGTAATAAAACCAGAGAAAGTATTTACTGTCTATGCACCTGCTGGTGCGCAACTTGTTGCCAACCCATGGAAAGAGGGAGCGATAGTTAATGCAAGTGAAACCATTCTAACGTTAGCGGCACCTGAATTAACAAAACGTTGGAATATTGCAAATGCATATTATATAAAAAGTAAGGCGCAACTTGAATCAGCGACCGTTGATGCAGATCAACGACCTAATTTGCAAGTGCTACAGCAGGCCGTTGAAGTTGCACAATCGGAGCTAGATCAAGTTAAAGCTGATATGACTCAATATGCACCTATAGCACCTTTCACTGGAGCATTATATTATGCAGATCCTGATCTGGATGTAGGGGGGTGGGTCAAATATCAAGAGAAACTTGCAACCCTTGTGTCAAAAGATAAGTGGATAGTTGAAACTTATCTGGATGAAGAGGTAATACGTCGGATTGCAATAGGTGATAGTGCTTTATTTATGAGTGACGGGCGTGGACAGTCAGCGATAAAGCTAACCGTTGTAGATATTGATCAAGATGCCACAAGAGCTCTTCCAAGTGCTTTACTGAGTACTCCTGCTGGTGGGAGTGTGATGGTGAGAGAACAAAATGGGCAATGGATACCTGAAGTGGCTTCTTATAGAGTTTTGTTAAGCGTAAAAGGTGATGTAGGTGAGCTTAATGATGTTGTTTTGCGCGGGCAAGTGATTATTCGCGGTAATTGGGCCGTACCTTTGATGAGGTATATTAGGTCGGCATTAACTTTGATTTGGCGTGAGGCTGGTGTTTAAATGATGAGATTTTACTAATACGTGTGTCTTGTCAGAGTTGTTTTGTGCACGGTGTTCAGCAATCTTGATTGAAAAAATAAAATTGTGGGCAGACTACGACTTATGGCATTCAGGCAAGTATGTTAAAAGGTTTTAATCAGGACACGGTCTCCGATTGTGGGTATGAAGAAACCATAGTCTGCCTCTGCTCTTGATAATTAGGTGATTTTTAACCATATTGGCGAACCTTAATCATAAAAATATTCGTTATCAGTGTTGTTGCCTTGTTAGCTTATTAAGCGTTAAATTTGTAATTTAGTTACGGGTTTTACTGAATTTGTTATTTAATTTAAATTAATCAATTGCTTACGTAGAGATTTTGGGTTTATTGGTAAGTAAGCCAATTGTAAACAATGGTTAACTTTGCAGGTTGATCCGATTGCCACTCAGGCTTGTCGGCTATTATTCTCAAAAAATTGAATTAGCGTTAATCGCTATCAGAAGTTGATGAAAATAATAACGACTAAAACAATCAGA
>NZ_JAURYU010000015.1 GCF_030653755.1 Methylotenera sp.
ACTGATTACTGACTCAGTCAACAAAACCGCAGAAGGCACCAAACAAGTAGAAAACGCTGGCGCCACCATGCAAGAAATCGTGACTTCGGTTCAACGCGTCACCGACATCATGGGTGAAATTGCAGCAGCCTCAGTTGAACAAAGTGCTGGTATCGACCAAGTGAATAATGCAATCACCAGCATGGACGAAGTGACGCAACAAAATGCCGCCCTAGTTGAAGAAGCCGCAGCGGCTGCCGAATCACTAGTTGATCAAGCAGTAGGGTTGATGGATACCGTCAGTGCTTTTAAGTTGAGTAGTAGTGGGTCAAGTGTACAAACCAGACCAAACTTAAGAACAATTGCACAGCCTTCGCGTATTGTAGGCACGACATCAGCTCCTAAGCTAACCCATGATTTTTCATTCGATGAGGCAAAGCATGCACATATAAAATGGAAAACTCGTTTGGTTGATTATATTGCAGGCCGTTCAAAAGAGCATTTGGAGGTAGAAAAAGTTTGCCGTGATGATCAATGTCCATTAGGTAGTTGGATATATGGTAGAGCACAAAAGCATGCGCACACACCTGAATATAAAGAACTTAAAACTGCACATGCTGAGTTTCACGAGAGCGTCGGGCATATAGTACGTTGCGTGCATGACCAAAGGCAAACAGAAGCTAAGCAACTACTTGGTGGTGAGTTCTCAAAGACTTCAAAACGAACAATCAATGCGATTGACGCGATTGAGACTGCTGTGCAAGCACGCTTGACAGCGCCATCTAAGGCAATAAGCAGTAAACCTGATGACGATTGGGCGGAGTTTTAAAGCACTCGTACAAATTGAAATTAGATGCGTATTTAGTAAGTTAATAACACTTTTAGCATTATTTAATTTGCCTAAAGTGCGAGAAAGAGTAAAGCCATGAAAATCAACATGCCAGTGACACAGCATGAATTAGCGCTTAATAGCACCCATCAAATCGTTTCTAAAACAGATTTGAAAGGAAGAATCACGTTTGTTAACAGGGATTTTGTTGAAATTAGTGGTTTTGCTGAGGATGAATTAATTGGACAAAGTCATAATATTGTTCGTCATCCAGATATGCCACCAGAGGCATTTCAAGACTTATGGAGTACAGTTAAATCTGGTAAGCCATGGATAGGAATCGTTAAAAATCGTTGTAAAAATGGCGATTACTACTGGGTGGAGGCTGTTGTTTCTCCTGTAAAAGAAAGTGGTGTCTTGTCTGGTTTTATTTCAGTGCGTAAAAAAGCTTCTCCTGAACAAATTAAGGGGGCGCTTAACTATCACAGTTACCTAAAAGAGCATCATAGTTGGTTAGAAGGCCTGATGACCAAAGTTAATAACTTTAGACGTAATTTCTCGCTAAAATCGAGAATTATTTCTATTTTTCTTGCTGTAGCCTTTACTTGCTTGGGTTTGGGCATTAATGGTTTGTATGGTATTCAATACAGTAATGATCGGTTGTCAACAGTTTACAACGACCGAGTAGTGCCCCTTCAGCAACTAAAAGTTGTTGCCGATATGTATGCAGTTAATATTGTTGATACCTCTCATAAGCTAAGGAATGGCAATATTAGTTGGAAGCAAGCGCAGCAAAATGTAGATGATGCAATTAACGCAGTTGATAAAAATTGGCAGGCATATACACAAACTTATTTAGTTGATGAGGAGGTAAGGCTTATCTCAGAAGCTAAACCACTCATTGTGCAAGCCAATCAAGCCACAGCTAAGTTAAAAGAAATTATAAGCACCCAAGATGAGGCATTGATTGCTGCTTTTACTATCAATGAGTTGTATCCATCTATTGAACCACTATCTGAAAAAATTAGCGAACTGACCTCATTGCAACTGGATATTGCTGCTAAAGAGTTTAGTTTGGCGCAGGAGAATTATGATTTTAAACGTAATTTGAATATTTTTTTTATCTTGTTTGGTCTATTAATAACAGGTTTCCTAGGTCGGCAACTCTACTGTGCCATCATGCCACGTATTCGTATGGCAGTTGATTACTTAATGGCAAGTGCGCAAGGTGAAGATCATGATTCAGTATTGAGGACAGGCCATCGAGATGAAATGACGGATGTAATGGATGCGTACAGAGCATTAAAAACACGTATAGACTTTGACTATACAGATACCTTAGCAGGAGTAGATCGCATCAAATCTGCATTGGACAATGCATCTATTCCAGTTACTGTCGGAAATGAAATCAATAAGCTAATTTACATGAACAAAGCTGGATTTGCACTTTGGGAAAAAATGAGTGCAAATATTGTGAAATTACATCCTAATTTTTCAGTAGAGAAAATGATTGGAGGCACTTTAGGCAAATATATTGAGAATGAAGTGGATCGTGCATCTTATGTTGAGGAGCTTAAAGGAAGTAAGGTACTTGAGACTACAATGGCTGGACGACATTTAAGACTTACTTTTAACCCTGTACATAATGCAGACGGTCATTATCTTGGACGCATGATTCAATGGGATGATCGAACAGAAGAGTTGATCGCTGAACAAAGTATTGCGCGTTTAATCGAGCAGACGGTTGCAGGTGATCTTACAAATAGAATCAACGCAACACAGTACCCCGATGGCTTTCTTAAGGATATCAGTATTGGTATGAATAAACTCTTAGAGGCAGTCATTGGGCCTCTGAATATGGCAGCAAGTTATGTAGATAATCTTTCAAAAGGAGTGATTCCTGCAGAGATTACAAATGACTACAGTGGTGATTTTAATATCATTAAAAGCAATCTTAATGCTTGTGGATTAGCGATTAAGGCATTAGTTGCAGATGGAAATTTACTAGCAAAGGCTGCTGGAGCTGGGGACTTAAATGCACGTGCAGATGCATCTAAACATCTAGGGGAGTATCGTAAAGTAATCGAAGGGCTTAACGCTACGCTTGATGCAATTATTGAGCCTTTAAATATGGCCGCTAATAGCGTAGAGGATATTGCCCGTGGTGACATTCCTCAGCCAATTACAAATCACTATAACGGTGATTTTAATAAAATTAAAGATAACTTGAATACTTGCTTTTCTGCTATCAGCGCTTTAGTTGCAGATACCAAAATGCTTTCTGATGCGGCTGGGGAAGGTAATGTGTCAGTGAGAGCTGATGCGGACCAACATTCTGGAGATTTTCGAAAAATTGTTGAGGGTGTAAATAATACACTTGAGATGATTGTTGGCCCAATAGCCACTGTTAAAATGTCGATTGAGACCATTAATACAGCTGCAAAAGAAATTGCACAAGGTAATTCTGATCTATCACGTCGAACAGAAGATCAAGCCGCCTCACTAGAAAAAACAGCGGCAAGCATGGAAGAGCTTTCTTCAACAGTGAAGCAAAATGCCGACAATGCCAAACAAGCCAATCAGCTTGCTACAGCAGCCTCTGATGTAGCGGTTAGAGGTGGGGTGGTTGTTTCTGAAGTAGTCACGACTATGGCTAATATTAACGAAAGTGCTAAGAAAATTGAAGACATTATTAGTGTGATTGATGGCATTGCTTTTCAAACTAATATTTTAGCGTTAAATGCAGCGGTTGAGGCAGCAAGAGCAGGAGAGCAAGGCCGCGGATTTGCCGTTGTAGCAGGTGAAGTGCGTAACTTGGCACAACGCTCAGCCTCTGCTGCCAAAGAGATTAAGATGCTTATCACTGAGTCAGTTACTAATACAAATGTCGGGACAGTGCAGGTAGAAAAAGCTGGTAATACAATGCATGAAATTGTTACATCAGTTAAGCGAGTAACAGATATAATTGCTGAAATATCTGCTGCATCACAAGAACAAAGTGTTGGTATAGAGCAGGTAAATGAAGCCATCATGAAGATGGACGATGTGACACAGCAAAATACAGCACTAGTAGAAGAAGCGGCTGCAGCTGCAGAGTCTCTAATGGATCAGGCCGACGAGTTAATGAACGCAGTTAGTGTATTCCAGTTAGGTACGCTTACATCACGTAATGTGTCTTAGGTACTCTAGTAATGTATTAATATCGCTTCACTATCCCTGTTAAAGTGAGTGTAAAAACTAGCGTGGATGATGGCGATTGGGAAGGTTTTAAAAATGTAGTTGTGTTTAAAAGATTCACTGGTAAAAATATTTTGCAAGTTTTATAGAGGAAGTTTTATGTTTAAGAATATGCATGTTGCAACTAAACTCTGGTTTGGCTTTATCGCTATATTAGTATTAATGGCCTTATTGATCATGATTGGTGTTAATAAAGTTAATTCTATTAATAGTAATTTGACAGAAATCAGTGATGTGAACAGCGTTAAGCAGCGTTATGCAATTAACTTTCGAGGCAGTGTTCATGATCGTGCAATTTCATTACGTGATGTGACATTAGTGCAAGATGAGGCTGTTTTAAGCACGGTGCTATCTGATATTGATCGCTTATCTCAAAACTATGTTGATTCAGCTAAGCCATTAGATGAAATGTTTGCTAGTGGTACGGAGGTTTCTGATGATGAGCGTGCGATACTTGCTAGTATTAAAGAAACTGAAGCTAAAACACTCCCGCTCATTAAAGAAGTTATTTCTCGCAAGCAAGTGGGTGATGAAGAAGGCGCTAAATTAATCTTAATGAGCGAGGCTAGACCATTGTTCGTTGAGTGGTTAGCTAGAATTAATCAATTAATTGATTTAGAAGAGTCAAAAAATAAAGAAGTTACCGTTGAAGTAAGAAGTTCTGCTAAAAACTTTCAACAAACAATGTTCTTATTATTTGCGGTTGCGTTACTAATTGGTATTACTTTTGCGACACTTATTACAAGAAATATTACTCGTCGAATCGCTGTTGCTACCGATGTGGCTGAGAATATCAAAAATGGCAACATGGATGTACAAATTGATGCAAGTTCAAAAGATGAAATTGGCACAATGCTCCTGCAAATGCAGTCAATGTCTGATACGCTGAAAACGTTGTCTGTAGAAATTGTAGATATGGCAATTGCACAAGATAAGGGTGATACAGACGCGTTGTTACATGTAAGCAAATTTCAAGGTGCTTATAAGCAAATGGCAGAGCGTATTAATGCATTAGTTTCTTCTAATGTAGAGATTAGCAATCAATCAATGGCAGTGATTAAAGAGTTCGGTCAAGGAAATTTTGATGCGCCATTAAAACCATTTCCTGGTAAAAAATCTTCAATTAATACTACAATTGAGCAGGTAAGAAGTAATATCAAGACCTTCATCGCTGAAATGCAGCATATGTCTGTGCAGCATGATTTAGGTGAAACTGATGTAGTGATAGATACCTCCAAATTTAAAGGTGCTTACCTGCAAATGTCTCAAGGTGTAAATGCGATGGTAGGTTCACATTTGCAAGAGAAGTCTGAGATGATTCAGATAATGCGTGCTTTGGGTGATGGTGACTTTAATGCGCAAGTGAAACAGTATCCAGGTAAGAAAGAAGAAATCAACAAAAGCATTGAGCGTTTAGAGGGTAAGCTAAAAGGGATAGTAGATTCAGTAAAATGGGTGACGAATGAACATGCACAAGGCAATATTGATATGAATCTGCATGCGCACTTGTTCAAAGGTGGATTTTCTGAGCTAGCGATGGCGGTCAATGCGATTGTTGCAGGACAGCTTGAATTAACAGAAAAAGCCCTTGCTTGTGTTAAAGCCTTTGGTGAAGGTGACTTTGATGCACCACTGGAGCAATTCCCAGGCAAAAAAGTATTTGTGAACGAAGCGATTGAACAAGTACGTACTAATTTAAAAACCCTGAACGAAGATGCCCAATTGCTAGCGGACGCAGCCCATGATGGCCGAGTTACTGTACGTGCAGATGCTGGTAGGCACCAAGGTGACTATCGTAAGATTGTGAATGGCATGAATGAAACACTAGAAATGATTGTTGCACCGATTGTGACAGTTCAGCAATCAGTAGAAACGATAAACACGGCAGCACGAGAGATTGCACAAGGTAATGCTGATTTGTCACGACGTACCGAAGAGCAGGCAGCCTCACTCGAAAAAACAGCCGCCAGCATGGAAGAGTTATCCTCTACCGTGAAGCAAAATGCCGACAATGCTAAACAAGCCAACCAACTAGCAACAGCCGCTTCAGGCGTTGCTGTCAAAGGCGGTGTAGCCGTGTCAGCAGTCGTCAGCACCATGGCTCAAATTAACGAAAGCGCCAAGAAAATTGAAGACATCATTAGCGTGATTGACGGCATTGCTTTCCAAACCAATATCTTAGCGTTGAACGCAGCAGTTGAAGCGGCAAGAGCAGGTGAGCAAGGTCGCGGCTTTGCAGTGGTGGCAGGAGAAGTGCGTAACCTAGCACAACGCTCAGCCTCAGCTGCCAAAGAAATTAAAGAACTGATCACAAACTCAGTCAACAAAACAGCAGAAGGCACCAAACAAGTCGAAATGGCTGGTGAAACGATGCAAGAGATCGTCAGCTCAGTCAAACGCGTATCAGACATTATTGGAGAAATCTCAGCAGCTTCACAAGAGCAAAGTGCTGGTATTGAGCAAGTGAACGAAGCCATTATGAAGATGGATGATGTCACACAGCAAAATACAGCCTTAGTAGAAGAAGCGGCGGCAGCGGCGGAATCGATGATGGAGCAAGCAGATGAGCTAATGAATGCTATTAGTGTGTTCCAGTTAGGGACGCATAATGAAAGTAAAGCATCGCGTAATGCGCCAAAAATAGTTGCGAGTAGGGTTACGAATATCGCTAGACCAACCCCTGCTAAAGTGAGTGTGAAAACTAGCGCGGATGATAGCGATTGGGAAGAGTTTTAAAAAGTGATTTTATTCATCGGTGTGCCTAATGGTTTACAATAGAGGGTAATCGTTGGCAAACAGCTAACTTTGAAAGATTAGGTAAGGTGGTGAGTGTAGCGTTATCCACCATATGTAAGTAATAATTGGCAGTAACGCTACACTCGACTGCTAAGTGTAACAAAGAAGTTAATTTTGAAATTTATTTAGAAGTTCTAGGAGACTGAAATGGCTGTTATTGATCGTGTATTAATTGGTGAGGCATTAGTAATTGAAGATCGTCCAGATGGTAGTGGTTTAGATCTTAAAAATGTAGCTCACATTGACCTTATCATGGGCCCACGTGGTAGCGCTGCAGAAGATGCATTTTGTCGTACACTAACGGATCAAAAAGAGGGTGTAAATGGCTTGTTAGCTATTGTTGCTCCTAATATGATGGTAAAACCAAACACAGTAATGTTTAACAAAGTGACTTTGAAAAACACTAAACAATCACTACAAATGTTTGGCCCAGCACAACGCGGTGTTGCGATGGCTGTAATGGATTGTGTAGCTGATGGCACAATTCCGGTTGAAGAAGCTGATGATGTATTTATTTCTGTAGGCGTGTTTATTGACCAAACTGCAGATATGGATGACCGTATCCAAGATTGGAACTACCGTGCTACTAAACAAGCGATTAAAAGCGCGATTGCACGTGAGCCAAAAGCTGCTGATTTGTTGAAAGTTTATAAAGAATCTGCACATCCTTTTGCTGCAAAAGAAGGCAACAGAAGATCAACAGATAAGGCGTAGTAGTAATAGATGTGATATGGAGCAATGTTTTAAGATGAAAGTGTCGGGTAAAGCCAGTTTTAATTAGTTTGTCGATATTTGCATCTTGCATTGCTACCTTGTCATATTGCACAAGTAATTAGATAGAATAATAGATTTATCGTGAAATTAATCACTAATTTAAAGTGGTTAAGTTTCTTATAGATATATTCAGTATGTTGATATTGCCCATAAGTAATAAAAAGTTTAAGTAAGTAGTTAATAGCAACATAATTAAAAATAATAAAATGAAGAGTGCCCAAAGCATATTGCTAAAGTGCTTAGTACCAAACTGGTACAGTAAGTGACTTACAATAATTACGTGGTGAATATTTAATGTTTAAAAAAGAGCAGCATGATGAGGGGCGAGAGTTTAATTTTACTGCTCAAGATTTTGCTAGAGTACGTCACTTAATCTACCGTCATGCTGGTATCTCACTATCAGAAGCTAAGTCTGATATGGTATATAGCCGTATTGGCAGAAGACTTCGTGTTTTAGGTGCTACATCTTTTAAACAGTATCTAGATAACCTAGAAAACAAAAACGATCCTGCCGAATGGGAGGCGTTTACTAATGCGCTTACAACAAATTTAACGTCTTTTTTTCGTGAAGAGCATCACTTTCCTATCCTTGCAGATCATCTGCATTCATTAAAAAAACCTATCCGTATATGGTGTTCCGCAGCATCTACTGGAGAAGAGCCATACACAATTGCAATGACAGCGTGTGAAGCTTTTGGGAGTTTAAATCCTCCAGTCGAAATTATCGCTACTGATATTGATACCAATGTATTGATAACTGCGTCACGTGGAGTTTATCCTTATGAACGAGTCAGTAAACTTTCGGATGCAAGACGCAAGCGCTTTTTTTTAAAAGGCTCAGGGCCTAATGAGGGTTCTGTTGCGGTTAGAAAAGAGCTGAAAGAGATGATTACTTTTAGACAGCTTAATCTGTTAGAAGAGAACTGGGCATTGCAAGAGCCATTTGATGCAATATTTTGTAGAAATGTAATGATTTATTTTGATAAACCTACACAGTCAAAGATATTGAGCCGATTTGTGCCGTTAATGAAGTCTCATGCATTGCTATTTGCCGGTCACTCAGAAAACTTCCTTTATGTGTCAGATGCTTTTAATTTACGAGGTAAGACGGTTTATACCCTAGGTGATAATAATCATATAAAACGCACAAATAATGCGGTTAAAGAGAGATCATCATGAGTATGTTGGAAGAGGAAGTTTCAACGACTTTATATTTTGATAGAACCTTTGATTGTGAGGCAGCTAAGATAGCGCCTGGTGAGTATTATTTTACTGATAAAGATATGGTCATTGTGACAGTACTGGGGTCGTGTGTGTCGGCATGTATACGAGATAGTAAAACAGGCATAGGTGGTATGAACCACTTTATGTTGCCTGATAGTGCTGCTGCAGATAAAGATAGTCCGATTTCGGAGTCTATGCGATACGGTACCTATGCCATGGAGGTTTTAATTAATCAACTGTTGCGCAATGGAGCGCGACGTGAAAATTTAGAAGCGAAAATATTTGGTGGAGGTAACGTTTTAAAAAGCTTTACTACGACCAACGTTGGTGATCGTAACGCTATTTTTGTAAGAAAATACTTGAGTGCAGAGGGAATTCGCATTATAGGTGAGGATTTGTTAGATATATATCCAAGAAAAGTGTATTACTTTCCTAAAACAGGCCGTGTTTTAGTGAAAAAACTCAAACAAATGCATAATGACACATTGTTTAAACGTGAAGAAATTTACGCGAGCAAGCTTAAAACGACGGATGTCGGTGGTGCAATTGATTTGTTTTAACTATTAAATTGAATAAGCAACAAGACGCGAGAGTAAGCAAATGAAAATTAAAGTACTTGTTATTGACGATTCAGCACTGATTCGTAGTTTACTTACTGAGATTATTAACGACCAAAAAGACATGATGGTTGTAGGCGCTGCACCAGATCCATTGATTGCACGTGAGATGATTAAGCAATTAAATCCAGATGTGCTAACGCTTGATGTTGAAATGCCTAAGATGGATGGATTAGACTTCTTAGAAAAACTGATGCGTTTACGCCCAATGCCTGTAGTTATGGTGTCAACACTGACAGAAAAAGGATCAGAAATCACTATGCGCGCATTAGAGTTAGGCGCAACAGATTTTGTGACTAAACCGAAAATGTCAATCACAGAGGGGATGCTTGAGTACACTGAGCAAATTACGGATAAAATTCGGGCTGCGTCTCAAGCTAAAGTTTCGTCACCTAGTCGCCATGCAGTTGCGGCAAACTCTGAAAATCGCCCAGCTCAATTACGTAATCCATTGATTAGTAGTGAAAAATTATTGATTGTTGGTGCCTCTACAGGTGGCACTGAAGCAATTAAGTCATTTTTGCTACAAATGCCCTCAGATTGTCCTGGTATATTGATAACTCAGCATATGCCGGCAGGCTTTACAAAATCTTTTGCAAATAGACTAAACTCTTTATGTCAAATATCCGTTAAAGAAGCTGAAGGCGGTGAACGTATTTTACCTGGGCATGCTTATATTGCGCCAGGTGATAAGCATTTGTTGTTAGCAAGAAGTGGTGCAAATTATGTAACAGAGTTGAGTGATGCACCTCCTGTCAATCGTCACAAGCCTTCAGTAGATGTGTTGTTTGATTCAGCCGCATTACATGCAGGTAAAAATGCTATTGGTGTAATTTTGACGGGAATGGGTAAAGATGGTGCAGTAGGCATGGCTCAAATGAAGAAAGCAGGTTCATATAACTTTGCTCAGAATGAGGAAAGTTGTGTTGTGTATGGCATGCCCAAAGAGGCAGTAGTCCATGGTGGGGTTGATGAGGTGGCACATCTAAATGACTTGCCAAAATTAGTACTTAATCATCTAGTAGCAAATAACACCAGAGCACTACGTGTTTAAAGCTTTGCAGATTACTGACGTCTAACTATGTTTTTGTAGACCTGAGCCTGAGTCTTCTAGTTAATAGAGCAGGTTTCAAAATAAGACAGTACAATATATAAAAAATTATAGAATTTATTCATTTTGTTAATATGTAGGTTTAAATTTGGAATACTTTAAACTTGGAACACAATGAGTAGTTAATGTTAATGGAGTGGAGCATGGCAAATACAAATACTAAATTTCTTGTTGTGGATGATTTTTCTACGATGCGTAGAATTGTTCGCAACTTGCTTAAAGAGCTAGGCTATACCAATGTGGATGAAGCTGAGGATGGTGTTGCAGCATTGAGCAAACTGAAAGGCGGTGGTTTTGAGTTTGTTGTATCAGATTGGAATATGCCTAATATGGATGGCTTAACCTTGCTGCAAAATATTCGTGCAGATGCTGAATTATCTAAACTCCCTGTACTGATGGTAACCGCTGAAGCGAAAAAGGAAAATATTATTGCGGCAGCGCAGGCTGGCGCCAATGGTTACGTAGTAAAGCCTTTTACAGCTGCGACGCTTGATGAAAAGCTGTCAAAAATATTTGAGAAGCTTGAGAAAGCGGGAGCTTAATTATGACCAGCGAAGGCACACACCAACAAGCTGTCAACGTTGATTCTTCAGTTGGGATGTCATCAAGTGATGAAATTCTTAACCGTGTAGGCCACGTAACGAGAACCTTGCATGATAGTTTAAGTGGGTTAGGCTTAGACAAGATATTAGAGCAAGTTGCGCAAGATATTCCAGATGCACGTGATCGTTTGGCTTATGTAGCACGTATGACGGAGCAGGCTGCGGAGCGTGTTTTAAATGCAACTGACGTAGCAATTCCGTTACAAGAAGAGCTTGCGTCTGGTGCAACCATACTGCAAGAGCGCTGGAAAACCGTAATGAGTGAACCATCGTTAAAGAGCGAATATAATTTGGCTGCAAATGAGACGCTAACTTATTTAACAATGGCAGGAAAAAATACAGCTGAAACCAAAGCCTTATTGATGGATATCATGATGGCGCAGGACTTTCAGGATTTGACTGGACAGGTAATTAAAAAAATCACTGGCTTAGCCCAAGATTTGGAAAAGCAGTTGGTACAGTTGTTAATTGACTTTTCACCAGCAATTCCTAAGAAAGACTCGGAAGCAAACAAAGCAGAAGCTGGTAATAGTTTATCGCTATTGAATGGACCACAAATTGACCCTGATGCTGTGGATGTTGTTGCTAGCCAAGAGCAAGTTGATGATTTATTAGATAGTTTAGGGTTCTAGTAACTAACACTAAAAATAAGCATCCGTTAAAAACGTCTTGCCACTATTAATGGATGCTTGTTAATCGTTACCTTCTACTTTAGTTTGATTACGGATTAGACGCCCATATCAAGCTCTGTAAACTCTCTTTTACAAGTGAGTTGTTAGATCAGATTGAGAGCAGTTCAGTTTATACTAATATCTTGGCATGTTAGGGAGTTTTATTCTCTCTATTAACACCTCTAAAGCTAACCTCAAATTACCTGCGACTGCAATTACAAATGTTAATTAATTTGCTGACACTTCTATGCTTTTTAAGTCATCAATGATTTGTTGAGAGTGATTTGAAACATCCACGTTGTTATAGATTTTGATTATTTTGGAATCTGGATCAATCAAAAATGTGTAGCGTTTTGCTATTTTAGTGAAGATTAGATTGGTAAGCGCGTGGTAAGCATTTGCTACATTACCATCAGTATCAGCGAGTAAAGTGAATGGTAGATGATATTTCTCGGAAAACTTCTGATGAGAGGCTTCTGAATCAACGCTAACTCCAATCACCTTAGCATTCAATTGTTCTAATTTAGATAAATCATCTCTAAAGTGACAAGCCTCTTTGGTGCAGCCTGGCGTATCATTTTTAGGGTAAAAATAGAGTACTACATATTTCCCTTTATAATCAGATAGAGTATGTTCGCGACTTTTAGTGTCTTTTAATTTGAAATCAGGGGCATTTTCACCAATATTCAGACTCGGGTGCATAGATGAAAAATGGCGGTAGCCTAAAAATGCAACGATTATGATCGCTACATAGAATAAAACTTTAATTAACATACAATAACTCTCGTTTGATTTTGTTCGATAATGTATAAATCTACCAGAATGTAGACATTATTTGTTTTTTCAGTCATAACAAACGTATGACATTATTACATTTAATCACGTAATGTTTTATTTAGCACATCTAGGCTTTATAATGCTGCACTAAATATTTGCCCCCGTAGCTCAGTGGATAGAGCATCCCCCTCCTAAGGGGAGGGTCACACGTTCGATTCGTGTCGGGGGCACCATGATCAAATCTGGCTTATTGGTGTTGTGGTCACTTGCTATTCAGCGCTTTAACTTGCAATCTTTGCTTAACAATTTTCGCTTAAATAGTGCAATAGATTGGTTTGAACGTATTTTATTAACGCATTTTATGTAAAGAGCTTGGCAGCTGATTACTCACAAACCAATAACAATGACACCAATATTACTCCAAAGATTAGCTTTAGCCCTATTTTCATTATTGGCTGTTTTTATTCTGGTCACGTTTAAGCAGTACGGGATTAGCAATGACGAGCAAGTGCAACATGTCTATGGGCAATTATTGCTCAATTTTTATAGCACGGGTTTTGCAGATCAGGCCGCTTTTACTTACAAAAATCTATATTTGTACGGCGGACTATTTGATTTAATAGCCGCCATTCTAGAAAAAATTCTACCACTTTGGGTATGGGATATTCGCCATTTGCTTTCAGCCTTGTTTGGTTTGGCTGGAATCGTGGCTGTTTATAAAATCACCAATGAACTTGCTGGGTTACGTGCTGCTTTTCTAGCTGCATTTTTACTGACCATTACAGGCGCTTGGACTGGTGCGATGTTTACGCATACCAAGGATGTGTCTTTTGCATCTTGTATGGTGTGGGCGCTGTATTACACGTTGCTGATGTCTAAACAATTACCTCGTATTCCTTACGTCTTGAGCTTGAAGCTTGGTGTTGCTGTGGGGATGGCGTTGGGCTTGAGGATTGGCGGTGCATTTGCCGTTATTTATTTGCTTTTAATGGTTTTTGTAGCAGGCTTATTAAATACTAAAGATTTGAAACAGCAATTGAATTTTTATTGGCAGTGTTTTTTAAGCTTAATACCTGCAGGGGCTGTGGCTTTTTGCTTAATGGCTATTTTCTGGCCATGGTCTGTGATGGGGGCTGATCACATTTTAATTGCTGTAAAGTCTTTCTCTCACTTCGCCTTTAATATGAACACTATAGTGAATGGCGAGTTTGTTAGTATTGGTGACGTACCACGTACTTACTTGTTTCAATATATGGGAATTAGATTGCCTGAGGTTTTTCTGCTCGGCTTGCTGAGCATTGTCTTAATTTTAGCGATGAGATTTAAACAGTTGAAGTTGGTCAATCAATTACCTGAAATTACAATTGCTATCGCTTTATTTACGCCTTTGATTTTTGTGATTTTAGATCGTCCTGCACTTTATAATGGGGTAAGGCATTTTACTTTTGTGATTCCTACTTTAGCAATTGTAGCTGGTGTTGGTTTATCTAAAATGACTGATGTTCTAGCTGGCTATCTGAAATGGCGTGTATTTTTTGCAACCATATGTGTTTTATTGAGCATTAATACCATTTATGCACTAGTCGCTCTGCACCCTTATCAATACTTGTACTACAATCATTTTGCAGGGGTAGATTTTAAGGATGCACAACACGATTGGGAAGGTGATTATTGGTCCAGCAGTTTGATTGATGCGACGAAGATTTTGAAGCGACATGTTAATGCTCAGCCAATATCGAAGAATAAAGTTAATCCATATTTAGTCGCAGTTTGCGCCGAGGCTTTTCAAGGACAAGCATATTTAGACGAAAGATTTAAAGTGACAGAAGACTGGGTGGCCGCAGATTTCTTTATTTCTAGTACCAATATGAATTGCGATCAAGTGTTACAGGGTAAGATGGTTGGAGTTGTTGAGCGTCTAGGTACTCCGCTTGCTGTGGTTAAAGATCGTAGAGCGTTAATTGGTGAAGCGCGTAGACCGCATCAAGCACCACGAGATTAATATATGAATAAAAACATTTTTCCAAGGTTAGATACTGAAGCACAGATTAGTGTGATAGTACCCGCCTTTAATGAAGAAGCTGCGATTATTAGCACCATTCATACTATAGCCGAGCGACTCAAGCAGTTAAGTTCAACCTGGGAAATCGTTGTGATTGATGATGGTAGTCATGATCAAACTGCTAATGTCGTGCGCAATCTGCCTGAAAGCTTGCAAACGACATTGGTGCGTTTTTCACGTAACTTTGGTAAGGAGTATGCAATTACCGCTGGGTTGGAGTATGCAACTGGTAATGTGGTGATTTGTATGGATGCCGATGGTCAGCACTCATCTGACTTATTGGCACAAATGTTGGAGAAATGGCGTCAAGGTTATGATATGGTCTATGCATATCGACAAGACCGTGCCGTAGAGTCAAGATTCAAGCGCTGGGGTTCACGTATTTTTTATCGAGCGATTAGCTTGGGTGGACAGATTCATATTCCACGAGATGCTGGGGATTTCCGTTTGATGGATAGACAAGTGGTGAATGCATTGCTTTCACTGCCAGAGCGTAACCGTTTCATGAAGGGTATTTATGCATGGGTTGGCTATCATTCGATTGGTATACCATTCACGCCATTACCACGCTCTCATGGTGAGAGTGCGTTCTCAAAGTTAAAGTTAATTCAGCTGGCTTGGACGGGTGTGACTAGTTTCTCAGTCATGCCCTTGCGCCTAGCTAGTGCAGTAGGTGCTTTGCTGGCGTTGCTGTCTTTTAGCTATGGTATGTATGTGGTGATTGATCATATGTTTTTTAATGAATCAGTCCCAGGCTGGCCAACTATTATCGCTAGCATGATGTTTTTTGCTGGCGTGCAATTACTGTTTATTGGTATCTTAGGTGAGTATCTGTCTCGAATTTATGACGAGGTGAAAGGGCGCCCACCTTATATTGTGGCGGAGGTACTTAAGCCCACTGAAGTAGTTAAGCAAAAAGTACTCAAGCCACAAGTTATGCTGCATCAGCAATGACACCCAAGCATCGACATTCAGTTTCTTGGTTTGTTGTAATAGGCGCACTAGCCGCTGGTGTGCATTATGTGGTTGCGGTCAGCTTAGAGTTAACGCATGTGCTAAATCCAATTTACGCAAATACTGCAGGCTTTGTTTTTGCTTTTCCAGTGAGCTATTTTGGGCATCGTAAATTAAGCTTTTCTGGACAGGATTCGTCTAATAAGCATGCATTTCCACGCTTCTTTATTGTGGCTTTAGCTGGTTTTTTAGCCAATCAATTGTTGGTGAGTAATGCCATTTATTTTACAAGTATTCCATTTTGGTTGGTGCTTGGTGTCGTGATGGTGATTGTTGCGGTCTCAACTTATTTCTTGAGTCGATACTGGGCATTTAAGGGGATGAGGTAATGAAACTTATCATTTGTGCGGATGATTTTGCCCAAAGCCCTGAGATTGATGCAGCTATTGTTCGACTAATAGAAAACAATAGGCTTAGCGCGACGTCTTGCATGGTGAATAGCCCGTATTGGGCGTCATCTGCAAAATTATTAACTGCCGAGATTCGGCAAAAAGCGCATATTGGACTACATCTTGACTTTACTCAGTTCGGGTATCGCTATCCACATTTTGTATTGACGTTGCTCAGCTTGTTACGTTGTTTGCCAAAGTTAGCCATTCAACAAAGTATTGAGCATCAACTGAACCAATTTGAAGTTGAGCTTGGCACTAAGCCTGATTATGTGGATGGACATCAGCATGTGCATCAACTTCCACAGATTCGTCAGATATTATTATCTGTATTAAAGCGGCGTTACGATAAGCATTTGCCATGGATAAGAGTTGCTAGGCCAAATGCTGCAAGTGGTATTAAAGGCTTTATTATTAAAATGCTTGGTGCAAATGCACTAGCACGAGACGCTAAGCGTATGGGTTTTATATGCAGTACTTCACTTTTGGGTGTTTATAACTTTAGTGGAAATATGCAAGATTATCAAATACGTTTAATCGAATGGGTAGCTCAGGCCAAACAGAGCGTTGGCACATCGGTACTGATGTGTCATCCTGCCGTCGAAGTGCTATCAAATAAAGTCATCAATGACCAAGTGCTAGATGAGAAATTATCAGGTAAAGAAGTGTTAGCCAAACAAACAAAAGATCCTATTTACTCAGCCAGACTTAATGAGTTTAGCGTACTGAATAGCGAGTCTTTTAATGCTATTTTTAGTGAAATTAAAATCGTACGCGAGCCCTAAGCTTAGTTGTATTTGTTAGGGCAAATGAATGGTAAATTCAGTTGCAGGTTGATGTCTATTTTCGTTAGAAAAGTTAACGATATTACATCGTGGCTGCTGGTTTGTCGGATTTGTTTGATTTCGTGCTAGTTTGTATAACGCAGTATTCTTTACCATAAGTACCAACGTTTGAATCAATTTCATAATAGTGGTTGGTGTAGGCGAATTTCCCAGCTTTATTTTTTAGTATAGTTGCAACGCCTGTACTAAATTCTGATGAACTAAGCTCTGTCATGCTTAATGTAAAAGCTACTTTGTTTAAATTGGCGACAGCTTTGCCTTTATAGGCAAAAGAGTTTTCGGTTTCTACATGAAAATCATAAATGCCGATGCTGCCTCTGCTAGCAGCGCGATTTAGCGTGAGTATTGCTTGTACTTGGTAGTTGCCTACTTTGTTGTTGTTGCCTTTGCATATGTAGGTGCCACTGTAATTTGCACCAACAAAGTTTGATTTTGCCTCTGCAATTTGAACAGAACTAACCGTAAGTAGTAAAGAAGCGATAATCGTACGTTTCATGATGGATATATTAAGGTGTTTCAAAAAAGAGTATTGTAACTTGAGGCTCCTAATGTATGAAGCTAAGTTTTTATATTTTTATACCTTAATATTTTGTTTTGTTTCGATGCTTGCATTATGATGAGCGCCTGAATCAACTTATCGTCGATTATTAAACCTATTACATCTGAATCTATGTCTGAATTTATGCAAATTTCCCAAGTTAAGGCATTGTCTACAAAACTAAACTGGCGTTTTAGTCTATTCAATATTGTTTTATTAATAGGTTTAATCATCTGGCTTTGGCAGGAAACTAAACCAGTTAGCGTAATACAGCCACAACTATCGGCTGATGGCAAATTACAATGCGTTTCTTACTCTCCTTACTATCATCCTGGGCAAACACCGCTTAACCAGAACAGCTTTATAGAGCCAGCACAGATTGACCATGATCTTGCTGTGCTTTCAAAACAATTTAATTGTGTGCGTGTTTATTCTGTTTCTCAGGGGCTTGGCTATGTGCCAGAGGCGGCCTCTAAGTTAGGGATGCAGGTTTACTTAGGGGCTTGGATCGGTTGGGTAGGGGTAAATAATGATAAAGAGCTTGATTTAGCGATTAGTATTGCAAACAAATATCCGAAGACTGTCAAAGCGTTAATCGTGGGTAATGAGGTTTTATTACGTGGTGAGCAATCAGAGGCTGCGATGCAGGGATATTTGTTAAAAGCGCAACAGTTGACAGAAGTGCCTGTGACTTATGCCGATGTTTGGGAGTTTTGGCGTAAGCATCCTAAACTTGAGTCTAATGTAGATTTTGTCACTGTGCATGTTCTTCCATATTGGGAAGATGACCCACAGCCAATTAGTCAGGCAAATCAGCATGTGTTGAATGTGATGAGCCTGCTTAAAGAGACGTTTCAAAAACCAATTTTAATTGGTGAAACAGGCTGGCCATCTATTGGTAGGCAGCGGCAGGTCTCTGAGCCAAGTTTGATTAACCAAGCAACTTATCTACGTGGTTTTTTACAACTTGCACATGATAACGGTTGGCAGTACAACTTGATTGAGGCGATTGACCAACCATGGAAGCGTGACCTTGAAGGCACTGTAGGTGGATATTGGGGTATCTATGACACAGCGTTAACACCTAAGTTTGCATTTGCTGGTGATATTCAGCCACGAAATGATGTTGGCATGATCGTGCTAGCAGGCTTGCTAGGCTTTGCTTTGTTTTTAGGGTTGGTATTTTACTTTCAACTAGGTCTAGGGTATGTAACGCTAGGTTTGTCTGCTGCAGGTACAGTGTTTGGGATATCCGTTTGGCTGCAAACCCAGTATTTACTCAGTGCTTGTCGAAACATCTTAGAATGGACAACTTTAGGTGGTTTAGCCTTAGCTGGCTGGGTAATGGTGATTGGTTTGGTGTTATGGGTATGCCAAACTAATAAGCGCTATTTGCTCATATTAAAAACCTGTGCTTTGATATTGGTATGTGCAGCAATTAGTGCGACGGTTTTGTTAATCGTTGATGGTAGGTACCGAGATTTCCCTATTAGTTTGTTTGCATTGCCTGTACTTCAGTTATCATTTGCTTCTATTTTTCTAGGGCTAGACATTAAGCCACAACGCGTGCTAGCCCATGTGTTGTGCGTAGCACTAGTGGTTACAACTTTGTGCAGTATTTATTTAGAAGCTCACAATATCACCGCTTATTATTGGTTGGTGCTTTGTGGCTTATTTGTGGTCGCTTTATGGCCTAAGCATCAAACTTCAACTCATTCATCACTTTAAGATAAAAACTTTCACATTAACTTTATGATTAATCAAATTAAACGCTATTTGAACCCATTTGTTTTTGCAGTGTTAGTGGCTTTAATTCACTTCGGCATCTGGCATATTTCTAATCGCGCTCTGCCATTAATCAATGCACCAGATATTGTGAACGGTTTTGCTTTTAGCGGTTTTCAAAAAGATCAAAGCCCGCTTAAAAAAGACTATCCAAGTACCGCTGAGTTGGAAAAAGATTTGCAATTGCTTAAGCCGTTAACTAAGCGTATTCGTATTTATGGTGCACTTGAAAACAGTGAAGTGACGGCACTTGCATCAAATTTAGGGTTTTATGTGACTGCGGGCGCATGGATTGGCAGCGATGCTGTTGCTAATCATCGTGAAGTGGATGCGCTAAAAGCAAAAATTAAATATTACCCAAGCATTGAGCGTGCAATTGTGGGTAACGAAGTCTTACTAAGAAGTGACCTGACCGCCGAAGCGTTGATTGCTTATATAGAGGATGTTCGTAAAACAACAAAACTGCCCCTATCAACGGCAGAGCCTTGGCATGTGTGGTTAAAAAATCCAGAGCTTGTGAAGCATGTTGACTTTATTGCGGTGCATTTACTTCCTTATCATGAAGGTGTTCCTGTAGAAGCTGCAGTAGATTACTCACTTCAGCGATATCAAGAATTAATGAATGCTTATCCTAGAAAAAAAATCGTCATTACTGAAATTGGTTGGCCTAGTAATGGACCAACTTTAGGGGCTGCGGTTGCTTCAGCTGTGAATCAAGCACTTTTTGTGAGAGAGTTCTTAGCTAAAACTGCGCATAAGAATTATGACTATTATCTGATGGAAGCATTTGACCAACCTTGGAAAAAGGAACTTGAAGGTTGGGCAGGGGCTTATTGGGGAATGTTTAATGCTGAGCGTAATGAAAAGTACTCACTGCAAGGCGCGGTACCTAAAGATGAACGCTGGAAAGCGAAGGCGCTATGGGCTAGCTTGTTAGGGCTTTTGCCAATATTCTTTATTGCTTATCGATTTAGGCATTGGGGCTTAGGTGCTCGGAGTTCAATGGCAGTATTGCTTCAGGCTTGTATCACGACCTTGGTCGTTGCATGGAATTTGCCTGGGGATTATTACTATACGATGAAAGATTTTATCGTATTAGTATTATTGCTGATGGGGATGGGGTTAACCTCTGCAGTATTAATGATTTACGCAGTTGAGTTTAGTGAAGTGATGTTTAAGAAAGGCTGGAATCGCGCATTTAAGCGAGCTAAGCCTCTGCCAGCTGAACAAGAGTTGTTTGTTTCTGTGCATTTAGCCTGTTATAACGAGCCGCCCGAAATGGTGATTACTACCATTGAAAGCTTGGCTAAGCTTAACTACACCAATTTTGAGGTGATTGTTGTTGATAACAACACCAAAGATGAAGCTAAATGGAAGCCGTTAGAAGCTTATATGGCAAAAATGCCAGAGAATTTTAAATTCTTTCATTTACCACAATGGCCTGGCTTCAAAGCTGGTGCTTTAAATTTTGCATTAGACCAAACAAACCCTAATGCACAGGTGGTGGGCGTGGTCGATGCCGATTATGAAGTCACACCAGATTGGCTTTCTGATTTAGTGCCGCATTTCTTAGAGCAGAACGTGGCGGTAGTACAAGCACCTCAGGCACATAGAGATTGGGAGCATAGTTTCTTCCGTAGTATGGGCAACTGGGAGTTTGAAGGGTTCTTCCGTATCGGCATGCACCATCGCCATGAGCGTAATGCATTGATTCAACATGGCACCATGACATTGGTTCGATATCAGGCGCTCATGGAGAGCGGAAAGTGGTCTGAGTGGTGTATTTGTGAGGATACCGAGCTAGGGTTACGTTTGCTAGAAGATGGCTATGAGCTACGGTATATCGATGATACTTTTGGACGAGGTTTAACCCCCGCTGATTTTAAAGCACTTAAGTCGCAACGTTTCCGTTGGGCGTTTGGTGCAATGCAGATTCTTAAGCGCCACATACCTAAGCTACTGGGTAATTCAACATTAACGTTCGGACAGCGATACCATTTTTTAACTGGCTGGTTTGGCTGGCTGGGTGAGGCATTGCAACTAGGTTTTACGATAGGTTCAATTGGGTGGTCAGTTGCAATGCTCTTGTTCCCAAAAGATGCAAGCTTGCCAGTCTCTATTATGATTACGACGATTATTTGCTTCTTGGTAATTAAAGCAATTATGGGTCCGATGCTGTATTTGAAAACGATGAATTGTAAATGGATTGATATTTTTGGCGCATCGGTTGCAAGTCTCGGTCTTTCGCATGCGATTGCAAAAGGTATCCTCAGTGGGCTAATCAAAAAAGATGGTGTGTTTAAAGTCACAGCAAAAGGCAAAGGGCTTAATAAAACCAATTGGTATGATTGGATTGGCCCGATTCAAGAAGAGCTGTTTTTACTGTGCGCATTAACGTTGTGTAGCATTGCCATGCTAGCTACCCGTGGTATCAGTAATCTTGATGCGCAAATATGGGTGGCGATGTTGAGTTTGCAATCCTTACCTTATATAAGTGCTGTTGCTTGCCAAATGATCAGTAAAAAAGAAAATGGGTAAGGGTGACTTAATATCTGCCGATACACATAATCCGTATTGGTCAAATTCGCATCATCGTCATTTCATACGTGGAGTAGTTCGTTTTTTAATCTACCTATGTGCATTTTTTCTGGCAGCGATTGCATATTGGATTGCCGATAACTTTGGTGAACCCTCGCTGGAGCAATTGCTCTACCATGCGCAATTTGGTATGGGAGGCCTGATTGATACGGATGCCGCTGTCATTAAAAGCTTTATCGCTTGGTGTATTGCTTTACCTATATTAGGGGCGCTACTGTTGGTATTGATTGAGTACTCAATCGCCCTGTTTTTAACGCATGGGTCTACGCACTGGTTAACTAAACCAGCCCGACTAGCCAATATTCATTTTATAAAAGTATTTTATTGGTTTATTGGCCATAGAGCACCTTTGTATGCACTGACTGCCGCTGCGATATATTTTGGGATTCAGTTCTCAGTCACCATTTTTGTGCATAATCTATTTGGTAAAGATTATTTCGCAGCGCACTACCTTAACCCAACAACTGTAAAAATAGAGGCTGTACAACCTAAAAATTTAGTGTTGATCTATGTAGAGAGTTTAGAAAACGCTTATAAAGAACCTAAACTATTTGGTAAAAATTTATTAAGTAGTCTAGATCATTTAAAAGGATTAAGTTTTACGCATTATAAAAAAGCACCAGGCACATGGTGGACAATTGCTGGCATTACAGCAACGCAATGCGCAGTGCCACTAAAAAGCGTCAGTTTGTATGACGGTAATGATCAAGGGGAGAAAATGAAGTCTTTTCTGCCTAATGCAGTTTGCCTAGGTGATATTTTGCACGAAGCTGGTTATCACAATGTGTATATGGGCGGTGATGCACTTGGCTTTGCAGGTAAAGGTATGTTCTTTAAAGACCATCATTATGACGAAATTTATGGTCGCGATGAGTTGAAAGGTAACTTGACTGATGCTGAGTTAAATTACTGGGGTTTGTACGATGACCAACTGTTCGCGGCAGCCAAAGCCAAGTTAATAGAGCTACATCATAAAAAACAACCATTTAACTTAACGATGACCACAATAGACACGCACGGCCCAGACGGACACTTTTCTAAATATTGTAAGTCATTAGGCGTTAAGACTTTTGAAAGCATCGTAGAGTGCACATCTAATCAGGTTGCAAATTTTGTTAAATTCATCAAGAAAAGTGGTTATCTAAAAGACACTCAAGTGGTCATTCTTGGTGATCATTTAGCGATGGAAAACCCGGTGAGTAAAAAGTTAGACCGTGTAAAAGAGCGTCTTATTTTTAATCAATTTGTCTCAAATAGCCATTTTGAGAGGAATCGTAACCATATTTTGCCTTTTGATATGTTTCCTACCATTCTGGATTTTATCGGTTTTAAAGTGCAAGGCGGAAAACTAGGGTTAGGCTATACCGCTTTTTCTAAAGAAATTGATCTATCATTATTGCCTAATGATGAAGAAATGAATCAAGATTTACTTAATCAATCAGACATGTATTTAGATCTTTGGAAGCATAAATCGGCACTTTAAGCTTACGGTAACGATGATGGCTATTTAATGGCTAGGGCGAAGTTTAGTAAAGTCTTTAGGGTGTTTGTTAGTGAAGCTAACCACAAGTCATGGGTTAAGTGTTGAGCTTTAGATTGATTTTATGTAATAGATGAAGCAATTTGGAATGGTTGTGATATGACACTTAGAACAAGATTTTTATTGCTGATGACCTTAATTTTCATTGGCTTTATTTTTATTACTTGGACTTTGTCTGGCAGTTTGATGAATAAACTAAACCAGCAATGGGGCGAGCAATTTGCCCAGCGTCAGGTGATGTTTGACAAGTACCGCACTTTAGCGCCACTTATTCGTGAGATTGCCCTCGCCAGACAGATGGCGGCAGAGCCTGCCATTATTGAAATGGCACTACATGAGAGTAATCCAGAAATACAGAAGCGCGGGATTGCCGCAATGGAGAAGTATCGCTTCAACTTTCGAGATCATAGCTATTTTGCAGCCTTTGCAAAAAGTGGTCATTATTATTTTAATGATGCTAAAAATCAATATGCATCTAAACAATTGCGTTATGTTCTATCGCCAACCGCGGCAAAAGATAGATGGTTCTATGCCACCTTGGTCAGTGGTAGTAAATATCAGGTCAATTTGGACCCGGATATTCACCTTAACGTCACTAAAGCATGGATTAACGTATTAATCACAAAAGGCAATCAGACCCTTGGCGTTATTGGGACTGGGATTGACCTGTCTGATTTGATCAAAGAAACCGTTAGTATTGCTCAGCATGGTGTGGAAAATCTGTTTATTGATAAAAGCATGGCGATTCAATTAAATAGCGACCCTGAGCTAATTGATTACATGACTATTGCCAAAGATATCGGCCAGCGCATTAAGATAGATAAGTTGTTAAAGAATCCTGACGATATTGAACAATTAAGACAAGTGATGCTTGCTTTAGAAAACAATCCATCTAAGGTTACAACGCTTAAGGTCGATTATAAAGGCAGTCAATATTTGATGGGGGTAGCGTTTTTGCCCGAAATCGGCTGGTATGACCTAACTTTGATGAGCGATCAGAGCTTGAACTTGCATGATGACCTTATAAAAGGTCACGTGTGGTTTGGTCTTGCACTATTGTTGGCGTTAATAATATTAGGTTGGGCGTTGCATAGTTGGATATTTAATCCTATATCAGCATTGCGCGCTTCAACTAACAAAATTGGTAATGGTGACTTTGAAATTGATCCGCCTTTAACTGGTGCTGGCGAAATAGCGCATTTATCACGCTCATTTGAGCATATGGCACGCTTTGTGATTGATACTAATCATGAGCTAGAGCAGAAAGTTCGCGAGCGTACGGAGGAGTTACATCACTTATCAGAGATGGATCCACTCACAGGATTATTGAACCGTCGTGGCATGATGGATCGATTTGAAACGGAGTTCTCTCGACAGGTGCGTCAAGGCGGTTCAATGGGCTTGTTATTGCTTGATTTAGACTTATTTAAAAGCGTGAATGATACTTTTGGTCATGCGGCAGGCGATTTAGCACTTTGTGAAGTGGCTAAGGTATTGCAGTCTTCAAAACGTGGCTACGATTATGTGGCGAGATGGGGTGGGGAAGAGTTTTTGATGCTTATGCCTGATTGTTCGCAAGATGATCTTATGACGATTGCTGAGCGTATCCGTTTAGAGGTTGCCTCAATTACGATGCAGTCAGGCGGAGATGTATTTCACTTAACCGTAAGTATCGGTGTGCATCGCCCACATATTCCAGAAACTTTAGATACGATGCTCCAGAAAGTTGATAGAGCTTTATATACAGCTAAAGATGATGGTAGAAACTGTGTGCGACTAGCAGCATAACTCGCTTAATCCAAGTCACTTCATGATTTTACTTAGCCAGTGTTCATGAACAACAATAGGGCTGAAAGTCTGCGTTGGTGCATAATTAACTCATACGAACAAGACAGCCGTCAGTTCTAGAAAAGTTATACTTTGGAGAATTATTATGTGGACAACACCAGCAGTGACAGAAATGCGTTTTGGCTTTGAAGTGACAATGTACGTAATGAACAAATAATTTTGTTTCACGTAATAAAAAAACCAGCTAAGTTTTAGCTGGTTTTTTTATTTAGATTTAACGGTCTTTCTAGTTTAATTAGCCATTAAGCTAGGCGTTTATCAAGCGTTTCCCAGCGTAACATCTTAGCTTCAATCTCTGCATCAATTTCAGTTAAACGTGTTTGCAGTGTTTTAACCTTGTCAGGGTCTTGCACGTAGATGTTAGCATCAGCCAGTGTTAAATTGATGCTGGTTTGTTCTGCTTCCAGTTTTTCAATCAATGCTGGCATTTCATCTAGTTCTTTTTGTTCTTTGAAGCTTAGTTTATTAGTAGTGTTTTTAGGCGCAACTTCTTTTGCAACTGGTTTGCTCGATTGTGCTTTAGCTAGTGCAGCTTTATCGGCTTCACGTTTGGCAGTAAAACGCTGCCAATCATCATAACCACCACCAAACTCTGTTAATACGCCATTACCTTCAAAGGCAATCACTTGAGTTACGGTGTTTTCTAAGAACGCACGGTCATGGCTGACCAAAAATAGTGTGCCATTGAAGTCTTGTAATAGATTTTCCAGTAGCTCTAGCGTGTCGATATCTAGGTCGTTAGTTGGCTCATCTAGTACGAGTATATTGGCAGGGCGCGCAAACAAACGTGCTAATAACAATCGGTTACGTTCGCCACCTGAAAGTGATTTGACAGGTGAACGTGAGCGTTGTGGCGGAAATAAGAAGTCTTCCAAATAACTAATAACGTGTTTACGCTCTTCACCAATTTGCACAAAATCAGAGCCTGGGCTGATGGTGTCAGCTAATGTGGCTTCTTCATTGAGCTGTTCGCGCATTTGGTCAAAATACGCGACACTTTGTTTGCTGCCACGCTCAATACTGCCACTATCAGGCTCAATGTCTGCCAGTATTAGTTTAAGTAGGGTGGTTTTGCCAATACCGTTCGGGCCTAGCAAGCCAATTTTATCGCCACGTAAAATACGTGTGCTGAAGTCTTTAATCAACACTTTATCGCCATAGGCTTTGCTAACGTTTTCTAGCTCAGCAATCAGTTTGCCACTGCGTTCGCCTACATCCACATTTAGTTTTACATTACCTTGACGTTCGCGGCGTGCGGCACGCTCTAATCTAAGAGATTCAAGCCTACGTACTCGGCCTTCATTACGTGTGCGCCGTGCTTTAATGCCTTGGCGAATCCACACCTCTTCTTGTGCGAGTATTTTGTCAAACTTAGCCGCGTGTGTTTCTTCAACGGCTAGAAGCTCTTCTTTTTTAATTTGGTAAGCGGTAAAGTTACCGATAAAGTCTGTGAGCTTGCCGCGGTCTAGCTCAGTGATGCGAGTCGCTAGTTTGTCTAGAAAGCGTCTGTCATGGGTAATAAATAGCACGCTGCCATTAAAGCCTAGCAATAAATCCTCTAACCATTCAATGGCGCTTAAATCTAAATGGTTGGTAGGCTCGTCAAGCAGCAAGACTTCTGGTTCGGCTACTAGCGCACGACCCAAAGCCACACGTTTACGCCAGCCACCTGAAAGTGTGCTGATAAGTGCATCTGCATCTAAGTTTAAGCGGCTCAATACAGCCTCAACACGCGATTGTGCCGCCCAGCCATTTTGTGCATCTAAATCATGCTGTAGTTCCTGCATATGGGTCATGAGCGCTTCAATGTCTGCATCTGGCATGCCCATATCATGGGTCACCTGATGATAATCAACGAGGATTTGTTGTAAGTTGCCTAATCCTTCTGCCACTGCCTCAAACACGGTGTGGGTGGCTACCAGTTCTGGTTCTTGTTGCACATACACTACTCGAGCATTAGGCGCGCGCCATACTGTGCCATCGTCTAGTTTAATGGTGCCAGCAATGGCTTTTAATAAACTTGATTTACCTGCACCGTTGCGGCCAATTAAACCTACGCGTTCTCCTGCGTCTAGCTGAAAGGCAGCGTGGTCGAGCAGGGCGTGGTGACCAAAGGCGAGGCTGGCGTTATCGAGGGTGATGTATGGCATGTGTGACTTTCAAATTATTACTAATGTATTTTAACTGCTTGTATATGAGATACAAAATGCTATTGTTTATTGAGCATGGCTCTAATGTTTGCCATTTTTGATTTACCAAAATCTTTACTGGCTTCTGGGTCTTTATTAAATGGGTTACCAAAGTGACGTACATCGTCTTTAGGAATCTCAGCAATAAAGCGGCTAGGTTCGCACATTTCCATTTCACCTGCGCGCTTGCGTTTTTTACACCATGAAATATTCAGTGACTTTTGCGCACGCGTAATGCCAACATACATTAAGCGGCGCTCTTCTTCAATTTTGTCGTTATCAATCGATTCGCGGTGAGGGAGAATCCCTTCCTCTACACCAATGAGAAATACGTGGCCAAATTCCAAGCCTTTAGAGGCGTGTAACGTGGAGAGTTTCACTGCATCAGGCTCACCGTTTTCACGGCCTTCTAACATGCTCATGAGTGACACCATTTGCGTGAGTTCTAGTAGGTTTTTACCTTCTTTTTCATTACCATACTCGGTGCTTGGCTCACCTTTTTTAGAGAGCCAGCCAGTAAAGTCGAGCACGTTAGACCATTTAACTTCAGCAGCGCGTGGTTCTTCAGAGTCGTATAAAAATGCTTCGTATTGTATGGTCGCTAATAAATCATTTAGCACTTCATTGGCAGGGTCACGTACGGCACGGTCTTGCAGTTTGTTGATGTACTGGCAAAAGTTGAGTAAATCTTCTAGCTGTTTATTGCCAATCTCATTTTGAAAGCCGCCTTCAAAAGCGGCAGCAAATAATGAGATTTTATGTGCGCTGGCATATTCACCTAGGCGTTCAAGCGTGGTATTGCCAATGCCCTTTTTAGGCGTGGTTGCTGCACGGATAAACGCAGGGTCATCATCTTCGTTGGCAATGAGTCTTAAATAGCTGATGAGGTCTTTAATTTCTGCTTTATCAAAGAAAGATTGCCCGCCTGATACGGTGTAGGGGATTTTCTGATTACGCAAATGCTGCTCAAAGATACGTGCTTGATGGTTACCGCGATAAAGAATCGCATAATCTTTATAGTAAGTGCGGTTTTCAAACTTATGGGCTTGCAGCTTCATGACCACGCTTTCAGCTTCATGCTCTTCGCTCATGGCTGCGGTCACTTGAATCATTTCACCTGTGCCAAGCTCGCTCCAGAGTTTTTTTTCAAATAGCTTAGGGTTATTTGCAATCACTTGGTTAGCAGCGCGTAAGATACGTACGGTAGAGCGGTAATTTTGCTCAAGTTTAATCACTTTAAGCTTACTAAAGTCTGTGGTGAGTTGGCGTAGATTTTCAACATCCGCGCCGCGCCAGCCGTAAATCGCTTGGTCATCATCGCCCACAGCGGTAAATTGTCCACGTAAGCCTGTGAGCATTTTCACCAGTTTGTATTGGCAGGCGTTGGTATCTTGGTATTCATCAATCAATAGATATTGCAACTTACGTTGCCATTTGTTCAGCGCTTCTTCGTGTTGTTCAAATAGCTCTACAGGCAGCTTAATTAAATCATCGAAGTCTACGGCTTGATACGCTTTTAAGGTTTGCTGATAAATCTGGTAAACCTTGGCCGCGGCATGGGTGAGCTCTTCGTCAGCCTGTGCTTTCGCTTGGTCTGGGTTAATAAAAGCGTTTTTCCAGCTAGAAATCTGCCATTGCGTTTTACGTAATAACTGCTTATCAGTGGTGGCGAGTACATCCGCTAAAATTTTAAAGCTATCTGACGAATCTAAAATTGAGAACTGTGGCTTATAGCCAAGCAATACAGCCTCTGCGCGCAACATCTGCAACCCTAGCGAGTGAAATGTGGCAATGGTAAGGCCTTTGATGTTGGTGCCTTGCATCAGCTTGCCAACGCGCTCTTGCATTTCTAATGCGGCTTTGTTGGTAAACGTAATCGCGGCAATTTCTTTTGGCGCATAGCCCGCTTCGTTAATCAGATAGCTGATTTTTTGGGTAATCACACGGGTTTTTCCGCTACCAGCACCTGCTAAAACAAGTAGCGGGCCGTCCAAATATTTTACCGCCTCACGCTGAGGCGTATTCATTGAATTTAACATGACAAATTACTATTGATTTGAGTCAGATGCTTCGTCTTTTTCCGAGGCTTGATCTGAGGCTTGTTCTGAGATATTGGTTGGGTTGGTTTGTGTACTTAACACCATTGCAGCTCTTGATGATGGCGTTTCTAAACTCACGCGACCAATGGCACCACTGCGATAATCAGTTAAAAAGGCAACTGCGGTTTTTTCCATATCCCACAGGCCATCATGGCGTTTGTAAGACCTGCGTTTTGCAATCGCCTCAAGTAGATCAACACCATCCATTTGTGTTACATCTAGTTTCATTGCGTCTAGTTTATAACGTGCATTCACTAGCGCAGGGTAGCTCTTTAATAGGTTGTCGGCTAAAAATGTAGCAACATCTTCATCAATCACCGCATTTCTACCAATCGCATGGCTGGCGGCCAGCATGTAGCCATCAGACTCATAAGCGATTCTAGGCCACATCATGCCTGGCGTATCGGTAATGCTCATGGTGTCGTCTAAGTCAAAACGTTGCTGGCTTTTAGTCACGGCAGGCTCATCACCTACTTTTGCCACACGGCGATTGAGCAGGGCATTCATTAGCGTAGATTTCCCCACGTTAGGAATACCCATAATCAACATACGCAATGGTTTTAAATGGGTACCGCGGTGAGGTGTGATTTTTTTGCAGATAGCCGGAATCTTTTTTGCATCGCCTGCTTTTTTACAAGAAAGTGCCACCGCTTTAGTATTAGGCTGCGCGTTAAAATAATTTAACCATGCTTGTGTCGCGGCAGGGTCTGCTAAATCGGCCTTATTTAAAATCTTAAGTTGTGGGCGTTGACGAAACAAACGCATTTCATCAATCATCGGGTTATGGCTAGCGGCGGGTACCCGTGCATCTAACACCTCAATCACCATGTCGGTAAACTCCATGGTCTCTTCGGCTTTTTTACGCGCTTGGGTCATGTGACCTGGGTACCATTGAATTGCCATCTATTTCATATCCTTAATAATGCTGACTTTGCTGCCTATCATTTAGCAACAAAAGTGTAGTGTCTCTAGCTTTTGGTTAAATCATCCCTAGATGATAAAAAAATTGTGCTATTAACTAATTTCGTTATTTTAGCATTGACGGCTTCAATTCAAGTTTTTATCTGAGATTTTCCGTGGATTATTTAAGCTTGTATGGTGTGATTGAGCACACCAAATTTTGCATTATTTGATTTTTTCACAACATTTCCAACGCTTTTCAAGGCACATATTCCTGTAAAATAACGGTATGCAAAATATTCCAGAAATAAAACCTAACCAATCTATTGAGCTACTTAAAGCGCTGCATATCCTCACGCGCGACGGCAAGCTTAACCAAGATAGTCGCCGTAAACTTAAGCAAGTTTATCACTTGGTCAATTTTATTGAGCCTTTGTTCAACGATGTTTTAGCGCATAACCCTAACCCTGTTTTGGTGGATCATGGTGCGGGCAAGTCTTACCTTGGTTTTATTCTGTATGACTTACTACTTAAGCAATTAGCGGCTGGCGAAGTGATCGGCATTGAAACGCGAGCAGAATTAGTGGCTAAATCCAAAGAGCTCGCGCAACAGCTTAATTTTGCACGGATGCGCTTTGAACATTTAACGGTAGAAGACTCTATCAGCTCAAACGTGATTCCAGAAAAAGTGGGTATTGTGACCGCTTTACATGCATGCAACACCGCAACCGATGATGCGATTCAATTTGCACTCAAAAAACAGGCAAAATATATGGTGTTAGTGCCATGTTGTCAGGCAGAAGTAGCCGAAGTATTACGGCAACATAAAAATGAAAGCTTTGGTAAAACAGCGTTAAGTGAAATCTGGCGCCACCCCATACATACGCGCGAGTTTGGTAGCCAAATTACCAACGTGTTACGTTGTTTGCAGTTAGAAGCCGCAGGCTACAGCGTCACAGTGACAGAGCTGGTAGGGTGGGAGCACTCCATGAAAAATGAGTTAATCATTGCCAAATACACTGGTCAGCCTCGTAAAAATGCAGCAGAGCGCATTACGAATATATTGCATGAATTGAACTTAGAAACCATGCAATCCAGATTTTTAGCACAGCCATCTTCTACATAATCATCGGGCGTAAATATGAAGTTTTTCACCTATATATTATTGAGTTTTATTAGCTTTAGTAGCCAAGCTGAAACATTAAACACACCAGACTTTAGTGGCGTGTACAACTGCGTAGGCGATGATGCACATGAGGGCAAATATACAGGCACAGTCACGATGCGCTTAAAACCAGAACACAGCAAAGCAAGCTATGCCAGTTATGACTTTAAGCTAAAAGTCCCTGAATACGGCATCTACTTAGGCCATGCTGCGGCAAATGGTCATCATGTTGCTATGCACTTTGCATTACAAGACCAAACCACTAAAGACTACGGCACAGGCATTGCCGAAATGAAGAAAAATGCAAAAGGCCAGTGGAGCTTTCATAAGTTCTATTTTGAGCCTGAGTTTAAAGGTGGCAACACAGGGGTGGAAGACTGCACCATTCAATAATTGCTAAAGCGCTTTGGGAAAACACAAAACCCCCAATAACCGCTATAATAAACGCTCTGGGAGATTAGCTCAGCTGGTAGAGCAGCGGACTCTTAATCCGTTTGTCGCGAGTTCGATCCTCGCATCTCCTACCAATTAAATCAAAGGCTTGTGCTTATGTGCAGGCATTTTGATTTAACTACCCTCTAGCATGAGACAAACGGATTAAGAGTCCGCTGCTCTATCTCAAAATTTGCGCACTTTACTCTGCAAAATACGTATAACTCATTAACAAAACTAGCGCTTATCTATATATTAGAATAGTTTATTTTTTTAATGCATTGATTTTATTGGTAAATTAATACTTAAATTATTGTCGTAAGTATCGCTAATAGTTGGCACGTTATTTGATTTATTATCTTGGTATATTACTAAAGGATTAATGATGAGTATTGTGACTAAAAAACTATTTGGCTTGATGTTGATAGGTTTGTTATTTTCTAACGTTACATTTGCAGGTATGAATGAAGATGTTGTTCAATTACAAAAGTCTTGGGAAAAACTTAAATATCAAACTCCAAGCTCCCAGCAGGAAAAAGGTTTTGAGGCGTTGTTAGCACAATCTAAAGAAGTAACTGCGCAATATCCCGATAAAGCTGAGCCTTTGGTTTGGCAAGGGATTATTGAAGCAACATTTGCTGGTGTAAGAAACGGCATTAGCGGCCAATTAGCAGCTTTATCTTTAGTGAAGAATGCAAAAAAGAGTTTTGATGCGGCAATTAACATTAACCCGACCGCTTTAAACGGTTCTAGTTATACCAGTTTGGGCTCCTTGTATTACCAAGTACCGTCTTGGCCAATTTCGTTTGGAGATAATCAAAAAGCGAAAGAGTACCTTACTAAAGGGCTGGAGCTAAACCCTGAGGGCATTGATGCTAATTACTTTTATGGTGATTATCTTTATAAAACTGGTGATGCTTCAAAAGCTGAAGCTGTATTGAAAAAAGCATTGCAGGCTCATCCTAGAGAGGGGCGTGAAGTGTCTGATGAAGGGCGTAAAAAAGAAATTGACGATTTACTCCAAAAAATTGCAGAAGAAAAGTAATTTCAAATACGGTTGATTATAGTGTGTTTGAAATTAAAGCTTCAGATGTCTAGCTAGGCTGGATTAATCCAGCCTAGCTAGATGTAGAGGTGTCAAAAATTTACGCCTAAGGTAAAGGTAACAAGCTAGTATTAGAAAATATCTTATGTGTTTAATCACTTTTAATCAGAGACTATTACATGACATTTGTTCGATTTTAGTATCTAATCCAAGGAGATGTTTCTGCCATATATCAGGCATATATAATGAAGTTAGGGATGAAGGTTTGAATAAACAAATCATTCAAGCCACTTTAGTGGCATTTATGTTGGTGCTAACCACTGCGCTAGGTCAAAAATTCTCGGGTATATTGAGTTTAACTGGCATAGCAATGCTGTATTTGCTAATTGTGGTTGCCGTGGCTTACTCTCAATCATTTCTTACTGCATGCCTTACAGGGTTGGCAGCTTTTTTCCTGATTAATTATTTTTTCACATCCCCGCGTTTTACTTTTCAAGTTGCTCACATTGAGTCTATTGCCAGCTTGGTTAGCTTTTTATTGGTGTCACTTGTGATTACCTCTTTAGTGAAAAAACTTAAATTCCAAACTGGCGAGTCTATGACTGCATATAAGCGTGCAGACTTTGCAAGGCGTTTAGCAGAGCATTTGGCGATTGCAGATGATATGAATACGCTTTTTCAAGACAGTTGCCATCTTTTAAGTATTGAGTTTGGAACAAAAATTTTGATTGGAAGTCTTGATGATGAAAGTAAATTTGTCATCCATTTAGATTCGGGTGAGATTGATTTGCCTGAGCCTAATGCAATGAGGTGGGTGGCTGACAATGGTAAGCCAATTGGTCCTTATACTGGTAATTGGGAGGCCTCTAAATGGTGGGTAATTCCATTTAACAGATTGCCAAGTAAAGACCCTGTTTTAATTGTGAGCAATGTTAGCGCAGAGTCTAGTTTAAATACATTCAATACCATTAAATATTCGGTTGATCAGGTTGCGATGGCTTATCAGCGACTCAAGAGCTTAGAGCGGGCAAAAAAAGCAGAGCTTATTGCATACGAGGAAGCTATTCAAAATGCATTGCTTGCGTCAATAGCACATGATATGAGGACGCCACTCACTTCTATTTTAGGAGCAGCAACAGCTTTAGGCCAAAAGAACGTCAAGTTAAGTGAAAGTCAGAACGCGCACTTGACAGCCCTGATTGCGTCTCAGGCACAGCATTTGGCAACGACTACTGAAAATATACTTTCATTAATACGCCTTGAATCAAGTACTTCAAACACCATTCCAATGGCGCTAGAATCCCCAGAGGAAATTATTGGGATAGTGTTGAAGTTATATAAAGATCGTGGTGATGATTTAAACTTTAATGTGACTATCAATGAGCAAGAGTTATTGATATATGCAAATGCTAATCTGTTGATTCAGGCATTAATTAATCTTATCGATAATGCGAAATTATCAAATCTATCTTCAAATATTCAAGATGCTATCCAAATTGAGGTTTGTAAAATAGACAATCGTATTAATATCAGCATTTTGGATCATGGTGAGGGGTTTAGTGATGATTTTAATATCACTAAAATAAAGAAGTTCTCGTCAACGCGTAGTAAAGGGTTTGGATTAGGCTTGCCTATCGTTCAAGCGATTGCCAATGCGCATCATGCAGATTTAATCATTAGTAACCGCGCCACTTGTGGCGCGCGTGTTACATTGAGTTTTGCCATACCAGTGATTGATACAACGCATGCTTGATAAAGAATTAATATTAATTATAGAAGATGACTTGCAAATCAGTGAGTTTTTGCAATTTAGCTTGGATGCTCATGGCTTTAAAACAAGTCTTACCTCTCTTCTTAGTGATGCAATTCATTCATTTCAACGTCAAAAGCCTAAACTTATTTTATTGGATCTAAACCTTCCTGATGGTGATGGCTTAAGCTTTATTCAACATGTACGGTTAAGTTCTGATATACCAATCATTGTTTTATCCGCACGCCAATCTGAAGAGGAGAAGGTGGATTGCTTTAACGCGGGTGCTGATGATTATCTTGCAAAACCTTTTGGCGTTAATGAACTTATCGCTCGGATTAGGACGTCTCTAAAGCGAGTTTCAATGATGTATTTACGAGATGATATTTTCAAAGTAGACGGTTTGGAAATTGATCTATCAAACGCAAGTGTTTACCTGAACTCACAACAATTACATCTCACCCCCATCGAATTTAAGCTTTTATTGTTACTCGCTAAAAGACCTGGTAAAGCATTTACACACCGTCAGTTATTAGCAGAAGTTTGGGGGCTTGAGTATGTAGATGAAGTGCACTACCTACGGATACATATGGGGAGGCTTCGCGCTCGTTTGGAAGAAAATCCAGCTTCACCTAGATACATTCTTACAGAAGTAGGTGTCGGTTATAGATTAGCAGCCTCTTAAATATTCATTGTTTGTTTATGCGATTGATATGTTCTCAATGATGTAATGGCATTTTTAATGATCATGGCATCACGATGACAACGCAATCTAAAAGTATTAGCGCACTCACACTAGGCGCTATTGGTGTAGTTTACGGGGATATTGGCACCAGCCCACTTTACACCATTAAAGAAATATTCGGAGAGTCTACAGGTATAGCGCTGACACAATCAAACATAGTTGGTGCAATTTCTGCCGTTATTTGGGCATTAATGTTCATTGTTACCTTGAAATACATCATATTGGTACTTCGCGCAGATAATAGGGGTGAGGGTGGCGTCATGGCGCTGCTGGCATTAGCTACGTCTTCAGCAAAAAACAAGGTAAGCAGCAAGGCTTTTATGTTGGGACTAGGCGTTCTGGGGGCTGCGTTGTTTTATGGCGACAGTATATTGACACCAGCAATTTCAGTGCTATCAGCAGTAGAGGGGTTGGAAATTGTTGCACCTGGGTTATCTCATTATGTTTTGCCAGTTTCAATTACGATTCTGATTGCTTTGTTTTTATTTCAGAAACATGGAACGGAAATGGTGGGTAAATTTTTTGGGCCAATTGTTATTTTATGGTTTGTTGTTCTTGGAAGTATCGGTGTTTCAAACATTATTGATAATCCACAGATACTTCATGCGATTAATCCAATTCATGCTTACGAATTTTTAACTTCACGTGGTGCAGGTATTTTCTTGGCAATTGGTACTGTTGTGCTTGCTGTGACTGGTGCAGAGGCTCTGTATGCCGACATGGGGCATTTCGGGAGGCCTGCAATTCGTATCGCTTGGGTGGGGCTTGTGTTCCCAGGTTTGGCACTTAACTACCTAGGTCAAGGGGCACTATTGCTTACAACACCATCTGCGGTGAGTAATCCGTTCTATTTATCATTCCCTAGTGAGCTGCTTATTCCAGCAGTGATTCTTTCCACGCTTGCTACTATCATTGCATCACAAGCTGTTATTTCGGGTGCATACTCTATTACAAGGCAAGCCATACAGCTTGGGTTTCTTCCTAGGATGAGAATTCTTCATACTTCTGCAACGGAGTCCGGTCAGATATATGTGCCAGCGATTAACTGGGGATTATTGGTTGCTGTCATTCTTACGGTGATATTCTTCCAGAACTCATCTGCAATTGCTGCAGCGTATGGCATTGCTGTGACAGGGACGATGTTAATTACATCAATATTGACATATTTTGTCGTGCGAAATATTTGGAAATATCCTCTATGGCTTGCAGCTGGTGCCACAAGTCTATTTATTGCACTTGATGTGATGTTACTTGCTTCGTGCTCAGTGAAGTTCTTTAAAGGCGGTTGGTTTCCAATTGCCCTTGCAGTCATCATGGTGGTCATTATGTGGACTTGGAAACAAGGAAGAGCAATCCTTTTAAGCAATATTCATAATAATGATCCTAAACTAGATGATTTTATTAAAAGTATTGCTGGCAGCGATATAGCCCGTGTTGAAAGAACGGCAGTATATCTCTCTGCTAATGTAGATAGTGTGCCACAAGCGCTGATGCATAACCTAAAGCATAATCAGGTACTACATCAAACAAACTTAATTATTACGGTAGAGTTTACAGATGAGCCTAATGTATCAATGGAACAAAGGTTAGAAATTAAAACATTAGAGGCTGGTTTTTGGCAAATTAAACTATATTTTGGGTTTATGGATACACCTGATGTACCGAAAGCTTTATTGGATATTCATATTCCTAATGTATCGATTGATGCATTCACGACGTCTTATTTTCTTAGTCGAGAAACTATTATTTCTGGGCACGGTGGAGCGATGGCGAAATGGCGTGATGATCTTTTTGTATTCATGTCTCGCAACTCTGGAAGCGCAGTCAATTTCTTTAATATCCCTAGCAACAGTGTTATTGAACTAGGATCAAGAGTGCATATTTAAGATGAAAATAAGTTTAACAATTGATTGGATGTAATGATGAGTGATAAACCAGACGTTACTGAATCTGAAGTTAGTTGCTTAGAAATGATTCGCAATGGCAAATATCTGAATGTTGCAGGAGCATCCAATGAAGTGGAGGCCTTAGTAGCAAAAGGATATGTTTATAAAAGTGCCTTAGTTGGCATGCCACTGATGCAAAGCCATTATGATTATGTATTATCGATTCCAGGTTTGATTGTTTTAAGAGAATATAAACCTTAATTCGTGATGGTCATCATTGCTTTAATATCTTTTGAATTTGATTGGTCATGATTTGGTTGCTTGCCAGGATATGTCTATTCAGTATCTGCTAATTACACAATGTGCATTTGATATGCTCTGTTAGGGATGTAAAAAAACGACCGAATTTGCGGTCGTTTTTTTTCGAGACTTTTCAGCGGTTTAAGCCTTGCTAGGGTGCGCTACAACAATTTGTTTTGCACCGCTGGTAAGGCTAGTTGCTGAAGTTAACTATTAGTTAACTTTGTCTTTAAGTGTTTTGCCTGCTTTAAATACAGGAGCGTTGCGTGCAGCGATTTCGATAGTTGCGCCTGTTGATGGGTTACGACCTGTACGAGCAGCTTTTTTAGTCACTTGGAATGTACCAAAACCTACAAGGGCAACATTGTCGCCAGCTTTTAATGTCTCACCAACAGTGCTGATGATCGCGTCTAAAACACGGTTTGCATCAGCTTGAGTTACACCAGCTTCAGCAGCTACTTTTGCTACTAATTCAGATTTGTTCATATAAATATCCTAATATGGTTAAGAAATCATCTCCAGTCCTTATTCTGCAAGGGATGGAGAGGGGTTACATCCTAGCATTAATTTATATTCGTCGGTTTATTGCTTTGTAAATAAAACTAAAAAATTAGCGTAAAACGGTGGATTTGACATGTTATTTGTACTTTTTATGCATCAGTAATAGTAGGGCGTCAATTTTTTTTGGAAATTGATGTAGGTAGTTACTCTAAATCCCAGTAGGGTTCAGTGCCAAAACGATCGATAAGGAAGTCAATCAAGACGCGAATTTTCAATGGTAAATTGCGCTTAGGAAGATATAGGGCATATACATGTTGATGCACAGGGATGTATTCTGACAACACCGACTTTAGTCGCTTGGCTTGAATGTCTTTACCAATAATAAACGTGGGTAGTAGTGCTAATCCAAAACCACCTAAGACCACTTGGGATAAAGCTTCATCGTCGTTGATGCGTAACCTACCCGAGACAGGCACAGAAACTTCTCCACCTGGACCATTAAACCGCCATAAGCCTTTGTCGCCAGAGTGGATATAGTCTAGGCAGTTGTGGTTAACAAGATCTTGCGGAAGAATGGGGGTGCCAAACTCTTCAAAATAATCTGGTGTAGCACATAGTTTGCGACGGATAGGGGCTAGTTTTCTAGCAACTAAGGCCTGCGGCAAGTCCTTAGTGACACTGATAACTACGTCATAACCTTCTTCAGTTAAATCCACCACCCGATCTGTAATGGTCATATCAATATCTAGCTCTGGATAATGACGAAGAAAATCGCCAATTGCTGGTGCGATATGTAGCGTTCCGAACGCAACTGATGCAGCCACTTTAAGTACGCCGCGCGGTTGTGCGTTCAGGCTATCAATCATTTTATGCGCTTGATCAGCCTCATAACTAATACGTGTACAGTAATCAAAAAAAGCAGTGCCTACTTCAGTTAGGCTTAAATGTCTGGTGCTGCGATTAAGCAGGCTGGCACCAAGTGCATGCTCTAGCTTTGCAACAGCTTTGCTCACAGACGATCTTGAAACGCCAAGTTTTCTAGCCGCAGCTGAGAAGCTTTGTTCATTAACGACGTGTGCAAAAATAATCATTAAGTTTAAATCATACATTGTCTAATTGTAGCCCTGTAAGAAACAATTATGTTCAATTGAATGGACTAATTTAATTGATTAGTAAAGATTAATATTGAGCCTTGCCAATAGACGTGGCGTATTAATTTTGTATGTAATGGATATCACGATGGAACTAGAGAATTTAATTATTTCAGATAAGGATTTTGTTCGATTATCTAGATTAGATAATCAAGGTTTGTTGGGCTATGAGTTGAGTAGGGCTGTTGTAATGCCAGAGGAGCAAGTGCCATCAACTGTTGTAAGAATGAACACCCGCGTGGTTTATTTGGATGAAAGTAATGGTGTTAGTCGAGAGGTTGAGTTGGTATTTCCTGAAGACGTTGATTTAGATCGTGGAAAAATCTCAGTACTGTCGCCAGTAGGTTCAGCACTATTAGGGTTGGAGGAGGGGCAAACGATTGATTGGTCATTTCCGAATGATCCTTCTCGACGCCTGAGAGTAATGAGTGTAGCTAAAGTGAGTACTTAGGAGAATTAATCATGAAAAAAGCATTAAATAATGCGGCAATATTTGTGATGACTTATATTGTTTTTATGTTGCCGACCTATTTTTTACCATATTTACGCACCAGTTCGTCTGCGTTTTATGGGTTTGAAGGTGCAGCAAGTGCTAATGCGTTTAACTATCCATTTTTTATACACTTAGCTTGTATGATTATTTTATGTTGGATATGTTACGTAAGAGGCGCAATGATAGGTAAGAGTTGGTTATTCTTTTTGCCTATGGTGGCGTTTGCTTTTGAATTTATTTCTAAGCTAAGTGCTATTCCATATGTACCGTCGATGTATCACGTGCTAGCGATTGTCGTGGGTGCTACGTCAGCTAATGTTTTAGTATCGACGGACAAGCTGACCACTTAACTGGTCATTGAAAGTTGGGCAGCGCAATTTTAAGTGCCACGCTTCAATAAACTGCGTTCAATTTAATGTTCTAGTTAATAAAGTTGAGCGCGGTTTATGTTTGTTCATTCCTATATATGAGCACCAGCATTTGAAAGCCGCATTGTTTTTATTAAGCGGATTCGTACATGCTCTTTAATTTTGTTTCAAACTCTTTCACTGGTAAAGGTTGGCTGAATAAATAGCCCTGACAAAGATTGCATTGATGTTTTTCTAAAAAGGCACGTTGACTCTCTAATTCAACGCCCTCTGCAATTACTTCTATCCCCAAGTTGTTTGCCATACCAATAATGGTTTGTACCACCACCGCGTCTCTGTCGTTCATACTCATATTGCGTATAAAAGACTGGTCTATTTTTAACTGATCCAGCGGTAGCTTTGTTAAGTAGGAAAGTGATGAGAACCCTGTACCAAAGTCATCCATAGAGAAGCGTACCCCGATATCTCTAAGTGCATGCATTTTAATAATTGCTTCTTCAACGTTATCTAATACAAGACTTTCAGTAAGCTCCAATTTAAGTTGGCTAGTTTTAATGGCATACCGACCTAACATCTCGCTAACTTGATATACAAAATTAGGATCATGAAACTGACACGCACTAACATTGACAGCTATTTGTAAGTCACACGTAATCGGGTCGTTTTCCCATGCTTTAATTTGTCTGCATGCCGCTTCCATTACCCATTGGCCTATGGGAATGATTTGACCAGTTTCTTCAGTGAGCGGAATAAATTGTAATGGCGGCACTAATCCTTTTTGAGGATGTTGCCAACGGATTAGTGCCTCCGCACCGTGAACCTTGCCATGGTGATCCACCTGCATCTGATAGTAGAGCCTGAATTGATTGTCTTTGATTGCTAGTCGTAAGTCATTTTCTAATGCGGTTCGTGCTTCTAAAGCTGCTTGCATGGTAGGGTCGTAAAAACGTAGTGTGTTGCGCCCTGCATTTTTCGCTTGGTACATCGCGATATCTGCTCGTTTTAGTAACTCATCTACAGTGATTGCTTGGTTGCGAAATAGACAAATACCAATACTAGCGGAATTATGGTGTAAATTACTGTCTAGATAATAGGGAAGGTTAATGACTGAAATAATTTTGTCTGACACAGCCTCCGCTTGAATTGCTGCTTGCGATGGGTCCTCACTCAGCTCTTGTAATATGACAACAAACTCGTCTCCACCTAACCTTGCTAAGGTGTCACTTTCACGCATGCAAGTTTTTAGTCGCTTTGCGACTTCGATTAGCAATAGATCTCCAATGCTGTGGCCCTTAGTGTCGTTTAGGGTTTTAAAGTGATCTAAGTCGATAAATAGCAGCGCACCATGATTTTGATGTCTAGCGCTCGCAGCTAGCGTATGTTGCAAGCGGTCAATTAAAAGTAGTCTGTTGGGTAAGTTTGTGAGTAAGTCATAGTAAGCCAGATGTTGGATTTTATCTTCCGCTTCTTTTCTTCTGGCAATGTCTTGTTGTAAAACTTGATTTGCTTCTTCTAATTGAAGCGTTTTTTCTTCTAGTTTACGTATCAGTATTACACTGTAGTCTTTGAGCGTGTCGTTATCATCATTATCATTCGCAATCGACGGTTCTGGGACAGTTGCTACACCTTTAGAAAGCACTTCTTTAAAGCGTGCAATAAAATCTTCTGGTTCAGAGGGTTTTAAAATAAAGGCATCGGCACCAAGATCTAGCGCCAGCTTTTCATCCTCAGGTTCTGTGTAAGTTGCTGTGTAAACAATGAACGGAATTGATTTAAGTCTTGCGTCGCTCTTCCAATGCCGCAGAAGCGTATAGCCATCCATGACTGGCATGAGTAAATCAGAGACGATAAGTTGAGGCGGATGCTGACGTGCTTTGGTTAAAGCCTCCGCACCATGGCGCGCAGACTCTACAAGGTAACCGTTACCTGTTAAAAGCGCTTGCAGGTAGTAAAGGTTCTCTTCCTTGTCATCAACAATTAAAACATGCGTCATAAATCTCCCTGACTCGCTCATTAAGACCGTAGGTAAGTTGATATTTCTGTCACAAAAGTTTCTGGATTAATCGGCTTTTCAATATAACCAGTACAGCCAGCCGCTATGCATTTTTCACGGTCTCCAACCATAGCGTATGAAGTGACAGCAATAATAGGTATAGGTTTCAGTACATCTATTTCCCGCAAGGCTTTAGCGACATCGTAACCATCCATCATCGGTAGTTGAATATCCAGCAGAATTAAGTCTGGTAATATTTTTTTTGCTGTATCAATTCCTATTGCGCCATCTGGTGCTGTGACTACATTAAAACCATGCGTTTCTAAAAGAAACGTTGTTAAATAACTATTTTGTTCATTATCTTCAATGAGTAGGATTGTTTTTTTCATGATTTCATTACACCTTATTTGATAGTACCTTGCAACGGTAATAAAAGAATGAACTCACTTCCTTTTGACCACTCACTTACTGCAAAAATTTGTCCACCCATTAGCTCCAGTAAGCGTCTGCAGATAGCTAAACCCAGTCCTGTACCATCATGCGCACGCGAAAGACCACTATCTATTTGACGGAACGGCTGGAACAATAGGTCTAAGTCTTCAGGTTTTATACCTATACCTGTGTCAGCGATGCTGACTTTTAAAAATGGTGCAGCAGGGGTGTTAAACGATGGTTTAAAATCTTTAAGCAGTTCTGCGGTGATACTTACACTTCCTTTTTCGGTGAATTTTATCGCGTTGTTAATTAGGTTGATTAATATCTGTTCTAAGCGTCTGCGGTCAGTATTGATTACACTTAAATCCTTACCAATTGATGTGTGAAATAGCAGTCCTTTTTTCTCTATCACTGGTCTTAAAGCGCTCACAACTCTGTCAATTAATGCAACAAGGTCAAATGACTCAGAGCTCACTTCTAATTGACCAGCCTCTATTTTGGAAATATCGAGCACATCATTAATTAACTCTAGTAAATGCTTTGCGCTGCCTTTCACCATGCCAAGTTGCTTTGATTGTTCGCTATTCAATGGCCCAGCCATGCCTTGTAAAATAATGCCAGTAAATCCGATAATTGAGTTCAATGGCGTTCTAAGTTCATGTGACATGGTTGCTAAAAATGCCGATTTAATTTTATCCGCAGCCTCAGCTCTCACTAGCGCTTTTTGCAGCTCTTGGGTTCGCTCTTCTACGCGTTTTTCTAAGCTGGCATTTAGCTCTCTAATTTCTTTTTCAGCTTGTAATCTCTCAGTGATATCATTACCAATACTAAGTATCTCTAATACCTGACCTTGAGCGTCGAGTACTACTTTGTTTGTCCATGATATCCATACGCTTTCACCATTTCTGCGTATATTTTCATTAACGTTCTGTTCAAATACTTTTGTATCTAAACATATCTGTTGCATGAGGTTCTGTAGGTCTCGGCCTGCACTATCTGTGGTTGGTACAATGGTGCCAATGACATGTTTGCCAATAATTTCCTCAAAAGAATACCCGAAAAAATGCTGCCCAAATGAGTTTAGAAAAGTAATGTAGCCTTGTGAGTTCCAGCGCAAGATAATACTGTTAGCAGACTCAACAAGCTCACGATATTTTTGCTCACTTTCATCTAGTTTAGACTCGGCATTTTTTCGTTCACTGATGTCAATGCCCATACCAACTAAGCAGTGTGTACCTTTGAAATTGACGTTTCTACCTGTGAATAAGTAAGGGGTTTTTCTTCCATCTTTAGATAGTAAATCAGCTTCAATGAATGCCTGTCCATGTGTAAAAACTTCTGATATTTTCTCAGCGAGCGCTGGCTTTTCTTCATTGGCAAAAAAGTCCAATGGGTGCATTTTTGCAATTTCTTTGTTTGAATAACCAGAAACCGTTTGAAAGTTATTGTTCCAACGCAGAAATCGCCCTTCATGATTATAAAAGTAAAGAATACCAGGCATGCTTTCTATCATCATGTCTGAAAATAAGGATTCATTTTCAGCGATGCTTTCAGCTTCTTTACGCTTTTCTTCGCGCTCCAGATTCTCCAAAGAAAAAGAAATATTGCCAGCAGTTTCTGACAGTAACGCGATTTCTTTATCATGAAAAAACATGGCTTGGTCTGTATAAACGCTAAGCGTACCGCAGATTTTATCTTTCACTTGAATTGGAAAAACCGCCGATGCTCTAAAACCCAGGCTCACCAAATTATCTCGCCAAGTATGAGCAGGCTCTTTCTGCAGGTCATTGCAAATGTAAGGTTCACCTGAGTGAAACATTAGGTTGTTTAGCCCTATATTTTCATTCCTATTGTCTGAGTAAACATTAACACTCTTTAATATATTATTTTTGTCGCCCCAAGATGCTACTGGATTAAGTTGATTGGTTTTATTGTCGTTCCAGCCAATCCAAGCCATATGAAATCCGCCTTCATCTACAAGTATCCGACATACTTTTATAAATAGCTCTTCTCGTGTAGGGAGCCAAATAATGGCTTGATTAACTTTAGTTAACGCGGCGTAGAGACGGGAAAGCTGCGATATTTCACGTTGCTGTTCTTTAAGGACCGTGATATCGCGAATTACACCAAGGAGGTTGCCATCTGGCATAGTCGTCGCAATAATTTCTGCGCTGAAAATAGAGCCGTCTTTACGCTTTAATAGCCACTCGCGCGCGTAGTCAGATTTTGTTTTAATGGCATCTAGTGCAGGTTGAATATGTTGCACTTCACTTTGCACAATAATATCGGATGCGTGCATACCTACGAGTTCATCACGGGTATATCCGAGCATATTGCAAACGCTTGGATTAGCATCTAAATAGTTGCTTTGAGCGTCTGCAATCAGAATGCCGTCGGGCGCATACTCAAAGAGAGCTCGATATCTTGCTTCGCCAGCTTGACGCGTAGGGTCTTTACCTGCAGCTGTGGTTGATTGATTCTTAACATCAAGTTTTGTCAAGATAGCCCATTCTCTAGGATTTTTTGTGCTTCAATTTTCTACTTTTTAAGTAAATAATATTGTGTACGCTTACTAATTTACACTCAATTTTATTTAAGCGAAATATAAAAACTGAAATATCTGAGGCTTATTTTCAGTGTAATTTTTATTCACCAAATATCTCTTACAATTAACTATAAGCTCATTGTAAGAGATTAGCGAACCATTGGTGATGGATTAGCTCAAATTGGTTAGCGCTAAATCATAAATAATTAATTGGCACTTAAATTGTGCAATATAATCCAAATATACATTTGGCACTTTATTTGGTGCTTTTGTGTATACTTTAATATAGGTTGAGTAAGACAATGCTTTTGAATTTTGATTGTAATTAAGGCTGCCATGCCTGTAAATTTTGGTGCTTTAAGAAAGAAGACTTCTGTTCTTAAATACTGAGGCTTATTATTACCACTAATCTAAATTACAGAAAGCAGATTTTACTGCCGCCGATAGTTGCGTCAATCATATTGTTGATTGCAATGTCATGGGTGTTTTTTAGCGCACAAAGTTTGATGGCTCTAATTAATCGCAAAGTTGAAATTGCCGATACACGTTATGAAATTGTCAAGCTGATGAATACAATTGTAGAAGCTGAAACAGGACTCAGAGGTTACCTACTGACAGGTAGCGTTCAATTTCTTGAGCCATATAATCGCTCAGCAAAAGAAACTTCTTTATTATTCTCTCAAATAAAAAGCCTCGAAAAAGATTTCCCTGGTTTTAAATCTTCGCTTGCAACCTTAGATACGCTAATCAAAGAGAAATTTAGCATCATAGAATCAACCCTTCAAGTCCAACTCGCTGCTGGCTCATATTCTCCACACTTAAGGCTTTCTAATGATGCCAGCAAAGCTTTAATAGAAAAGATTCGAGTAGAAATAGATCAGTTGGATAAGGTGATGCAGTCCGAAGCAGCGCTAGTTGATGTAGAGCTAAGCCTTACTATTAATAGCTTAAAGTTGGGTTCGCTAATTGTTGTCTTATTGATTATCACCATACTATTAATTAACTATAGGAGAACCATCTGGCTATTTGAGCATGCGTCATCTAGCCAAGAGTTAGCTGAGGAGTTTGGCTACCTTGCGATGCATGATGCACTGACACATTTACCCAACAGACGAAATTTTGAGCAGTATCTTAAAAAGTCAATTTCACAAGCTAATCGACACTCGCAAAAAGTTGGTCTGTTGTATATGGACTTGGATGGGTTTAAGTTAATTAACGACCAATATGGACATCATGTTGGTGATGATGCTTTGGTTAGCGCAGTTGCTATGATCAATGGCGTACTTCGAGATTTTGATTTTCTTGCAAGAGTAGGTGGTGATGAGTTTGCACTTGTGGTGCAAAACTTTAATAACGCAAATGAACTGTTAATACTGGCAAATCGAATTATTCAAGCACTTAAAACGCCAGTGATGACGATCGGTAAAGACGATGTATTGATGGGCGTTAGTATTGGTATCGCTACTTACCCTGACCAAGTAAAGAATATTAAGGCGCTAATTACAGCCGCAGATGAAGCCATGTATAAAGCAAAAGCGACAGGTAAAAATCAAGCTTTTTTTCATGCTTAATAGCTGAAAATATAATTGGCTGAAGCTTTTTTATTGGCGACAAATTAAGCTAATGTCCACATAATGATGCTCGAGTGTTGTGTTAACTATTAGCAAACGATGCTGTTAGGTACGGAATTTTCCTATCACCATGGGCACGTAAAACTTGAGAAATCATAACCTGATAACCGTTAAGCCAATTAGACTGGGCAGCTTAGGCTCAAGGGGCTAGTGTGTTTCATTTACTGTTTATTTATTCGTGTTTAAAGTAGCTGGATGATTTTTAGTTTTGAAAGTATGTAATGAATATAAAAGTACCTAAACGTCACTCCCATGTCGTATTTGCATTTTTTATGGCGGGTATCATGGCGGTTTTAATGTCTGCAATCATCGTGGCAGTAAGTAGTGGTGTTAATGATGGCTATTTACAGCGAGTAATTCATGCATACACGCTTGCAATGCCTTCCGCATTTGTTTGCGTACTTTTTGTAAGGCCTATCGTGGTTAAATTAGTTTCGTTAGTGGTTGCGACGGATTAGCAAACAATTTAATAAATAATGGCTAGCTTAATTGCTAAAAATAAATACCACGACTAATTTGGTCGTGGTATTTATTTTATGAAACAAGCTTAGTGTTACGTGTAGATTAGCTGAGTTATTTTAATCTTTTTTTCAACTCCTCCGCTGCTTGCGTCATGGCAGATCGTGCAGCAGTTAGTTGGCTTAAAACGTTAAGGCGTTGCCAATAGTGGAGAGGCGTAAATATTCTGGCGTTGTAATACATCTGTTGTGTTGTTATTCCAAAACCATTTCATCATGCCTGTGGTTAAAAAGTGACCGGCGTCGAACTCATCGTAAGAGGCATTTTCAAAGTTTGCATTCGTCACTGGCCAAAATAATAGTTGGTTACGAATGCTAGGTGTACCTTTATTTTTAGCCATCAAGGCAACTACTGCTGCCATGTTTCCACCCACACTGTTGCCAGCCACAGCCAAACATTTTCCATCTACATTAATTTCTGCACCGTTTTCAGATACCCATTTGGTTGTAGCATAGGCTTCATATTTAAGTAAAGTTTAATCCATAAATACTAAAAGCGATGTTACTTCTGACGGCTGTAAAAAAAAGCATACAAACAGGAACATATTAGATTTATTAATTGTCATTGTATGTAATTATTTAAAGTAGAGGTAATGATATGAGTGATAACCAAACTGTTGAGAAGCAGCTTGCAACTTTGAGTGAGAAGTTATCCCAAATTAATCACAATATGCTGAAAGTCTTTTGGATTGTTGCAATCTTTGCATTATTGTATTTTGGCCTAATGATTTATATGCTTTTTTTAAGATAAGTGAATCAGCTATCATGAATAAATTTGGTGTGTTATTTCTTTTGATGGCGAGCACGTCTTACGCCGAGCATATACCAGCGCCCACAGATGAGTTTTTATACCAACTTAAACAGTCATTAGTCAAAGTAGTGACTACCACCAAGTCTGGTGGTCACGGTTTTGGCACCGGTGTGGCAATCAGTAAAGATCATGTGGTGACCAATTGCCATGTGCTGACAAATGCAAATGGTATCAGCATTAGTAAATGGGGCGTGGAATATGCCCCTTTATCGTTGCAGGCAGATTGGAAGCACGATTTATGTATTTTAAAGTTTGAGTGGGCAGATCTTAATCCTGTTGCAATGTCTGACAACGATAGTCTGCAATACGAACAGCCTGTGATTTCTATTTCAATGCCAACAGATTCTCCAGCACCTTATGTTGCATTGAGTAACATTAAAGCTTTATATCCGATGGATGATGCAGAGGTAGTCAGAACGGAAGCAGCGTTTTCTATAGGAGCTAGTGGAAGCCCCATTTTTGACTATGCAGGTAAACTGATAGGTATTAGTACGTTTAAAAGCCCTGGGCGTAAGGCTTATTACTACAATATGCCAGTGAAGTGGATTAAAGCGTTATTGACGCATGAATCCACAGACATAAATGCATTACACGACTTACCATTTTGGGATGCCCCCGAAGATAAGCGCCCATTTTTTATGCGTATTGTGATGCCTTTTCAAAACAACCGATGGCTTGATGTACAAAAAGTAGCCATGGATTGGGTTGGTGATGAGCCACAAAATGCAGAAGCATGGTACTACTTAGGTACTTCATTCCAACATTTAGGAGATATGGCAAATGCCATACAAAACTACAAAAAGGCGCTTTCATTTCACCAGTTACACCCAGCAAGCCTGAGTGCGTTAGCCCTGATTGCTCAATCGCAGGGCGATACATTAGCGCTTAGTAAGATTAAATCTCAAGTAAAAGGTATTAGCCATGAGGCGTTAGAAGGATTAAACGACATACTAAGTGCCAATCAACCTTCTGCTAATCATTAATATATGTCATCAAAAGTAATGAAAAAATATTTTAAATACGTCTTGCTAGCAGTCCCGTTACTCTTAGTATTATTTTATTGCTTCGTTGATGGAAATAAATTATCTTCAAGAAACCATCCCAGCGAGATTTCTAGCAAATTAGTACTGTCAATTAACAACTGTCAGGGGATAGCAGCCAAATCTGTAGCCCATTTGAATGCGTTTTTAGAATTTCAAAAGCTTGAGATTGAGGGGCGAAAAATGCATGTTTTTCAACAGTGTATGAATGACCAAGGCTATATGGAAAATCCTGAGTGGGTCAAGTTTGCTGAGCCCATTTCTCAAAAAGAGGCTGAAACTTCAGATGTTTCATTGAATGAAGCATATGAAAAATTTAGGCGCACACAGATGGTGCTAATTAAGGTGCCTCATCATCACCCCTTGTATTGGAAGATATCTAGGGAAAGCAAATGACAATTGAATATAGGCAAATTACGTATTTATTCGGTTGATAGTTTGTTTCTACCTGTGTGGATTCATCACACAGGTACGTTAAGCATTTGAATATGACTAATGATATTCTCTTCCCCCAGTTTTTGCGTAATACCGGCGCGTTGCATTTTTTCTAAGATATTAGGTCTTACCTGACAAAGTATCAGGCGAGTATGGTTAAGTTCGCATTTCTTCATGAGGTCCCAAAAGGTTTGCAGGCCAGTCGCATCAATAATCGGCACATTATCCATACGCAATACCAAGATATCTGCATGTGTATGTGCGGTTTCTAGCGCAGTCATTAAACGCTCTGTTACACCAAAGAAAAAAGGGCCTTCCATGGTGAAGATAGCCACGTTATTTGGCAATATTAGGCTTTTATTGCCAGTTTCCTGAATCAGTTCTTCAATACTCTGCTGTTTGATGCTGACCGCTTCGCTCATGCGTTTCATAAACAAAAGTGCGGCCAACATTACCCCAATATTTACTGCAAGAACTAAGTCAGTCAATATAGTCAGTAGAAAAGTAATGATAAGCACTACCACATCTGCTTTAGGTGCGGTGCGTACCATGTGTGAGAAACGGTGCATTTCACTCATGTTATAAGCGACAATAAATAATATTGCAGATAACGTACACAATGGAATGTGTGCTGCCAAAGGTGCAAACACCAGCACAATGACGATTAAGGTGATGGTGTGAACAATGCCCGCTAATGGGCCTGTCGCCCCGTTTCGGATGTTGGTTGCCGTTCTAGCAATCGCACCAGTCGAAGCAAAACCGCCAAACAAAGGTGAGAAAATATTGGCAACCCCTTGCCCAATAAGCTCTTGGTTTGAATCATGTTTAGTATTGGTCATGCTATCCGCGACAACAGCAGAAAGTAGTGATTCAATTGCGCCAAGTAAGGCAATGGTAAAAGCTGGGCCAATGAGTTGTAATACTTGTGAAAAGCGAATTGGTAAAAATTCAAACTCAGGTAAGCTTTGCGGTATGCCGCCAAATGCCGAGCCAATGGTGGCTACCCCTTTAAAGCTAAAACTTGCCTGAATCGCTGTTACCACAACCATGGCTATTAAAGGGGAGGGAATACGCTTAAATACTCTCGGCGAGTAAATCACTAATAGCAGGGTTAATAGCGCCAGTAATGTCGTTTGAAGATTCAGGCTAGGAAATGCTACTATTAAATCCCAAACTTTCTCATGAAAATGCGCTGCGCCTAACGTTGGGTTTAAGCCAAAAAAGTCTTTCCATTGACCTACCCAGATAATAATAGCGATACCGCTAGTAAAGCCGACAATCACAGGGTCTGGAATATATTTAATTACCGCGCCAAACCGCACCAATCCCATGATTAGCAATATAAATCCAGCCATGAGCGTGGCCATTTGCAAACCAGCAATGCCAAATTCTGCGGTGATACCAGCAAGAATGACAATAAACGCCCCAGTAGGCCCTGAGATTTGTAAACGGCTGCCGCCTAGTAGTGAGCTAATGCCGCCAGCGACTATCGCAGTATAGATACCTTGTTCAGGTTTTGCGCCAGAGGCAATGGCAAATGCCATGGCTAGAGGAAGTGCCACAATCCCTACAATAATACCCGCCAGTAGATTATTAGCCCAATGTGGTTTTTTAAATAAACCAGCGCGTTTGGCTTCTAGGTAGGCGATCATTTTTTATGAGAGACGTATGGATAATGGTAATTGATAGTAGCACGCTGCATATGGTTATTTCAAATGGCCAAGCGCATCAATCATTTTAAGGAAATGCGGAATAAGTGCCTGCGCGAGCAAATTGCTGCGTTGCGCGGTACTCGAAACCTTGCTGTATACCGCATACTATCTCGGCTTCTGCGTTCCGTGCGCCTTGCACTTTATCTCGCTCAGCGACTTATTCCGCGTTTCCTTAAATAATAGATTATTGATGCTTTTGCATGATTCACTCAAGCAGATGGGCGCGGCATGATAAAATTTGCGACTATGAATGTGAGTAAACCTGATAATTTAATTCCTGCTAACTTTGATCAAGCGCTACAAAGCTGCATGCTGGTAGATCGGCATGCTTTACGGCGTAAAGTGCAGGAGATCAAAGTATTGCAAAAAGCGGCGGATGAGAAGTCCTTAGCAAGAGCGCAACGCATGGTGAATGAAGTAGTGCAAAAGATGCATGCTTCACAGCAAAAGTATCAACAACGGCTCACACATCTACCCAAGCCAGAATACCCACCAGAACTGCCAGTCAGCGGTAAACGTGATGAAATCTCTCAAGCTATTAGCAAGCACCAAGTAGTCATTGTATGTGGTGAAACTGGTTCTGGTAAAACCACGCAGTTACCTAAAATTTGTTTAGCGCTTGGCCGTGGTGTCTCAGGGTTGATTGGGCATACGCAACCAAGGCGTATTGCGGCAAGGTCCGTTGCCAGCCGTATTGCACAAGAGCTGAAAACGCCGTTAGGTGAGGCTGTTGGTTATAAGGTGCGGTTCAACGATAAATTGTCCGAGTCCAGCTATGTTAAGTTGATGACCGATGGTATTTTGCTCGCAGAAACGCAAGGTGATAAGTTTCTCAATGCTTATGACACGATTATTATTGATGAGGCGCATGAACGTAGCCTGAATATTGATTTTCTACTTGGCTATCTTAAACAGTTGTTGCCAAAACGTCCTGATTTAAAAATCATTGTTACGTCTGCAACCATTGACGCGGATCGATTCTCACAGCATTTTAATGGCGCCCCTGTGATTGAGGTGTCTGGTCGTACTTTCCCCGTAGAGATTCGTTATCGCCCACTAGGTGCCGCAGGTTTCCGTGCTAAGGAAATTGCCGAAGCAGAAAATGCTCAGTTTGATTTAGATGATGACACCATCTTTGGCATTGCACGCAAAGCCAAAACAGAAGCGCGTTGGCTAGAAGAAGATGACGAGGAAGAGGCGATTGAAGAGGCCATTTTAGATGCTGCCGATGATTTGCTACGTCAAGGTGATGGCGATATTTTAGTGTTTTTACCAGGTGAGCGAGAAATTCGTGATGTTGCTGACCATTTGCGCAAATACCAAGGGCGTTCTGCGAAGCTAAAGCATATCGAGGTATTACCTTTATTTGCACGCCTGAGTATTGAAGATCAGCAAAAGATTTTCAAAAGCCATAGTAGTCGGCGTATTGTGCTAGCGACCAACGTAGCAGAAACATCACTGACAGTGCCTGGTATTAAGTATGTCATTGATGCTGGCTTGGCGCGCGTGAATCGATACAGTACCCGTGCAAAAGTTGAGCAGTTACAGATTGAAAAGATTAGTCAGGCTGCCGCCAAGCAACGTGCTGGGCGTTGTGGTCGTGTTTCAAACGGTATTTGTGTTAGGTTGTATTCCGAGCAGGATTTTAACGGACGCCCAGCGTTTACCGAGCCCGAAATCTTACGCAGTTCACTAGCCGCTGTGATTTTACGCATGGCGGCATTACGCTTGGGGGATGTCACAGAGTTTCCGTTTATTGAAGCTCCATCATCACGCTTAATTGCCGATGGGTACTTGTTGTTGCAAGAGCTTGGCGCGGTAGATGCACGTCGCCAGATTACTGAAACTGGCTTGCAACTAGCTAAGCTACCGCTAGATCCGCGAGTAGGACGGATGATTCTTGCTGCTAAGCGTGAGCATTGCTTAAAAGAAATCTTGATTATTGCTAGTGTGCTCAGCATACAAGACCCGCGCGAACGCCCAATGGATAAGCGCGAAGCAGCTGATAATGCACATGCTAAGTTTGCAGGTGAGGGCTCAGACTTTATGAGCTACCTGAAGTTATGGGATTTCTTTGATAGTGCGCTTAAAACCAAGAAATCTAATAAAGACTTGCTCAATCAATGCCACACTAATTTTTTATCTTTCTTACGTTTGAAAGAATGGCGAGAGTTACATGGACAACTGTTAGATATTGTCTTAGAGATGGAATTTAAGCTGAATGAAAAAGAGGCTAACTTTGAGCAGATTCACAAAGCCCTGTTGGCTGGCTTACTAGGTAATATTGGGTTTAAAGATGGTGATAGCGATTCATACGCGGGCGCGCGTGGTATTCGCTTCCACGTAGCGCCTGGCTCCACGCTTAAAAAGACACGTCCAAAATGGGTGATGGCGGCAGAACTAGTGGATACCACCAAGTTATATGCGCGATGTGTCGCTAAACTTGAACCAGACTGGATTGAACCGCTAGCCAGAGGCCTAACAGAAAGCCATTATTCAGACCCGCGTTGGGACAGGAAAATGGGCATGGTCAACGCTTGGGAGCGTGTGAGCTTATATGGGCTGACGATTATTCCAAAACGCCGCGTACATTACGGCCCCATTAACCCTGCTGAGTCCCGTGAGATATTTATACGCGAGGCGCTTGCAAATGGCGAGTTTGATACCAAAGCTGCCTTTTTTACGGCTAATGAACGCTTGATAGCAGAAGTTGAAGAGCTGGAGCATAAAGCGCGCCGACAAGACGTGTTGGTGGACGAGCATAAACTTTTTGCATTCTATGATGCCAAAGTACCAGCGGATATTTTTAATGCTGCAAGTTTTGAAAAATGGCGTGCAGATGCTGAAAAAATATCTCCAAGACTGCTGTATCTCACGCGCGATGATTTAATGCGGCATGGGGCAGATGCAATTACGGCTGTGCAGTTTCCTGAAAAAATCATGTTAGATGGTGTTGAAACTACCTTGAAATATCGCTTTGAGCCAGGTCATGTATTAGATGGTGTGACCGCTACCGTGCCACTTGCATTGCTCAACCAACTGAACCCAATTCAAACCGAGTGGCTAGTGCCTGGGATGCTGCGTGAGAAAATTACTTATTTGATTAAAGCCTTACCTAAAACATTCCGTCGTGTATGCGTTCCGGTACCAGAATTTGTCACGGGTTTTTTAGATGATGTGAATGATCAGTTTTCACAGCCTATCCTTGAAACCTTAGCGGCCTATATCCAACGCAAAACAACGCTAAAAGTTGGCAAAGAGGATTGGACGCTTAGTGACATACCGCCGCACCATTTAATGAATTTTAGCGTGTTAGATGATGATGGAAGGGAGCTTGCAATGGGGCGCGATTGGAATGCGCTTAAAAAGCAGCTAGGGTCTGCGGCACAACTTACCTTTAGAAATACGTCACCAGACATTGAAAAAACAGGGCTAAAACAATGGGATTTTGGCGACCTACCACAGACGCTTAGTTTTGAGCGAGACGGCTTAAAAGTCACTGGATATCCAGCGCTTGAAGATGCTAATTACAGTATTGCCGTTAAGCTATTTGATACTGAACGTGAGGCTGAGTTGAGCCATCGTAAGGGCGTATGCCGCTTGATGCGTTTTGAGCTAAAAGAGCAAATGAAGCAGTTGGAGAAAAGCCTACCAAACTTTAATCAATATGCGCTCACCCTACGTAATGTAATGTCAGCTGATGACCTGCGAGAAGATATGATTTTGGCAATTGCAGACCGTGCATTTATTGGTGAAGATGATTTGCCACGCACTAATGCCGATTTTATGGTGTTGAAACAACGTGCCAGAACACGCTTGCCAGCAGTGACACAGGCCGTCGCACGACAAGCGCAGGCCATTGCTACAGAGTATCAGTTGCTTGTACAAAAGCAGGGTCAAATGGCTGCAACCGTTAATCGCCTAAAGCGAGATTTAGAACAGCAAATTGGATTGTTAGTCTACAAAGGATGTTTTAGCCAAACGCCTTGGGAGCAGTTGCAGCATGTCCCACGTTATTTAAAAGCGCTAAGACTTCGGATAGAGAAGCATCCAGCAAACCCTGACCGTGATGGTAAAAACGCGGCTAGTGTTGGCTTGTTCTGGCAAAAGTGGCAAGACAAAGTCAATGCGCTGAACGCGGCCCATTTGGATATTCCACAAAGCTTACAGGATTTTAGATGGCTGATTGAAGAATTGCGCGTATCCTTATTTGCGCAGGAACTTAAAACACCGTTTCCTGTGTCCTTAAAGCGCCTTGAGAAAACATGGGCAGACCTTCGCCTGTAAACGTTATGCAGTCTAATCAAGTGAATATTAACCAGAGTAATGAGCAAAACTTTGATGAGTTTTTAGCGCAGGCATATCGTCTGCGTAGCGTTAATGATAAATCTATCAGCGTTAATATTAGCCGCAACACCATCATTGCGATTGTCCTTTCGCTATTGATTCATGCGATTTTTTTCTTTTTTGCACCAAATGTTAAATTTGATGAGCCGCCAGCAAGCCCACCGACCACCATTGAAGTGAGCTTGGCGCAACCAAAAGCTAAGCCAATGGTTGAACCATTGCCACAGCCGATGCCTGAACTGGAGAAAGAAAAGCCCATTGTGAAACCGATTAAGCAGCCTAAGGTGATAGCAAAGGTAGCAAAACCACTCAGTAAGCCAGAGTTCATGGTGCCAGAACCTACCCCTGTGCCTAAGCCGCCAACTCAAGAGCCCGTATTAGACCCAGCAAAATTTCCTGATATGGCGTCCTACATGAAAGCAGTGCAAGCTAGTAGAAAAGGTGCAGAATATGACGCGGCGAGACAAAATGCTGAGGCTATCGCCAGTCAACGTGGGCCAAGTGAAGAGCAACTCAGAGATGAGCGCATTAAAAATAACTTTAAAAGCGGGACTAATGGTATTTTTGAGATTACGAGCAAAAGTTCTCGCCACGCCACTTTTGTATTTAAGGGGTGGACGAATGACTACAGTAACGCTAGGCTTCAATACTTTGAAGTTGAAGCTAGCACTGGTCAAGATATTCGGTTGTCAATAATAAAACGCATGATTGCACTTATCCGTGAACATTATCAGGGCGATTTTACTTGGGAATCACATCGTCTTGGTCGCTCAGTAACGCAATCTGCAAGACTAGAAGATAACGCTGGCCTTGAAGACTTCTTAATGATGGAATTTTTTGGTAGTAATTACCGAAATACCCAGTAATTCTTAGCCTATTTATTGATCGTTTCTTGCCTGATTAGCGTTGCTTATTTCACAACTACTATTTTGCTTTTCTTCGTTAAGTGCACGACGGTATTGTTCTAATCTTTCCTGATAATTCTCGGCATCACCATATTCTATAAAACGCGAATAGCGTGAGTGGGAACCTAATACTTTTCTTGCGTGTTTGATCGGACAGAAATATTGTTCTGTACGCGCTACAATCTCGCTGATGTAAGCAATCATACCAGTGCCGTATGCGCAGTAGGTGCAGTGAAATTTTTCTATAAAATTGAGGTATTGCAGTTGTTGACGGTCATAGATGATGTAATCTGCTCTGCGCACTTTTTTAATACCGTATATAGGAAAGCAGGTCAGTTGGTAAAACGTGATGAAAATATCAGTAATCACCAGCGGGATAATCATCGCGTATATGATAGGTCCCGTAATCAGATTTTGTGGTCGATTAGTGACCAGCCATGTAAAGAAGTTTCTTTTAAGTCGCTTGTGTGTCTCTTTCATGGACTTTTCAAACTCAACACGCTTGCCTTTAATCTGAAAAAATATCGTGGACTGTTGCTCATTCAGGGCAGTGCGTAAATCATCTTCTAGTTCGGTAATTTGGTTCAGCAGCTCTTGAATACGATCATTCATGCAAACTCCTTGATTAATGTGTTAATTGCATGGTCTAAGTCAATGAGATGTACTGTAAGCCTAAGCTATACGCCATTAGTATAGCGTTATATTAACTAATTGTTTTGTGGCTTAGATTAATTTTAGTCGTTAATTGGCAAAAGGTATACACATCTGTATACTTTTAAATAAATGTTATGCAGTGATGACAAATATAAGGATGCTAGTGATGTATAAGTACTTGAACTTTCAGCAGTTAAAATCTATTAGCGGGTATGTGATGCTGGTTGGCGCTATCGCTACAACCGCTGCCTGTTCAGGGTTAAGCAAACACTCAACTTCTACTGGTCATCACGATTGGCCTGTTTATGGTGGAGATTATACAAATCAGCGTTTATCGCCACTCACACAAATCAATACGAGTAATGTTAAGAATTTATCACTAGCATGGGAATTTAAAACAGGTGTTTCTGCCAGCTTTCAGGCCACGCCAATTGTCAAAAGTGGTGTGATGTATGTCTCCTTGCCTTTTAACCATGTCGCAGCGCTTGATGCAAAAACAGGCAAAGAGATTTGGCGTTATCAACATGCACGTAAAGCTGATTGGAAAATGTGTTGCGGTCCAGCTAATCGTGGTGTGGCAGTCAGTGACGGTATAGTGTTTATTGGTACTGTAGATGCTAGGTTAATTGCTTTAGATGCTAAATCTGGCGCAAAACTATGGGATATTAATGTCGCTGAAGATACCGCTTTAACTGAAAGTACAGGTTTGTTAAGTAAGGCGGATGCTAAAAGTAAAAAAGAAATTTATGGTGGTACAGGCATTGGCATAGCGATGGCTCCAGTTGTTTATCGGGGTAAAGTGATTGTTGGTGTGACTGGGGTTGGTTATGGCTTGCATATTGATCAACCAAGGATAGATGCACCCCTTGGAGCAGTGGTCGGTGTAAGTGGTCAATATGGCCGCCCAGGTTTTTTAGCTGCATATGATGTTAAAAATGGTGCAAAAGTATGGCAGTTTGACACGATACCATCGCAAGGGTGGGAGGGCATGTTTACTGAAACAACCTCAGACGGTTTGGTACTAAATCGTGATATTGCGGCAGAAAAAGAGAGTTTAAAAACACGTCAGGATGCTTGGAAGTATGGCGGTGGTTCTGCTTGGACTACCCCAGCCATTGATACCAAAACCAATACTTTATTTTTTGGCACGGGCAACCCCTCACCACAAATGAACGACGTTTCACGTCCAGGTGATAATTTATACACAGTGTCTTTGGTTGCTTTAAATACTGAAACTGGCAAAATTAAATGGCATTACCAACAAGTGCCCCATGATGTTTGGGGCTACGATGTGGCAAGTCCGCCAGTATTATTTGATTATGTGAAAGACGGTAAAACAATACCCGCAGTAGGACAAGCTGGTAAAACAGGCTGGTACTATATCAATGATCGAGAAACAGGTGCGCTTCTAAAAAAATCAGAAGCTTTTGTACCGCAGCATAATTTATTTGCTAAAGCCACAAAAGAAGGCACCGTATTGTACCCAGGTATTTTAGGCGGTTCTAATTGGAGCCCAAGTGCATTAGATGAGATCAGCCAAACAAGTTTTGTTGCAGGGATTCATGCGCCGATTAAATATACATTGGTGGATGAGCCAGCAAAAGGTAATTTACCTGCTGTTCAGTATGTGTCATCAGAGCCAACTAAAGATGCGCGTTGGGGAGTGTTGTCTGCCATTAACTTAACGACTGGTAAAATGCGTTGGCAGGTAAAAACAGAACAGCCGCTGATGGGCGGGGTTTTAGCTACCCGCGGCGAATTGGTGTTTATGGGTGAGGGTAGTGGTCATTTCAATGCCTACAACAGCAAAACTGGTCAATTAATCTGGCAGACAAAGGTGACGGCTGGTGTTAATGCACCGCCTATTAGTTATGAAATTGATGGCGTACAATATGTGGCAGTGGCTGCTGGCGGCAATGCTATTTTTGGCTTTCCATCTGGCGATCAAATTCTTGTTTACACGCTCCCAATCAAATAGGATATTGAATGGTCAGAGGATTTTTGCTTAGTATCATCGTAGTATTATTTTCCGCATGTGATTCAGGGCATCAATTTACTACACTCCCTGCTAATGCAAGCGTTGTAGTGTTAGGGGATAGTCTGACCTACGGTACAGGTGCTGGGGATGGCGAAGATTACGTGAGTCTTTTGACTGCAGATACTGGCTGGAATATTATAAATGCTGGTGTTCCTGGCAATACATCAGCTGATGGCTTAAGTCGGCTAGATGCCTTGTTAGCATCGCATGACGACGGTATTCAGAAAATTGATTTATTGATTGTAGAGTTAGGCGGTAATGACTTTCTGAAACATGTACCTGAAACAGAGACCGTGCGAAATTTGAATGCGATATTAGCGCAAAGTAAGGTACGTAATATTCAGACTGTATTAATCGCAATTCCAAAGTTTAGCCCGATTGGTGCCGCGTTTGGTAATTTGCAGGATCATCCCTTGTATGAAAAGCTAGCGGATGAAACAGAAACTCCCCTGATTGAAGGTGTGTTTTCTGCTGTATTAGCAAAAAATAGCTTAAAGGCAGACCCAATACATCCGAACGCAAATGGTTACCGTATTGTTGCAGCTGACCTAAAAAGTGCCTTATCTGACTTTGGCTTTCTGAAAAATTAGTGGTTCAAATACACTATTTTTTATGCGTAATTTTTAGATAAAGCACTACGCATGCGAGCATGAAAGTGATGCTGTTGGCTACAATAATAGGCCAGCTCACTATCATGATGCCATAGATTAACCAACCAAACACACCTAAACTAAACAGGCTGTACATGGGCAAAGAAACGCCTGATAAATCTCTCGTTTTCCAAGAGTGAAGCGCTTGTGGCACAAATGCAAATGTTGTTAAAAATGCTGAAAAATAACCAACTAAATCTGTCATATCTAACTTCACTTCGCTTTAATGATCTTGAATAGTTTTTTAATGCCAAGCATCACCATCAGGGTAGCAATCCCAGCAACAACGCCAAATAGGCCATCTAATAGCGTTGGCATAATAGCTTGCAAAAATCCGTTACTTATTCCATTGCTTATGTGTTGAATTGCATGTTGCACCATCGCAATACCATGTACCAAAATTGCACCGCCTACTAAGAACATCGCAGCGGTACCGACTACTGATAAAGTTTTCATCATATGCGGCGCAAACCATAGAATACCAAAACCAAGCTTACGTTTTAAGGTGGCTAGTAAGCTTTTGCCTTTGCAACTGACCAAATATAAGCCGCCATCGTCAAGTTTCACAATCCCTGCAACAAGGCCATAAACGCCCACCGTCATCACTGCGGCAATGCCTGTCAGCACTAAAATTTGTTGTATGAATGCTGCCGTGGCGACTGTGCCTAATGTGATGACGATAATTTCGGCAGAGAGCACAAAGTCTGTGCGAATAGCCCCTTTGATTTTTTCTTTTTCTAAAACTTCTAACGTTTTGCTTTCATCCTGACCAATCAAATTTTTAGGGTCGTGATGTACTAGCTCATCAGCATGCACGAACTTATGAAACAGTTTTTCAACGCCCTCAAAACATAAAAACAGCCCACCTAACATAAGCAGTGGCGTGACTAACCAGCTAGCTAAGCCACTAATCACTAATGCCAATGGCACTAGAATAATTTTGTTAATTGCAGAACCTTTTGCGACTGCCCAAACAACAGGTAGCTCTCTATCTGCATTTACACCAGATACTTGCTGAGCATTGAGCGCAAGATCATCCCCCAATACGCCTGCTGTTTTTTTAGCCGCGACTTTAGTCATGACAGATACATCATCTAAAATAGTTGCTATATCATCAATAAGCGTTAAAAGACTTGCACCAGCCATGATTGCTCGTTTCTAAACAAAAGTTATCTAAATAAAACTAGATAGGTTTAATTACAATGACGAGGATTATAATGGATTACCATCACAATCATCTTTATCGATATTAAAAAATCATGACTAATCAAGTAAGTAATGAATGGACTTTAGCGATTAAGGGCATGACCTGCGCATCTTGTGCTGGTCGCGTTGAAAAGGCGCTACTGAATGTGTCTGGTGTAGTGACTGCTGAGATTAATCTTGCTTTAGAAACCGCACAGGTTTCTGGTATAGGTAAGGTGACGACACAGCAGCTCGTTGATGCGGTAGTTGCTGCTGGCTATCAAGCTCAGTCGTTAAGTGCAGAACATGATAGCACTGAACACCTTACTGAGTCTTACAGGCAGAATCAATGGTGGCCAAGTGCGCTTGCTGCAATATTGTCCTTGCCACTAGTAATTGCAATGATTGTACAGTGGTTGGGTTGGCAGGGTCAGCTTTCTGGGTGGTTGCAATGGGCCTTAGCGACACCTGTGCAGTTTTGGTTAGGCTGGCGTTTTTATAAAGCAGGCTGGCATGCGCTTAAAGCTGGTGCTGGCAATATGGATTTGCTGGTTGCGATTGGCACCTCTGCGGCTTACGGCTTGAGCGTGTATTTATTGTTTAGCCCATCTCATGGTGCAGGTGCGCATCATTTGTATTTTGAATCCTCCACGATAGTGATTACCTTAGTGTTGTTTGGAAAGTGGTTAGAAGGACGTGCAAAGTCACAAACGACAGAAGCAATACGCGCACTCAATACATTAAGGTCTGAGTTTGCTACTGTTGTAAAAAATGGACAGCCTGAACAAGTCTCTATTGCGTTGGTAAAAGTGGGTGATTTAGTTTTAGTGAAGCCTGGTGAGCGTATTGCAGTTGATGGAACAGTGCAGAGTGGAGATAGCCAAGTGGATGAGTCCTTAATTACTGGTGAGAGCCTACCAGTGTCAAAAAAAGTAGGGGATAAAGTGACTGGTGGCGCCATGAATGGCGAGGGTCTTTTAACTATTACTACCAATGCCGTAGGTGCTGAAACTGTACTGGCGCGTATTGTGCGCTTGGTCGAGTCCGCACAAGCGAAAAAAGCGCCAATTCAACGATTGGTGGATAAAGTCAGCACAGTTTTTGTGCCAGTGGTGCTTGTGATTGCAGCACTTACTTTGATTGTTTGGGGTTTATTCAACGGAAACTGGGAGGCTGCTATTATTAATGCGGTCACGGTTTTAGTAATTGCTTGCCCATGTGCGCTGGGTTTAGCAACGCCAACTGCCATTATGGTTGGCACAGGCGTTGCTGCCCAACATGGCATTTTAATTAAAGATGCCGAGGCACTAGAACTTGCGCATGCCATTAAGACCGTTGCGTTTGATAAAACAGGAACTTTAACTGAAGGGCATCCTAAGTTAATTAACATGCAGTCAACTACCAAAGAAGTCAGTGCTCAGGACACAGAGCAACTACTCATGTTAGCCGCAACTTTACAGGCAGGGAGCGAACATCCATTGGCAAAAGCCGTGACTAATGCTGCTAACGCTAAAGGTTTGCAATTACAAATAGTGCAAGATTTACAGGCACTGGCTGGTCGAGGTGTGGTGGGCGAAGTAGGGGGGCAGAAGTTTTATTTTGGAAGCACGCGCCTGATGAATGATTTAAAGGTGAATCTTTCATCTTTCAAAGAAGATGCGTTAGCGCTAGAGCAAAAAGGGTACAGTATTTCATGGTTAGCACAAACTAGAGCGCTTGAAAACTTTGCACCCAAGCTATTAGGCTTATTTGCATTTGGTGATGCAATTAAGGCCACTGCTAATAAAGCGATTGCGGATTTAGAACAGTTAGGCATAATAACTGTATTGATATCAGGTGATAATCAAGGTAGCGCCTCCCGCGTTGCTAGCCAATTAGGGATTTCACAGTTTTATGCGCAAGTATTACCAGATGAAAAAGCATCTATCGTGACACAGTTAAAACAAGATGGGCTGGTTGCTATGGTGGGTGATGGCTTGAATGATGCTCCAGCGCTGGCTGTTGCTGATGTGGGGATTGCAATGTCTAGCGGTACCGATGTTGCCATGTATACATCGGGCATTACATTAATGCGAGGCGACCCTGCTTTAGTTGCTCATGCAATCGATATATCTAAACGTACTTACCAAAAAATTAGACAAAATTTATTTTGGGCATTTATTTATAACGTCGTGGGTATTCCGCTGGCGGCTATGGGGATGTTAAGCCCTGTGTTGGCGGGAGCTGCAATGGCATTAAGTAGCGTCAGTGTGATTTCTAATGCGTTATTACTTAAGTTATGGCGCCCTATAAAATAGTAGCGCAGTTATCGGGGTATTTATTATGTTGAATAGGATTTATTGGCCAGACTGCATTTTTCCAGATTTTTCTAGATGCTAATGAACACATCACTTTAGCTAACATACTACTTAAGTTAAGTTGGAATTTTTACTTTGCAAGACTTTGATTTAATTTCTTTAATTGCTGATCAACAAAGCTTGAAAGCTCTGGGCTGAGCGAGTCTGTTTGTTGGGCTTTAATAAACGCTTGCTGCGCGTGTTCAAGCCTATCTGCTGCTTGTAAAGCAATACCTAAGCCCACCAGCGTGGTTGTTTTCACACTTCCAGCATTTGTTTCAAGCGATACTGCTTTCATGTAATGGGTAATGGCCTCTTCATGCCTGCCACTACGCTGTAATAATGTGGCTAAAAAAGCTTGATAGGCTGCATGGTTAGGCGCATATTGCAGCCCATGTTCTAAAGTGCTTAATGCAGTTGCTTGATCTCCAGCACTAATTTGCAAGCGCGCTAGTGCTATACGAAACTCATTCTGTTCAGGACTAATTTGTAAGCCTGCATTTAGTACGTCTTTTGCATCGCTCAAGCGTTTATTATCTAGCAATAAACTTGCAAGGGTTAGCCTAGCCTCATGATGGGTTGGATTGAGTTCCAGTGCTTTTGCTAAATTAGCTTGTGATTCTGCCACTCTACCTTGTTGTAAATAGATAAGCGCTTGTTGATAGTAACTATTGGCATTTTGCTCAGGGCTTATTTTTTTATTGATATTAGTCTGTTGTTTGCTAGCGATGGATTGTGGGCTAAAGCCTTTGCCTACAGAGGTTGTTATGGCTTCACTTTTCTGATTTTCTTTTATTTCAATTGGATCTGTCGTTTTTTTTTCATACTCAATCACTGTAGGCGCTGTCATCTTTGGGGTGTTAACGACAGTGGTTTTAGCTGGTTGAGCTAAGCTCTTCTGGTCTAGGTCGTACCTAAGTGTAGTCTCAAATAAATTGCTTGGTTGCGTGTTCTGTTGTGCTTGAGAGTTAATGCTAGCCTCATTTGTGTCGTTAGGCGATGTTATTGGTGCCTCTGGTAAGGTTTCATTCGCTAACCCTTTGTCTTGAATCGTTTGTCCAAAGTTTGCAGGGTTTATCTTGGTTGTTGGGTTTTCAGTGCTACTTACACTCGCTTTATTAAACCCTAGTAAATCTTTCATACGGTTTGGCTGTTCAAGTGCAAAAAACACAGCATAAGCAATTGCAATCACAATAAATATTAGGCCAATCGTGTTAATCGCTCTGTTGTTGCTTTTCTGTGTTGATACACCAAATTGTGGCGTAATTGATGGCTGAACATCTGTGGATTTTGCACCACGTTGTTCAAGGTCTTTTAGCATTTGATTGATTAAACTCATTGTTAGTCTTTTTGTAATCGAGATTTAATATAGCTTTGGGTTGTTAATAAACATCAATAAGATAAAGCCAAATACCCCAAATAGCATTGTCAAAGACAAGCTTCTTAGTGCTACTTTTCGCCAAGTTGACTCAATCGAACTCGTGTCGGAAACTGCTGCCAACATTTCGTGCATGCCTACTTGGTGCTTGCCTTTACCATAAGTGGCTAATAAGGATTTGTGAGCCAGTATGTTAATGAGTCTTGGTACGCCTTTTGAATGATAATACATCAAGTATAAAGCCGTGCGGCTAAACATACGGCTACCTTTATAACCTGCAATGGTGAGACGGTGGTTAAGGTAGTAGGCCATTTCATCACGGCTTAGTAAATCAAGCTGATAATCAAATGTGATTCTTTGTTTAAGTTGCCTGATAGAAGGGTGGTTTAATTTTTCTTCCAGTTCTGGCTGCCCAAAAATAACCACTTGTAGCAGTTTTCTCTTTTCTGTTTCAAGGTTGCTTAGCAGTCGCAGTGCCTCTAGTGTTTCTATTGGCATGGCCTGTACTTCATCAAGACATACCACTACTTTAATATTGTCTCGCGCAAAGTTTAATAGGGCGTGTGTCAGTGCATTGAGTATTACATGCTGCGTTATTTGCGTATCAGTTGGTAAGCTAATATTTAGCTCTTCAGCCAATACCATTAAAAGTGATTGCGGCTCAAGGTATGGGTTGGGTACATAGGCTATTTTATAGCTTTGGTCTAAGCTAGACATAAGCTTGCGGCATAGCAATGTTTTACCTGTGCCGACTTCACCTGTGATTTTAATAAAACCTTCGCCCGTAGTCACTGCAAATATGACGGTGTTTAATGCATCTTGGTAGCTTGCAGAGGCAAAGTAATAGCTTGTATCTGGCGTAATGCTAAAGGGAAACTCATTAAGCCCGAAATGTTGCGGATACATGGGCTATTTATCCTCTGTTGGCGTAGGTCTTTGCATTTCTTCTATGCGTTGCTTACTAGATAACATATCGTTAGCCCAATTTTCTTGGCCTTGTACAACAGATGCTTTAAGTAGAATCACCAACTCAGATTTTGTTTTAGAAGCACCTTGTTGACGGAACGCCGCACCAATACCTTTGACATCACCTAAACCTGGTACTTTGGATTTTGAACTGGTTGCACTTTCCGTCATTAAGCCCCCAATCACAATTACACGCCCATCACGTGTGCGGACAATACTGTCAGTTTCGCTAATGTTACTAGAGGCCAAAGGTAAGTTAATTTGACCAGCGGTTCCACCCAATGTCACCTGTTTATTGACTGTAGATACTTGGCTAATAGAGGGGTGCATATGCAGGATGATGTTGTCATCTCTATCAATTTGCGGGGTTACATCTAGCGTAATACCAGAGAAGAAAGGTTGTAATATTACTTCTGGTACGGTAGTCGTTGCACCTACAGATGCCGTAGTATTTGATGAAATGCCTGTTACAAAAAATTCATCTGTACCCACTTTTAGTACTGCTTTTTGGTTGTTGATAGAGGATATACGCGGGCTAGAAAGCACTTGAACATCGCCTTGTGTTTCTAAAAACGATAGTAAAGTTGAAAAGTTAGCCCCTTGCAGTGCAATGGCAAATAATGGACCACCTAATGCCGTCGTTGCTGCGTTGTTGAGCACATTGCCACCAGTAGCGGATAAGTCTCCGCTTACCAAATTGCCATTGCCACTACTTGACAGTTGTGTATTTGCGTTAATGTTACCTATGATGCCTGTATTAGAACCTCTACTACCAAATACTGACCAATTTACCCCGCTTTGAGATAAATCATTAAGTTGTACATTGATGATTTTTGCTTCAAGTATCACTTGTCGTTCAATTGATACCTGCATAAGCCGTAAGAAAGACTCAACGTTACGAACCTCACTTGGCATCGCGCGTACAACAATCACACCAGATTGTAGGTTTACAATAACACGACGGCCATTTTCATTTCCGACAATACCGTTTAGAGAGTCTGTTAAGTCTTTCCAGAAATCATTGTCAGAAGATGTGGTAATGCTTGTACTGGTGAGTGGACGATTCATATTGTTAGCATTGCTACCAATATTGTTCGTTACTTGTGAGGCACCGCCCATATTGTTAGCGCCTTGCCTGTTATTTTGACCACCGCTAATCGAGCCAGATGTAACGCGTGTATCGGAAGAGCCTCTACGTTGACCAACAATGTAATTTACTTGAAACACGCGTGTTTGCATTGATTGTTGCTCTATAAAAATGCGAGAGCCATCAACTTTGTATTCGTAACCATATAACTCTCTAAGTGCATCTAAAGCTTCAAATACTGTTACATCTTTTAAGTTTACGGAGATATCGCCAGTGATATCTGGATGAACAAGCATGCTATAGCGCGTGCCACCAACAATGCCCATTAGCACTTGGTTGGCTGGTGCATTGTTAATGACTAAATCAAAACGTTGCTCAAGCTTTTTTGCAGTTGCTTTTGGAATCTCAATTTTTAAGGGTGGCAACAGTGCATCATTGATTTCAGTTGGGGTAGGGGCTGTTGGCTTAGTTTCTGCGCCAGCTTTTAACTCATCTTTAATCGTGTTAATCGTGCTTTGGTCATGAGCCTGCATAAAGCCCGCACAGCTAGTGAGTAGCATTACAATCAATAGTGAAGATAGTCGTATTGCAATTATCGGCATGTTATTCTCGTTCAGTTCATTCTATCAATTGGAGCAAATTTTTTACTTGGATTGGCTTCTTTGCTTAGTAAAATCAGCCTGATTTTTTGCGGGCCGTATTTTTTTCTGTATTGAATAATCCATCGTTAATATTTTTAAACTTCTGTCGGGATTGCGTAGCACGGCTTCGCGCTCATTAAGTTTGATTAATGTAGCACCATCATATTTTTGCCCTAGCATTATTTTTTGCCCATTAATGATTGCAGCATGGTAGTTCGAACCAAGGATGATTGATTGTAACACGGGGCCGCTGAACAACTCACCACCTTGAGCGCTAGATGACTGATTATAAAAGGCTGCCGGTGGCTGTGTTGGATCCTTAAGTGTGTCGGCGGAAGCAATGTTTATCAACAATAAATAAGTCGCGCCAGTGAGTAATCTGGACGTTTTTTTTGTTAAATACTTAAAAGTGATTAAAAGAGTCTTCATGATTAGATACTTAACCATGCTTTATCTAAACTTAAGGTGTATACCGTCAGTTTAAGTTGATTATTAGGATATGTTTTTGTTGATAGCTCAGCATTGTTCCAAAGAACGTGCCAATCCATTTTTTCTATCGTAGATACATAATCAAGTAAGTCTAAATAACGACCTTCAATGGTAATTTCTACAACATGCTTAAATACTGGATTTTCCTGTTGCCCTTCTTGATTAAGCGCTAGTTGTGTAGTGGGCAGGTTTGTCGTAGTAGGTTGTGCTAATAAGTATTGAGTAGGTAGTGTATTGAGTGCGATTAATTTTAGTTTGCCGTTTTTAGCTAACAAATCTCTTAGCAATTCTGGCATTTTGTCAGGGCTAATTAAGGTGATCTCTAGCTGATTTTTTGCCGTATCAATAGCGGCTAGCTCACTTTCCAGCGCTGAAATGTGCTGTTTGTTATGTGCGTTTGGGTCGATAGGCTGTTTGCTATTTAATAAATCAACTTGTTGTTGCAGATCTGATATGACTGATTGATCTGTAGAAATTTCAGATAATAATCTTTGTTTGCTTATCGCTAATGGACTAATTAATAACATATTAACGGTGGTATATACGACCAATGCTGATGCCCCAAACACCATTAGACGTTCACGATTATTGAGCGCACCAAATTTACTAGAGAGTAATGACCATTTTTCTAGGAGTGCAGCTTTCAAGATTTATCTCCAGTTCTCGATGCTGGTTCAACTGCAATAGAAGAATTGTCTAATGTTGACTCTAAAGAGAACTCAATATAATTAGGCAGATTTATCGTGGTTAGTGAGTTTTGTACGTTTGGCTTTCCTGTCACAGTGCTTATCTTGTCAGATTGAGCTTGAGATGTGGTGTTTGCTGCAGACGGGTTGTTGATTAAATTATCTGCTTTTGGCAAGCTAATGCTCAATCCCGAGAACAATTTACCTTTTAATGCTGGCTCATTGCTTAAGCGGTTAATATATTGAGGTACCAAGTCACTTTGAAGTGCTCTACCTTGAATGTTAAGTGTGTCTGTTTGGCTATCAACACTAAACCCTGTTAGCCACAAGCCCTCAATACTCTGTCTAGCAAATGCGCGCATCAATGCCGCGTAGCTGTTATCTGGTGTGTTGGTACTGTGGCTGAGTATCTCTAGTATTTGTTGTTGCACTTTGATTTTTTGCTCTAGTTTTGTCACTAGTTTTTCAAGCGAAGCATCTATTTCTTGGGGGGCGTGCAATAACGCTAATGCTTTGACTTCATTTTGTGTTTTGATAAGATCATCTGCTACTTGCTGGCGCTGCAAACTAAGCGTTGAAATCTCTTTTTGCGAGTAAGTGTAATAAGCTAACAAAATAAGCACTAATGTGGCCAGCACGGCAGCCACACTGTTGAGTGTTAAAAATGGCTTTTGTTTGATTAAAGCAATGTTGACGAGATTAATCTGTTGGTTCACAGTTCGTCTCCATCACGTAATGCAGCGCCTAGGGCAGGGAAGAACAATGCTTGGGATTCTAAAGTATTAAGTTTTGCATTACCTTCAAAATCAAAAATGTCGGCTAAATCTAAACGCTCAACTTTGATATATAAATAAGAGGTTAGGTAATCATAAAAGTCTTCGCGACCAACAAACGGTGCTAACACAAGTCGATTGATGGCAAGTTGAGGGAACTGACGTTCAAAATTATCAAGCGAGCGTTGAATTTCTAACGCGAATCTTTCAAAAATATTAGACTTTTGCTCACTATTGTCACTGGAAAGTGCTTCAGTGTTTAGCTCAATTTGCCTTGCATGATATAGCGCTTTGTTTGCTGTGAATGTGAGCAAGCCACCATTCTTGTTAATAGATAGTAATGCTAATCCACGGTTTTCTTCTTCTATATAGGCAGCTATATTTCTTTGTGCCATTTCTGGTATATCAATGACCTCTAGTCCTAATTTAGCAGCATCAGTAAACTTCTGCATGTAGTGACCAATAAGCACATTTTTTGCGGAAACTGCATAAACATAAGATTGTCGACTCGACTTGTTGTCATCAGCTGGAATGTTAATGATATCAATAGTAGCTTGCTCAACAGGATAGTCAATCATGTCTTTTAGCTTCCAACTAATGGCTTGCTTTAGTTCATTGTCAGGGACATTAGGTTTTTCAATCTGGAATATCTGATATTCACCTTGTTTAATAAGCATGGTGCAGTGGTAGCTATCTATATCAAGGTCAATATCCGCGATGATGGATTGAACATCAAAGGCGTCTTTATTATTTACCTGAGAAAAAGTCATTTTCACCATGGGTTTATGCCCATTGTTTTTTAATACATGTGTTAGCTGTGTACTCTGCTCTGAGGGCTCTACAGAGAGCCAGCCTTGCAATTTTTTCTTGGTAAAAAATTTAATCATGAGTGTGTCTAATTGAAACTAAAGTCTCTTATCGTTTTAAGCAGTATATACTACATTAAGTTGTACATTGTAACTTATTGTAATATATGTATATATTGCCACTAAGTTAGTGGGGTAGTTATGTTTATTGGCTGGCATGTTGTCTTTAATGAAAAATGTATTGAGTGGAATCTAGTAGTTTTCACGCAAGTAAATGACAGGAGTTTTGTAGATACCAAAAGTAGCACGAGCACTCGGGTTGGTATTTCCTGATCCTGTCCAATTGTATTTTAGCCAATTAGGTACGTTTGCTGTTACATCCACTGAGCCAGAGTTGTTAGTTCCTGGCGCCTTTAAGGTTAAATTGAAATTTCCGTTTCCTGGAGGCTCTCTAAATCTTTTTGACACGCTCCCAGCCGCGCTACAACCCAGGCCGCTATTGCCAGGGTTTCCTGTATCTAATACACATATTTCACTGGGAATAAGGCCATCTGCAGGATTTGAATCAGTGAGTGCAAGGCTAACACCATTGGTGCATACGTCATTGCTATTCAGCATCCATGAGCCATTACTCCAATACTCAGCAACAAGTGGCATCGCTAAGTCTAGTAACTCAGAACCATAAGCATTTTGTATACGCATACGTCCACTGCGTACTAGCGTGCTTCCTTCAATGCTACTCAAAGCAGAGCTAACATTATCCACATCAGTCGCGCGTAATTTAATGGTGGCTGGTGAGCTCAGTGCGCTATTAAATATATAGCTTGGTGTTGCGTTCGCAATTCCTTGTGAAAAAGCGGTAGCTGTTACGCTATTATTGAGTAGGGAGCCCGTTGTTATTGCATTTGCATCACTCAGCGTTGTTGTTTTGGAGAAGTTAGGGGTGGTGTTTACTGAGCCATCATAATTCCGTGTCATGTTGCCAGACGCATTCATCGCTTTAACTTCTACATTAAAAGGTTGTGCAGAATAGCTAAAACTTCCAGCATCGCATCCTTGTGTCACAATCGTATCAAAATGATCAGGGACAAAGCGGCCCACATTACCAGCGCCGTTACAAACAGTGTTAGTTGTGCCAGTATTGCCTGTTGCAGTAATGCCAGAGCCTAAATAGCTACCGCTGGCTAACGTTGCAGTGAGGTCTCCGTTGCCTACTTCAGACCATTTGAGATTGTTGGATGTTGCCACACCGTTTGTGAAAGATCCTAGCGAGCCTGTAAAACTACCACTGACAGCATTTATACCAGTAGGCTGACATTTGCTAAAAGTAAGTGATGTGCTCTCTGGCGTGCTTTCTTTGCCAAAATTAGGCGTGGTTGCGTTAGATGCATTTTTTGCTGTGACTGATGTACTAAAGTTGCTATCCGCTTTAATTGGCGGTGCGGTGGTGCCTGAGAATGTAAATGTTGCAGGTGCAGAAATAAAATTGTCTGACCCTGTCATATTTAAGCCGCCTGTCGTGATTCTTGCTGTAAGTGACATATTACCTACATCTGCGTATTGAATGCTAGCAGTTGCTACACCACTAGCATTAAAGCTTAAGTTGACTGACTGACCTGTTGAGTCACATACTGCATTCGCATTGTTTCCAGCGTTAAGTGCGCGGTTGTTAACTCTAATAGGCATAGAGCCTGTAGTTGGATTGCTGTAGTTGCAAGTGAAGTTGATATTTCTGTTTACGCTGGCAAACGCTGGCGTACATACAAGGCTATTATTCGATTTTCTAACAGCATTAATAGCTACAGTTTGGCTCGTTTCTGAAACATGATCTAACACATCAAACGCAAAGCCAGCTTCTAAGAAGGTAAGGTTACTGTCACATGTTGAACCAAACGTGTAGTCTTCAGAAACACAAATGGCACCTGCGCCAGTTCTTTCAGTAATGAAACCAGATTGTAGATTGATGTTAAGAGACTCATTGAAGCCATTAGTTAATCCTAGCGTAATACGTGATTCATTACTGAAAGTGTAATTGGCTGTGCCATTACCCATGTCGTTAACTGGATTAATTGTCGATATGCCAGACCATATGCCATGATTGGTCGTACTAGAAATTTGCATGGTAGTACCTGCTAAGCTGAATAGGGCATGGTTTGTATCATGCGCCTCCACAATAACGCTGGCAGCATTGCAGCCAACTACTTCACCACTATGAATAATATGAAAATGGTCCAGTGTCGTACAAGTAGGACGCACAATATTCATATCAGCTTCGGCTTGAGTTGAATTAATGTCTCTAGCGTAAATATACACTTCGTCAATTAAGCCATTAGCGCCATTAGGCGTACCATTGCTTGGGGTAATGCCAGAAGTGCGGTTATCTCCAATATAAATTGAATTTAGATTTGCTATATTGCCGCTGGTGGTGGAGCGGAATGGTGTTGTGGTATTAGTTGTTTCTAACGCACCATCAAGAAAAATTTGTAAAACTGTCTGGTTGGTACCAGGTTTGATATTCCAGCTCACGCCTACATGGTGCCATGTATTAGCGGCAAAAGTACGGCTGGTGGATGTTTCTGCTGTTCTTACGGTTCCTGCGCTATCAGTAATGGAAAATCTGAGTCGGCCATTTGCTAACTTCATAAAAAAGAATGGTTGAGCGGCAATTCTTGTTGCATCAAAAAATGTCGCATTTGATGAGCCCGCATTCCAAGCGCTATTTGATCGATACCACAGGTTCACAGAGCCAGAGTTACCTGGTGTAATTGGCGTAGCAACTGCATCAATAGTTATGTTAGAAGTGTTGTTTGTGAAGCTTCCGCCACGGCAAAGTTTACCATTGGCAATATTGCTGACATTTCCAACAATAGAAGCGTTTTGATTATTGCCAGATGTGTCTTTAACTTCACCTGCTATGTCATCCCAAATATTTTCATCAAAACGATACTCCGCAGTTTTTGGGTCTAACTGATTGGCTGGGTACCATAAGATAGAAGTACCATTTACAGTGTCTATAAACGCCTGATTGAACGAGTATTGTGTTGAGTCAGCAGTGTTTAGCTGTACGCCTACGGTTGCTGCAGAGCCAGTGCTGCTGCCAGTAGTGTAGTTATACTTAAAATTACCGTTAACGCCACTAGTGCTTTCATAGAGTACCACTTGAAAGTTATAGCGAGTAGTTGTGTTGTAGAGTTTTACATTTACCCAAGAAATGACAAAACGGTTTTGGTCAGTTATGTTGTCCATGAGCAACTCATATCTTACTGATGCACCAGCTGTGTTATTTCCCGTTCCAGCCACAATATCAGTCCAGTATGGGAGCATGATGTTTGTAGGCACGCCACTACTACATCCACTAAATGCTAGTGCGCTACTTGTTATTGGAAGTTGTAAGTTAGAGTAATTGCGATGATACCCAGAAGTGTCGTTACCGAACTTTATGATGCCGTTAGAGTAAATTCTTACACTAGTATATTCTACGCCACCAAACGTAAACTTGAAGCCTGATGGAAAGTTAATATCATCCCAGTCATCATCGCCCTGAGGGTAAGTTGTACAAGCAGGACTGTTGCCGTTATTGTGCCATGTGGCATTGCTTGCAGATGCAGATGGTGTGTCATAACTAAATGTATCATTCCTATAGGCATAAGTCGCGGCATGGGCACAATTGCATATTAGCACTAGTGTCCAAATGAATATATAAATAGGAAATCGGAAACTCATCGGTTGTCAAAATTTGCCATTAATAGAATTATGCGTTAATTACATTCGTACGCTGGTATAGCGTCGGTTGCTCGGCATTTACTAACGGTAGCTTGTAATTGCCGCTCAGTGTAGTCAATTGTACCAGCAACACCAAAACTTGCTCTGGATGTGATTTCAAATAAACGAATCGTACGATCTGTTCCTTGTTCGTTATAATCTACGGATTGACTACAGCTAACGTCAACGGTAAATGATTCAATATTTAATGTGGTGGGGCTAGGGCAGTTCACTAGATTGGCGGATCCTGGTGCTAGTACTTGAAATATGGCCCACTCCAAGCCCACTCGCGCAGCTTGGTAAGCTCTTGCACCTTGAACATCTTGCTTAGAAGTTGCCTGTTGGGTGCTGCTGATATTTAAGGCATAAGCCCCTAGTGCGGCTAGAATCACTAGTAGAAAAATAGCGGCTGGCAGTAAAAATCCACGAGAGGTGTGTTTATTCATGGTGAATTAGCCACATTGATTTGGTGCATCAGGGTTATCTGTGCGCTATCTTCTATCATACTGATATTAATAGAAACAATACCCGAACGTTGCAAAATCCCAGAGGTGTAGGTAATTTGGCAACTAGCTAAGTTATTAGCAAGCTGATGTCGTTGAATTGAGGGTAAGCCATCAAGTACTACAATACTGGCTGGTTGCGTTGCCTGAAACGCATAGCCTTGATACCGCCACAATACCCGATTAGTCATATCGCACGCATACGTCACAGGGGTAGATACGACGTAAAATCTGCTCGATGGTGAGGTTAGTGGAAAGCTGCTTCCAGTAAAGCTGAGTGTGTTGCTATTAGTTGCGCTGTTCAATGCACGCCTGTTAGAGCTTTCATAAACATCTGCCCCAGCAATGCCTAAGTTGTAGATAACCAATGAATCGTTACTGGACACGCTCATGGCTGAACCTAATACATTAAAGCTTGTATCAGCTGGATTAGAAAAATCTAAAGGGTTATCTGCTAATGAGGTACCAACTTCAGCTCTGTAGCGCCCTGCATTAATAACTGGTGTAAATTCAAGTAAGCTGTCAGTGCCACTTGTGGTGATTCTGACGCTATTTGGTAATGCGTTTCTGATATCTCGTGCAATTCTACGTAGGGCAGTATCTGCGCGGTCAGATAAGTCTGCACGTCGCTCAGTATCAAAAAACGATTGCGTGGGCCTGCCAATAAATAGCGCCACACCGCCCGCGAGGATGCCAACAATCGTAATCACCACCACCAATTCAACCAGTGTGAACCCGTGATTTTTAGATATACGCACCTGTGATTGCAATGAACGTGAGCTATTAAGCATTAAGAGTCGGTTAAATATTAGGCGCATAACGAACACGATAACCTGATAGTGTGACTACTGTATTAGCAGGGCCTGTCACACTGACATTAATTCTGAGGGCTGCATCATTATTTAAACCTAATACATTACCAGCTCTGGTAATCGTCACTGAAGCTGCATATGCATCTAATCCCGTGATCGGTGTAGGGTCGCCAGGGATGCAAATACCAGCACACTGTGCATTTGGCATGGTAAACCCACCATAATCGGCAACATTATCAAAAGGGTCTATATTGCTATAGCGACTTTCAGTGCTAGGGAAAGGGCCTGTAATTGCACCTAATCCAGCAGGGTCTGAGTCTTGTGTTTGCGATGCACACCCAGCATTGCTTGTTGCGGATGATGCATTGGCATCTTCAGGGTCGCAAAAGGTAAAGGACTGTTGTTGTATCTCTAGCAGTAATGATTCTGCTATTGATAATGCTTGTTTTCTAACGAGAGGGTCAGCACTGTTGCGGCTAGTGATTTCTAGCACTTTAAGCACGCCAGCCAGTGCAACACCCATAATGACAATAAAAATAACCAACTCAACTAACGTTACACCAGCTTGAGTGACACTAGTTTGGTATGCAGAACTAAGTAAATGCAGCTTACGCTTATTTCGTGGACGCTGATTGATAAAATTATCGAACATAGCCAGTTTCTGCTTCTACCGTGATGGTACGTATAGATTCTGTAGGCACCACAGCATTTTGAATCTGAAAAGTAGCTTGAGCATTCGGGATTGGTCTACCCAAACCATCAAAAGCAATAATAGGTGAGGTGGACGCTAGAGAGACACCATTCGGTAATGTTTTAGCATAAGGCGCTAGCGTGGCTGGGTCAATGACAGCAGGGATGCAAGTATTTGTGTAGCCTAAACAAATCGTCCTCGCACTTAGGTTTATATTTACAAACACATTGGTACGCTGCGCAATCGCAGTTTTTTGGGCATAACGTAAAGCAGAAATAAGGGTGCCATAAGCACCCCTAGCATCAAAAGCATCTCGGCCAATAAAACGCGGTGCAGCAACTGCGGCAATGATGCCTACAATCACAATCACTGCGACAAGTTCTACAACGGTAAAGCCATTATGTCGGTGCATTCTTTGGCTCTGTTTTCAACGTATAGTGCTCCCCGATGTTACTAAGGGTCGGGGAGTTTAACTTATTAGCAACCTGAGATATCTACAGTTACTGTACCTAAGGTGCCATTATAGGTTACTAAACAAGTTGCATTTCCACCGTTAACAGGAGTGAAGGTCACCGCCTCTGGATCTGTGTAGAGAGGTGTAATTCCTTCAGCAGTTGTTAAGCCTGACATTGCAGCACCAATTCCTGCTGCTGTTCCTGCGGGAATGCCTGTGGCAGCCCCTACTACTACACCTGGTGCACCAATTAAGTCTACAGTAGTGGCATTTGTATTTCCAGTAGCAAAGTAGCGAGCTTGTGAAATTCCAACAGCCGCTCTTAAACCACCTGCGATACCGTTAACTGCTGAAACACGAGCTTCAGTAGTTAAATTAATAAATCTAGGCAAAGCAGTAGCTGCCAAAATGCCTAAAATCACAATAACTACCACTAACTCCACTAATGTAAAACCAGACTGTTGATGTTTCATTACAGATGACTCCTTAAACGTTAATAATTAAAACTTTTAGAATAAAACTGAAATACTTGATTTTTTGCATTTAAACATTATTTTGCAAATTCAACTTGATACTTATCAAATTAGCAACCTGTTGTCACAATTGGTGTAATGATTGGTGCGCCATTTGCAACTGCTTCTGCATAAGTAAACTGGCATTCAGCAATAGTAGGTGCGCCTTGGATTTGAAACGTTGCTACATTTGCCGTGCTTGTGTAGTTGTAACCATCTGCTCGCAGTTCATCGATTGTTGGGTTAAATGTGGTGGTTAAACCAGCGGCAGAAAGTATGCCTGTTGTACCAATGGCAGTTACATCAGGGTAAGCGTTCACAAGGTTCACAATGCCATTCTCAGTACAAACCGTACCCGTTGCGCCATTGCTGTTGTTGGCGGTATTGCCATCTGAACATGCTGTGATATCAGCAACATTATTTCTTGCCAATACTGTTGCATGGGCTAAAGCAGAGGCCGCAGCAACGCTTCCTCTGGCAGCGTTAAGTTTTGCAATACGAGCATCGCGCTGTAGGTTGGTAAATCTGGGCAATGCTACTGCTGCTAAAATGCCAAGAATAATAATCACGACAATTAACTCAATGAGGGTAAAACCTTTAACTTTATTGTTCATTAGCATTTCCTTTTTTTAGAAAAGTTATTGATTTACTATTGGCGCTAAATCTAAACCACCAGTGCTTAGCAGTGAGGTACTTTTTCTGGTGGCGGTGTTTGTAAGCGCATATCTTGCTTCTGTGTCATCGCTATATACGTATACTAACTGTTTTCTAGGTGTATCGAAATACCATACACCATATAAATTCATCGGTTTGGCTGATTTTTCACCAATGTAGTTGTTTGGAATTTCGTTAATAAAACGCATTGGGTTAGTGTTGACTAAATCCTTTACATTTACAGCCTCATGCCTAGCATGTTTATGTACCCAACTTTCAGTAATCGCTAATCTGATATTATTAAGTTCAGCCTCATGCGTTAGCGTCTCAATATTTCTCTGTATACGGTTCAGGCTATACAGTAGTAATGACGCTAATACACTAATGATGATTAATGTAACGGCAAAGTCATACCGATGTAAGCCAGCGTGATGCTTTTTCAAAAAAGCGGGCACTGTCATTAACCTTTATTCAATGCAATGCTGCCTAAATCCCATATTGGCAAGAATATACCTAAGGCTAGAATCAATACCATGACACCTAAAAATACGATTAATATAGGTTCAATTTGCGCACCCAAGGTTTTAATCTCGTATTCAACATCGCGTTGGTACATGTCTGCGACTTCTTCCATGAGGTCATCTAATGAGCCTGACTCTTCACCTACTGCAATCATCTGTAAAACAATGGGGTTAAATACGCCGCTATTAGTGGCTGTACGTAAAATGCTTTCGCCGCGTTCTACACCTTCGCGCATTTGGTCAATGCGCTTACCTACATAATCATTATCGGCAGTTTGGGCAACAAGCTTTAACCCATTGGTAATCGGAACGCCGCTTTTACTTGCTAACGCAAAGCTTCTAGCAAAGCGTGCCATCGTACCTTTATGAATAATTTTACCAGCGATAGGGGTCTTTAATTTGAAACTATCCCAGTTATATTTGCCAATACTTGTTGCAACATAGGAGCGGAACAAAAATATTGCACCTATCCCTGCCGCTAGTAAATAAGGCCATGATGCTTGCATAAAGCCAGAAAAACCTAGAAGGACTCTAGTCATTAACGGAAGTTCAGCCCCAAAACTTTCAAATACTTTTGCAAATGCAGGAATCACAAATAAGTTGACGATTACAATTGCGACGGCCATCGCAATCACAACAAAAGTTGGGTAGCGCAGGGCTGCCTTGATTTGATCACGCATAAAGCGTTCAAACTCAAGATGCTCAAACAGCCTTAAAAAGACGCTATCTAATAAGCCTGTACTTTCACCTACACGCACCATGCTGATATAGAAGCTAGAAAACACCTTGGGATGTTGTGCCAGCGATACCGAAAGTTCTCGCCCTCCAGCAAGGCTTTCGCGGATGTTACCAATGACTGATTTGAAGGTTTTATTTTGTGTCGAGGCTTGCAAGCCATTGAGGGCATTCATGATAGGAATGCCAGCTTTGAGCAAGGTGTACATTTGTCGGCTAAATAACATGACATCTAGCGTGCTGATTTTCTCTTCAAAAAAATCAAAACCAACCTCTTTAGATGCCGCTTTGGCCGTTTGAGGTTTAATTTCTATGGGGATAATATTAAGGCTGGATAGTTGAGAGGCGACATTGTTGCTATCTGTGCTTTCCAGAGTGCCTTGTACTAGCGCACCTTGGGTATCTCTACCTTTGTAAGCAAACAATGGCATGTTGCTTACTCTTCAAATTGATTGCTAATGCGCATGGCCTCAGCAATCGTTGTGCGTTTCGTTAGCACGAGATCAATCGCGCTTTTACGTAAAGTTTTACCTGCCATGGCCTGACGACCTAATTTAATAAAGTGATTAGGGTCATGATGGCTGGCAGCGTCAATCAGCTCGTTATTCATTTCTAGTAGTTCATAAACACCAAGTCGGCCTTGGTAGCCTGTGCCGTTACATATACTACAGCCTTTGCCATGCGCATATTGATGGCTTTCTGTGTCATTTCCAAGCTCATGCCGTAACCACGCTTGTTCAAATAGTTGTGGTTCGTAAGGATTGGAGCAGCCTTCGCAGATGAGCCTTACTAAACGTTGCGCAATCACCGCTAGTACTGAGGTGGCTACCATGTAACGTGGCGCACCCATGTCAATCATTCTCACTAAAGTACTTGTTGCGTCGTTGGTGTGTAGTGTTGATAACACTAAGTGGCCAGTCATTGCTGCTCTTAGGCCAATTTGCGCCGTTTCCTGATCTCGCATTTCACCAACCAAAATAATATCTGGGTCTTGCCTTAAAGTTGAACGCAATACGCGAGAGAAGTCTAAGTCGATTTTTTCATTCACTTGCACTTGGTTGATACCAGGCAGGCGGTATTCAACAGGATCTTCAACGGTGATGATTTTATTTGAGGGTGAGTTTAGCTCATTAAGTGCTGCATAGAGGGTGGTTGTTTTACCGCTACCAGTAGGGCCTGTCACTAATACCATGCCGCTAGGGCGATGGATTAATTTACGAAAACGCTCTAGCATGTCTGGAGGCATGCCTAATTTCTCTAATGAGAAATTACTGGTATTTTGAATCAGCAAACGCATCACCACCGACTCGCCATATTGGGTCGGCATAGTAGATATACGTACATCAACAGGTTGCTGTTTTACTTTTAATGCAAAGCGGCCATCTTGAGGTAAGCGTTTTTCTGAAATATCCAGACTAGACATTAATTTAAGGCGTAAAACTAATGCTGAAGCAATTTTTAATTCGGCCTCAGTTTGCAAATGCATAACGCCATCAATTCTAAAGCGAATGTGCAGCTTATTTTCTTGTGGTTCAATGTGAATATCGGAAGCGCGTACTTGTACGGCATCTTCAAAAATAGTTTGCAGTAATTTAACAACAGGTGCTTCTTCACTGTTACCTGTGATGCCTAATGCCGCAAAATCAATAGCAGTCTCACCAAGGTCTTGTCCAAGCTCTATCGCTAGATTTGAAATTTCGTCAGTGCGACGATAGCTACGATCAATTAACTGTAGTAGGGCATTTTCTTGCACAACGGCAAGCTCAATATCTTTACGTAGTATGCGTACGATTTCATCGTAGGCGAACAGGTCGGTTGGGTCAACCATGCCGACTAAATAAGTAGCGCCTCTATCCTCTAATACAGCACTCCGAAAACGTCGGGCTTGTGCTTCTGGGAGCTTGTTAATGATTTCAGATTTTGTGCTGAATTGCTGGATATTGATATAAGGGATTTTTAGCTGGTGTGCTAACGCTTCAGAAATCTGGGTTTCTGTGACGTAGCCGCTATCTACAAAAATACGCCCAAGTTTACGGCCTGTACGTTTTTGTTCTTCAAGAGATTTATTTAAATCTTCAGCAGTAATTAAACTTTGCTGAACTAATACTTCACCAAGGCGAATCTTTTCAGGACGTGCCATTTAAACCTCAAGCTTATTCATTTTTATTGGTATCTAGTCTGTAATGATTAATTTTTATAACAACATGTATTCTTTAATTGCGAGGCAATATTCTAGTTAGGGTGTTGTCTTTGAGTACATAGTGATGGAATAACGCCGCAATTGCATGTAGTCCTATCAGATAATAGCCTAATACACCGATGGTTTCATGCAGTTCTTTTAGGGATGAAGCCAAGTCCTTATTTTTTGCGACAAGTACAGGTAGCTCTAAACCGTAAAATGGAATGGGTTTACCAGCTGCGCTTAGTAAGAACCAGCCGAGCAGAGGCATGCCAATCATTAGTGCATAGAGCGCTAGGTGTGCCAATTCTGCAGAGATTGTTTGCCATTGTTTTGGTTCAGGGCTAATGCTGGGAGTAGGCGAGGTCACTTTAAAGTATAAGCGTATTGTCACGAGTAGCAGTATTGATAATCCAAGCATAAAGTGCCAAGTTTTCAACGCTTCGCGTGGGTCGCTGCCTTTTGGGTAAAACTCTCGTAACTCAATACAGGCATATACGCCAATAAATACTAATGCCATTAACCAGTGTAAGACGATTGAAATGCTGCCGTAGCGTGTATTTGAGTTTTTCCAGAGCATGGTGATTTATATCTTATGAATGTATATACGTTATATATTGCACTGAACGTATTGAATGTGCAATAAGCAGGGCTGTTTATCATCGTGTATAGGCGTTGTCATAGCTGTTGCGTATGTTACCTAGTGTACAGTGTGAGAGGTGAGTATTGCCTAGTATATGGTTGTCGAATATTAGGTTTATTTTACGTAAAGAAAAAGCCTTACATTTCTGCAAGGCTTTTAGTGTTTGGCTCCTCAACCTGGGCTCGAACCAGGGACCTACGGATTAACAGTCCGGCGCTCTACCGACTGAGCTA
>NZ_JAURYU010000019.1 GCF_030653755.1 Methylotenera sp.
ATCGGGCTGTTCTCAATTAATGTGGGCTCATTCTAGGAGGCTGTCCGAGAATAGAGTTCTTGGGCAAGTAGTCCTGTTGTGTTCCGGAAAAAATTTAAATTTCCTGGCGGTCTATTTTTGAAAATGTCGCGACTATATGATTTAGACGATAATGATCGTTTTTTGACGGGTTTATTCCCTCATTTTTACCTATATGGCTGGTTTTGTGGTCAAATGACTCCATTCAGGACGGACGACTCCCGTAAAAATGGCTTTGGCAATTTTTTTGATATTGTGCGTGGCGCACACCAGTGAAAATTCACCCGCAACTTTTTCTTTGCCTCTCACACTGAAGCCGCGAAAGCCGCTGTTTTTGATGTGTCCAAACACCGGCTCAACAATTGTCTTGCGCTTACGGTAGACCGCTTTGGCGGACTCCGTTGCCATTTTACTATTCATTTGCTGGCGCAAAGGTTCCTTGTCATCGGTATTGATGGTGCGGGCTTCCCCTTTAGCGGATTGGCAGCAACGGCTTTGCAGCAGGCAACCGGTGCAGACTTCCGATGATCCTTGATACACACGGCTGCCGTCTTGGCCTTGGCGTTTCAATTTTAAAACCTGCCCTTTAGGACAGATAAAGGTGTTATCGGCTTCGTGGTATTCGAAGTCCGCCTTGACCAGTTTCCGATCCGAGCTATCCAAAGGCGTTTTGTGGGATTTTTCACCTTTGTCGGTGGCGATATAGGCATCGGTGCGGCTGTGTTCCAGAGCCTGTAGATTGTCTCCAGACAGGTAGCCATTGTCCGCGCTCAATTGCTCAGGCAATCTGCCGGCAGTGTCCTGCAAGGCTTTCAGGGCGGGTTCGATTTCCTGTTTGTCGTTGGCGTTTTGGCTGACGTGCTGGCCGACGATGATTTGCAGGTCTGCATCGACGCTGATCTGGGCATTGTAGGCATAATCGAAGTTGCCGTTCTTGCCCATGATGCGCGCCTCGGTATCGGCAAAGCTGATCTGTTTTTTGTCTTCGATGTTCTGGCCGGGGTTAAGCTGTTCTTCGCGGTGTTCGAGGGCTTTTTTGGCCGCTTTGATTTTAGCCAGCCTGCCTTGTTTATGCTTCAAGTCTTCGGGGAGTTCATAGCCGGTCCGTTCTTTATAGGCTTGGTCTTCTTCCTGGCCGCAACGATTGGCTTGTTCAATCAGGGCATCGATTTCGGCGCTCAAGGCCTGTTCCTTTTCTTTCAAACGCCCGTAACTCATCGCTTTGTGTTTGGAGCTGTTGGCCTTGAATTTCGAACCATCCAGACTGATATGCCCTAATGAAGCCAGTTTCAACGCCAGTGCCAGCTTGACGGTTTGCTTAAAACAAGCCTGGAAAAAGTCGCCATGGTCTTTTCTAAAATCACTGAGCACCCGGAAATTGGGGCAGTTCATTTGCGCAATGAACATGAAGGATAAGTCTTCCCGGCAACGCCTTTCAATTTGCCGTGAGCTGAAAACACCCCGACTGTAGGCGTAAATCAGGATCGAGACAATTTGCTTGGGATGATAGGCATTCTGACCTTTGATACTGTAGCCACTCTCAATCGTTGTGGTATCAAGCTGTTGAAACAGATCAGCATAAAGATAGCATTCGTGACCTTCTGGAAGAAGGTCAAAAATATTACTGGGAAATAACTGGTGTTGATTAAATTCAACCGGACTTGATTTGAAAGGAGCTGACATGGCGTGATTAAATAATGTTATTTGCCGTCATTATATCATAATATATTGTTTATATTGAGTATTTTAATGATATTTAATGCGAGTTGCTACTTTATGAAAATTGGCCGGTAAGGAATATGAGTAATTTTATTT
>NZ_JAURYU010000028.1 GCF_030653755.1 Methylotenera sp.
GTTGGGTTGAGGCTGGTGCCGTTCACCGTCACGCTGTACACCAGGTTCACGCCTTCGTTTACATTGTCATCGGCGATGCCTGGGTTGCCAGGTTCAATGCCGCCTATCGTTGGGGGAGGCGGAGTATCACCACCGACCTCGCTCACTTGATTAATAATATCTGCAAAACTATTACCTGATAATGCGGTATCAACAGATGCTGCAGAACCAAATTCATAAGCAAACCTAAAGTTGTTAAGATCATCGTTAATTCTGACTAAATCAACAAAACCAAAACCGTAACTGTTAGAAGAACCACCAGGACCTGCCGCGGTTTCTTCCAAAACATCACTAAGATCTTTACCCTCTTCAATTGCTTTAACGACAGTATCTATTGTGGCAAGATTAACCGAAGTATCTAATGATGCTGGCACGAATGCTTCTACAAGCTCGTCAGCAAAAGCGATTAGTTGCTCAGCACCAATGTGGATAACCTGACCATTGGCTAACTGCAAATCCACTTCAACTCCTGCGCCAGTTTTAATAGTGTCTGCAGTTTGAATGTTGTCACCTAATTTCAAGTCACGCTGATTACCATTATTTGAAATTAATGATGCAGCACCTGTCATTGCGATAATTTTGCCGATTAATGCCATGTTAATATCCTAAGTAATATTAGATGTTACGGTTAAGCTTTTATACGATATACAGCATTTAACACCTTGAGATAACTAATGCATATTGTACTAATGGCCAATATGTCATTAATAGGCTAAATAAGCATTAAGCGGCCTAATAGTTTAAAAAATAAAGTTTAGTTAAGGTATTATATTTGGGAGGACGAGTCTCAATTAAGCATTAAATTTTGGAGTATGAGTGGTCGCTATCTTTAATCAATCATTTAATACACGTATGTTGCGATGTTGCATCATCGTGATGATGATGTGCTTACCACTTTGCTTCACTTATCTTTTGGCAGAAGGTTATGACTTCAACAAGCTGGCAACCTTTGCTAAACAAAAGTACGGTGATGAGGCTCACGACGATTTTATAGAACTACAACAACTCGTTGCTACTCTTAAAAATTCGCCTGAGTCGGAAAAACTTTCTCAGATTAATAATTTCTTTAATCGAAAAATCACCTTTGCAGAAGATATCCACGTTTGGGGGCAAACTGATTATTGGGCCACACCACTGGAGTTTTTGGGTTTACGTGCTGGGGATTGTGAAGATTTCAGCATTGCAAAATATGTGTTTCTAAAGGCGGCAGGAGTCTCTAACGATAAATTAAGACTCGTCTATGTAAGAGCTGAAATGTTAGAAAATAACCGAACAGTTATTCGTGCTCACATGGTATTAAGCTACTACGCTTCACCACAATCCGACCCGTTAATTTTAGATAATCTAGTTCCACATATCTCTTCCGCATCAAGCCGTAAAGATCTATCACCAGTATTTAGCTTTAATGATAAAGGACTTTGGATTGGTAACAGCACAAAACCAAAATCCAACCCAGAATCTAACCTCTCCAAATGGCGAGATGTTTTAATGCGCATGCGTGCAGATGGTATTGAATAATGAAAGTAAGGATGAATCTATGTCTCTAATTAAGCAACTTTGGCTAGCAATTATTTTAATTTTAGCCCTAGCATCGAGTGGTAGCTTTATTTTAAGCACATTATCAGGCAAGCAATATTTAGAAAAACAGCTGCAAATGAAAAATAATGATAATGCCGTTACGCTAGCGCTATCCATGACGCAAATGCCTAAAGACCCTATCATCTTAGATTTGCTTATTTCGGCTCAATTTGACTCGGGGCATTACCAATACATCAAGCTAACTGACCCTAACGGAAACATATTAAGTGAGCGCGTCAATAGCAATAGCGAAAAATACGCACCCGCTTGGTTTGTCAACTTAATCCCACTCAACGTAGATCCTGGTATTGCTGATATTCAAGATGGCTGGACACAGTTTGGTACATTAGCACTGGAAAGTAACTCAACGTTTGCTTACAGAGAACTTTGGTATGCCACTATACAGATTGCATTATGGGTCTTGTTAATTGGTCTGATTAGTTGCTACCTAGGTGGTCAGTTACTTAAAAAGATATTAAAACCACTTAACGATGTTGTAAATCAGGCAAAGGCAATTGGCGAGAGTAGATTCATCATGATCAAAGTGCCTAAAACAAAAGAATTTAAAGATGTTGTGAAGGCAATGAACACCCTCTCTAATAGAGTTAAAAAAACAGTCAGTGAAGAGTCTGCAAGATTAGATCAGCTAAGACTTGATAATAACTTTGACCATGTAACTGGCCTAATGAACCATGATTATTTTGTTAAAAAAGTGAATGCAAGCATCAGCCATGAAGAATATTTTAATAATGGCGTGATGGTGATTACTAGAATATTGAACATTGCTGAAATCGATCAGAAACTGGGTTATAAAGAAACCAACCATCTATTAAAAACAATAGGTGATGCTCTACAGCATGAATGTAATCAGAATCCAGCGCTTTCAGCTAGCCGACTTAGCGGTGCTGATTTCTCAGTATTTTCGAACCAACCTGTAGACTGCTACAGCTTAGGCACCACCATTAACAGTGCTTTTGAAAAAATGAGTAATATTACAGGCCAGGATATCTCGGTAAACTTCCTTACAATATCAACTCGCGTCACCAAATCTGATAGTGCTGAAAACCTCATTAACTCAGTGCATCACGTACTAGATGACATTGGTGCTGAAAGCAGCAACAATTTACATGTGATTAACTCTGGCGAACTCCACCAATATCAAGATCACAACCTACAAGAGTGGAAAAACCTGCTCACTTCGGCTTTAGATAACAATAGAATCAAGCTTGAAAGCTACCCAGTGATTAATCAAGTTGGTGAGTTGATTCATTACGAATCACCAGTAAGATTACAACTCACAACCGATGGTAAATGGTTCTGCGCTGGTGAGTTTATCACGTGGGCAGACAAGTTAAATTTAATTAACCGTGTAGATGAACTCGTATTGCAAACAGCCATCAACTCACTCGCTAATGGTGCAATGCCGATTGGCCTGAATATATCAGCCAGCGCCATTTGCAACCCTGCTTTCATTGACATTGCAATGACTAGTATTAAAAATCAGGCACAAGTGGCTAACAAATTATATTTTGAAGTACCAGAACAAAGTGCATTTGATCACTTTCCAGAATTCCGTCAATTCTGCATTGCAGTTAAAGCATTGGGATGCAAAGTGGGAATCGAGCACGTGGGCACACGCATCTCACGCTTAGGCGAGTTACATGATATTGGCTTAGACTATATTAAGATTGACGCTTCAGTTATTCGTGACATTAATAAGAACGAAGCTAATAAAACACTACTCAGAGGCTTATGCATGATTGCACATTCAATAGGCGTGATTGCAATTGCCGAAGGCGTGCAAAATGATGATGAGATTAGTACACTAAAATTAATTGGAATTGATGGAATGACTGGACCAGGTATTTCACTTTAGTCCCATAAAACCTAGACTATCTGACAATAAAACGATTAGCGCTAATTTATCCAAGAGTATTTACAACCCTTAAAAATACGAATTTGAGCAATTAGCGCTTATTGAGCATCAATGCCAATTGCAACCGATCTTTAGCGCCTAAACGCTCAAAGGTTGCAGCTAAATGGGCCTTAACTGTACGTTCTGTAATGTTGAGGACTCTGGCTACTTCTTTGTTGCTTAATCCTTTAGCCACTTCAATAGCAACATCTCTTTCTCGGCTAGTTAATTGGGCAAGTAAGCCATCTACATAGGCAGGCTGATTACTGACTAGTTTAGTGGATGTTTCAATCAACCTTTGAAGCAACTCCTGCCCTAACCACAAACCGCCGTGACCTATCACTGTTTTAATTTCGCTCAACATTGCAGCTGATGAATAAGTATGTGCATAGCCAACAGCACCTGTGCTTAATGCAGAAAAACAATCAGCCTGATTAGGTGCATTTGCAAGCACAATAACTTTTGCGAATTTAAACTGATTTGTAATATTGCTAATCATGTTACTTAACCAAGCAGATCCCTCTTGATTAACATGTAGCCAAAACACCAATTCATCATTACCATCCGTTGTAGCATCCAACTTCAAAGCAAGATTTGAAAAGTCTGCGACGATTTTTGATTCTGGAAAAGCATCAACCCAATGACTTAGACGTTCAGTTAAGGTACTAACAAATATATCCTGCATCTATCTCTCACTAAAAGCATATGACTTAGCTTTTAAAACTGGTTTTAATAAATAAGAAAGTATGGTTTTTTTACCAGTCATAATATCAACTTGCGCCACCATGCCAGGAATAATCGGCAAACCTGTGCCAAGACTAGATTTAAGCGTACGTACACGCACAATGTAGTAGGCATTACCTTTTTCATCAACAATAGAATCTGGCGCAATATTTTCAACAATTGCATCTAATGTTCCATAAACCGTATAGTCATAAGCCGTCAATTTCACTACAGCAGGTTGCAGTAAACTAATAAAAGCAATGTCTCTAATCTGGATTTTGGTTTCCAATATTAAAGCATCATCAGTCGGCACGACTTCTAGCACCTCTTTACCGGGCTGAATCACCCCACCAACTGTATTATAAAAAAGACGACTCACCTTACCATTCACAGGAGATTTCAGCGTTGACTGGTTGACTTTATCCTTAAGTGAAACACTCACCTCAGATACGCTATTCAAACGTGCGGTAATGTCATTTAATTCGGTACGTACCTTACTCTGAAACGTTTGTTGTACCTCTGAAACTTTACGCCTAGCCTCTCCAATAGCACTCTCAATTCGGCTAATTTGAGCACGCGACTGATCAATATCACCCTTAGCTTTATTTGTTTCTCGCTCTAGTTTTAGAATATCAATTTCAGACACTGCGCCACTGGATAACAAAGGCTTGTTAGCAGCAAGCTCTTTCTTGGCTGACTCATAATTTTTTTCAGCAATCTCTTTACGAAACTGCACCTCAAGCAATTCTTTCTCACGTTGAACCACCTGATCACGTGCGATCTCAATCGCAGACTGCAGCTCGTCTTTACTTGAGTTATAAAGCGCATATTCCTGGTCGTAAGTCTCGGGGACCTCTTTACGCACTTCTTCAGGCGGGTTAAAGCTGGCACCTTCAGCTAAAGCTCTTAGCCTATACTGTTTAGCCAAGTAAGCTAAATATTGCGATTGATTCTCTCTCAGTGAGGAAATTGCGCGCGTCTCATCAATACGAATAAGTGGCGTTCCAACCGCAACAGACTGGCCTTCACTCACCAGAATTTCTGAAACAATACCACCATCTAAAGACTGAATCACCTGAACTTGCTTAGATGGAATAACACGGCCTTCGCCACGCACTACTTCATCAACTTTAGCAAAGAAAGCCCATAGTACTAACATTAGCATGGTCACGGCAATCGTATACAGTAGCAACCTAGCTTTCACTGGCGTTTGCTCAAGAATCACCAAGTCAGCCTCTTCATGCCAAGGCAAATCCTCTTTAGTTTCAGTTGGCGTCCATTTATCTAAAAAGTAATAAATAGGTTTTGTTAGCCAAGATTGACTTTTAAGAAAGCGATTAATTGTCTCTAGTTTTTTGAATAGATCTTCACTCATAGCGCTTTACCAATCTTGCCATTTCTCAATGCGTCAGTAACTTGATCTTTCGGACCATCCGCAACAATTCTGCCTGAGTCAATCACGATAATTCTATTCACTAACGCATAAAGGGATGATCTGTGTGAAATTAACAACAAAGTTTTATTGTGTGTATGCTCAGCCAAACGCACTTTGATTGCGTCCTCACCTGAATGATCCATTGCGCTGGTGGGTTCATCTAGTAGCAATATGGCTGGCTTATTTATAAAAGCACGTGCGACGCCAACACCTTGTCGCTGTCCACCAGATAAGGTTTCGCCTCGCTCACCCACTAACATATCGAAGCCTTTAGGATGTGAGTTTACAAACTCGTCAATACCGCCTACATGCGCAGCTGCAATCACAGCAGCATCATCCACATGTGGTGCAGAAATCGTTAGGTTCTCGCGCATAGAACCATAGAACAATTGAGTATCTTGCTGCACATAACCAACGCTTCGGCGTAACTCAGCAGGATCAATTTGACGCGCATCGATTCCATCAATCAGCACAGCACCTTCTGTTGGCTGATACAACCCCAAAATCAATTTATGAATCGTTGACTTACCCGAACCCATACGCCCAAGTATCGCAACGTGCTCACCTGCTTTAATTTTAAACGATACTTTAGTCAGTGCATTGGTTTCGGCACCAGGGTAACTAAAAGAAACCTCTCTGAACTCAATATCTCCATTAAAAACGGGCCTAGATAGAAATGTGCTATCTGCGGGACGCTCTACTGGCCTTTGCATGATTTCATCAAGAGAGTTTAGAGATGTTGCCGCATTGTGGTACTGCGTTAATAACCCAGCGGTTTGAGCAATTGGTACCAATGCGCGCGAGGCAAGCATTGTACAGGCTATCAAACCACCCATGGTAAGCTCACCATTGATGACCAAATAAACACCAAGAATCACCAAGCTAACAGTAATTAATTGCTGCATGGTTGTGGCGCCATTATTAATCGATGAGGATAACAAACGTAATTTACTAGAAACTTCTGTTAAGAAATGTGCACTATGCTCCCACTTACGCTGCATCTGCCCCTCAATACCTAATGCCTTAACCGTTTCTAATCCCACCAAACTTTCAATTAGCGTAGCATTTCTGATCGCACTCGCGCGATACATGGTTTCTGACAGATCATGCATTTTGGTTTGCACACTAAATGAATAGATCAGAATGACTACCGCCCCCAACAAGACAGGAATAATCATCGGCCAAGCAATCCAACCAATCACGCCAACAAAGATTAAAGCAAACGGAATATCTATCAAGGTGGTAATCGTGGCTGAAGTAATAAAATCACGCACAGTTTCAAACGAGCGCAAATTGGATGCAAAAGATCCCACTGAGTTTGGTCTTTGCTCTAAACGAATACCCAACACTTGCTCCATAATGCGTGCAGTCAGCTTAATATCTATTCTAGTGCTGGCCCAGTCAAGAAAATAGCCACGCATTGTACGCAAGACTAAATCACCAATAAATATCAATGAAATACCAACAGCCATGACCCATAATGTTTCAGTCGCCTGATTAGGCAAAATACGATCATAAACATTCATCGTGAACAAAGGCATCGCTAAAGCAAACACGTTAACCACGAACGCTGCCACCATAATATCGCGATAAATACGGCTATTTTCTGCTAAAGAACCCCAAAACCAATGCCGCACAGCAACCTTGCCCACAGTAGGCGCACGTTGATCGAACGTAAATTTAAGCTTAGCGACAATAAAATATCCAGCACTACTTGCCATTAAATCATCTAATGGTACGGAAACTTCAGCCTCACCTAACTCAGGGTAAATAACGCCAACTAACTTAGCCTCAAGATTAATGTTGGTAATCACACAAGCTTCATCATCTTTTAACAGCAAAATAGCTGGTAAGAACTCTTGCCTTGTTTTATCTAGTGATTTTTTTAAAATGGTGGTTGCTAAATGCACACGGCTTGCAGACCGTTTCACCAATGCAGGCGTCATTTTGCCATCACGAAGCGGCAAGCCCGCAACAAGCGCATCACGAGAAGTCGCTACGCCGTGCATACGACAAACTAACAGTAAACTATCTAGTAGCGTATCAACAACACTCTCGCTGGTTAACTGACTCACATCATCCTGACGCATCAATTTACTTTCTTAGAATCAACTTTGACTACATTATGTTACCAATATACACAATTACTAAGCATCACGCGATTACCACAACACAAGTAACGCTTCATACTATTACTTCTTTGATAAATTAGCACCTAACCATTTGGATGATTGACAAACTTATAAAATTATTAGACTTTGCCTTATAGGTAACAAACATTGACACATGATCAACTAGACTAACGGCATATTCTACGGTTTACCCCCTTGCAGCCTTCAAATCAGGAAGGTAACTGAAGTTAGGTAATAATATTCTCTAAAACACCATAATCAAGCGCAAAAACTTATAAACTAATTATGATAATAAGCCTAATGATACGCAACAATAACGCATCCAAACACATTATAAAACGTCGACCTCAAGCAGAGGTAATATTAAACACCAAAAGTAAACTCCCAATAACAACAGTGCATGACAGACGATTAATTTACTATTTTCACAATATGAAAATAGTAAGCAAATTATATTCCACTCTTAATAACATTACATGAGTGCTATAATGCACCCGCCTGTGCCTAGGCAGGTGGCTAAACTGGTTGCCAAAATCAGTGGTCATCTTAGAAAGGAAGTAAAATGAAAAAACTCGCAATGTTATCTATTATTGTTGGCGCATTTGCTGCTACCAACGCTCAAACGGCAGAGACCGTTTTCCCTAAATCAAAAGTTGGTATTGAAAAGTGCTTAAGCGCTGCGCTTGCTGCAAAACCTGGCAAGGTCGTTAAAGTAGAGTACAAACTTGAAGACAAAGTACCTGTTTATGAGTTTGATATTGAAACAGCAGACGGTAAAGCATGGGATGTAGAGTGCAACAGCAAAACTGGCAAAATCACTGAAATTGAAGAAGAAGTAGCGAATGCTGATGTTCCAGCATTTAAGGCTAAAGTTAAAGTTTCTGAAGAAGATGCTAAGAAAACAGCTCTTGCTGCTTTCCCAGGTGAAGTGGTTGAAACAGAATATGAAATTGAACCTGATGGTTCAGCTTCATACGAATTCGACATCAAAACCAAAGATGGTGAAATGAAGGTTGAAGTGGACGCTACTAGCGGTAAAATCGTTGAAAGTAGCAAAGAGCTATATCAAATTGGTAAAGAATAAGCTTTTATATTAGCCTGTTTGAACTAGTCTCAAATTTTAAGCCCTCGTAATGAGGGCTTTTTTGCATTTTAATGAGGCTGATTTATATTGATGATACATCTTAAGTATTCTCATCTAATGGGAGGCTCATCTAGTTAACTACCTATTATCATTTGTACTGACCACTCATTTCAACTTGGATTATTTAGGCAAGTTCAATAATTTGACTCAAGAACTGACGCACCTGCCTAAAATAAGGCTCATGCAATTTACCTAAAGGATGCGGCTTTGCGTCCAGCGAATAGTGGTTTTATTATCCCCTGTTTTTTCTATATTTGCATTTGGGGTTTTAAAACTTAATGCGTGTAAGTGTTGGTGATACTTTATTCGTGGCTAATAGCCACTCCTACAAAAACCATGCCTAGCGACCATTTCCTAAACACTTATCGGAAACTCACGTCATCACCCATCAAAATTGGTTATAAACAACCAAGTGGTTCTTTAAAAACAACCAACCTTATTATTAACAGAAACATCCATTGATAAATATACTCTGCGAACGTATAGATTAGCGCGTTCTTAACTAAGCAATATTAATCTTAACAATTGATGATTTCGCCAGCCTTATGAAAAGTAGATATATTTAAATCAAACAGTTATATTAATTACAGCTTTATCGAAGATGGCGGGTTTTGATACTTTAGTTAAAAACTGAGCCATATTTCACCGCTTGCAAAGCGCTCAGAGAGTAATAAAAATATATTGGCACAGCTTTTGCAGTATCAAATATTAGCGTTGATGTGCTTTATGGGAGGGGGCTGGACCTAGGCCATGCAAAGTATTGAAAGATATTAGCATGTTCAGTTACCTTCCCGCCCACCACTGCGCTAAGGTATTTCATGTGATGTTACTTTGTCATACCAATTCTAGGTTGAAACTTGATATATTGATTGCGAGTTAGCCCGAGGTCTAAACACCTCGGGCTTTTTTTTACGTGTTTCTAAAATATACGGCTAAAAAAATAAGGCCGAAATTGGCCTTATCTCTATCGATTCTTACTAAATGAGTCCTTTGCACGAGTGCTTATTTAACCAAAAACCATATCGCTATCGTCATTTCAGCAAAGGCGAGAATCCAGTCAAGCTGTTGACTCACCTAGATTCCAGCCTTCGCGGGAATGTCGGAACGCTGGTATTTTTATACAAAATTGAGCTTAATTTAGCTTCGTGCAAATATCTCTAAATATATTCCCTACTGAGTCTATTCATTACTAAGCCTATTCCATCTAGGGCTACATAATTTGCTGACTACCTTATCGGGAGTAAGTTGGTGCCATCAAAGTTGCTGGTGGTAATTCCACCAAAATAGCTCGTTTGTGTTTAATGAATCACCACTCCCCAAGGCAATTGGCCAACAGCAATGTCTTTAATATGTTTGTTTTTCTCGGTATCAATCACAGAAACACTGTTGCTGCGTCCATTAGCGACATAAAGCTTTTTACCGTCTGGTGTTATCGCCATGTTCCAAGGGCGTTTACCTACTGAAATCGTTGCAATCACTTTTTGTGTTTTAGCATCAATCACGCTTACATTACCATCACCACCGTTACTCACATAAACACGGCTTCCGTCTGCACTGACTTTAACGCCATTTGAACGCAAACCTACTGGTATTTTTTTTATGACTTTCCAGTCGGCCACATTTACAACCTCTAAGATATTGGCAGCCTCGTTAGCAATGTATGCTAGTTTACTATCTGGTGAGAAGCCGATACCACGAGGGTGTTTGGTAGATTTAATCAGTGCGATTGATGCATGTTTAGCGGTATCAATCACATCTACATCACCGCTCTCTTCATTGCTGGCTAGCAGCCATTTACCGTCTGGAGAATAGACACAGTGTTCAGGGTTTTTACCTTGTGTTTTTGCCGTGTGCGTTAATTTAAATGTGGTTAAATCTACAAAAGAAACTGCATTTTCTTCCTCTAGGCATGCAGCTAATGTTTTACCATCTGGCGATACGCTAATACCTTCAGGTTCATCACCGACCTGAATACGTAATTGCTCTTTCTTTGACATTAAATCTATCATAGCGACAGCATTATCATCACGCACGACGACATATAGTTTTTGTCCTGCTGGATCCATGGCAACTGCCTGAATTTTATTACCTAACTTCCCTTTTGCAGGTAAGTTGTACAACACTTTATCTGATTGAGTGTCTATCACAGATACGTTGCCGTCCTTCTCGTTAGGTACGTAGGCTAAGGGAGAAGCAATTGCCATTTGGGCAATACTACTTAATGTAACGAGCAAAAGACTTGGTGCTGAGATTAACTTAATCATAATTTACCTTTAATAAATTGGGCTTGTAATCGCGTGAACACACGTATTACAGTAATTACGATTTTAGTTTGCACTGGACATATGCCCTATTCCTAAACTCCCGAATAGTATCGGGAGTTATTCCCGCTCATGGCTTTAAGTTAATCGTATAACTAAAAGATTTACGTTCATTATCTAATAACTGAATGCGCACTTGATTCACATTGGCTTGATGATGTGTTGTTGGTAAATCAAAATTAAATGTTAAATGCGGATTCTCAGCGGTACCCACGTTAAAATCTACCTGCATGACGCTAGACTCTTCAAACATAATGTTAGCGTGCTGTATATAAAATGCTGGCTTTAATTGCTTGGTTTTAGCATCGCTTTGCAAGCCTGTGTACATAGGATGCTTGATTTGTAAGGTGGCAGAGGCTGTTTCTTGTGGTTTATAAGGCGGGTTTAGTTGAAATTTAATTTTGCCTGCATTTTCCCTTACAATGGCTTCATCTTCAGCAACAGTGCCAGCACAACCACCACCAGCATTCACTATTGTACTTGCCATCAAAAGTGCACCACTCTCGGTTTCTGCAATGGCACGAATGTGCGAATCATTCTCCATACGGATTCTGGTACTAAGCGCTAATGTATTAAAACTGAGTGGAAATTGATAGTGAGCAACTATTGGTACTGGGTTAGCATCGACCAGTAAATAAATGCTTTTGATAGGGTCTTGCTGCTGATTGCTGACTTTAAGCATCACTGGCACCTGTGCTGCATTTTCAGCGCCTAATGGTGCAATCACTTGTATTAAATTGGTTGGATTAATTGGCCGATGATTAAAAAAACGTTCTTTAATCATCGGCCAATTTTGCGCTGATAGCTCAGCATTGACAGTACCAGATAGCAGCACAAGGCTACATAGCAGAACTTTTAAAATCAATGCTTTGATACGCGTAACCATCACGTTGGTAAATAGTCTCTTAAAAAATTGATGTTCTTCACCTAATTTTCTAGGGATTTTTTCAAACCTACCATGGCTGCGTCATAAAGTTCGTTAATTGCTTTGTTTGCTGTTGGGTTGTCTAGCCCTGGTGGCGCTTCCATACTGTTCGCTTTGTTATAAAAGCGCGCGGTAATGGTAAGTATAGATTCTTGTGGCGTTGCACCAGCTTTAACTTGCATCACGGTACGATAGTTACTAACAGGAATCGTGCTTTCTTTGGATTCCAACATTTTGTAATCAACTTTCATGCTGGCATCATTTACCTCACGAAGTTTTTCTAGGAAGCCATTTCCGTTTTTTAGTATTACTTCACGGTGCAATAGCTCTGCTCCTGTTTCTGCATCTGGTCTAGTATCTGTTTTCACACTGACAACATCAGGATGCCATTTTCCAATCGCAGCAAAGTCTTTCACTAAGCTCCAAACCTTTGCAGGCTCTGCTTGAATGACGATTTCTTTTACTACTTTTTGCGGGCTTGGCCCATGTGCGAAAGCACTCATTGGTATTAAACTCAACCCCACAAGTAACAACAAAAACTTTTTCATTGATATATCCTTAGCAATGTACAACGCTCAGTTAGCAACTACTGAGCCTCAAGTACTTTTTTTAGATTATTTAGGCCCGTGTCATAAACCCCCTCGATAGCTTTCACAGCGGTAGCGTTATCTTCACCTGCAGGCGCATCTACTTTATTGGCTTTGTTATAAAAACGACCTGTCCATGTCACTGTGGCTTCATCAGCATTAGGGCCAGCTTTTACTTGCATAATTGCACGATACCCACTGACAGGTAGCACGCCTTCTACAATTCTGTATTCAATTTTCATGGTGCTATCGGTTACACCAATCAATTTTTCATGCAATGTGCCACCACCATTTAAGGTGAGTAAGCGGTGTTGCTCATCTGCACCAGCATCGTCTTTACGTGTTTCTAGCTTTGTTTCTGCCACGGCTGGGTGCCATTGATGAATAGCACCAAAATCTTTTACTAGGGTCCAAACTTTTTCTGGGCTTGCTTTGATCACTACTTCACGAATCACTTTTTGCTGACTTGGTGCATTGGCAGCATTAGCGGTTAATGGGATAGTACAGATTGCTAATAAAGCTAATAAATATTTCATATTTTTCCTTTAAAATCATATATCAACGTAAGGCGTCAATATCTTCCTTACGGTACAAAAGTATTAATGTTGTGTTATTTTTTGCTCGGTGTTTTTTCAGTTAACAAGTAAGCAATATAGTTAGCTTTTTCTTGTGGTGAACAATCACTGCCAACTACTTCATTACAATGTTTAGTAAAGTTCTTCTCCACTTCACGCGTTGATTGGAAACGCTTTTTATTAGCATGTGGTGATAATGGTTTTATCGGCTTGCCAGTCACAATATGCTTGCCAGCATCGGCTGGATTTGCGGTATGGCATGATGCACATGCTATTGCTTTACCTGGCGCGTTCACATCCCCTTTAAATTGAATCACCTCACGATTGAAAAATGCCTTACCCTCTTCCGCAGATGGGCCTGCATAGGATGGGTCAGCCGTTTTGGCTACAGCTGCATATTTATCTGCTATTTTCTGCGCAGTGGCTACATCAGCAGATGCACTGAGAGAAAATATGCCTAATAGCGCGGCCAATAAGTAATGCCCTGATTTCATAGAATGACTTAACTTCATAAAGTGCTCCTTGATTTTAAAAATATGATTAATTGGTAATGTTGCCAATAAACTGACCAAAAGCGCGGCTTTGTGAGCCTGTGGGAATTGAGCTTATTTTTTTGTTGGTTTTTGCGTCAATGACAGAAACTGCGTTATCCATCCAACTTGCGACATATACACGACTACTTTTTGCATCAAAGGCAATGCCTTCAGGAAAACCATCAACTGGGATGGTGGCGATGACTTTTCTTGCCACTGTATCAATGACGGAAACTGTGTCGGCACCAGTATTAGTGACATAAGCTAGGGTGCCATCTGCATTGGTCGTCACGCAATAGGGGTGCTCGCCTACTGATATGGTTGCAATGACGATGTCTTTTCTTGTATCAATCATGCTGACTGAGTTACTCTCAACATTGACGACATAAAGCGTTTTCCCATCTCCACCTAATGCAACCCCAAATGGATGTTTACCCACTGAAATTTTATTCACAAGCGTTTGGCTACGTATATCAATCACACCAATATCGTCACTATCACGATTGGCTACATACAAGGTTGCGCCCTCACGGCTCACTACCATACCAGACGGTGCTTTTCCTATTGCGACTTCACCCGTCTGCTTGAGTGTAGTGGTATCGAACACAAGCACTTGATCATGAAACCAATCTGCCACAAAAAGTTGACCGCCACTTTTACTTAAAGTAATACCAACAGGGGCAATGGTCAGCTTGATTTCACTTAAGACTAGATTGGTTTTCATGTCGATGACAGAAATAGAACGACCTTCAACATTTGACACATATAGCTTATTGTCTATGTCATCAATCGCCACCCCAACTGGGGCTTTAGATGTCACGATTGTTGAAATTACCTGATTGGTCATCAGTGAGATGACAGACACTGAATTTTCGCCCTGATTAGTAATATAAGCACGAGGTTCAGCATCTGCCGTATTCATGACACATAAAAAAAGACCGCCGGTGATCACTGGCAAGCTTTTGATTAACACCCTAAAGATTGGCATGAACTCAATTACCAATCAGCTCTTGATGGGTCACCGCGATAGATAGAGCGCAAGAATGTCACGATTCTCCACACTTCATCATCTGTTTTGATAATGCCGCCGAAAGCTGGCATTGGGCCAACAACGTTTTCACGGCCTTTGCGTGTTTTACCTGTTTGTTTCATATACTCATCACTACCTAATGCAATGAGGCGGAACAAGGTATCATCATCACTACCATATACCCAAGTTTCGTTGGAGATTGGTGGGCACATACCACCGCCACCCGTGCCGCCGTGGCAGCCATTACAGCTGTTGCCCATGTAGCGCTTTTGCCCCCATTTCACCATGTCAGCATTATCTTTGTAAGGATTTTTCAACTCTCCAATCGGCGTGATCTTCACGCGCTCTAATGGTGTCATTGCATCTGCTGGTGGAGGTGGTGCATCACCTAATTTTTTCTTCTGCTGAGGAATCGCAAAGCCATCAGCACCAATTGCCTGTTCGGCCGTTGCTGGCTCATCTGCGGCTTTGGCGGTAGCAGAGAACAGGCCAAAACTGAGGGACAGAATCAACAATAAATGATGCAACTTCATATACAACCTTTCAAAAAATAATCTACTTCAAAATGTTCTTGCGACTAACATGCCATTTAACGATGAATAGCTAACTTTCATTCACGGACTAAATCCTAATAAGCATTGGGATTTAGTCCTTACACCTCATCACTAAGGGTTAAATTGATTTTTCTAACTGCACGATGGCTTTATCCGCATCGTTTTCTTTGGCAAGCATGAGTGCTGTTTTTCCATGGTCATCTTTAAACTTAGGGTTAGCGCCTGCCTTTAATAGCAATGACACAATCATGTCGTGATTAGAAAATGCTGCAATCATCAGTGGTGTTAATCCACCTGTATTTTTAGCATTTGGGTTAGCTTTATATTGCAATAAGGTTTGTGCCATTTGCTGATTGCCTTTTTTTACAGCCAGCATCAATGCATTGTACTTAGCCGCGCCCATTGCAAAGTCTGGTTTTGCGCCGTTGTCTAACATAGCGACTGCTGCATTGGCTTTGTTATTCATCACAGCCATGGCTAATGCGGTCATGTCATCACTATTCACTAAGTTGTAGTTAGCTTTATATTGCCCCATTAAGCGAAATATTTTTGGCTCGTTTGAACGCACAGCATGCATGGCTGCGGTCCAACCATCATGATCTTGTGCGTTTGGATCTGCGCCATAAGCAAGTAAACCACTGATTAAACTAATATCTCCGCTTGCTACTGCGACTATTAGAGGCGTCTTGCCTTCATCATCTCTAGCATTTACTTTTGCACCACGCTTTAACAAATACTCAACCCTTGTCGCATCGCGTGCAATTGTGGCGTTATGTAGCTCTTTATCTAAGGTAGAACCCTGTTTTAACGCTTCATCTATCAATGCTGGTAATGTTGAAATGTCAGAACTTTTAGGCACATAAGCTTTTCTTACCAATGCCTGATATGGGCCATGTGATGGAATATCACCTGAAATGACACATTCATTGCATTCGACTAACGGTACACCGTATTCATCAAATATCTGTTTGATTTTATCTTTCTCTTTGAGCATCACTGCTTCAATTTGCGCTTTTAAATCTTTAGCGTTTTTACGCATACCAATCGCTAGCGGAAACTCCATAGGTGTTTTATCTTCTAGACGATTAAGCGGTAAAATTGTGACTGGCTCTTTTTTAATGGTTTTATACCAGCCAGCCATTGGGCCCCATATCGCTGCAACATCAAATTGACCATCAAGCATTAACTGCACATCCATGTGCGGTTGTCTTTCTGGTCTTAAATCAGCATCATGCGCAATGGTGCGCACTATTGTGTTTGCACGATTCATACCATTCTCTTGTAGCACGGTACGAATTGCAGAGTGTTGAAATACGCCCACTTTGTAATCATTTAATAACTTAGGGTCTGATAGGTCTTTTATATCGATGCCTTTGTCATTTCTGTAAGCCAACACAAAGGTACTTTTATAAAGCGGTTTAGTGGTTAGCATGCGCTCATCGTCTGGGGTCATATCCATCAGAACATCACACTCGTTATTATCAAAAGTTTGGCGAGTTAGCCCCCTATTTAAGTATGGTCGATAAAAGTAAGTCACACTTTTACCCATGCCTTCTGCGATGACTTTGGCAATTTTGTTAGAAAAACCTTCTCCCTTATCGTTTGACATGGGCATATTACCTGGGTCTGCACATACTCTTAAAATGCTGTCATTGTTAGCAAATACTGTAGAGCTTGATGCCATTCCAAGCGTTAACAACGTAATGATTGGGATGACTTTTTTAGGCGCTAAATGCTTTAACATTGCTTGATAACCTCTAAAATAAAATGGTATTGGAAGATATTGCTAAAATTTTGACGATGATATTGGTGATAAATACACTTGTCTGCGCAAGCTGGTTTGTAATGAACGTATCGTTATATTCATTACAAACAAACCTAAGAAACATTTGATCAATGAAAAAATCAGCAGGCAATGCTTAAGCACCACCTACTGATTTATTTAAATCAACTTCTGTTTAACAAACCATTAATCAACACGGAAAGTGAACAATGTGCCGCCTTGAGGAATCTTATCAAGACCAGTTGCTTTAGCCATTGCTGTTGCACCAATTGCACCGTACTTGTCATCCATATCTAGGCCTGCTGTTACTGGTAAACCAATCCAGCCACCGATACCTGTCCATACAGACACATATTGTTTGCCTTTTACTTTGTAAGTGATTGGGTTGCCGATAATGCCTGATGCCAATTTACGTTGCCATAACACTTTGCCTGTTTTACGATCAACAGCACGGAAATCACCGCCTAATGATCCGTAGAATGCTAAGCCACCATCAGTCACCAACACACCACTCCAGTTTGGATATGGATCTGATACTTCCCAGATTGTTTTACCAGTCACTACGTCGAATTTTTTCAACTTACCAGTCACACCTGGTTTTTCAGGATACATATACACGTTTGCAAATACATAAACAGTACCTTGTTGTGTATGTGTACGTTCTTGTGGCTCATCTTCCATACACCAGTTATTTGTTGGGACATAGAACAAGTTTGGTTCTTTTGGATCAACTGCTGCTGGTTGTTGATCTTTACCACCCATTGCAGATGGACAAGCTTGTGTATTTACATCACGATCAAATGGTGAATGCTCTTTAACTTTAACAGGACGACCTGATTTCAAGTCAACTTTTTCAGCCCAGTTTACAGTCACAAACTTATGAGCACGTAACAATGTACCGTCTTTACGATCTAACACATACGCAAAACCATTACGGTCGAAGTTCACTAAAGCATCATGTTTTTTACCGTCAACAACCAAGTTGTCTACCAAGATGTTTTCGTTTACACCGTCATAATCCCATTGGTCAAATGGTGTTTTTTGGTATGCCCAAACCATTTCACCAGTATCTACCTTACGCGCCATAATAGTCATAGACCATTTATTGTCGTATTTACCTACATTGGTTTTTGGATCAGGTGTGTTACATTTTTCATGCGTTAAGTTTGCACCTGTTTCACCGCAGCGGTAAGCTGGAGACCAGTGACCTGGATTACCTGTACCTGCGTACATAATGCGTAATTTTGGATCATAGCTAAACCATGCCCAAGGTGCACCGCCACCAATTTTCCACTCATCGCCTGGGTAAGTTAAACCAGTGTTTTGGCCATATAAACCATAATGTGGATTCGCTTTATTGGTTTCTGGTGTCATACATAGGTCTTTATCTGAACCTGTGCTGTGACATTTCCACACTTCTTTACCTGTTTTTAGATCATAGGCAACAGTACGACCACGTGCAGCAAAATCATCACCACCAAAACCAGCAATCACTAAACCTTCAGCCACCATTGCAGGGCCTGAGTGTGTTTCACCTTTTTCTGGGAACGCATGCTTAGTTACCCAAATTTCTTTACCTGTGGCAGCATCCAGTGCAATCAAGAAGCCATCCAAGGTATGGAACACCACTTTACCATCAGCGTAGTTCAAACCACGGTTGATCGTATCGCAACATGCACGTGGCACTGCTGATTCATCACGGTCAGTTTTTTTGGTGTAGTTCCAAATTTGTTTTGGATGATCAGGATCAGATAAATCTAGCGCTTGCACAATATTTGGCCAACCTGAAACCATATACATCATGGTTTTACCATTATGCTCAACGACCACTGGCTGACCTTCATGACCACGTAATGTGCCTGAAGATTGTGACCAGATCATTTGTAGGTCTTTTACGTTTTTAGTATTGATATCTTTTAACTGGCTATGACGATGCAAAGCTAAGTTTTGGCCTGGTGCCGCCCACATATTGTGATCTTTACTGCGCTTGATGATTTCTTCATTTGCAGACGCCTGACCTACCATCCCTATAAATGCCAAAGCACCTAAAGCTAGTAAACCTGAGCGTAATGTAAAGTTTGGTTGTTTCATACATCCCCCATTGATTCGGTTATTAGGAACTACTGCATATCCAACGTGTTACATCTAGTTACATGTTGATTACGTGTTAGCACTATAGGCAAAGTTGCGTTGCAGTACATGAGAAGAGTTCCTGCGTATAGTCGGGATAAAATCCTGCATGGACTGGGATATTAAAATAAAAAAAGCCATCGTTAGATGGCCTTAATATGGAGACTATAAAGATATTAATTATTTTAATTTCAATGGGTTAGCCTCTGATATTATGATGGGACTAGCTTTAACCCATTGAGAAGCAAGCAACTTACCTTGTGCAATTTGCTCTGGCGTCGCGACCTTCAGTAACGCATCACGCTCTTGAACTGCCGCGCCATGTCCATCGCGACCTGCGACATCAAACAAAGCATATGAAAGTGCATTATTCTTTATGACGCCACGGCCATCTCTATACATTTGTGCAAGGGCATATTGCGCTTTCATGTGGCCCTGCTCTGCGGATTTTTGAGTCCATTTAGCCGCTTCTTTTTCACTTTTAGGTACACCCCGTCCTTCAGCGCATATCTGTCCATAAACCAACTGGGCTTTAAAGTGATTTTGTTCAGCCGCCTTGCGATACCACTTTGCTGCTACCTTATCATCCTTCTTTACGCCCCGACCTATGGTATAGATTCTACCCAAGGCAAATTGGGAAAGTACATGTCCTTTTTCAGCCGCTTTGTTAAACCATGAGGCAGACTTCTCATCACTTCTTGCAACGCCCTGTCCCTGTGCGTACATCACACCCAAGTTATACTGAGAATCTAAGTCACCTTGCAACGCAGCTTTTTCATACCAAAGCGCTGCATCTACGTAACTTTGCTTCACTCCCTGACCTTCGTCATACATCATGCCTACAATGTGTTGCGACTTAACATCACCATTTTTAGCTAATGGTAAAAACTCTTGCATCGCTTTAGTGTAATCATGGCTTAGCATCGCAGCCTTACCTTCATCAAACCCAGCAAAGGTAAGATGACTAGACAATAAAAACAGCAATGTCAGAGGTAATTTCCGCAACGAAAAAGATTGATTCATATAACGTCCTTATACAAAATTAGGGTAACTGCCGAAAATTAATCGGTAAAACTTGTGATGGTGGTGGTAACTCAAGGGATCAATCTAAAAATATCTTAGCTTAACTCTCTATCACGCCATGACGCATTGCCAATCTGACCAACTCTACTGGACTAGATATTCCGAGCTTTTGCTTTAATAAGGTTTGATAGTTCGCCACTGTTTTTTGGCTAATTTTGAGCGTTAACGCGATATCTTCAACATTGCTACCTTCTGCTAGCATCCGAAAAACCTCAAATTCTCTAGCAGATAAGCGCTGTGTAGGATCTTCGCCACCAGACATTGTTTGTAATACGATATTTTGTGCAACTGACGGACTTAGGTAACCTCTACCAGCAGAAGCCTCTTTAACTGCACGGACCAAATCATCAGCTGCGCCAGACTTTGCAACATAACAACGCGCACCAGCAGATAATGCCTGTGATGCAAATGCAGCGTTCTCATGCATCGAAAAAATAACAATTCGTGCTGATGGGTAACGCGTCAGAATTCTTCTTAACGACTCTAGCCCACCCATCCCTGGCATCGACATGTCCATCACTAAAACATCCGGCAAATGCTCACCATACAACTGATATGCCTGCTCCCCACTATCTGCCTCTGCTACTACATGCATGCCTGTGTTTTGCTCTAGCAAACGCCTCAGACCTGACCGTACAACGGCATGGTCATCCACCAACACAATACGAATACCAATACTCATCACATTACTTTCTTTTTAAATGGCAACTTCGCTTGAATTTGCACACCAAAACCAACTCGGCTGTTGAGTTCAAAATGACCGCCCAGCCCCTGCACGCGCTCTCGCATACCAGCAACACCAAAGCCCGATGAAACCAATTTTGGATTAAACCCTTTGCCATTATCTTCCACACTTAATATGAGTTCGTCAGATTCTCGGTGAAGACTCACGACGACTTTAGTAGCATCTGAATGTCGCGCAATATTCGTTAAACACTCTTGAACAATTCGATATATTGCAATCGTCACAGTCTCATCAGCACCGACAAAATCACCTGAGAGCGATACATCTACTGCAATACTGCGGTTTCTTTGCACCCAAGTATCAATTAAATCTTGTAAGGCTGCTTTAAGTCCAAGCTCGTCTAAGCTGCCAGGTCTTAGGCGTTGCAACATGCCGTGGACGATATTCATCATTTGCCTTGCCACCACATCAATCGCTTTGGCACTTTCACGCGCATCGTCAATCGTTTTAGCATGTAAAATTGTGGAAGCATCAATATGAATAGCGGTTAAATGCTGCCCAACTTCATCGTGCAAATCTCGAGCTAGGCTTTTTCGCTCATCCTCTTGCAAGCTAATCATTTGTTGCGTTAGTTGATGGTTACTTTTAATACTGTTTTGCAGCGTTTCGGCCATTGCATTAAATTTACCGCTTATGTCGGTCAGTTCAGGCAAGGTAAAGCTTGGCAAACGTGAATCTAAGTTGCCTTGCTCTAGCTCCGACAATGCAACCAACACACGATTAACTGGGCGAAGCGCTCGCCCAACTGCCCAATAAATCATTGCGTTTACCACGACGAAAAAGATGGACACCAATACCAATATCCCTAGTATGTCACTCCAGATTTCTGCAATCTCATAAGATGGGTCAGGCGTAACAACTAACTCACCTAATATTCTTCCATTAGCAAATATTTGTCTTTTAATGGGAGGCATCGTCTCAGAAACGGCATCCATTGCGTTTAAAAACCATGGGGGGGCAGGCCACTCATCTACTTTAGCTACAGGGCGATTACTATCTCTAAGGTTCCCTCTGGCATCAAAAAAGTCAATGCGCAAATGACGCACATTCTCAAGACTTTGCAATCTAAATATTGATGCCCTGTTAGGATTAACGCCGTTTAACCACACATAATCTGAGGTGTAGTGCAGAATCTCAGCATCTAATAGGTGCAGTGCTAACAATGCTGTTGACTCCACCTCCGCACGTACATCGTCACGTGCGTTGCGAATCATCAACAATGCACCAATCAACATGACTAACAATAGCAATGCTGTAATGATTAGATTAAGTCTGAGTTTAAGATTCATATGAGTTGAAGATTAAGTTACCGATGCATTTTAATGAGATTTTCAAAAACAGATACAGGAGAAACTCCCGAACTATAAAAAAAAGCCACGTAGTTTTGGCTACATGGCTTAAAAGGTACTTATCTAGCTAATTTGGAGATTAACTGGTGCCCAGTTTAACAATAACAATATCAATGCTCCTAGGGAGTTATACCACTTTAAACTTGGGATTTTATCCCTTTGTAATCAACTCATTCATCACCTATTAAAATCATCGACAAACGAAGAGTATCAAGCTATACAGCCGTAGCTTTAAAATGAAAAAAATACTACGGATCTGAAATTGACCACTCCTAGTATAGGACTAATCTAAAATTCAATTAGCACACTTATCATTTTATTATTTTTATGTATTTATCTCCTTATTATCAATCTTACTAAAAACACATTTTGTAAACATAGGGATTTTTTCCTATATGTCAGCGTGAATATGTTCATCTATTTGCATGTATTTTTAGCTGGATAATTCAACCTCTCATGTAAATCCGAGGTTTATTATTATGATGTTTAAAAAGAAAGTATTAGCTACCCTAATTCCGCTTGTATTTATACAACCAGTGTACGCGGACGAAACTAAAGAAGCGATTAAGTTAGACAAAGTGGAAGTAACAGGTATTTTGCCTGAGAAATTAGAGTCAGTGCCTGGCTCTTTCGATATTGTCAGTGAAAAAGAACTTGAAGCAAGCCGCCCCTTCTCAATTAAAGAAGCACTAAGTAACGTACCAGGTGTGAATGTCGTACAAAATGAAGACCCATTAGGTTTAGCACAAAATATTGGTATCCGCGGTATGGATCCACGCCGTACCTCACGCACACTGTTACTTGAAGATGGTATGCCCTTATTCTTAGCTCCTTATGGCGACCCTTCCTCTCACTATATTCCTATGCTAGACCGTGTTAGCCGTATTGAAGTCGTTAAAGGCTCAGGTCAAGTACTTTATGGCCCACAAACAGTAGGCGGCATGATTAACTTTGTGACTAAACCAGTTCCTAAAGACGGCTTGGCAGGTAGCGTATCCGCAGTGGGTGGTAATAACGACTTTTATGGCTTACATGCCAACGTAGGTTACGGCAATGAACGCGGCGGCATCATGGTCGACGCGATTAAAAAAGAAGGCGATGGTATTCGTGATAATCACGACTTTGATGTAGAGGAATACACATTAAAAGGCCAGTTAAATCTAACGGATCGTCAAACTCTAATTGCTAAACTTGGCTATTACAAAGAAGAGTCTCACGTGTCTGAAACAGGCTTGGGTGAAGTTGATTATGCAAGAGATAAATTCCAAGCGCCATCAGGCAAGAATGACTTCTTTGAACATGAGCGTAAATCTGCACAGTTACAACATATTTTCCAAATTGATGACAAAATGAAGTTATCAACTCAAGCGTACTATGCTCATTCATACCGTAGTTCATTCCGTCAGACCGATGCACCTGGTGGTTATGACGACGATGACGCTGGCGAATCAACGGGTGTTACCGTGATGGATAGATGTAGTGGTTTAGAATTGACCGAAGCTACGGCAGAGCAGTGTGGTGGTCGCCATCGCCCTAGAAGCTATAACTACTGGGGTATTGAGCCACGTTTAGATGTGAGCCATAATTTATTTGGTGTCGACAGTGATGCAGTGCTTGGTTTCCGTTACCATGAAGAAGACATTAGAAGAAGGCAGTTCCGTGGTGCTGACCCAAGATTCCAAAGTCTATCTTATGCGCAGGCTAATTCGTTATCACGTGAAGATATCGGTATCAAAGTTGAGGCTAAATCTTATTACGCACAAAACACGTTCCACGTGAATGACTGGGCCATTACACCAGGGGTGCGTATCGAAGATATTAAAATCAAGACCGATGTACGACGTGCTGATGGTGAAGTGCAAAACAACCCTGAATCTAAACTAACTAACAACCAAACTGAGGTGTTGCCTGGTTTAGGGGTTGCTTGGAATGGGATTGCCAATACGACTTTCTTTGGTGGTGTGCATAAAGGCTTTGCGCCACCACGTCCTGACCGTGATTTACGTGCTGATGGCCCTGACTCTGCTGTTGTAGATAAAACCAAACCTGAAACCAGCACTAACTGGGAAATCGGTGTGCGTTCAAACTACTTCAAAGGGGTAAGCTTCGCATCTACCTTGTTCCATACTCAATTTGACGACATTGTCGTGAATAACGGTTCTGGTGAGTTTGTGAACGGTGGTGAGTCACAGATGTCTGGCTTGGAATTGGGAGGTCGTATCGACTTTGGTACAATTTACAACACAGCGCATAATATCTATGTATTAGGTTCGTACACCAATACCTTCACAGCGAAGTTCAAGAAAGATGGTCCAGATGCTGACAGTGGTATTGTCAGTGGTGATCGTTTACCTTATGCACCACGTCATTTAGCATCTGTTAGCGTAGGTTATCAACATCCAGTAGGGTTAGACGCGCGCATTGGCGCTACTTACATCAGTAAGCAAGAAGTTGATGCTTTTGCTAGAGTGTTAGATCCAGTCGATGCTGCATTATCTGGTTTAGCTGGTGATGTGCCATCTTATACATTGTTTAACGCTTCTGTGAACTTCAAACCAGTGGGGTCTAAAGCGACTTACTTTGTGAGCGGGTATAACTTAACTGACCGTGAATACTTAGCAAGCCGTGTAGATGGTATGTCTGTTGGCCGTGGTCGTCAGGTGTTTGGTGGGATTCGTTACGACTTCTGATAATAAAAACAAGGTCGTTAATTAACGATTAGAAGTTTATGTTCTAATGAGCGTCTAAATTTTTCTAAAGATTTAGACGCTCAATTTCCATGGTAATAATTTTACCAATTCAAATTTTTAATTTCTAAAATAATAACTTTGAGAATAGTGGCTAATTTAAATTAGCGTCTAAGCATGCTTGGTATGTACGTAGCCAATATCAACATCATCGCTAGCACTAAATATATCCATCGCACTGAATATGCAGTCACAAAACTAGCAGCAGGTTTTTGCTCTTGCACATACTCATAAAACTGTGGCGTATTGCTACCTTCTATATAACTCGCTTTAATTTCCGCTGCTAACTCTTTAAGGTGCTCATCCTCAAGCTTCGATAAGTAACGATCATATTCTGCGGAAGCAACTTGAGGATCAGGCTCATCCTGACTAGTATCGGTGTAGTTCACACCACCACCTGTACTATTATTCTCCCCTGATGGCCAAAACCCCACCCATTTATTTAAGGAATTATAGCGTGGCACAGCGACATGTTCTTTGCCCCCAACACCAACGAACAGCACGTGTTTACCTATTTGTACGCCATCTAGGTTCTGCCTAATGGTTACATTAAGCTTTGGCGCTTCGTCACCATCAGTAAAGAAAAGTAGCTTTGCTGGTGTGTTTAATGAGTCAAATAAAGTAGCAGCTGCGCGCACGCCTATCGTTAATCGACTATCGCCTTTCCACGCCATACGCCATTCAATATGGTCGATGGTGTCATTAAGCACATCATAGTTTTCACACACCTCTAAAGGGTTTATCAGTAAAGCAACATTGTCTGATGCAAAAACTCCGACACTGATATGTGTACCACATGGTGATGATTCTACAATTTTAGTCATTAAGTGCTTCGTATATGCCATACGGCTGACATTTTGGTTGTTGAGTTTTACATCCTCAGCATTCATGCTTTGTGAAACATCTGCCAGTAACAGATAATTATGCACTTCCTGCTTTAATTGAATTTCAGGCTTAATTAAAGCAAGCAATAATAGTGCTGATGCCACTATGTAGAGAGCCGTTTCGTAGTTACTTTTAAACCAAGTGAATAGCTTATTCATGGCAATCCAATCGGTAGGTTGCTAAGTTCCATTGCGGACTGTTCCTTAAGCGCTATTTTTGTATTCTGGGCTAAAGTGGATTGCAACAAACTAAGGTTAAACCTTACTGAGCCCAAAGTTGGATCTAAACGTAACGATTGCTCGTAGGCCATTTTGGCTTGCGTATAGGCATACCTTGCATCATCTTGCAGCGAACCATCCTCATTCACTCGGCGAACAAGACCTAATATAAATAAATTGTTCGCGATGTTAAATTGTATTTTGGCCTGCTCAGTCATAGAGGGGTTTGTTTCCAACAATTGCCCATAAGTCTGAACTGCATGCTTATAATCTTGCTTACTCCCCTGATCATAAGCTGCTGCAAACTTTTGTTGATATGGGAAGGCGTTGTCATTAATTTGTTGATTAGTCGCAATTGCCTGATTGACCAATGAAATTTTTCTATATTGGTAAGCTTCATATATGGTCCCAATCAGACCTGCCATAAGAAGCAGCCCAAATATAAGGTTGCTGTTTTTTATGTATTTTGCCATGAGTGTACCCTTAAATTTTTAATGATTAATATAAGTAAGGCAAGTACCAATGCCATGATGATTAAGTTTTTTGAGTAGTCATGCCCTGGGACAGTCACTGTATATTGAATGACATTTTTCTCTTTTGAATCGATATACTGCAAAGCTGCTTGCAGTGTCGTTGGGTTATCTGCCTCAAATGCCTTGTACTTAATTTTAAGGCTACTAAAGTATTTATGAAGCTCAAGGCTTGTGACCTCGCCCTCTCTAAATTTTTGCTTGGTGAAAATGCTGACTTGGTCTGGCTCATGCAACACGATCCAATACAAATTTATTTTTTTATCCGTTAGTTGCTCTGCAATTTTTTGCTTAACACGAGGGCTAATTTTCCCTGCACCATCCGACAACAAAATCACTGCACGAGAGCCTGAGCTTTGAATCTTATCGAACATGGCAATACCCTCCGTTACTCCAGAGCCGATATTAGTTTGATTCAATGCCGAACTAGTAGCCGCTTTGATAGCAGAGTGAATGGCCTCTCGATTATTTGTGATTTTCACGTTATACAAAGCTGAGTTTGTAAAACTGACTACCCCCATCATGTCGTCTGGGCGTTCATTAATAAACTTGGTGATAAGACGCCTAGCAGCCGCTGATTTGATTTCGGTGGCCACACCGCTAGTAGGGTCCCCAGCAAAAGGCTTATCCATACTCACGCTACGATCAATTACCAATACCGTCTGGGCACCTTTACCAATTTTTTGTATTTTTCTCTCTGCACCTTGAGGCGATGCAAGCGCAAAAATAATACTCAATAACAGTAAAGTAATGATTGCTTTAACAATGTGATTAGCAATTTCTGAAAATCTATCTTCTGGCGCTAACGCTAGCCAAGAATACATCTGACCTTGATGACTTTTCAGCCAAAATGGCACAAATGCGAGTGGAAGTAGCAGAAGAAACCATGGGTTAAGTAATGTCATCAAACGCCCCGTTCACAATCACGTAAGCGACGACTTAATACCATTAAGTCAGCCATCAGCTGTTCACTACTTTGAGTTTTCTGTGCAAATAGCGCTTGATTAGACTGCTCAAAGAACGCTTCAATTTCTTTTGTGAGTTTCACAAATGCTGGATGTTTAGTCAAAAAGCTATTCAATTCATTTGCAAAGAGATTACTACCATGCAGTTGATTAAATGCTTGGTGCATATCACTTAGTGCTTGCTTCTCACCCTCAGCATTTTTAGGTAGTTTCTTCAGTTTTCGATGTGCTTTAGCAAAAGCGCCATTCATAAACGGCAACCAGCGCTTATCTGCGTTGATGTAAACCAAGCCTAGTAAACCAACCATTAGGATTCCAGTAAAAACAATCAGCTTATTTTTATGTTGCTGCAAATCAATTTGGGTAGGTTTAAACTGCATATGCATGTTTTCTCTTGCTTTAGTCATCCCTTTTGGGGCTAAAGAAGAAAACCAGAATTTCCAAGCAGGAAGATTAACCGACAATGCCTGCGGACCCCCAGTAAGTGCAAATTTTTCTGCTGGTAATTGCAACACGCTGGGCACAAATACTGCACTAAACACCTGATACCGCAAATCAATGTTGTACTGTATTCCCTCTTTAGAGGCTGACTGAGTAATGCTGATCTGACTTAACTCAACATCGTCATGTCTTACTCCCTTCATTGGCAATGTTTGTAGTGATAATTGATAAGGTGCCTTAACGTCTAATATAATTTTTCTAGACAATACATCACCGACTTGAATATTGTGGCTCTGTAATGGATTAATAACACTAATGATTTTAGCTTCAGATATTTTCGATTCCTGCGCGATAGCACCGTTAAAAATCGCAAACATCCCTAATAAAACATAACACTTGGTTTTAAAATTTTTCATAGATTCTTAATATCTTTTTTAAGGTGTGTGCAAAAGCCTTACTTAGCCCATAAATTGTTCAAAATACTCAGACATCAATTCAGCATTAAAGGACTCTTTCAGGTAAATTGGCTGGTAATCAAAACTTGCGAAGATGTTTTCCAACTGTTCTTTACGTTTCATAAACACTGCTTCAAATTGCTTTCTCACTGAATCTCTAAAGAAAATGCTGCGACTCATTCCTGTTTCGGGGTCTAGCATGTTGCCAAACCCAAACTTAGGCAGCTTTTTATACTCCTGATCATCCCAAAGCACTACTGGAACAATTTGATGCACAGACATTGCGTTGAGTGCCTGCTCAAGCAGTTCTAATGGCATGTGAAAATCAGAAATCCAAAATACCAACCCACGATGCTGACTAAGATATTGCGGCACTTCTAGAATGCCATCAGCATCAATATGCATCTGTTTGTAATTTTTTAACTGATCAATCAATTCAAAAGATTGGTATACGTGATGACTTAAAGGCAAAGTAAAATCTTCAAGCACTTCATGGTTGTAGCCTATGAAGCTAAATACATCCCCAGCATTAAACGCTGAATAAGCGACAGATGCAGCGACTTCCATTGCCAAATCAAGCTTACGCACATATCCCTTATACTGCATTGAGCTTGAGCAGTCGCATACGGCAAAAATAGGCGTCGTATTATCCTGATTGAACAACTTAACTTGTATCTGCTCATAAGGGTCTCGCAAGGTCTGACGTAAATCCATGCGCCTAGCATCCGGATGATCAATCAGCGAGACGTTACCCCTGTATTCAAACCCTAATCCGCGCTGGGAGCCTCGGTGATCACCAGCATGAATGCTGCTGGACTTCCAGGGGATTTGATATGAGAATGGTTTGGCGTATGCTGGAATCATGCTGCTTTAGCCTGTGCTGGTACAGCAACAGTGTTTAATATCTGTGTTGTAAACTCACGCGCCAACTGAGTTCTGCGGTTCTCATACATAGAGTTAAATACTAGTCTATGTGCAATTAACTCATGAAACACGGCATGAATATCTTCAGGATACAAACTATCTCGATTCATCAACCATGCATTGACACGAGCCGCCTTAAGTAGCATACCCATGCCACGAGGACTAGCACCTGTATGGACTAAACGATTCACATCAACGCTGTCCATTTTTATGCCAAATTTGGCTGGTGACTGAGTGGATTCCCATAAGTCGATTGCGTAATCTTCCAGCGTTGGGCTTGATTTGATGTGGCTTTGTAGCGTATCTGAAAATTGATTGAGTTGATCAAACTGCAGTACATTAGACTCTACTTGCTTGGTCAGGTTTTCAGCGTGTTGGAACTTCACATTGAACATGAGTGATTTTCTTAATTCGCGATCCTCTGGAATCTCAATCGGTATTTCCATCATAAATCTGTCACGTGCTGCTGATGGAATTTCAAAGGTTTCATTTTTTTCAACCTGATTTCTATCTGCAAACACTACCATATGTGGCAGCCGGTATTCTTTTTTGAAGGCACTAATATGTCGCTCTGCCATCACGCGCAACATTAGGGCATGTACTTGTGGTCTGGCCCGATTGATTTCATTAAAAAAGAAAACAGATAAATTTTCACCTGCGCGTAGTAAAGGACCTTCATCAATTTTTGGCCTACCATCTTCACCTAAATATGTGTGATAAATTAAATCGTTCGGCATTAAGTCTACCGTACCTTCAATTCGCTCATAAGCACCGCCAATACATCGTGCAATAGACTGTAACAATGTGGTTTTGCCCACACCTACGCCACCTTCCAGCAATACATGACCACGCGCAAAAATGGCAATATTCATTAACCTAATGGCTTTATCTTGGCCGACGATAACTTTTTTAACTTCATTTTCTAGCTTTAAAGCATGATTACGCCAGTCTGTTAATTGATGATCTAGTGGTGGTGACATGAGTATTCCTTTACTAACCATTGTTGTTAAAAGGTTCAATGAGTGGAACCAAGTTAAGGGTTACAAAACTTTCAATTTCGTTGTAACAAGTAGTGAATGCAATGTAACAGAATGTAAAAACCAAAGAACCATCCAGTTTAAATAAGCTAACTGGTCCAGTAGAATTTAGAGTTACAATATGGTTTACATCAGCCAGTTTTCTGTAAATTTCGGTTGATTACAGCCGTTTTTTGTTTTTCCAATGCGTTTTATCAGCTAAATAATGTTGTAAAGGATAAGAAATGCTTCGCTCATGGAGTCTCAACTTAACGATTACGCACACTTCTGGATTAGCTGTTTATTTGCAAATTGCACAACAAATTATTGATGAAATTCAAAGAGGTAGGCTTGCACCGTCAACTGCAATGCCGGGCACAAGGGATTTATCTGAAAAACTCAAGGTAAATAGAAAAACCGTTGTGCTGGCATATGATGAACTGATTGCTCAAGGCTGGCTTACCACACAAAGCAGAAGGGGTACTTTTGTTTCTGCTGACTTACCTAACTTCACTGCCTTGGAAAGTGCCAGCCAAGTAAACGACAAGATAGCTTCTAGCTCAGAAGATACAACAGGTACGCAAACTTTATATCAAACATCTTCTGCTAGTACGATTGATTTCAACGACGGGATTCCAGATACACGTTTGATTCCTTGCGATACGCTTTCGCGTGCATTTAGGCATATATTACTCGGCCCCAAAAAAGCCAATAAGCTTGGGTATGGTGACCCAAGAGGCTCCATAGCGTTACGCCAAGCCATTGCGACCATGCTCAATATGGAAAGAGGTCTTAATGTTGATGAAAATAAAGTTTGTACTACACGCGGTAGCCAAATGGGGATTTTTTTGGCTGCTCGCGTTTTAACCAAGCATGATGATTATGTCGTTGTGGAAGATTTAAGTTACCCACCTGCAAGGGAAGCATTCCAGTCATGTGGTGCAAAAATCCTGACCGTAGGTCAGGATAAATATGGCATAGATGTGGTCGCACTTGAAAAACTGTGCAGAAAATTCCCCATTAAAGCCATTTACGTCACTCCTCACCATCAGTTTCCTACCACCGTCATTATGACTGCAGAACGTAGACTAAAACTACTCATGCTTGCCAAGCAATATGATTTCACCATTGTAGAAGATGACTACGACCACGAGTTTCACTTTTCGCATCGCCCAGTATTTCCACTGGCAAGCACCAATCATGGTGATAGAGTTATCTATGTAGGATCACTATCCAAGGTGCTCGCGCCTGGGCTACGCGTTGGATATCTCGTTGCATCAAAAGCATTTATTGATCAGTGTGCGCATGAGGTGATGTTAATTGATAGACAAGGCAACTCAATCACCGAGTTAGTGGTTGCAGAGTTGATGATCTCTGGCGAGATTAAACGGCATATTCGCAGAACATTTAAAATTTATAACGAACGTCGGAATGTCTTAATGAATCTAGTGAATAGCCAGTTAAGTGATTTTGTAAATTTTGATGAGCCTAGCGGAGGGCTTGCATTCTGGTTACGCCTTAATCACGGCTTAAATATAAATGAGATAGAGAAAAATGCGCTAAATAAGAACGTACGCATTCTACCTGGTACGCTTTTCTCAGCCTCATCTCAAGAAGTCCATGCAATTAGACTTGGTTTTGGTAGTCTAGATGTAAAGGAGCTATCGCTAGGTATTAGAAAATTACGTGATGCCTTTTGTGAGAAAGGCTAATCTGATAGCCCTAAGAAATTAGAGGCTATCAGCTCAGATGCACTAGCTAAAATTTCAGCTAATGTTAAGGAAAGATTAAATGCAGGCATCAAATTGGTAATGCGCATTTCACTCACTCATGTCACAGATAGTTTTAAACAACTTTAACTAAATAAGCGCTTAAATTTTCCCCACCAAGAATCCTGCCCTTTTGTTGATTCTTTAGGGGATTTCACTTTTTTGGTACAGGCTTTTCTAAACCAACTAATGCGGCTTTAACATAAGCGTTGACAGCATTTAATGCAGATTCATCATCCAGACCTTTGGGAGGCTCGTTTGTTGTATCAGCACGATAATAACGCGCCACCCACATCACTTTAGAACCAGCACCATCAGCACTTACCTTGAGGCGCCCAGTCAATGAACTGACAGGTAAGGCTTTAATATCAATATCACCCAAGCGATATGAAATACTCATTTCGCTAGGTAATATTTCATCAATTTCTTCGTTAATTTTGCTACCGTTTTTTAGTACTAATGTACGCTTAAGTGGAGTTATTGACTCACATCCAACGACATCAGGATGCCAATCTTTAATCGCACATGGTTCACTTAATAGTTTCCAAACCACATCAGGTGCTGCGCCAATCAGCGCAGACTGATCAGTTTTTTGTGGGGTTGGTCCGTGTGCAATCGCTGGTGCTGCAACTGCCATCAAAATTAGTGCATATATTCTCTTCATTTTCTCTTTCTCTTAATCACACGTTGAAATAATTGGTTTAAAAAGGTAGCTGGTATAAAAAATAAAATGATTAGGCACATCGCTGGTATAGCAAACCATGGACGTAGATCAGTATCTGCCATGCGCCATACAGACATTTTCCTGCTAGAAAATGCATCATTCAGTTGATTAACCTCTTGGAGATTTATGTAGTTAAGCCTTGTTTCGTTTGCCAATTTTTTTAAACTAGCCTGATCTTGTCCAGAAAGATTGGCATGATTAATTTCTGTAGGGGCACTACCATGAGGTGCGTTTCGCCCGTGCATTCCATCTGCTTGCTGTTGTTCCATTTCCAATGCTGATTGCACTCTTGCCATGCCAAAAGTTGCATATCGTTGCACGTCATCTAACTCCCAATAGCCAGTAATATTATCTTTGTCATCTAACTTAGGAATTAAACTTGGCTTTAAACCACCAACCCCTACGATTAAACCTTTTACCTGCCCGGCTTTACCTTCAAACTTAGGCATATAGTCAGGGTTTCCGGGAGGAGCCTGATGGCCGTCAGTGATGAATGCAATATTCATTTGGTCATCAATTTTTGCAGTTTTTGCAATCGCATCAAATAAGCCATGACTAATAAAAGAGTCAGCAGCCCAAGCCATACGCCAATCTAAACGTGAAACAGTTTCATCTAATGCACTAAAATGAGTACACACCTCTAACGGATGTGTAATGGTGGTTGTGTTTCGCTCTGTAAATAAGCCTAACGCGACCCGCGAACCACATGGTAATGCACGTAATGCCTCGCGAACACCCTCTTTAGCAAACACTAAGCGGCTTAAAGAGCGTTCACTTAGCTGCATATCGCGCACGTTCATGCTTTGTGTGATGTCAAGCACAATCAACCAGTCATATACACGTTTAGGTAACTTCATGTGTGGCTGAAATAAGCAAATCACTAACAATATGATTGCAAGCAATAATGCTTTACCTCGTATATCTAGCTTATGCCACCAACTTATCATGGCATACCACGTGGAAACCCAGGAATTGATGGCCAGCCATCGGGAGGAACGCCCATGTCTTTTTCTTCCTCATCTTCTTTAGATGCTTTTCTACCCTGACTCTCTATGATGGGAGATAGCCTGAGCGCTAGTTCATAGTTGTACTTAGCATCTATCCAATCTGGTTTAAGGCGTAATGCGTCACGGTAACTTTCTTTAGCCAACGATAATAGTGGCATGGCTTTATCCCATGCTTCTAAGCCATGATCATCAAGTAGTTTAGTTGCTTGGCTTAAATAAATATTTGCGGTGTTGTAATGCGCAGATTGACCAATATTCGTATCTTTTGAATTTGTAATACTGGCATATAAAGCTAATGACTTTTGGTCGTTTGCTTTTTGTTTCCATAGATAGGCATCTGCAAAAACAGCCTCATGTGTAGTGGTATTATGTAGTCGATTGCTATTTAGATTGTCGTTATAGCGATTGGCTAAATACAAACCTCTAGCTGTCATCACAATGGTAACCATCGAAACAATGAGTACAACAACCATCAATGGCATGATGTTCAGGTGGCGCGCCATTGCTTAACCTCCGTTAAATGTAATGCAAATAAGCCACAGCCACACAACAACGCTAGCAGATAAAATAGGCTTGCTAAATTATGTCGTGGGGCTGCCTCAAAATAGCGCACAGGTTGATTTTTCAAACGTGCAATATCCGCCATTGCTGTCTCTACAGCATGTGGGCTTTCAGCCTCATAAGCTTTGTATGGCACCCCTAATGTGCTAAAAAATTGATGTAAGTGATACTCTGGATAAGCGTCCTCACGCCCCTCTTCTGGTGGCGCAGATAAGCTGGCACCATTCGCCGATCTCAGAAAAATCCAGTAAAGTGAAGCACCCTGCCTAACAAACATAGTCCGTAGCATATCTTGTGTTTTCATATCCAAATGCGCACCACCATCAGAGACTAATAAAACAACGCGGGAACCTGTCATAGGTTTTCCTTCAAAATAATCCAGCGCTAATCCCAACCCTCGCGCAATCGCAGTAAACCCCATCCCACCAGCGTCAGTTGCCTTTAAGGCAGACTTCACAGCCTCTCTGTCCCCACCTAACGGTGCGACTAAAATGGGTGATGTGCTAAACGTAACCATGCCAATTAAATCTTCATGGCCTTTATCTACAAATGTTTGTAATACACGTCGCGCCGCAGCCATTTTAGAGACACTACCTTCTGCTGGTTTATCTGCAAAGTCATCATTCATACTCGCGCTTCTATCAAGCACCATCATGATGTGAGCGCCACGACCGACCCTTTCAACCACTGGTTCTCCCCAGTAAATGCCAGCAAGAGCAAGTACCATAAACATGATGAGTAGCGACCCGAGCAAACGCCATACGCGCTCTACCCAAATTGAAAGCGTATCTTTAGGTAGGCTCAGCAAAGATGGATGTGGGAATGACTCATGTCCGCGTACAAACCAAGGGAATAATCCCAAAAGAAGCAGCATCAGTAGCAAAGGATACTCAATACCTGAATGATGAAAAAAATCGCTCATTTATACAATAATCATATATTTTAAGATTTAGATAGACTCTAAACGCATCAGTTGATGACTCAATTTTTTGAGTTGTATCAGACTTAACTTTGGCTGTTCTCCTGCAAAGAATGCAAGCTCAGAAACCAAATAAAAATGCTCAATGTCCTGCTGCATAGGTAGTAACCATGCGCAATGTTGATAAAGTAGTGACAAACGCTCTATCGTTAATGTGAATTCTGCACTGGCATCAAAAGCGCTACGCAAAATCCCCATTGCTTTAAAGGTATTTGCAATCTCAGCGCTGTTAGCTTTGCTCAATCTTTTAATCTCACGGTAAGCTCGTCTAAATGGCTGAGCCTTGCTCACTCGCAAATGAAACCAATCAAAGTGCCAAATAAAATAGACTAGTGTCAATAAAAACGTAAATGAGGCTAGCCCCAGCATTGCTACATAGATTGATATATTGTGAAGCTTAGGTTTAATATCCGCACGCAGCGCCATCGTTTCTTTATTCATCTGCGAAGGTAATACAGATGAAACCAACACTTGCGCTGGTTGAATATCAATCGCGATAGCTCGTTTCTTTTGTTTAAACTGTAAATGCAATGGTCTTAAAGCGTAGTATCTTGCCTCCTGCATCACTCTAAATACCTGCCATTCCAAAGTAATGTGGTGACGAGTATCGTTAGCAAAATCGGTTTGTTTCCAATCTGCATGCCGTAACTCTATATTGGCAGCCCCCTTACCTATGGCTGGTATTGAGGTTTCATCTAAGCGATACCCTTTTGGTGTAATCACTTCAACGGTCTGATGCGCAATATCACCAACACGGTAGCCAAGTTCCTCAACGTTGGACTTCACTAAAACCGCACGATCTTGATGTTCGATATTTTTAATTTGATCTTGCTCATCTGAGGCATTAGCGAATGAAGTGATTAAAATAAAAAGTGAGCCATATAAAGGCATACAAGCGTTCGACATTGTTAACTAGCCTCCAACATATGACGTGTCAAAGCTTCTACATCAAAGTGATCTTCAATAAAAAATGGCATGCGTGTCCCTGCCAATAAACAGCTAGAAATAATCTCTGCACGTCGGATTGCATAAGATTCCTTAATTCGCTTCACCAAGCTTGGCCTAAGAAATAACGATTGATCATTGCCTGTCTCTAAGTCACGCACGCGTGCCCACCCCCAGTTTGGAATATCACGATACTCTGCACTATCCCATAGCACGACTGGCACAACATCATGTGGTGATAGTGAGGCTAATGTCTCTTTTAGTAAGCGCTCATCTAAATGAAAGTCTGAAATTAAAAAAACTAGAGACCGTTTTCTTCTTAACTGCGTAATTGCGCGAGGCAGAGCACTGGCTCCAACCTGCGCTAAACTACTGATGTTGATTAGTTTTTCATACACCTCGTCTGCAATGCCACGTCGATACGAAGGTGCTTCAAACAAATCACTTTTCATCTCATCATCACAAGCAACCATGCCAAATGCATCTCCATTGCGTTGTGCAGACCATGCAATGGATGCTGTGATATCAGCCATCAACTGAGTTTTATTGGAATTGCCTGAAAACCGTATGGACGCAGACAAATCAAGTATGGCATACACAGCAATCGCACCACGCTCATAATAAGCACGCACCATCAGTTGCTGAGGAAATGTGCGTAAACTTGCACGTAAATCAATGCGCCTTGGATTAGTATTTTCTAAAAATGGTACATACCCACGAAAATCAGCACTTCCACCAGACGTGCGTGTAGCATGGCTACCTGGCTGTACGCTTCTAGAGCGCCACACTAGCCGATAGTAAAATTCACTGGATAAAAAATGACTCAATTGAATGATGAAACCGATTGATGAATAAAAAATACTTAAGGTGCAGATACTTGATCTAACACGCAATTAAGTAAGCGTGGCGCGATACTTTCACGGCGTAACTCATAAGCTGGCGTGAAAAATATGCGATGCGCTACCGTTTCATAAAACACCGCTCTAATATCATCAGGCGTTAGGTAGTCTCGACCCTCTAGCCATGCTCTGCACCTCGCAGCACGCATCAGCATCGCCATTCCTCTGGGGCTAGCACCTCCAGCTACTAATCTAGAAACATCAACATCTTCTAAAACAATGCCTACTTCACTTGGCGCGCGTAATGCACGCCACAAGTTAACGGCATAATCCTGCAAAGCTAACTCCGCACGAACGCTAGACTGAATTGCATCAGACACCTCATTAAGTGCAGCATATGGCACTAACCCAGCAGGTAAGCTATCAATCAAAACATCTACATTGTGAAAACGTGCGTTAAACATCAACTCACGCTGTAAGTCTCTATCATTCGGCGCTTCAACTGAGATTTCCATAAAGAAGCGATCTCTTGCAGCGGCAGGCAGCTCAAATGTTTCTTCTCGCTCTAAGCGATTTCTATCGGCAAATACAGTGAGATGAGGAAATGAGTATTCACGATTAAATGCCTGCGTGCTACGCTCAGCCATTAAGCGCAATAACAAGCTATGCGCTTGTGGCCTAGCACGGTTAATTTCGTTAAAGAAAAATACAGCTAAATTCTCTTCATGCTGCAATAAAGGACCTGGCGCAACTGCTGGCTGCCCCTTTTCATCAAGATACGCATGATATAAAAAGTCACTAGGCATTAAATCAATAGCGCCTTCAATCCGCTCATACTCGCCACCAAGCAAATGCGCCGCCGCGCGTAATAAAGTTGTTTTACCGACACCAACATCCCCCTCTAGCAATACATGACCACGGGAAAATATACTAATCGTCAACGCTCTAACTTGTTTATCTAATCCGAGCACAACGCTATTAAGTGACTGTTCAAATTGAATCGCGCGCTCACGCCACTCTGGTAAATTAATATGATTGTTAAGCATCATGTTGATTGAATATCGCTCTAAAGTTAAATAATGCTATGAATAAATGCAAAGGTGATTTCGGTAGCTTCTATCATTGGTATGTTTGCTCAGGCTCTACTGAAATAACCCTCAAAAAAGCCGATGCCATAAGACATCGGCCCGCAATCAATATTGATTAATCTACATCGTAATCAAATTTACCAGTGGCTTTTGCATTAGCAATCCGTTTGGCATTGCGTGCATCCATTGCCTGAATAGATGCTTGTTGTTTACCTACTTCTTTAGGGTCATGTTTTGGGTCGTATTTAGAACCAGCGATTTTTTCAGGGTAGCCAGGTTTAGCTTCCCAGCAATTGCCTGGTTCTTTACAGTTATGGCCGTCATATGCAAAAGCTGCGCCTGATGCAACCATTGCACTTGCGATTGCTACTAAAGTCAAAATTCGTTTCATTCAAATCTCCTTGTCATATGGTCGCTGGTGAAATTGCACTATTAACAAAACGCCACCAGTGAGCGTCTTGCTATGTTCATTTAATCTAACTATCAAGATTACTTTCCTGTACAAAATTACTTTTACACTTTAATTTTTCCATCTAAATTATTTTTTCCACTTGGCTTTCTTTGGGTCACCGACATACACACTACGAATCCAACTCATGATTTGAAGAATCTCATCTTGTGAAATCAATCCTTTTTGTGGTCCCATCATGCCTTGCCCGCCGCCATAAATCGTCTCAAAAAAACCTTTGTCATAAGCATTGCCTGGGTATGTCCAATAATCGTCGGCAAGTGCAGGCCCAAGCTTTCCTTCAGCCAAATGTCCATGACACCCTGAACATGCTGTTGAAAACAATGTGTAACCATTTTTAATCACGTTTTCATTCAGGTTATATGGGTTTTTTCCAGTTCTTTTAAACTCCTGAACGGCTGGAGAGTCAGCGCCCTTTCCATCATTAAAGTCTAGTGGTTCTCCAGAAATAGTCCCTCTAAAGTCTAAAACAGGACCTAAGGACTCTGGATTTGGGTGAACTAGCGCTTCTTTTGCTACAGTGCCCTTCTGCTCATCTGACGCAGCAGATTGTGGAGAGGCATGACATGCTGATAAGAAACTTGCCATCACTGCGGCTGTACAGAATGCTGAAATTTGGCTACGTTTAAAAGATAAAACTAACATCTTGACCTCTACATATTTTCTAAATGGTATTAATTAACTGCGAAACTTTGTTAAATAGGCAACAGCGGGATGCCTTCGCGCTTAAGTACTGACTCAATCTCACTGCGTTTTTCGTCTATGGCTTTATTAAGTGCCTGTTGTAATTGCACATCATCCTTACGCACCCCCATCACAATCTCATAGTGCATTTGTACAGATTCACCATTAGATTTTTTTGCATCATCTTTCACCAACTGTACTTTCAAAGGTTCTTTTGATTGCTTCACATAGCGTGCCGCCTCTGGCGCCCACAGCATGGCTGCATGGATATATTTGTTAGACACATCGTTCACAACCTCTTGTGGGTCAACCCTCACATATTTATTACGTGTAGACTGGTATTTTTGCTTCTCTGCAAAATAATCAAACATGTCATCAAATCGATTAATTTGTAGCAACATCACCTTGCCTGGACTATCTGGCATGACACCAATGCGGAAATTTCTCTCTTTCAATAAATCATCGTTCCACGAAGAAATATCAATTTCACGATCTTCTCTAGTAATAAACACGTAACCAGTTTTGTAATAAGGTTTAGTCTTAAGCACGCGTGGATCTGTACTATCTACGCCAAGTACCACATCGCATTTCTTCTTATCTAAGAAAAAACCAACGGCATAGCGCGGATCATCCCAGTACACATAATTCAATTTTTTATTCAATGACTTTGCGATTATTTCTGCAATATCATTCTCAAAACCCTCTTTCTTATCATTAGAAAAAGGCATTTCATTTTTTCCTGCACATACGTTCAAATCATCGGCATACACCTGCACTGCCCACAAACTTAAAACACCAAGTACTAAAGACTTAAAACCAGAACGCAAAAACTTTTTATTTTTCATGCTAAAAAATACTCCTCATGCTAAAAAATTCAGGACACATCCAAATAAACATCATGAAACATAAACTGATAGGTGATACATGAAACTCATTTGGATAAGCCTTGGGTGAGTGCAGGATAGGTATCAACCACCCATCCTGCACTACCTTACTGATTCAGCTAATGACTAATTCAACTAACGTTTTGGTTTAAAGGCTAAACACCATCAAACCGCCACCCATGTTGGTGTGATTTTGTAGCTCTTTGAAAGCACCTACAGCACCAAGGCCAGCACTTGGATCAGTCAAGTCAAACACTAGACCAACACCAGGCCAACCACCTACGCCATACATACTTGCAACGTATTGTTTTCCTTTAAATGCGTAAGTCATAGGAGATCCGATACCACCTGAAGGCATTTTGAATTTCCACAACTCTTTACCGTTGTTTTTATCCAATGCTTTGATATGGCCGTCTAAAGTGTTGTACCAAACTAAGCCACCTTTGGTGTACAAAGTACCACCCCAAGCCGCAAATTTTTCCCACTTAGACCATTTCACCTTGCCTGTCACAGTATCAAAGGCACGAACAGTACCCATCTCTGTTTTAGTCGGTCCACTAGGTCCAGGATACATTGCTAGCGTTGCACCAACAAAGAACTGGCCTGCACGGTATGGCAGCATGAACGGCTCCCAATCCATACAAATATGATTCAAACCAGCGTACAAGGTACGTGATTCTGGGTCATATGAATCGACACCTTGGTTGTGGAAACCCATCGCTGATGGACAGATATTGGTACCTTTATGATCCATACGTGTTGAAAACTCTGGGTCACGCACTGGCAAACCAGTTTTTAGATCAACTTTCTTAAACACGTTAACCGCTGGATCAACCTTGTCAGCTAAAATTAATTTACCTGTATCACGATTGAGTGTGTACATAATGCCGTTACGGTCAATGTGCGTAAGAAGCGGTGTCATTTTTCCTTGAACAGGTTGATCAGTCAGCACCATTTGGTTTACACCTGCAAAGTCCCACTCATCATGAGGTGTTTTTTGGTAGCCCCATTTTGCTTCGCCTGTATCGACATCACGAGCCCAAATAGTCATCGTCCACTTATTATCACCAGGGCGCATGGTTTCGTTCCAAGGTGCAGGGTTACCTGATCCATAGTAGAACAAATTCAATTTAGGGTCATATGCATACCAACCCCAGTTAGTACCGCCACCAATTTTCCAAGCGTCACCTTCCCATGTTTTAGTACCTAAACCAAATTGACCATAGTGAGGGTTATGTTCGTTAAAGTTTTTAGCTAAGCGAATTTCATTATCAGGACCTGTAGCAAATGCACGCCATTTCAATGCACCAGTTTTCAAATCAACCGCATTCACAGCACCACGCACACCCAATTCAGCACCTGAACAACCAATCAACACGGTATCTTTAACCACATATGGCGCTTGCGTAAACGTCATACCAACTTTAGGGTCGCAAAGTTCAACTTTCCAGTTCACCTTACCAGTTTTAGCATCTAAAGCTAACAAGTGACCATCTGCTTGTTTTTTAACAATTTGACCAGCACCATAAGCCACGCCGCGGTCAACAATATCGCAACACATGACCGCTTTAGTAGAGGCATCTTGTTTTGGCTTATGAGACCAAACAATTTTGCCCGGGTCATTTAAATTAACAGCGAACGTATTGTTTGGGAATGCAGAATGGATATACATCATGTCACCAATCACAAGTGGCGCACCTTCATGACCATGCAACACGCCGGTTGAGAACGACCATGCAGCCTTTACATTCTTGACGTTATTTTTATTAATTTGATCTAGCGTACTATTATGCTGGCTGTTGTATCCACCAGTTTGCGTTGCCCATTGGTTTGGGTCATTCACACGTTTGGTTAAATCCTCATCTGCAAAAGCAGTTTGCACTGCTGCAAGAACAAGTAAACCGCCGATTGCTGCACTAACGCTGACGTTAGCAACTTTGCGTTTCATATTGATCGTCTCCCTATAAATTGGTTAAACCGCATAAATCCGAAGCCATCATGATTATCAATTTGGCGAGGTGCATTATGTGCCTTGGCTATCTTCCAAATAAGATGAAACATTCCCGATGAAAAATGAAATTACTCATTACAGTTACATCTTGTAACTAGTTATTTACTTCATTACATATCATCGGGAATTATTCCCCTATTCAAGATTCTCTATTTACAGAACAATAACTCCCTTATGAAAATCAATGAATTTTGGAAAATGCGTAAAGACTCTCAACGTGATGCAGTAGCTACCGCAGTCGTGATTGCACTGATATATGTACTCATACTGTGGGTTAACTTGGCAGAAACACTTACCAATTGGTTTGCACAATACGAAGATCTGCAACTAGATGAAATCCCATTCTTACTTTTGCTAATTGCGCTAGGGATGGCATGGTTCTCAAGACGAAGAATGGTAGAACTCAATAAGGAAATTCACTTACGCGCATTAGCAGAAGAAAAAATAATGCAATTACTAGTACAAAACAAAGCACTCACTAGACATGTATTAAGAATACAAGAAGTTGAACGCCTACATCTTGCTAGAGATTTACATGATGATATTGGCCAATACCTATTAGCGATTCGTTTAGATGCATCTGCATTAAATTTAAGTAAAAAAGATCAAAATCTGCATGCATCCACGTCCCTTTATGCAAAAAGAATTTTAGCCAATGCCGACCATATCCAAGCAATGACAAGAGCATTGATGCGTCGCTTAAGGCCCGCCCCAACCAGTAGCCAAGACTGCACTGAAGCTATCAGCATACTGATTAAAGAGTGGCACGAACAACAACCTAACATTCACTTAGATATTAATGTTGAAGCGTGTTCATCGTTATTTACAGAACAAATTAACATCACTATTTATAGATTCATCCAAGAAGCACTCACCAATATTTCAAAACATGCTGACGCACTAAATGTAAGCATCTCGCTCAAATCAATCTCAAATGAACGTGGTCAGTTGCTATGTATAGAAATCATCGACGATGGCGTTGGGTTCAAAGCTGAAGAAACTTCACATGGAATGGGAATCATCGGGATGCGCGAACGTATAGATGCACTGAATGGTACCTTTATTGCAAAAAACAATATCAGCAAAGGTGTAACCATCAGCGCGCAAATCCCTATTTAGAATTTTTAAAAATGAATACAGCGATTAAAAATCAATGTCACAGGAATTACTTGGGGTAAATGAATGAATAAAACAATTTTATTAGTGGATGACCACGCAGTAGTAAGACAAGGCTTAAAAAGCTTACTCGGACAATGGGGCTATCGCGTGGTGGCAGAAGCGTCCAGCGGTGAGTCCGCAATATTGTTATGGCAAGAACACCAGCCAAACTTAGTGCTCATGGACCTAGACATGCCAGGACTAGGTGGCCTAGAGGCATTACAAAGAATTTTAGCGCGTAGCAAAGATGCAAAAGTACTCATCTACAGTATGCATGATGACAACATCTATGCAATGCGTGCAATCCAAGCTGGCGCAAAAGGCTACGTGGTTAAAACGGATGACGTCAATATTTTATTAGAAGCGGTTGATAAAATCATGAAAGGTGGCAAATTTATAGAGCAAAAACTAGCACAACATCTCGCCATCGATTTAATCAATGAAGCTAACAAGCCTTTAGAAAAGCTTTCCCCTAGAGAGTTTGAGGTATTTAGGCAACTAGCGGCTGGTAACTCACTCAGCATCATTTCCGATAGTTTAAACATCAGCTATAAAACCGTTGCTAACATTCAAACCCAAATTAGACAAAAACTTAACGTACATACAACAGCAAACCTTGTTCATCTCGCCATTCAGTTTGGTGTCACGCAAAGTAAAACCTAATTATTAACCATCAAAGGACCACCATTTTGAAAAACACAAAAACATCTTTAACGCTGGCAATGACCAGTCTGATTATCGGCATTTTTTTCAGCAACGTAAGCTTTGCAGAAAACACTAAACCAAATAACACCTACCAAGAAATGGAGTTTATTCAAACATTCAAGGGTAAAAATAAAGCGTTTGTACTGCAAACACTAGGCCAACCAACTAAAAAAAGTAAACCTGTCAAACCATCTAATGCAGACAGTATTGTTGGCCAATCAAATGGCCCAGCTAATTTAAAGAAGGATGAAATTGAGATGTGGTACTACTTTAACCTAGTCAAATACAACTCAAAAAACACTTATAAACAAGCTGAAATTACCTTCATCAATGATGCTGCAACCAATATGATGTTTCTCAACTAAACATTGAGTTCCCCAACACTAACCAATTAGGCAGCCTATCAACATGGCAATTACTAATCTGACACAAGATAACTTCAAAACAGTGATTGAATCCAACTATTTTGTCGTTATCGACTTCTGGGCACAATGGTGCGAACCATGTTTAATGTTCAGAAATACTTTTGAAAATGTAGCTTTAAAACATCCAGATGTGATGTTCTGCATGTTGGAAACAGACACCAATGAGGAAATTGCTTCTTACTTTAATATTGAACAAATACCATGCGTACTTGCCATTAAAAATCAAATCGTGATTGATGGCATTGTTGGTGTCATGCCTAGCCAATCATTTGAAGAAAGCCTGCAACAATGGAGAGATTTCGACACAACGGAAATCAATCGACATTTCGCAGAACAAGATGCTTGAAAATACTCACCATGACCATACGCTGCTTAGCTGCACTCACCACACTATGTCTGACTAGTCAGGTATGCCTAGCTGCAGAACACACAAAACAGGAAAACACCGCTAAAAAAGCTAAAGTACATCATTTATTGCCTATCGCACCAAAGGCTAGCGATGCATTCAAACTACAAAGTGATGACCTCAAAAAATTGATGTTACAGCTATATCAATGCAATCAAAAAGACTTATTAAAAAGCACACAAGTAAGCGCAGAGGAGCTAGTCCAATGGGTATTTGAAGGTCCTTTTGGCTGGAAATTCGATGCAATCAGACAATCACAATCTGTCGATGCATTATCATTAAGCTTCAATGAACAATATCAAGGCGACCGTATCCTTCCCTTAATCACGAGCTTGCACACTATGCTTGTTAGCGCGTATGGGGGTGAGAACGAGTTCAAGTTCACAAAAACCATCTCACCAAAGCATTTATATGATGCCGCTCACAATATTGAAATGGCACGATTTAAACTCATCAACCCATCAAATGATACTCATCACTTCAACGCCAATTGCACAAGCGAGCAAATAAATGAAATTGACACTACGTTTACACACATCATTAACCGTACTGATCAATATGTGCAAAGTATTGGATATACCAGCTCAATAAGAAAAAAAACTAATCCTATAGATTTAAGCTCGGCAGAGTTCATAAGATTTTAGTTGGGGTGATCAGCATGTTAACAAAAGCAACGGCTATCCTGATTAGCTGTTTAAGTATTATTCATACAACACAGTTAATTGCTGGTGAAGAAAATAAAACCACGCTGACTCAAGAGGTGCAATTTCTAGCAACAGAAACTGCCGATTGTTCAATCAGTGATGGCAAACTAATTTCTATTAAAAATACAAATACAAACTACACTTTACATGTATGGATTGATCGATGGTTTATGAGTGTTCAGACACCCGATCATACTAAACAAATACTACTACCTAATTCAGAAGCAACCCCACTAGGATGCTCAAAAGCAAAATCAGGTGGTGACCAGCATTGGACGATACACAGTGTCGTCATCGTGCCATTACAATAAGAGTAATCGGCACTTTATTTGCAAACAGACGAATCGATAAAGGTGTTAACTAATGAAGGCGTAATGATTAAAATCAACTTTAAATCTGTTTCAGCAAACTTCAAATACTACGCTCACCTTGCTCAGACAATTCCTTTAAAAATGCTGCGACATCCCACTCACAGCCACCACAGCCTGAGAGTGCCCCAGTCCATCTGGAGATAGCGTCCATGTCCATGCCTTGTTCGAATAGGCGTTGCATTTCAGCACGCGTCGTTCCACTACAATGGCACATCACTTCATCTGCTGGGTTGATATGTTTTTCATTCATAGAGGAGGAGTTTAACGTTAAGACTGTTCGTAGTTTAACATTAGCCATTTTTAATGCATATCGACGTAGCACTAAATACATCAATCAAAAAAATGTTGTGACTGAAATATCGCGAATTTGAATAACGCCTAATAGGCTTTAACAGTCATTATTTATAATAAAAACATTAAAAAAAAACCTAATGTTTAACTGCATAAAAAAACGGCGAACACATCACTGTATTCGCCGTTTTTTAATATTTGGAGCGGGAAACGAGACTCGAACTCGCGACCTCAACCTTGGCAAGGTTGCGCTCTACCAGCTGAGCTATTCCCGCCTGACTAAAACCAATTAAAACTGCCAAATTAATACAAAAACCACTACAAAACACTGGAGGCGCGAGCCGGAGTCGAACCGGCCTAAACGGCTTTGCAGGCCGCGGCATAACCGCTTTGCTATCGCGCCAATATTGGCATTATATACCATACAACAGAAGTACATTCATTGATGATAAAACCAAAGAGGCATACTTTTTAAAACTAAAACGGCGAAGCATTTAAGCATTCGCCGTTTATTATTTGGAGCGGGAAACGAGACTCGAACTCGCGACCTCAACCTTGGCAAGGTTGCGCTCTACCAGCTGAGCTATTCCCGCGTGTCGTTAAGACAGGCGCCATTATAGAGGGTTTGAGGATATCGTCAAGTACTTGATGCGCATTTTTCATTAAATTATTGTCGGTTTATTTTTGGCATTGCGGCGCGCAAATAATAAGCCATTGATAGCAATGTTAAAAATGCAGCGATGACAATTAACACCTGCCCAAATAATTTTGTGGGGAACGTGCCGACATTCGCCACCACAATACCATCCCAATACAATAGAAATAAAATTGCTATCATTTGCACGGCTGTTTTCACTTTACCGATCATGGCAACACCTACGCTGCTACGCTGCCCTTCACCTGCCATCCACTCACGCAATGCACTAATCGCAATTTCACGGCCAATAATAATTAAGGCGATAACAGCACCTACGCGCTCAAACTCGACCAATACTATCAATGCCGCCGCTACCATTAACTTATCAGCAACTGGGTCTAAAAAAGCCCCGAACGAAGAGGTTTGGTTTAGTTTCCGCGCCAAGTAGCCATCAAGCCAATCCGTGAACGCAGCGACTGCAAAAATAACAGTCGCCGTTAAATTAACCCAATGTGCGGGTATAGCGCCAAAATCTTGCGGATTTGTGGGTAAATAAAAAATAATGACAAATACTGGTATCAACAAGATACGAAGCCATGTCAGCATTGTTGGGATATTACAAGTCATATAGTTAATCTCAAAAAATACTAATTCTCATCAATTGCCAATTACTAATTACCAACTACTTTAATGCAATTCACCATATATTTTCTCAGCCAAACTTTGGCTAATACCTTCAACATTGGCAAGTTCGTCAATACTAGCATTTTTTACGCCATCTAAACCGCCAAAACGCGTTAAAAGCGCTTTACGGCGCTTAGCACCAATCCCTTCAATATCTTCTAAGCTCGAGTGCAATCTCGCTTTAGCGCGCTTAGCACGGTGGCCTGTAATGGCAAATCGATGAGCTTCATCTCGTATCTGTTGCAACAAATGTAAACCTTTGTTGTCTTTTTCCAAGTTAATCATTTCACCAGTATCTGAAAATATCATGGTTTCTAAACCTGGTTTACGATCTTCACCTTTAGCAATACCTACTAGTAAAATATCATCCAGCCCGACTTCAGCCATGACGTCAATCGCCACGCCTAGCTGACCTTTACCACCATCGATAAACACCAAGTCTGGACGCTTACCTTCACCCGCCGCTACTTTCTTATAACGTCTAGTCAGTACGTCTCGCATCGCTGCGTAATCATCACCAGGGGTGATGCCTGTGATGTTATAGCGTCGATATTCACTATTCTGCATATCTCCACGGTCAAATACAACGCAACTGGCGACGGTGGCTTCACCCATGGTGTGGCTAATATCAAAACATTCCATACGCTCTGTACTGTCAGGCAGGTTCAGTGCCTCTCGCAACGCAATCAGCTTAGCAGCCTGATTAGCAGAGGTTGCAGCGCGTTGACTTAGTGCTAACTCTGCATTTGTTTGTGCCATTTTCAGCCATACGCGTTTATCGCCAATCGGATTAGTATTGATTTTTACTTTACGCTCCGCTTGCTCGCTCAACACTTCTTCAATCAGGTCTGTTTCAATTTTAATGCCAACCACAATAAGTGGCGGTGTATTTTGCGCAACATAATGCTGCGTTAAAAAGGCTTCCATGCTGGTTTCCAAAGTTTCACCTTCGGAATTCTTTGGCATATAGCTTCTATCACCCAAATGCCGCCCGCCACGTATCATCACCAAATTAATACAATGCTGCCCTTGAAGCTCAGTACAAGCAATCACATCAGCATCTGATACATTAAAATCACTGACAAACTGTTTAGCCTGCACTTGACGTAACGCCTGAATACGATCTCTAAACACGGCAGCTAGCTCATAATCTTGATTAGTTGCGGCTACATTCATTTGTTCTGCGATGGTATCCATTACTTCTGTTGTTTTACCCTGCAAGAACATCGCGGCCTGATGCACATCATTGCGATAATCATCTGCCGAGATAAAACCTACACAGGGGGCCGTGCAACGCTCTATCTGATGCTGTAGACATGGACGGCTACGATTGGCAAATACGGTATTTTCACAAGTGCGTAACTTAAACACCTTTTGCAGTAGTTGAATACTTTCACGCACGGCGACTGAGTTGGGAAATGGTCCGAAATACTGATTACCCTTTCGTTGCGAGCCACGATGAAATGCTAACCGTGAATACTCATCTCCTGTCAGGGTAATGTAGGGGTACGATTTATCATCACGAAACAACACGTTGTACCGTGGCATCAAGCCCTTAATCAGGTTGTTTTCTAGTAGCAGAGCTTCAGCTTCACTGCGCGTCACTGTTGTTTCTATGCGTACGATATTGCTGACCATCATCCGCGTACGCGGGCTTGGCAGGTTCTTATTAAAATAAGAGGAAACGCGTTTCTTGATATCTTTGGCTTTACCGACGTAAATGACCTCGTCACTCGCGTTAATCATGCGATAAACGCCCGGCAAATTAGGTAAGTTCTTTAAGATGGGTTTAGGGTCGAACATGAGCGTATTTTAACAGCCCATTAATTGAATTGGCTTAAACCAGTGACGGTATATATAACAAGATGAATATTAACCGTCACTGTTACTACTGAAGCGAGTTATTCTGAGATTTTTTTAATATTTTCTAAACCTGATTTGAAAATACCCAAAATTGCCGCTTTAGCTGCAGCATCATCTTGACCAGCCGCGCCTGGGTTAGCTGGGTCTTTACGTTTAAAGTTTGCGCTCCAAACAACGCTCGTTTTACCGTCAGCACTTTCTTTAATCTTTAAAGTAGCACCATACTCACGCACTGGTAATACGCTCTCTGTGATTTCGTATTTCATTGTTTTACTTCCAGCATCAAAACTAGTGAGCACTTCATTAATTTTGCCACCATCTTGTGTAGTTAATACACGCGTAGCGCCAACTTCATCGGCTTTACCGCTAGTGATTTCAGTTTTAGCAATCGCTGGGTGCCAGCTCATATCGGCAAAACTACCAATTTTTTCCCATACTTTGTCAGCTGGCGCATTAATTTCAATGGTTTCTTTCAAACGGATTGTTTCGTCAATCGCAGCAGATGCTTGGTTGGTAAACGCAAACAATGAAACCAACATTGCTGTAAAAAATTTACTCATAAAAACCTCAAAATGTTAATCATTAAAAAAATATGCCCATTTCATTTGAGCGGGTAAGAATATACATGATAATTTAAACAAGATGTATGCAAACTAAAGTACATTTCTCAATAAACCTCTAATATCTTGGCTTAAAATCTAGGCATCCAACAACTCGCCTGCTATCGCCCAATCTTCATAAGCAACTTCTTCAAAGGTGATGTAGGTGTAAGATTTTGGTTTATGTGCAACACGCTCTAATGTCTCGGTAATTTCTTTAGCGATTTGCGCTTTTTGCTCGCGGCTTACTTCCCCTGCTAATTTAATATTCACGTATGGCATGGTTTATTCTCCTTTAGTTTACAAAAATTTAGTGCATCTCTCAGACACTTGATACGCACCACAGATTTTCTTAATGATCACTTCATCCAGTCTACTATAAGTGCGATACCCAACGCTGCTTACAAAGCCAACCAGCCGACTATCTGCAATTAATCAGCCTAATGAACATGGTCGTGCTGATGACCATGCTCGTGGTGATGGTCGTGCGCATGTTGGTGATATTTAGTCAGTTGACCTTTTAGTGTTAACAAAATGTCGCGCATTAAATTAAATGTCAGCATCAATAACAATAATGAAATGAATAATGACAAAATAGGATCAATCAGCATCCAGCCTGTAAAGTAAATCACTAATCCAGCCACTACTGCGGCTACAGAACCCAATAAATCACCTAACACATGGAGAAAAGCCGCACTATTATTTAAGCTTTCACCATGCTCATGTGCTTGGTGATGTAATTGCTTAGCAACAACTAGATTAACAATTAGCCCGATACTTGCGATAACAATTAAACCAAAGCCTTGCACATGATGAGGCTGTTTAAACCTAGAAATTGCCTCTATCACGATAAAAATAATCACCAGCAACATGGTCATCGCATTGATGACTGAAACGACCAACTCAGCATAACTGACTCCAGAGTGATGTCGCGCAACGTTAGGCTTTTTGCTCATGACAGATGCCATCCATGCCAGCCCTAGCGCGGCAACATCAGAGAACATATGCCCAGCATCACTTAAAAGTGCTAGCGAACCCGTGTACCAACTACCAACGGCTTCTACAATAGCAAAAATCAGAATGAGTAAAAATGGAATAAAATAATGATCGTGATCATCATGGTTGTTTTGAGTGGATGTATTCATAAGCTAAATGCTAACCCAAAAATCTGGGATAATGTCGGCTTATCACTATTTTTAATCATTCTATGCTCAGTTATCGCCACGCATTTCATGCAGGCAACCATGCCGATGTGCTTAAGCACTACGTATTAGGCCTAGTGCTTGCCCACACCAAACAAAAAGACAAACCATTCTGGTACATTGATACACATGCTGGTGCTGGCATGTATAGCCTGCAAGATGGCTACGCGACACAAAACCAAGAGTTTGAAGAAGGGATTAGCAAACTATTATCGGCTAAAAACTTACCACAATCTTTAGCAGATTACGTTGCACAGATTCAGTCATTTAACACTGCTAGTGCGCTGAGTTTGTACCCTGGCTCACCTATGGTTGCTGAATCATATATGCGTGCAGATGACAGAATGCGCCTATTTGAGTTGCACCCTAACGATCACACACTGCTATCAGAAAACTTTGAGGGCTTTGGCAAACAAGTTAAAGTTGAAATGCAAAATGGCTTTAAAGGTCTAAAGTCGTGCTTACCTCCACCACCGCGGCGTGCAGTGGTATTGATAGACCCACCTTATGAAGATAAACAAGATTATCTATATGTAGTAGAAGCCATTAAAGATAGTTTAAAACGATTTTCTACTGGCACCTATATCGTTTGGTATCCGTTACTACAGCGCCCAGAACCAGCTGAAATGTTAGATGACTTATTAGCACTAGGTGTAGCAGACTGGCTACATGTGACCTTATCTATTGAAGCGCCTTCAGAAGAAGGCTTTGGCATGTATGGCAGCGGATTATTTATCATCAACCCGCCATGGACCTTACCTAAAACCTTAGCTGAAGCGATGCCAATTTTAACAGACCTACTTGCGCTTGATGAAACGGCAAATTTCACTTTAGACAGCCAGATTGAATAAAAAAATACGCATTCAAACTGCTACAATACACACGTTTTATTCCAAATTCTAAATCATTCGTGTCTAGGCGACGAGGCGAAGACACTGCTGTACCAAGGCAAGCCGAAGGTAACAACGTACGAATGGTTTAGAATTGGAATTATGTTATTTATTTAAAGGCTTTTACATACTATGCAAGAAAAAACTAAACAACATGCGACCGTGTATAAACAAGGTAGCATTATGACCAATATTTTATTTGGTAGCCGCTGGTTACAACTACCGCTTTATTTAGGCTTGATTGTAGCGCAGGCTGTCTATGTGTTCTTTTTTGGCGTTGAACTAATTCATTTAGTATCAACTGCACACAAGATTGTTGAAGCGGATATTATGCTGATTGTATTAGGCTTAATTGACGTAGTGATGATTTCAAACTTGCTGATTATGGTGATAGTTGGCGGGTATGAGACCTTTGTTTCACGCTTGAACTTAGAAGGCCACCCTGATGAACCAGATTGGCTCTCTCACGTTAATGCCAACCTGTTGAAAGTAAAGCTTGCTACAGCTATTATCGGCATCTCTTCAATTCATTTGCTGAAAACTTTTATTAATGCACAAAACTTGTCCGATAAAGTATTGATTTGGCAAACAATCATTCATATGACCTTTGTGCTTTCTGCTGTGGCCATTGCTTATATTGATAAGCTTATGTCACACTCTTCTCAGCCAAGAGAGCACTAACTCACTAATAAAGCAGCACCACACGCTGTGGTGCTGTTTCTACATATTGAACAGTGAACTTGTGCACGGTAATCGTCTTTTCGTTTTCAGTTTCTACACTGACGCGCCAATCACCCTCAGCTAAATTATTTTTGTAAGTGTATCCTCTAAACCCAGCATAACGGCCACCAGATAAATCAAAACCAATGCGTGATTGCGTTACCCAGCCTTGCTTTTTATTGTAATACTGCCAGCGATGATACAGTTTTGCTTCAAGGCCAGGTGGTGCGAATATCGAAGAAAAACAATAGACTCGCTGACCCGTCACCATTGCCAAATGATTACTGGTGTTACGCCAAACCATCCACCAAGGTGATGCTTGCTGCGTTAACCGATATTGTCCATTAGCTTTTTCTAATTCAAATGCGACCACCACATCACGCTTGACCAAAGGCACAGGCGGAATCATATCAACCGCATAAGCGATCATGAGAAATGCCGCAATTACCGCCACAGGTTTAATACTACCTAAATGATTAGGCGTTTTTTTATAGAGCCAAAAAGCGAGGCTAGCTCCGAGCAAAGTGCTTAAATAAAACCATACGGGATGAATGCTACCGAGTATGAATGGCAATGCAAAGTTAAACAGTAACATTGCACACAAACCGAACATAGACCAACTTAGCGTAAAGCGCTTATATTCACTCTCTAAAAACTCATTGGCGACCAGCAACATCGCCAAAAACAGAGACATTATCCATGCAAGCCAATGGCTGGAACTCTTAAAATATAAGATAAATAAGGCGCTGAAAAGGCTACCAAACAAGAACTGAAGTAAAAAATAAGGTAGCCGTGGTGTGTAATGCCTTTTAAGAACCGACACTAACTTACGCTCACTATTTACGATTGCTATAGGTCGGCCGATTAAATAGAGAATCAATGCCGCGCAAAGTAAGTACCCAGCAAATATCCATAAATCCAAGGCGGCAACGTTGCGACCTATCGTCAAAGCATCCCACACAAAACCTGCCACAAAGAACACCGCAGGTAAAAAGTCAGTGAGTCTGCGTACGCGTTGTAGCCCTGCTTGCATCCAAGACGCATTCATTAATATGTTCATACGATTAACAATCAAGCCTATAAAAAATGGCCAAGCACATAACCGATGATAATGCCGATAATTAATGCAATGGTAAGCCCACGGTAGGTGAGCACATCTTTTGAATAACCGCGCTTAATGGCGACAAATGAAACAATGTAACCTATCGCATTTAACAACCAAATGATGGATAGGCTTAGCACCTTCACTACCAATGGACCGATGACAGGCACTAAGCCAATCACACCTAGCAACCAGACAAATACATTAGAGACAACGCCAAATAACAAAATGCCCGCGGTAACTGCTTTTGCATCCCAGCCGAAGTGCCAAGCGGCGAAAACCACCACGACCAACACAATGCTAAGCGGCAGCATCCATTTCCATGCGTCACGCTTCGGCGGCTTAATGATATCACTATCAAAAATGTGTTTTTCGTCCATGAGATAATCAAGGTAGTTTAGGATGGAATGATTTTAGCATTGAACCGTGTTTTCGATAATTGCTAAACCCAAAGTAATCAGCCATGCTCACCTACGACTTTGCAAGTGCGTTAGCAATAGCAAATCGAAATAGCTTGTGATGCGATAGTGGTAATTCACTTATGACTAGATAATTTACGGTGCAACCGCGTGGGTCACAAGTGACAGACCCTACAGGGCTACAGGCTTACCCCAGCCATTCCCCTGTTGCAGCGCCTTCGTTGCTTAGGTTTAATGGGGGTTTTCAGCTAGCGGCTGTTTGAGCAAAGCGAGTTTCCGCTTGCTGCCCATTAAATCTAAGCAACGAAGGAATCAAGCTGCATGGGGTAGCCTTTTCTTTGGTTTCTTTCTTTTGGCTACACAAAAGAAAGAAACTCGCCTGTCGGGCGAGACCGACAAGCTAGCTAGTGCGGATTAGAGTTGCGTGGGCAAACAACTTGCCCACCCTACAGGGCTAGCGAGGGGGTACGTGGGCAAAAAAGTTGCCACTCTACAAGGCTACGGGGCTTGTTAGCTAATCAGTTTGATGAGTTCTTGAATGGTGAGATATTTGCCATTAATTTGCCTGTGAAGCATTGCATGGCAATTTGTACAAACTGGTATTAAGTCATTCACATAGTCAATTTTGTAGTTTTTTCCAATACTGTGAATCGGGGTGATATGGTGTACGTGTATGAAATCTTTACCAAGTTCTCCATAAATTTCTTCAAAACTAAAATTACATATTTTGCATGAATGACCGTGTGCCTCTATACACTTTGCTCTTGCAATAGAACTGCGTTCGTATTTGTTGACAGAAACTTGCTTTTTTATTCCTTCAAATATTTCGGGAGAAGATTCAATTGTTTCTGGGAAAAATTCATCGTTTGCTGTGCTAAAAATTGATGAAATATATGACTCAAGAGCTTCATTTACCTTTATCGGGCCTTGAGGCGCAGCTTTTAGGCCATGTTCTTGGAGAAAAGGAAGAGATAACTTTTCTGAGTCCACCTCTTCAATTAGTTCAAGATTGAGAAACTTACCATCTAAGGACTTTTCATATTCTTCTTTGTTAATCCAATAGTCTTTATCATCTCGAATTTCTGATGAGTTTTTGTCAATTGCCGTTACTCGGCACTTGTATCTAACTCTTTGAATTGGCGATGTACAGTATATGTAAACAATATCGCCAATGCTGTATTTGGAATTGCCTTGACGCCAATCAATCGACCCGTAATGAGCGAATGAGCCTGCGTGGTCGTACATTTTTCCATTTGCTGAAATCAACCAAATCATACCGTTACTTTATTTGAGCCTAACGTAAATCGGCCATACTATTTGACCAATATCCTTGTGTCAAACTAGCATGGCTAATGATTTCAAATGTAATTAAAGATTAATACTTCAAACAGCCTCAGCAATCGGAATGACTTTTTTACCATTAGAAAGTGCTTCCAAAGATGGCGTGTAATCCGTCATTTGATCAAAATTCAGGTATTTGTAGATTTCAGCCGTATTAGCAAGTTTATTGCCTACAGTCTCCAAATACTCTGCATGCGTCGGCATACGACCCAATTTAGCACAAACCGCCGCCAACTCAGCTGAGCCCAAATAAACGCGCGCATCTTTACCCATACGGTTATCAAAGTTACGCGTACTGGTTGAAAACACGGTCGCCTTATCTGCCACACGCGCTTGGTTACCCATGCATAGTGAGCAACCTGGCACTTCTGTTCTGGCACCAGCTACGCCGAATACAGAATAGACACCTTCATCACGCAATTGCGCTTCATCCATACGGGTCGGTGGTGCAATCCATAAACGTGTTGGAATGCCACCAGAACCCTCTAACACTTTAGCTGCTGCGCGATAATGGCCGATATTCGTCATACAACTGCCGATAAATACTTCGTCAATTTTATCGCCCACCACTGCTGTTAATGGTTTGATGTCATCTGGGTCATTCGGGCAAGCGACTAATGGCTCAGTAATCGTATTGAGATCAATTTCAATCACATGTGCGTACTCAGCATCTTTATCAGCCTCTAATAACTCAGGCTTAGCCAACCAAGCTTGCATGCTGGCGATACGGCGTTGCAATGTGCGTGGATCTTGGTAGCCGTTATCAATCATGTTTTGTAACAACACGATATTTGAAGTTAGGAACTCAATCACTGGCTCTTTATTCAATTTTACAGTACAGCCGTTAGCGGAGCGCTCAGCTGAAGCATCTGCAAATTCAAACGCTTGCTCTACTTTTAAATCTGGCAAGCCTTCAATCTCTAGGATTCGACCGTTAAATACGTTCTTTTTACCTTGTTTACCAACGGTTAAAGTACCTTCTTGGATAGCAGCGTAAGGAATTGCATTTACTAAGTCACGCAAGGTAATGCCGGGTTGCATTTCACCTTTAAAACGCACTAAGACAGATTCTGGCATATCAAGCGGCATTACACCCATGGCGGCGGCAAAAGCCACTAAGCCAGAACCAGCAGGGAATGAAATACCGATTGGGAAACGTGTATGTGAGTCACCGCCAGTGCCAACAGTATCAGGCAACACCATGCGATTTAACCATGAGTGAATCACACCATCACCTGGGCGCAAGCTAACGCCACCACGGCTGCTCATAAACTCTGGCAAGCTGTGTTGTAGTTTAATGTCCACTGGTTTTGGATAAGCGGCTGTGTGGCAGAAGCTTTGCATCACTAAATCAGCACTGAAACCTAAACACGCCAACTCTTTAAGCTCATCACGCGTCATGCCGCCAGTCGTATCTTGTGAACCAACCGTTGTGGCCTTAGGCTCACAATAGGCACCTGGGCGCACGCCAGTACCTTCAGGCAAACCACAAGCTCTACCCACCATTTTTTGCGCCAGCGTGTAGCCTTTACCAGTGTCTTTTGGTGCGATGGATTGAATAAATAAATCTGATGCTGGCAAACCTAGCGCATGACGCGCATTAGTGGTTAAACCACGCCCAATAATCAATGGAATACGGCCGCCAGCACGTACTTCGTCTGGCATGGTGGTTGGTGCTAGTTCAAACGTGCTAATCACCTCGCCTTGTGCATTTAATACCTGTCCTGCATAAGGTTTAATCGTGATCACGTCACCCATTTGCATTTTTGACACATCACATTGAATCGGCATCGCGCCTGAGTCTTCTGCGGTGTTAAAGAAAATTGGCGCTATTTTGGTGCCTAAAATGACCCCGCCAGTGCGTTTATTTGGAATATTAGGAATGTCATTACCCATAAACCATTGCACTGAGTTGATGGCTGACTTACGTGAAGAACCAGTACCGACCACGTCACCTACATAGGCAATTGGCAAGCCTTTTTGTTTGAGTATTTCAATGGTTTTTAAACCTTCTGGCATTTTATTCACCAGCATTGCTTTTGCATGCAATGGAATATCTGGGCGGCTCCACGCTTCTTGCGCTGGGCTCAAATCATCAGTATTGGTTTCACCATCTACTTTAAACACAACAACTTTAATTTCGTCTGCCAAGATTGGCGCATTGGTAAACCATTCAGCATTTGACCAAGACTCGATGAGTTTTTTAGCATGCACATTGCCTGCTTTCATTTTTTCATCGACATCATGGAAGGCATCAAACATGAGAATCGTTTGAGATAAGGCTTTAACAGCGGCGTCCGCCATGGGTGGGTTAGTCGCAGATAAATCTAACAACCCTACCAATGCTTGCACATTGTAGCCACCAAGCATGGTACCTAATAATGCAACCGCTTTTTCAGCACTGACTAATGGTGATACTGCTTTGCCATTCGCAATGTCTGATAAAAAGGCCGCTTTCACATAGGCAGCTTGGTCCACACCCGCTGGGACGCGATTTTCGAGCAAATCTACCAGTGTTTTTTCTTCACCTGCTGGTGGATTTTTAAGCAGCTCTACAAGTTGTGCAACTTGTTCTGCTGATAATGGTAGTGGAGGAAGTTGTTGTGAAGCACGTTCTTGCACGTGCGCTGCATAGGCTTTTAACATAACGATTTTCTGCTTAGATTTCTAGTTAAATAAAATTGTGTTTATTATAAACCAGCTTAACTTAATGATGATTCATACATGAGTAAGGATTCACGCATTTACATGATGTGACCATGCTACGATGCGCTCATCCTACAAAATCAAAAGTCAGCTAGTTCGTTAAATGTAATGTGCTTGCAAAAGGCGTGCCACAGCTAGTGCCTTTAATCGAAGCTTCAAATCTTTCTAAGATTTCACTCTCGTAGCCCTTGCCATGTTTTAGCTCTAAAAAGGCGCGCACTTCGCTGGCATCCGCAAATCCGTTTTTATCGGTATCCATTGATACTACGTTATCTTCAACCGTTGGGCCAGTATATCTGCCCTGCGTGTCGGTCAATACATCAAGCACAGTGGCGGCATGTACATGCGATGCCAACATTAAGCTTATCAACATTAAAAGTTTTGTCATTTGTGACCTCATCAACTTACTCCTTAGTATGAGTTAAGAGTGATAATCCCAGCAATAATTCATTGTAATAATTCATAAAGCATCGCTCATAAAACATAATACATTCAGTCTATCACTTATTAACTCACTGGATGAATCACCATCACCTCGTCTGACGCTTTACGTTGTGCGATTTTATGCTTCCACTCCGCAGGGCCAGTGGTATGTACTGAGCTACCGCGACTATCCACTGCGACTGTGACTGGCATATCCTGCACGGTAAACTCATAAATCGCTTCCATGCCTAAGTCTGCAAACGCTAACACTTCAGCTTTTTTAATGGCTTTGCTCACCAAGTAAGCTGCTCCACCCACCGCGGTTAAATAAACAGATTTGTATTTAGCAATCGTTGCTATCGTTTCTTCACCACGTTCAGCTTTGCCGACCATGCCTAACAAGCCAGTTTGGCTCAACATGGTTTCTGTAAAATCATCCATACGTGTTGCTGTGGTCGGGCCTGCTGGACCAACCGCTTCAGCGCCGACCGCATCTACTGGGCCTACGTAATAAATAAAACGGTTAGTAAAATCTATTGGCAGCTTTTCGCCTTTTTGCAGCATGGTGACCATACGCTTATGTGCAGCATCTCGACCTGTCAACAGCTTGCCATTGAGTAGCAAGGTCTGCCCTGGCTGCCAAGCTTGTATTTCTTGCTGGGTAATCGTATCAAGATTTACCCGTAAAGACTGCTCGCTAGGTGCCCAATTCACATCAGGCCAATCCGCTAAACTCGGTGCCTCCAACACAGCTGGGCCACTGCCATCTAACTCAAAATGCACATGTCTAGTGGCAGCACAGTTAGGAATAATCGCTACAGGCAAGCTGGCGGCATGGGTCGGATAGTCTAATATTTTCACATCCAACACAGTAGTTAGGCCGCCTAAGCCCTGCGCGCCTACACCTAGATTATTGACCTTCTCAAATATCTCAAGCCTTAATGCTTCAATCTTATTTTGTGCGCCTTTTGCTTTCAGTTCATGCATATCAATAGGCGCCATCAATGACTCTTTCGCTAACAGCATGGCTTTCTCGGCCGTACCGCCGATGCCAATACCCAGCATACCAGGCGGGCACCAGCCAGCGCCCATGGTTGGTACTACTTCTAATATCCAATCAACAATGCTGTCATTCGGGTTAAGCATGGCAAGTTTTGCTTTATTTTCACTACCGCCACCTTTAGCCGCAATGCTTACTTCAACTTTATCGCCTGCCACCAACTCAACATGTACTACAGCAGGCGTATTGTCTTTGGTATTTACACGCTTACCCGCTGGGTCACTCACAATCGAAGCGCGCAGCTTATTTTCAGGTAACAAATAAGCACGACGTACGCCTTCATTCACCATCTGTTCCAATGAAAGCTCAGTATCGAAATGCACACCCATACCTACTTTTACAAATGCCACCACAATGCCAGTATCCTGACATAATGGACGCTTACCTTCTGCACACATACGTGAGTTGGTTAATATCTGCGCAATCGCATCTTTTGCCGCTGGCGACTCTTCCTGCGCGTAAGCGGCTGCTAATGCTTGGATAAAATCGGCTGGGTGATAGTAAGAAATATATTGCAAAGCATCTGCAATGCTCGCAATAAAATCCTCTTGTTTAATCTTAGTCATCGTATGATTTATCGTGTTGATTTTGCTATCGCAATGGTTGAGTTAATATCTTTACGTAAGATTTTACCATTCTTAGTACGTGGGAAATCTTTTGCGAGATAAACCGTTTTTGGCGATTTATAAGCCGCAAGATGCTGTTTACCAAACTGCAATAAATCATCTGGGGTGACGCTTACTTCTGGTTTCAAAATCACATAGATCACCACGAGTAGTTTATCTTTTTCGATTTCCTCACCAATTGCCGCGCAATCTGCCACATCAGGGTGCCCTTTGTACACACGCTCAATTTCATAGGGCGATACACGATACCCAAAGCTTTTAATGATGTCGTCTTTGCGACCTAGAAACCAAATGTAGCCATCAGCATCGTATTTTGCATAATCTCCTGTGAAAAAATAGCCATCATGCTTATATTTTGCTGTTTCTTCATCTAAATTCCAATAGCGCAAAAACAAGCCTGGGTCTGTATCTGTCACGCAAATCATGCCCTCTTCGCCTGTTGCAACGGGCTCACGCGTATCTGGATTTAACAACTGAATGTCGTGCCCAGGTTGCGGAAATCCAGCTGAACCTGCACGAATTGGGCGGAATTTACTTTGTGACAAGTAGTATGAAAACTCACTCATGCCTACTGCTTCGTAGATATCTAAACCAAAACGTTCGCGCCATTGGTTTAGCACTTCATCTGACAAGTGTTCACCCGCGCTCATGTAGTGGCGCATGCTGGGTAATTGTTCTTTTGAGGTGGTCGTTTTTTGTAAAATCTGACGATAGATGGTTGGTACACCAATAAAAATAGTCGCCTGATGCTTTTGAATCAAATCTAACCACTTTTGCGCATCATTTTTGCCCTCATGCACAATCACAGTTGGTCCCAAATACAAAGCGTCCATCACTCCTGAACCGAACACATAGGTCCAGTTG
>NZ_JAURYU010000035.1 GCF_030653755.1 Methylotenera sp.
ATACATCAATAGTTAGCTATCTACTTATTGGCTAGCTGGTGTAAAAGTCGCTGCAGAGACAAGCGCCGGGTGCGGCTGATTCTCACAATCGGTGCATGGGCCACATCTACCTCATCCGCCATGGGCAAGCCTCATTGGGCGCTGCCGACTACGACCAACTCAGCCCCCTGGGCCAGCGCCAGAGCGAGCGCCTGGGCCAGTACCTGCGCCAGCGGTCTGACGAACTCGGCCTGCACTGGGACGCCGTGCTGACCGGCAGCCTGCGCCGCCACCACCAAACCTGGCAAGGCATTGCCCAGGGCGCGGGCTGGACGCAGCACACCCCGCTGGTGTGGCCTGGCCTGAACGAGTACAACAGCGAAGCCCTGCTGGCCGCCCTGCCCTTGGGCCCGAGCCCAATCAGCCAGATCAACCCCGGCTCACCCGAAGGCTACAAGCGCCACTTCAGGCTGCTGCGCGATGCGCTGGCGCTGTGGATGGCGGGCACCATCAGCCCCCACGGCATGCCCAGCTACACCGACTTTGTGGCGGGTGCCACCGCCGCGCTGGCCCACATTCGCCAGCACCACGGCCACGGCAATGTGCTGGTGGTCAGCAGCGGCGGCCCCATCTCCACCCTGGTGGGCCACCTGCTGAGCACACCGCCCGAAACCACCATCGAGCTGAACCTGCAAATTCGCAACACCGCCCTGACCGAGCTGGCCGGCAGCCCCCAGCGCCAACGCCTGGTCAGCTTCAACACCCTGCCCCACCTCGACAGCGCCGAGCACCGGGGGTGGGTGACGGCGGCTTGAGGTGGCTGCGCCAGCGCGAAATCAGCCCTGGGCAGCCAGAAGCACATCCTTGGCAGACTGCACGCCACTCAAATACGCACCGTGGGCCGTGCCGAAATGGTCTTTGCTGCTGGCTTCACCGGCAAAAAAGAGCCGCCCGCCCAGCGGTTGGGCCAGCGCGGTGCGCATGGCGGGGGTGGCGTGGAGCGCGTTGAACGAATACGAACCACGGGCAAAGCGGTCGGATGCCCAGCGCGTGATCTGGTGGTCAACCGGGTGGGGAATGTCGTGGCCGAAGATGGTTTTGAGGTATCTGTTCACCCCCCCTGAGTTTCATATCACGCACCCAAAACGATAGCGCAGGGGTTAAACTGATGGCATGCGCAAAAGCGATAGCACTCAAGCACCAGCTGGTCGGCTTGACCTACCCGAAACCGTTGAAGCTTGTCACGGCATGATCCGCCAGCTCATGGACCGGCTGGCGGCATTGGAAGAACGCGTCAACCTGAACTCGCGCAACTCCTCCAAACCACCATCCAGCGATGGCCCCGGCACACCCACTCGCCCCGGCAGGGCCAAAAGCGGTAAACCCCTGGGCGGACAACCCGGACACAAAGGCAGCTTTCGGGCCATGGTGCCCCAGACTGATGTCAGCCACCTCATTGAGTGTTTGCCGCCAGCGCAATGCGATGCCTGCGGTTCATCGGTCGAGCCCGATGGCGACAAGCCCATGCGCCACCAAGTCTTCGAGCTGCCCGAAGTCAAACCCATCGTGAGTGAGTACGTGCGCCTGCGCGGCATCTGCAGCGGCTGCGGCCGCAAACACCACGCTGCCTTGCCCGCAGGGGTTCCCAGCGGGCAACTGGGGCCACGTGCCCTGGCCCTGGTGGGCACACTGGCCGGGCAATTCCATCTGACGCAGCGCAAAGTGCAGGCGGTGCTCTCGCACATCATGGGTGTCCACTTCAGCCTGGGGGCGGTGTCTCAGGCCCACGGGCTGGTCAGCCAGGCACTGGACAAGCCAGTGGCCCAACTGCATGCCGAGTTGCAGCACGCACCCGTGTGCCACGCCGATGAGACCAGGCACCAGAGCCACAAGCACACCATGTGGATGTGGGTACTGGTCAGCGACTGGGGTGTGCGGTTTCGCATCGACCCTTCGCGTGGGCAGTTGGCTGCCAAACTGATCCTGGGCAACCGGCCCGGTTTTGTCACGGTCAGTGACCGGTATGCGGGCTACAACCACCTGGTGCCTGAGCAGCGTCAGGTCTGCTGGGCACACCTGCTGCGCGACTTCGAGCGGATTGCTGCCCGCTCGGGCCTGGGTGGTCGCATTGGCAAGCGGCTGCTGGGCTATGGCTGCTTGCTGTTTCGCTGGCGTGAGCAGCAAAAGGACGCACGCCACTTCACATGGCTTCAAAAGCGCCTCCGGGCGCAGTTGGAGCTGGGCAGCACACAGACCCAGTGCTGCCGCACGGCCAACACCTGTGCCAATCTGTTGAAGATGTGGCCCGCACTGTGGACGTTCCTGCATAACCCGCTGGTGCCACCGACCAACAATGCCGCCGAGCGGGCGTTGCGAGATTACGTCATCAAGCGAAAGCTCTCGTACTGCACGCGATCCAAGCGGGGGATGGACTTTACCGAGCGCATCTTCTCAACGGTGCAGACTTGCAAGATGCAAACGCGGGTGGCCTATGAGTTCATCCACACCGCCGTCCAGAGCTGGATCGGTGGCATTCGCCCGCCCAGCCTGGTGCCCGAGCACATCCATCTTTATCACCCCGCTTGACGCTGAGGTCCTTTCCGTTGGGGGTACCTGAACAGATACGGTGCGCACCATCCCCAAAAGCGAGTTCCCGCCCGGCGTGAAGGTGGGTGGCCAATTGCAGGGCATGGCCGACGACGGTCAGCCCGCTGTGTTCAATGTGGTCAAGATCAAGGGCCCCACGGTGCATCTGGACGGCAACCACCCCCTGGCGGGCCAGGCGCTGACGTTCAGCTGCAAGGTTACGGCCGGGCGCGTGGCCAGTGCCGAGGAAATTGCGCACCGGCATGTGCACGGGGCGCACGGGCACCAACACTGAGACCCGCGCGACTCTGCGCCGCTGGGGCGAGGCAGTCC
>NZ_JAURYU010000006.1 GCF_030653755.1 Methylotenera sp.
AAGGAATACGAACGCCGTGCCGCGTTGTATTATCAGGGGCAGCCGTCCTTTGATGAAGTGGTTGCCGTTATTCAATGGAACTTGGTGCGGTTATAAAGAGAACATCATGGCCGATGACAGGGCTATAGGAGAATCGATGAAACAACAAAACCCAGCGTGTGTGCCGCCATGTCGGTAACAGTAGAACATCGGCGCATGGCCGCGCGCATCGATGAGCGAATGAAACAACTGGAGGCGCTGGAACTGCTCGAAGTCGAGATACTTTCACAGATGGCCGATTTCATGCCGGACTTCCATCATTTGATGCTGAAGGCACCCGGCCCGAAGATGGACGCCTTGTGTGCGGAATTTTCCGGATTCTACCGGTTTGCCAAAATCTTAGAGACGCTCGCGGCGGGCATTGCCACGGGCAAAATCAAGGTGCCTGGCGGACGGACCGTCAGCAAAGAACACAAAATTGCCGCCGCGATTGATCAGCGGGTTCGGCAACTGGAAGCCAAAGGCCTGGAGGATGCGGCGCTGTTGGAACACATGGCCGGGCATATCCTCGATTTACAATGGTTATGGAGTACGGTGTCCGATGACACACTGGCCTTTCTGTGCCGTGAATACCCCGGTCTCTACCGTTACGGAATGCTGATGGAGGCAGCGGCGGAAATCGAAAACCAGAAGGCGAAGACGGCTTACGGTCACTTGCCGGTACTCCCCGACGCCATCAAACCCACGGTCGCCCACCTGCTCACGGAAGGGGCGACGCTTGAACGCGGTTTGCAAACGATACTCAACGAGCAAGGGCGGCGCGATATGTGGGTCGAGCGGGAAGTCATGGAGGGACATTACGAGCATTGGTTTAAACAATTCGGCGGATTGGCCGACGCATTACAAGCCGCCAATGTCCCCCAGGAATCACAGACCTTGCTGAGGGCTCTTTTTAAACCGATAGCGCAACGCATCCAGCAGCTTCACGGTCAGGTTTTTGCATCTTGAAACGGATGTTGCCTCAAGAGCAAGCGGCTTTTTTCTGTTATGCTTTTAGTTCCGATAACCACGATTCCCGGCACTAAAAACCCCTCAAAAATGACCAATCTGGCGCTCCGGTTTGGCCGAAACCGCCAAGCACTACATCGACCAGAGCCTGAGCTTCGCCACCCGCAACGCCTACGCCAGCGACTTCAAAATTTTCAGCGCCTGGTGGGCATCTTACGCACTGGCCGCATGCCGACAACCCAAGAAACTGTGCCGTTGTTCCCGGCAACCAGGTTCTTGGTCGATCCCGCCAACCATTTCGCAGTGCAGAGGAAACAGACTGGCATATTCAATGCCCAGCATCATTTTCTGCGCGAATAGCGTGATAACCCTTTTTACATTTGGCTGTACACAACTTATTCCCGGCGACGATGGCTTCTTACCTGGGTGTTGAACCATTCCTTTCTGATGGTACCTAGTGACCCGACTCGGCCCCATTCCTTAATCAGGGACCACTCGTCAAACAAGCCTGGTGTCACAAACATTTGATAAAAACGATGCATGTTGTCTTTGTCATCATGCCGTTCCAAATACACATGATTCATCACTTACTCCCCAGAAGAGTGAATCGCATTTTCACTTTGCGGTGATTTCAACGCCGCTTCCCGAATCCGCATAATGGATTGCCGTGTGGTTTTGAATTCCCGAGCCAACTCCGAAACGTTGCTGCCAGCGGCCAACCGTTTGACAACGTCAGCACGATCTTCCGCATTAAGTGCCGGCGGCCGGCCGAACTGTTTACCCGCCGCCTTCGCACGACTAATGCCCGCTTGAGTACGTTCGATCAGTAAATCACGCTCAAATTCAGCGACCGCCGCAATGACCTGCATGGTCATCTTGCCGGCAGAACTCGTCAGATCAACCCCGCCTAACGCCAGACAATGAACACGTACGCCGGAATCAGAAAGGTGCTCGACCGTGGCCCTGACATCCATGGCGTTGCGACCGAGTCGATCCAGCTTGGTTACCACCAACACATCACCCGATTCCAGCCGTTCGATCAACTTATTAAAACCTGGTCGTTCTTTAGCCGCTACGGATCCGCTGATGCTTTCTTCGATCAAACGATGCGACTGAATGGCGAAACCGGCGGATTGAATTTCCAAGCTTTGATTTTTGGTGGTCTGATCCGTGGTCGACACTCGACAGTAAGCAAAGACGCGTGACATTCTCTAATTCCGTCCGAAAAGGATGTACGAATTATAACGCATGTCCGAAATCAAACAAGCCTACTTTAGTACATATCATTTAAACCATGTCCGAAACCGGTCTGTTTCGGACTCTAAAACGATTGCACGTTTCCTTGATTTTATGCACAATGAACCACGTTTTTTAGATTAACTAACAAGGAGCCGACCATGCAAAGCATGACCATAGAGCAGCTGCGCGCTGCAAGTAACGCCGGCGGCGTATCAGGTGTGACCTTGAAAGGACAGGGCGGGGCGTTCCTCGTTCAGATTGACACCCGCAACGGTTCCGGCGCCGTGCTGTCGAAGGCTCGTAGCACCGAGCCGCGCCGCTTTGGCAATCCACTGGCTGCGCTGAATGTGCTTCGTGATATTGGCATCACCGTAGGCCAGTTCGACGCGAGCGAATATGATCCGGCAAAGAAGGAACAGGATGCCGGCAACCGGGGCAGGGCAGACGCCATGCGCGAAGCGCATGAGGCCGCTGCTTATAACCACTGGCTGGCCACCGAGATTCAGGAAGCCATTGATGGCCCTCGACCGAGCATTCTGCACGATGAAGTTATGGCGAGGATGGATGCCAGGATTGCTCGCCACAAGACGGGAAGAGGGAAGCGCGCATGAACCAGTGGTCGCAGAGGCACGAGTCGACCGACTGATCTATGACGAAGGCAAAAACTCCTTATCGCATAGTCTGGCGACCGATGGCTGAAGTCGACTTGGACAACATCATTGACTACATTGCTCAGGACAACCCGACCAAGGCGGAGAAGTTCGGCCAGGCGCTACGTGACAAAATCTTGCCGCTTGCGCAGCATCCAAAGCTTGGTCGTACCGGCAGGCCAGGCCTGCCGGTCTTCCTGCGTGAGCTAGTCGTACATCGAAACTACATCGTATTTTACCGCGTACTAGACGAGGCTCGCACCGTCGAAATTTTGAGATTAAAACACACGGCCCAACAATTACCTGGCGGGATTAGCTCCCGCAAAAAATAGCGCCTTTTCACCGCGCACGACAAAGTAGAACTAAACGGATCCAATTTTCAAAGGAATTTGCTATGGCGTTATGTTTTATAATTAACAGTCTTACTTAGAAAATTCAGTGTGGATTATTCATTTATTATGGACAGCACACGGCGTGTCAAAAAAGTGATTTCAGATAAAATATCAGCGTAATTTAAAATTAAATAAAAGTATAAACGGCAATACGTTAGCAACTGATGATAAGTGATAGCATTGTAAATTATATTGAAAATGGATTGCGACTTTAACAAATAGTGATGGATTTAATGAAAGAAAAAAATAATGGACGACAAAATGTGGCATATAAATTTTCATGCCAATCCAAATTAAATTCGAATTCTTTTTCAAAAAAAAAATATAAGTTCGGTAAAATAAATAATAGTTCAATGCGACGTATATTTATACGGTATTTATTTGTTTGTGTAATATCAAGCATTGAAATTGCATGCTCTTTGATTGACACATCCCATCAAGCCGGCATTAAACTACCGTGGCGAACTCCAAATGAACCCCATGATTTAACTAAACAACTTGAATCTAGAGAAATTGAAGATAGCGTAAGTTTTGATAAACAAGAACTAAATACAACTTATTTCGGCAATGTAAAAACCGATAGGCCAGCGTTAAAAGGCAGCAATTCTCATACCAGCCTTAATAAAGAGGCTGGAACTGATATTCAGTTTCGCGACGCCGATATTCATAGCGTAATAGATGCAATTCTCGGTGATGCACTGAAATTAAACTATACAATCGATCCTTCGATACAAGGTAAAATTACTCTACGTACCAGAGGGCCTTTATCTAAAACAGCTCTTCTTCCCGTGCTAGAAACCGCTTTGCTTTCCGTTTCTGCCGCTATCGTTCAGCAAGGCGGCATGTACCATGTTATACCTATGGATTTAGCGCCTCAAAGAGTGCGGGGAGCAAACCGATTAATCCCCAATGGAGCAGCAACGCCAGGGTTCGGCATTGATATTTTGCCTCTTCGCTACGTTAAGGCACAAGAAATCCAGAAAATTATAAATACCGTTTTTCCTAAAGGAACTGTTCTGCAAGCAGATGAAACATACAATCATCTTGTGATCTCTGGGACCAGCGAGGATCGCATGGCCGTTCAGCACATGGTTGAAAGTTTCGACGTGGACTGGTTGCAAGGTATGAGCTTTGCTTTATATCGTGTTGAGCACTCTAGTCCTTCCCAGTTAATTGCTGAGATAAAGGAAATCTTCCAATCGCCCATCGATGTCGTTGGTAGCCGGGTGCGCTTTGTTGCATTAAATAGAATGCACGCCGTACTTGGAATTTCCAAGGATCGTTCAGACTTAGAAGTCATAGAAAGTTGGATTAAACGATTAGATAGTTCAAAAACAGATGAGCAAAGTGTATTTGTTTACAATGTCCAAAATGGAAATGCCAAAGAGCTAGTGTCTGCCCTCCGACAGTTATTTGGTGGCGGCGGCACAACATCAGCTAGTGACCAACAAGGCGATTCGGGCCCAACTGAAAAATCCGATATAGCCGAATTTGGGGATCAAGGCATGCCGATGCAACAGGATTCACCCATTAAAATGGATGCTTACGCAAATACATCCACGCCAACTGGCGGTTATTCTTCAAATCAAAATTCCAACTATTCAAGTAAATTGGTTGCTAGCGAAGAAACTAATTCACTTCTGTATTACGGCACTGAGAAAGAGTTTCGGGTTATTAAAGATGCATTAATCCAGCTAGATATTATTCCACGGCAAGTCATGATTGAAGCTATTTTAGCAGAAGTGACCCTGAATGATGATTTGAGATATGGTGTGCAATGGTTTTTTAATTCTAAGCAAAATTCTGTGGAATTAAGCGCAGCCGAAACAGGAATTTCTTCTTTGTTTCCTGGTTTTTCATATGTTTATGCTGGCGGTTCAGATGTTAGAGTGATATTAAATGCACTCCAGTCGAAAACCGATGTGCGCGTTATATCAGCTCCAAAATTATCTGTTTTAAATAATCAAAAAGCCACTCTTCAGGTTGGCGATCAAGTACCCATATTAACACAGACCTCGCAGTCTACAATCGCGCCGGGTGCTCCAATAGTCAGCTCGATACAGATGCTCGATACAGGGGTTATTTTGGATATAAAACCGCGTATCAATGAAAATGGCAGCTTAATTCTTGATGTAACCCAAGAAGTAAGCGATGTTGCTAAAACGACTACATCCGGAATTAATTCGCCAACCATCCAAAAGAGAAAAATCAAAACATCTATCTTAACGCGTGATGGATACACCGTTGCTTTAGGCGGGTTAATTCGAGATAATATTTCCGAAAACAACAGTGGGGTACCATTCATCAAGGATATTCCTATTTTTGGTAATTTATTTCGAGATAATTCTTTTGGGAACAAGCGGACTGAGCTGATTGTGTTACTTGTGTCTCATATCATGAGAAATCAAGCAGAGACCCAATCTGTCGTTGACTCCATGGTGAGCGAGATGAACTCAGCTGCACAAATAATTGATCGAGTACTACCGATTGTCCCCGATACCAAACAGTAAAGGTTTTGTTCTACTTCATACCCTATGGCTTTTATTGTTGGTTGCCGCCATTATGGCGGCAACTTTGCAAGCTGGACGCCATATGGCCGATAGCCTATCGAGTTATGAAAAAAATATTCGGCTTAATTTGGCGGTAGAGTCTGCCGTTTACGATGTCATTTTCGAACTGTTGGAGCAAGGCGAGCGTAGTCGCTGGATACGTGAGAACGGCAAAGTACAAACGTTATTGATCGACAATCAGGCCGTTGAGGTAATCAGCAGTAATGTTCATGGGATGATCGATGTAAATACCGCAGATGAACGACTGTTACAGATGCTATCCGCAAATTTACCAAGAATCTATCGCGTAAATGCGCTTACTATTCAGGCAAAAAGGGATGGAGCCCGATATGCCAGCTATTCAGATTTGAGCGCCAGTTTAAATATCCCGTTGGCTGTTTTTTCTTGTGTTTATCCTTATGTAACGCTTTTTTCGGGAAGAACCGAGCCTAGTGCAGCTTTAATATCAGAGCAGTTAAAAAAAATGATAGGGCGCATTGAAGATGAAAAACATTCGGCCATGGAAGGTAATACCATATCCGTGGCCGGAGAAGTCTTCAGGATCAATGCGGCTGCACGTACCACTCAATCAAGAACGAATTATTTATCTGCCGAAGTGCTGCTTACAGGAAGAAGAGATTTTCCTTATTTAATTCGATCCTGGAGCTGGATTGAACGCTGTCAGATTGCCCAATAATCGTAAAGGTTAAAAGTTTTTTGTCGTTTGTAGTCAATTGAGAGGACTCCCATCAATTTGGGATTATGTATTGTGATTTTTTCAATAAGTTCAATCCTGAACTGGTCAGGCGACATTTATTTTAAAATAGGCTTGCAGGATACGAAATTTTTCGCTAGATTACAAACCCAGTTGCCGATAGGGATGGCGTTAATCGCCCTTGTTAGAGCCCACGATTAATAGGGTTCAGACATGCTTTGTGTCGACAGACCTAGCGCGTAGGCAATTGCTTACAGAGCTGGGTGGCAGCGTAATAAGCAAAAGCCCGTCTGCTACTGAACGACCGCTTCAAGCGCTATTTTTCTAAAGCGTTTCGCTATACATTTTTAATACGATCACTCAAAAGGGAAAACAATGAGAAATTCTGTGTTGTCTGTGTGTACCCCCAAAATTAGTTTGGACATGGCCGCCATTAGGCGGCG
>NZ_JAURYU010000010.1 GCF_030653755.1 Methylotenera sp.
GCAGCGCTAGGAATGCCTTTTAAGCCTAGCCTGCTAGCGACTTCACCATCGTGCGCCACGCCACCTTTGGCTAAAAAGGGTTCTTCTGCGTGTAAAAATAAAGTAAAACCAAATGTCGCAGCGTATTCCATCGCGCGCCACAGTACTTGGGTGTCGGTAATCGCAATGTTTGCCTGTGAGTAGCCCACACAGCCTGCCTCACGCAGTGCGCCCATTTCAGCAAGCTCTTTGCCCTGTAGTTGTCGCGTGAGTGCACCTAGCGGGTACACGCGTGCAAGGTTGAGCTGTTTGGTTCTGTGCTTTAACATTTCCACCAAACCTGGTTCATCCAACACAGGATTAGTGTCAGGTTGACAAGCCAGGCTGGTTACTCCGCCAGCCACAGCGGCTTGCAATTCACTTTCTAATGTTGCTTTATATTCATTGCCAGGCTCTCTCAGCCTTGTAGACAAATCGACCAAGCCTGGGCAAACAACTAAACCACTGGCGTCAATGGTTTGGTTAGCAACAAAGCCATCGGGTGTTTTTCCTAGCGCGATAATTTTGCCAGCGGCTATAAACACATCGAGTTTACTGTCGATATTGTTTTTTGGGTCAATGACTCGACCATTCTTAATGAGAATTTTCATGCTTGGCCTCCTTGCCCGCCAGCCAGCATGGCCATTACCGCCATGCGAATCGCAATGCCGTAGGTGACTTGTGGCAGTATGACTGACTGCGCGCCATCAGCTACGCTGGAATCAATTTCTACGCCACGGTTCATTGGGCCAGGGTGCAACACGATGGCGTCTGGTTTCGCCAGATTCAATTTCTCCTGCGTGAGGCCGTAAGTTTTAAAATATTCTTGCGAGCTTGGTAACATTGCACCATTCATACGTTCGTTTTGCAGACGTAACATCATCACCACATCTACATCTTTGAGTCCTGCTTTTATGTCATGAAATACATGTACACCCAGTTTTTCCACGTGGGCTGGGAGTAGAGTTTTTGGCGCTATCACACGTACTTCTGGCACACCAAGTGTGGTAAGCGCATGAATTTCCGAGCGTGCAACTCGAGAATGCAGAACATCACCCACAATAGCCACTCTTAAATTGTGTAAGTCTGGCTTGTATTTACGTATGGTAAACATGTCCAGCAAACCTTGTGTGGGGTGTGAGTGGCGGCCATCTCCGGCATTAATCACATGAATGTGATTCGGTACATGTTTGGCA
>NZ_JAURYU010000032.1 GCF_030653755.1 Methylotenera sp.
GTGATATTACTTAGTGATATTACTTAGTGATATTACTTAGTGATATTACTTAGTGATATTACTTAGTGATATTACTTAGTGATATTACTTAGTGATATTACTTAGTGATATTACTTAGTGATACTACTTAGTGATATTAATTAGTTTTACAGGTATTAACCCCTAGTAACGAATATGCCCCACAAAAACTAAACAATCCTGTTGCTAGCGGCAACATCCCTAACCAAGCCCACATAGGCCCATTACCAAATAGAGCCCATGCAATCAGGGCAAGCCCAACAATAATTCTAAGCGCACGATCAACACCACCAACATTTGCTTTCATTTCACTTTCTCCTGTAAATTTTTTTTAACAACAGCTAAGGATTTAAATTACACATCAACAATCGCATGTATCACTTACTACCGCCATAATTAACAACCCTACTATTTTTTTAACATACCCTTTAAAGGTTATCTTCTATATGACTTAACGCCAGCTAAGATAGTTAATCGACAGCTTTAGCGCTTATGCATGACTAACTTGATCAAATGCAGCAATCGCTTCAGCAGCATACATCAGCGATGGCCCACCCCCCATATAAACTGCCATTCCAAGCGCCTCAAACACCTCTTCTTTACTTGCACCTAGCTTACTTAAAGCTTGAGTATGAAAGCCAATACACCCATCACAATGCGCCGCCACACCAAGCGCTAAAGCAATTAACTCTTTAGTTTTTTTATCTAACACCCCATCTTTAGTCGCTGCCGAAGCTAAGTCACCAAATGCTTTCATCAAATCAGGTGATCCTGTCCGCAAACTCATCAGTGATGTAGAAATGTTTTTAGTGATATCTTTATAATTCTTGCTCATTGATTTATCCTTAAATATTTTATTTATTAATATAATATAATAATATATAGTATGGTTTGAGTTACATCAATTCAATCAACAATATTTTTAACGCTTAGATTACACTAAGTAGAATTTAGCGTTAAAAAGGAGACCTCTCATGAAAAAACATCTAATTATTAGCGTACTCCTGATACAGTGTTCTGCCTTATCTTATGCTGCTGAAAACGATCTAACCATACAACAGCAATATGTAGAAGAAAGTCAAAAAACCGCGCAGGAATTTATGCAAACATTAGGCAAAACCCTTAAAACGCAAATAGAATCAAGCGGTATTGAAAGTGCAATAAGCGTATGCAAACAAGTCGCCCCCGCCATGGCAGCACAATACTCTAATCAATCACGCACCGTAAAAAGAGTTTCTTTAAAACCTAGAAACCAATCTCAAGGGACGCCTGATGAATGGGAAAGAAAAACGCTAGAATACTTTAACCAAGCGCAAAAAGATGGACAGCTACCAGCCAAAATGGAAGTAAGCGCTTTAGAAAAAACCGACGCGGGCCAAGTCTTTCGTTATATGAAAGCCATTCCTACACAAGCCATGTGTTTAAAATGTCATGGTGGTGAACAAGACATCAGTGCAAATTTAAGACTACTACTTACGTCTGAGTACCCCAACGACTTAGCCACAGGCTATTCATTAGGCGAAGTGCGTGGCGCAATTTCAATACAACACATATTAAAATAAGATACCGTCTTACTTTCTTGTTATTCGCTCAAGGCCTCAAGCACCTTCTTGTTTTTGGCTTTTGTCCGCTTTAGTTTGTCTATTTCAGCGACTATCACCACCGACAAAAAGACCTCAGCCATCCAGCTCTTTGAACATGTATACCTCCTTCAATGCTTGCAAGGAGGCTCGTAATTCAATGAATCCTGTTTTTCAAGATGCTCCTGATTACCTATCGATTTACTCGCCGTACACGAACTCTTTCATCTGCCGCCCAGTGCTTGGAAACAAAAGGCTTCTCTAAACTATGGTGTCCAGATTATTGACTCGTGAACGTATTCACGCTCGGCAATCAATTTGGCCCATGAGAGAGGGCTTATCTGGTTATTCGGGAACATACCAGCTGCAAGTGTCATCGCTGCGGTTACCATTGGTGGCAACAGCAGTAGCCACGCGGTTTCGCGCCAACCACGCGCTACGATATGCTCCGCTGGCCAGGCCTTTGGAATAGGCTTAAACCAAGTACGCCAAAGGATAGGCAGAAAATAGACGGCATTCAGCAGGCTGGATGTCCACAACACCCATATCGCCCAATCCATGCCAGCGGCCGATGCGCCGTCAATCAGCCATGCCTTGCTGACGGCTCCAGCTGTCAGCGGCACGCCTATCATACCCAGTGCACCAATTGTAAACGCGATGCTCGTCAACGGCATGCGCCGTCCAGCACCGTTCATTTCACTCACCTTGTGGATGCCAAGGGTTTCGGCGTAGTTGCCAGCGCAGAAAAATAGCGTGACTTTCATGAGGCCCTGATGCACCAAATGCACCAGTCCACCAACAGTGCCGATGGGGCCGAACAGCGTAATACCCAGCACAATGTAGGACACCTGGCTCACCGTCGAGTAAGCCAGTCGTTTTTTCAGATCATCCTGAAATAGTGCACGAAAACTACCCCATACAATGGTCACCGCGGCGAAGATTGCCAGCGGCAACAACAGATCAAGCGACTGTGCGAATTCGATACCATACACTTCATAAACGATACGCACGATGCCAAAAGCACCAGCCTTGACCACAGCGACTGCATGCAGCAATGCTGAGACTGGCGCTGGCGCTACCATCGCCTGCGGTAACCAGCCGTGTAGCGGCACGATTGCCGCCTTGACACCGACTCCAATCATCAGCAGTAGGAAGATGATTTGCAACTGACCGTCATATGCCGAGCCCAATGCCGCAGCAATACCAGCATGAGCAAAGTCGGTATGTCCAAGCAGATGATGCAACCAGACAATGCCAGTCAACAGTACCGCACCGCCAATCAGCGTATATGTAAGATAGGTCATGCCACCGCGTATGGATGCTTCCGTGCCCCGATGAACGACCAGTGGAAAGGTAGCGAGGGTCAACAGTTCGTAAAAAACGAAAAAGGTAAAGAGGTTGGCAGCCATAGCAATGCCCATGGTAGCCGTGACGCAAAGGCTGAAAAAACCGAAAAAGCGACTGCGACGCGGTGCGCCTTCTAGGTAGCCGATCGCATAAAGTGTGGTGAACAACCAGAGCACCGCCGATAGCGTGATAAACAACAAGCCAAGCGCATCCGCCTTGAAGGCAAGATTAAGACCTGGCAGCACGGCAAAGTGCACACCATAACTTTCCCCAGCCTGCACGCCCACAATCAGCAACAAAACAAGCGCCAGTTTAACCAACGCCCCAGACAGATTAAGCGTTGTGCGCAGCCCGACCCATGACTCTGGCAGCGTAAAGATAAGTAGACCTGGGATCAATGAAGAGGCCAAAACAGCCAATGGCAAGAGTTCGTTGAAAGTCATGTAACCCCCACCAACTGCATCAACTCAACACCTCGCAGGCCCAGCAAAACACTGGCAGCAGCCAAGACGAAAGCCGTCCACTCCAGCGTGCGCGACACTGGCGTCACTACGCTGTCAGCAGGTGCTAGCAGAAATGCTTGCCGCAATACACTGAAAACATACACTGCCGCCAGTAAGCCCCCCACCAGAACCACAAATGCGATGACCCACTGCTGCTGTGACAGCGCAAGCTCTATTAATTGCCATTTGGCGAGAAAACCCGCTGAAGGTGGAAGACCCATCAAGGTAATTCCCGCCAGCCCGAAGGCAAACAGCGTGACAGGTAAACGCTCAGCAACCCCAGCCAGCCCCGCCACCATCTCCTGTCCGGTTGCCTTGATCAGCGTGCCCGCTGCCGCAAACATGGCGGCTTTGGCAAGGCCGTGCGCAAAGACCTGCATGATGCCAGCTTGCAGCGCGCCAGCACTGGCCAATAGCGGAAAAATTAGAAACAAATAGCCTAGTTGCGCCACGGTCGAATAAGCAATCAGCATCTTGAGGCGCTCGGCACGTATGGCCTGATAAGAGCCCCAGAACACGGCCAGCGTACCCAGCAATGCAGGAAACCAGACAACCAGACTCGCCACTACCGTCAAGGACGAGAATGGCCCCACCCATAATCTAAGAATCAGATAGAACGAGGCTTTCACCACAACAGCAGACAACAGCGCTGATACTGGGGCTGGGGCGCCGCCATGCGCAGGTGGTAACCAGAAATGGAAAGGAAACAATGCTGTCTTGAGCATTAGACCTAGCACCATCAACCCTCCCGCAATCCATACCAGATCAGGCGCATCAGCGCCAATAAGCGAGACGAGGGTAACTGTAGAAACCGTTCCGTAGGTGCCGTAAATCAGTGCAACGCCGAGTAGATAAGCGCCAGAGCCTACCAGCGTGGCAAACAGATAGCGCAGCGCTGCTGCAATCTGTTGCGCGCCACCACCAGCCGCAACCAGCCCTACCGCTGCCAGGCCTAGCAGTTCAAGCGTGACATAGATATTGAACAGATCAGCCGAAAGAAACAGCGCATTAAGTCCTGCCAGCAGAAATCCGACAAGTGGCCAAAAATAATTCCTAGCGGGGTCATCTCGCTTGAAATAGGCATGGGCATAAACTGCTAGCGGCAGTGCGATGCACTGAGTTAGTAGCAGCATGGCTGCTGACAGCCCATCGGCTACAAGGTCAATGCCGAGCGGCGCGCCCCAGCCACCGACCGCATGCATCGCTGCCCCACTACCGACAATTTCCGCGGCAAGCGCGAAAGCGAGCCAAAGCTGTGCTACCAATCCCGCTATGGCGGGCCAGACTCCACGGCTGGGCCCCAACATAAAGGCTAAGCTGGCCCATAGCAGCGGCAACAGAATCAGCCAGACCATCATGCTTCATCATCCTGCGACAACTCGAGTTTTCCTGTCAGCACATACAGTCGTCGCGCCAGCGCCAGTGCCAGTGCTGTTGCGGCGACGGCAACGACGATGCCAGTCAATACCATCGCCTGCGGCACAGGGTCTGCAATACCGTTGCGTTGCGCGAGTCCGACGAGCACTAAAAATGTTCCGCTACCCATGATATTGAAGGCGAGTATGCGACGCAGAAGATGTTCTAGCAGCAACACGCCAGCGACACCGAGTGCGAACAAAATTACGCCGACGCTGGCGAAAAGCAGCCCGGCTGTCATGATGTTTCTCCGTCGTCACGCGAAAGGAGTAAAAAGAGCCCAGCAAGGATCAATCCCAGCGATATCGTTAAGCCAGACTCAATCAACAGAATCAACGCACCTGCCTGTTCCAGCGGATATTCGAGCAATGCCCCTTGCATCAGAGATCCAGCGCCAACGGCAAGAAATATCAGGAAACCACCAGCCAGCCCCAAGCGCAATCTCGCGCCTGGCGATTGCCAACTGGGTAATAGTTCAGCCAGATGCAGCAGTACGGCAGCGGCAGCCAGCACGGCACCTGCTTGGAAAGCCCCGCCTGGCCGGAAGCTCCCAGCCCACAGCAAATAAAAAGCAACCATGATCATCAGGGGCGTCGCCAACTTTGCTAACGTCTGTAATACTGGACTCACCAAGAGTCGCACATCAACAGTTGCTTCGGCATTACTAGCCTCTTCCCTGCCAATAGCGAGAATGACAATCAGTGCGAGCAACAGTACGGCAATCTCCAGTAAGGTATCGTAGCCGCGAAAGTTCAACAGAACGGCGGTCACTGGATGCTCGACACCACTGGCAGTAAGATTGGCCGCAACCGCAGCATGCAACTCCACGCTTGCTGGCGCAAGATCATGCATGGCGCCGAGTAGCAGCACAATCAAGCAGACTGCACCGAGAACGACCAGCAGCCGCTTCATATCTCTCTCCGTTGCAGTGCACCGTAGGCATCGAGCAGCAGCGCGCCAGTCAGGCCAGCACCGATAGCTGCTTCAGCCAGACCGATATCGGGAGCCGACAAGCGCGCCCAAGCCAACGCCATCAGCAACCCGAAAACGATGAACATGACGATGGCCCGATCCAGCCGCGTTGCAGACAAGCTCCGCCATGCACTCCAGACCATGGTCAAGACAAGTAGCAGGTCGAATGCAAATTCGAGGCTCAATGTTTTTCCTTGCGCCAGGGGCTAACGCCAAGGCTGTCGGCACGGCACGCAATTGCGTAGCTCACCCCTGCACTTGCCGCCAACGCCAAGGGCCAAATCAACAACAATTTCAGAGAGCCTGCAAGCGTCTCGGCCTGTAACGCGAGTCCAATCAGAACACAGCCGAGCCCCAAGTTATCGGCCTTGGTCAGAGCATGCAGGCGGCTATAAACATCGGGAAAGCGCAGCAATCCCAGCGTACCAGCAAAATAGAAAAAAGCACCCGCAATCTGCAACACGGCACTGAGGATATCAATCATCACGGCCCCTTTGCCATGCTCGCCTAGCAAAAGCGATGCCGCCAATCGCTGCCAGCAGGGCCAGCAGCAATGCGACGTCGACAAGCATCTGGCCAGCACCTCCATATGCCAATAGCACCAGCACACCCGTGCCAGTACTACCGAACAAAAGCGCCGTCAGCATACGATCAGCCACCGTGGGGCCGCGCGCAGCCGCCAGTAGTGCAACAATCAGATTGCAGAGCAGGAAAAGTGCTACTGGAAGTTCGAACCCTGTCATCGCCCGACTCCAAAGAGTGCGCTGATGCGCGCCTCCAGCTCACTGACCTCGGTCTCGATAGGCAGACGCTCATCCAGCACATGCACACGCAATCGATTCTCTGCCAGTTCAACGCAGAGTGTGCCAGGCATCAATCCAATCACGTTGATCATGAGAACGCGCGGACCGCCTGCTGGCAAGTTCAATCGCAACTCCAGCACACCTGGCTGCAGTGCCGCCCGGCCGCGCAACGCCATTATGGCAACCTGAAATCCGCCGCGTACAGAGCTCCTGAGAAAGAACAAGACAAAACTTGGTATTTCCCCCCAACGTAGCCGATGCACGGCAGCCGGCATCAATATCACGCTAACGTAAGTGGCAGTCAATACCGCAACAGCACCCAACCACCAGTCATCGATACGACCCTCGGTCAGCACCCACCAAAGCACTGCAAACAGGAGGCAACGCAGCAGCAGGCTGTGAATCATGATGCGCCAGTCATACCGACCTTAATAAGCGCCCTGGCATAAAACGCCCCCACTACTTCATGGCGCAAATGCTGGAACAGACACTCAATATTGGCTGTGCTGAGGGCCATCATGACCATGATGGACTGATTGACCAATTCAAAAAAGCTTGCTGAGTGAATCTGACCGTCATGATCAAAGCCATGCGTTGAGGCAAGCAAGGGGGCACTAGGCAAGCCAAGCATGCGTGCCTTCTGCAACAACCGTTCACCTAAGAAAAAATCGTCGTGATACCGATAACAATGAGTGAAAAATATAAGCTGGTAACCCTGCATACCAATATCCTTATCAACCAATCAAGATGCTGATTCTGCTTACGCAAAACACCTAATCATCACAAAATTTACTGCCATACCAATCTCAGGATATTAATTTCATCCATCGTGGAATGATTCTTTTCAAAAGACAATCTATACATTCCGACCACATCTACAATTTCACAAAAAGAAGTCACTGCCCAACGTTCAAAAGCTCTTCCTAATTAATATTTCTTAAATCTAAGGAATACGCAAAATACCATAACCGATTTCAGATAACCGGCCGATGGTGCTGGATGCTCTATTTTTTTGAGTACACTTCAGTTTGAGCACACTTCATGATAAAGAAGAAATCTGTAGGCTCAAAAATCGGAAAAACATTTTGACCAAGCAAAATGGGAAGCCTCTATCTATTTGAAACAAGGATCATTTTCACCTGAAATTTTTGTTTCATTGTTAACATGATTTACATGAAATTTAGGTGTTCTTTATTAAATAGGGTCTTAGGAAGCAAAGCACTAATTAAAGTGTGATAACTTCCTGAAATGGTTAATAAAAATAGATACTACAGCCGTTCTAAAATCACAGAGGCTAAATTCAGGCAGCTTGTGCGCTGTTTTGCCCTGGATTTTACTGCC
>NZ_JAURYU010000022.1 GCF_030653755.1 Methylotenera sp.
AAACGGATGAAGAGGCAAAAGCTTTGCTTGCTGCGTTTAGTTTTCCTTTCAGAGGTTAAGTCATGGCTAAAACCTGTATGACAGAACGCGAAATCAAACGTCGCGCAACTGTAAGTAAATTCGCTGTAAAACGTGCTGCATTAGAAGCGGCAATGAATGATGTTACTGCTACGGCTGAAAGTCGTCTTGAGTCGCGCATGAAATTCCAGGCGCTGCCACGCAACTCAAGCCCAGTGCGTCTTCGTAATCGTTGTGCTTTAACTGGTCGCCCACGTGGTGTGTTTAGTAAATTTGGTATTGCGCGTAGTAAGTTGCGTGATTTAATGATGAGTGGCCAAGTGCCAGGCGTCACCAAAGCTAGCTGGTAATAGGGGAATAGATCTATGAGTATGAGTGATCCAATTGCCGATATGTTGACTCGCATTCGTAATGCGCAGATGGTCAATAAAGCGGTTGTAACTATGCCTTCTTCTAATGTTAAGTCAGCTATTGCTAGCGTTCTTAAAGATGAAGGTTACATTGAAGACTTTGCTGTGCAAACAGAAGGTAATAAAGCAACGTTAAACATTAGTCTTAAATATTACGCAGGTCGTCCAGTAATTGAACGAATTCAGCGTATCAGTAAGCCTGGTTTACGCGTGTACAAAGGAAGTCAAGAGATTCCTAAGGTAATGAATGGCCTTGGTGTGACAATTATGTCTACATCTAAGGGTGTAATGACAGATCGTAAAGCTCAAGCTGCCGGTATCGGTGGTGAAGTGCTGTGCGTAGTGGCTTAAGGAGAAGCAAATGTCACGTGTTGCTAAAAATCCAGTAGCTATTCCTGCTAAAGTTGAAGTTGTGTTAAGCGCTGATGCAATTAGTGTTAGTGGTCCTTTAGGTAAATTGACGCAGTCTTTGACTGGTGCAGTTTTGCTTAAGCGTGAGGGTGAAACTATCACTTTTGCAGCGGCTAACGATGCTCAGCATTCTCAAGCAATGTCAGGTACGCTTCGTGCCTTAGTTGCAAACATGGTTAAAGGTGTTTCAGAAGGCTTTACACGTAAATTAATGCTAGTTGGCGTTGGTTACAAAGCTGCTGCACAAGGCGCTGTGTTGAATCTAGAATTGGGCTATTCACATCCGATTAACCATAAAATGCCAGCTGGCGTTACTGTTCAAACACCTACACCTACAGAAGTTGTGTTAACAGGTGTTGATAAACAGGTAATCGGTCAAGTTGCAGCACAGATTCGTGCTTACCGCGCTCCAGAGCCATATAAAGGCAAAGGCGTACGATATGCTGATGAAGTTGTTGTAATTAAAGAAACCAAAAAGAAATAAGGCTTAAAAAATGAACAACGTAAATAATCGCTTGCGTCGTGCACGTAAAACCCGTGCCAAAATTGCAGAGCTAAAAGTTACTCGTTTAAGTGTGCACCGTACTAATACGCACATTTATGCGCAAATTATTGCCGGCACTGGTGATAAGGTGATTGTTAGCGCTTCTACTGTAGAGGCTGACGTTCGTAAAAACATTAAAAATGGTGGCAATGTTGAAGCTGCCACTGCAGTTGGCAAGCTAATTGCTGAAAAAGCGGTAAAAGCAGGTGTAACTACAGTTGCTTTTGATCGTTCTGGTTACAAATATCATGGTCGTATTAAAGCGTTGGCTGATGCCGCACGTGAAAACGGCTTGTCCTTCTAATTGGTCTGATTGCTAAAGAGGTTAATGATGGCAAAAGAAATTGAACAGCAACAGCAGCAGACTGATGGTTTGCGCGAAAAAATGATTGCAGTTAATCGTGTAAGTAAAACGGTTAAAGGTGGTCGTATCATGAGTTTTGCAGCTCTTACAGTAGTTGGTGATGGCGATGGTGCTGTCGGTATGGGCAAAGGTAAAGCACGTGAAGTACCAGTTGCGGTACAAAAAGCAATGGATGAAGCACGTCGTGGAATGTTAAAGATTAATTTAACAAACGGCACGTTGCATCATGCAGTGACTGGTGTACATGGTGCTGCTAAAGTGTTTATTCAACCAGCTTCTGAAGGTACTGGCATTATTGCTGGTGGTGCAATGCGCGCAATTTTTGAAGTGATGGGTGTGACTAACGTTGTTGCCAAATGTATTGGTTCAACTAATCCTTATAACTTGGTTCGTGCTACCTTAAATGGTTTGGAGTCAATGAATACACCAGCAGAAATCGCAGCTAAACGCGGTAAATCAGTTGAAGAAATTAGAGGCTAGTTATGGCTAAAGCAAAAAAAGATGCATCAGGCATTAAAGTAACTCTTGTTAAAAGTGTTATTGGTCGTATTGAGTCGCATAAAGCTACCGTTAGAGGTCTAGGTTTACGTCGCATGCACCATACAGTTGAGCTACAAGATACTCCAGCAATTCGCGGTATGATTAATACCGTTGGCTATCTATTAAAGGTAGAGGGATAATGCAATTAAATACGATTAAGCCTGCAGAAGGCTCAAAAAAAGAACGTCGCCGTGTTGGTCGTGGTATTGGTTCTGGTTTAGGTAAAACAGCTGGTCGTGGTCATAAAGGTCAAAAGTCACGTACTGGTGGTTTTCATAAAGTAGGCTTTGAGGGCGGTCAAATGCCTATTCAACGTCGCTTACCAAAACGTGGCTTCAAATCACTAACTAAAGCAAAAACAGCTCATGTACGTACTAGCGAGTTGGCTTTGATTCCTAATGAGGTGATTGACTTGTTGGCTTTAAAGGCAGCAAACATCGTTTCTGGTACAGTTACTAACGCTAAGATTTTCTTATCTGGCGATGTAACTGCTAAGTACAGTATCCAAGGTTTGCTATTGACTAAAGGCGCTCGCGCTGCGGTTGAAGCTGCTGGTGGTAAAGTTCTAGAAGCTGCTTAAGAGTATATATCTTGGCACAAGAAGGCATATTAAAAACAGCGGCAAAAATGGGCGAACTTAAAAGTCGCCTATTGTTTGTCTTAGGTGCTTTAATCGTTTACCGTTTAGGCGCACATATTCCTGTTCCAGGTATTAATCCTGATGAACTTGCTAAGTTATTTGCTTCACAAAGTGGCGGCATATTGGGCATGTTTAACATGTTCTCAGGCGGTGCTTTGTCTAGATTTACTGTTTTTGCTTTAGGTATCATGCCTTATATTTCTGCATCTATTATTATGCAGTTAATGACCGCAGTATCACCTAAGTTAGAGCAGTTGAAAAAAGAAGGTGAAGCAGGTCGTAGAACGATTACTAAGTATACGCGATACGGCACTGTCGTACTTGCTACGTTTCAGGCATTAGGTATCGCGATCATGTTGGAAGGTCAGCCTAATCTTGTTTTTGATCCAGGTATGGCGTTTAGACTGACTGCGGTTATAACTTTGGTGTCAGGCACCATGTTCTTAATGTGGCTTGGTGAGCAGATTACAGAACGAGGTATTGGTAACGGAATTTCTATCATTATTTTTGCAGGTATTGTTGCAGGGTTGCCTAGTGCAATTAGCACAACCGCAGAAATGGTGAATACAGGTGCTTTTAGTATTCCTTTAGCTTTCTTCTTGCTTGTAGCTACGGTTTTAGTGACTGCTCTAGTTGTGTTTGTTGAGCGTGGCCAGAGAAAAATCACAGTCAATTATGCTAAGCGTCAAGTTGGTAATAAAGTATATGGTGGTCAAACTACGCATTTACCTATGAAGCTAAACATGGCTGGTGTAATACCTCCAATTTTTGCTTCTAGTATCATTCTTTTTCCTGCTACTTTGGCTGGTTGGTTTGGTAGCAGTGAAAGTACGTTTTGGCTTAAAGATGTAGCGGCAGCATTGTCACCAGGGCAACCTATTTACATATTTTTGTTTGCAGCAGCAATTTTCTTCTTCTGTTTTTTCTATACAGCGTTGCAGTTTAATCCTAAAGATACAGCTGATAACTTGAAGAAAAGCGGCGCTTTTGTACCAGGTATTAGACCTGGTGATCAGACCGCGAAGTATATTGATCGCATTATGGGTCGTTTGACACTAGTAGGTGCTGCTTATATTACGTTGGTATGTTTGTTGCCCGAGTTTTTGATTTTAAAATTTAATACGCCTTTCTATTTTGGTGGTACTTCTTTGTTGATTATTGTCGTAGTTACTATGGACTTTATGACGCAAGTGCAGTCTCATTTGATGTCACATCAATACGAGGGGTTGCTTAGAAAAGCCAATTTTAAAGGTAACGCACCGAGCGTTAAGTAATTGTAAGATGGCTAAGGAAGATAGAATTGAAATGCAAGGTGAGATCTTAGAAAATCTCCCCAATGCTACTTTCAGAGTTAAGTTAGAAAATGGTCATGTTGTTTTAGGCTATATTTCAGGAAAAATGCGTATGCACTATATTCGTATTTTACCTGGTGATAAAGTCACCGTTGAGATGACGCCTTATGATTTATCTCGCGCGCGAATTACGTTCCGTGTGAAATAAATAATAAGCGTTGTATGCATACAGTTTAGTTGTCTTGGAGTGAAATATGAGAGTTCGTGCATCAGTAAAGGCTTTATGCCGTCATTGTAAAGTTGTTCGTCGTCGTGGCGTTGTGCGTATTATCTGCACAGATCCGCGTCATAAACAACGTCAAGGTTAATTAATTAATTTCAATTAACCCGAATTAATAAAGGCTTAGGCTGCATATTAATTAAAGTTGGTCAATAATTTGATTGATCAGAAGATTAGCTATTTGATAAAAAATGGTTTTCCTGTTAAAATCATCGGCTTTTTTGAAGCAAGTGAATCAGTAAGGCCTAATTTGGAGTAAAGTATGGCGCGTATTGCAGGGGTAAATATCCCGAATAACAAACACACTGAAATTGCTTTAACAGCAATTTTCGGTATTGGACGTAACACTGCACAAAAGATTTGCCTTGCAGCTGGTGTTTTAGCAACTGCAAAAATTAAAGATTTGAATGATGCAGATGTTGAAAAGTTACGTGATGAAGTAGCGAAGTTCAAAGTTGAAGGTGACTTACGTCGCGAAGTTTCAATGAATATTAAACGTTTGATGGATTTAGGATGCTACAGAGGCGTCCGTCATCGTCGTGGATTACCAGTTCGTGGTCAGCGCACTAAAACTAATGCGCGTACACGTAAAGGCCCAATTAAGGCAATTAAGCAGTCTAAGTAACCCATTCTTAGGCGCACATTGATTATCAATTGAGCGCTTTTAGATTTGAATGGTTGGAAGTTTACAATTTAAGTTAGATTTATTGGTAAGGAAAATGCAACATGGCAAAAGCTAATGTACGCGTAAGAAAAAAAGTTAAAAAGAATATTGCAGAGGGCATTGCCCATGTGCACGCATCTTTTAACAATACCATCATCACGATTACAGACCGTCAAGGCAATGCTTTGTCATGGGCTACATCTGGTGGTCAAGGTTTTAAAGGTTCACGTAAAAGTACCCCTTTTGCAGCACAGGTTGCAGCTGAAGTTGCTGGTAAATCAGCGCAAGAGAACGGCGTGAAAAATTTAGAAGTGCGCATTAAAGGCCCAGGTCCAGGTCGTGAATCTGCTGTGCGCGCACTTAATGCAGCTGGTTTTAAAATTACCAGCATTACTGATGTGACGCCAGTGCCGCATAACGGTTGCCGTCCACCTAAAAAACGTCGCATCTAAGCGAAAAAGATTACTGGAGAACTATCTTGGCTAGAAATTTAGATCCTAAATGCCGTCAGTGCCGTCGCGAAGGCGAGAAGTTGTTTTTAAAAGCTGAAAAATGCTTTACTGATAAATGTGCAATAGAAAAACGTAACTTCCCACCTGGTCAACACGGTCAACGTCGTAATCAACGTTTGTCTGACTACGGTGTTCAATTACGTGAGAAACAAAAAGTACGTCGTATCTACGGCGTTTTAGAAGCGCAATTCCGTAGCTACTACGCAGAAGCTGATCGCAAAAAAGGTATTACTGGTGAGAACTTACTTCAGTTGTTAGAGTGCCGTTTAGATAACGTTACTTTCAGAATGGGTTTGGGCGGCTCGCGTACTGAAGCTCGTCAAATTGTTCGCCACAACAGCATTTTAGTAAATGGTAAGCGCGTTAATATTCCTTCATACCAAGTTAAAGCTGGTGATGTTATTAGCGTAGCTGAAGCATCAAAAACACAGTTGCGTATTAAAAGTGCTTTAGAGGCTGCTGAGCAACGTGGTTTCCCAGAGTGGTTAGAAGTTGATGTTAAAGCTTTGAAAGGTACTTTTAAAGCTAAGCCACAACGCGATGAGTTGCCACCAACCATCAATGAATCATTGGTAGTTGAGCTTTACTCTAAGTAATTAAGTTCTGATTAGATTATTGGTTAGCTTAAGGGCTAACCAAGTTAATCACTCGTACTTTATGTAAGTAACGAGCATATTAAAAAATTAAAGGTATAACTATGCAAAACAGTCCTACCGAGTATTTAAAGCCTCGCGTTGTTGATGTTGAGGTGTTATCTCCATTACGCGCACGTGTTACTTTAGAGCCAATGGAGCGTGGTTTTGGTTACACGCTTGGTAATGCATTACGTCGCGTTTTGCTTTCATCAATTCCAGGCTTCGCAATTACTGAAGTTAAAATTGATGGTGTAGTACATGAGTATTCTACTTTAGATGGGGTTCAAGAGGATGTTGTTGATATCTTGCTTAACCTTAAAGGTGTGGCGCTGAAGTTAAACACAAAATCAGAAACTATTCTTAAATTGAATAAATCTGTTGAAGGTGTTGTTACAGCTGCTGACTTTGAAACTGGGCACGATGCTGAAATCGTTAATCCTGATCATGTTATTGCTCATCTTACTAAAGGTGGCAAACTGAACTTAGAAGTTAAAGTCGAAATCGGTCGTGGTTATCAACCTGTACCAGTACGTCAAAAATCTAATGATGAAGACCGCGTGTTGGGTTTTATCATGGTTGATGCATCATTTAGCCCAATTAACAAAGTTAGTTACTATGTTGATAGCGCTCGTGTTGAACAACGTACTGACTTGGATAAGTTGGTCATGGATGTTGAAACAAATGGTGTTATTGAACCTGAACAAGCAATTCGTGATGCTGCTCGTATTTTAATGGGTCAGTTGTCAGTATTTGCTGATTTAGAAGGCGCACCAAGTGAAGTTGAAGTTAAGTCTGCCCCACAAGTTGATCCAGTTCTACTACGTCCAGTTGATGATTTAGAGTTGACAGTTCGTTCAGCTAACTGCTTGAAAGCGGAAAATATATTTTACATTGGTGATTTGATTCAACGTACAGAGAATGAGTTGTTAAAAGCTCCTAATCTTGGCCGTAAGTCATTGAATGAAATTAAAGATGTCTTGGCTACTCGTGGCTTGACATTGGGTATGAAATTAGAAAACTGGCCACCGGTTGGTTTAGAAAAAGCTTAATACAAGCTGATATTGAAGATATAGAAAACTTAAGGAATTACTATGCGTCACGGTAATAGCAATCGTAAATTAAATCGTACAAGCAGTCATCGTGCTGCAATGTTCCGTAACATGACAACATCTCTGTTGCGTCATGAAATCATCAAAACTACTTTGCCAAAAGCAAAAGAGTTGCGTAAGTTTGCAGAGCCGTTAATTACGCTTAGTAAAACTGCAACTTTGGCAAACCGCCGTCTTGCTTTCGATCGTTTACGTGATCGTGACATTGTAGGTAAATTGTTTGCTGAGTTAGGTCCACGTTACCTAACACGTAATGGTGGTTATCTACGTATTTTGAAATGTGGTTTCCGTAATGGTGACAATGCACCTATGGCTTTAGTAGAACTAGTTGATCGTCCAGATCCATCAACTGAAGCTGTTGTCGCAGAATAAGAAGTTCAAGTTGTATTAAAACTAAAAAACCAGCTTTATTGCTGGTTTTTTAGTTTTAACGCGTACATTTTTGAATATATAATCAGTTCAATAGTTATCGGTTGGTTAGTCTAAGTAATGCTTCTTTATCAAATGGCCACGTAACTTCAACGCCTGTGTCGACTATTTGTATCACTGGGATTTTTGTGCCGTAAGTTTCCATCAGTTGCTCGTTGTCTGAAATTTCTATCGAGCTCCAACTAATGTCATAATCATTCGCTATGCTAGTTAGCATTGCTTCTGCTTGTTCGCAAAGATGACAGTGGGATGTGGTATAAAGGTTAAGCTTTAGCATCGTTGTTATAGTCTCTGTGAATATATTTTCTACATGTTAATCTGCTGATTAACTCAGATTTTTTGCCGAATGATTCATTTTTTTTATTAAAAATAAATCATAATGGCATAGTAAATAAATAAAAAATAGTATTGGGTAATTATGGCAGACATTCAAGATACGAAAGAGAGTTTAAGTGAGAGCCTGCAACAGGTTATATCGCTACTTGAAAAGCATCGCTTAATTGAGAATATGGTTCACAACCAAGAGATGTCTAATCACGAGTTGATCGAGTCTCTTGTACACAAGCAAAATCTTAATGAATTACAAAAGAAATTAGAGTTATTACATCCTGCAGATGTTGCCTATATTCTAGAAGCTTTACCACTTGAGCAGCGTTTAGATGTTTGGGAGTTGGTCAAGGCCGATCGAGATGGTGAAATATTGCTTGAAGTGTCTGATGCTGTAAGGCAGACGCTGATCGCTGATATGGACTCAGAGGAGCTACTTGCTGCAGCTGAGCAACTTGATACAGATGAGCTGGCTGACCTAGCCCCTGACTTGCCTAAAGATGTGCTCCAGGACCTCATGGATAGTCTTGACGCACAAAATCGTGCTCGACTGCAATCTGCGTTATCCTATTCTGATGATGCTGTAGGTTCAATTATGGACTTTGATATCGTCACGATACGTGAAGATATCACCTTGGAAGTTGCTTTACGTTATATGCGTCGATTAGGCGGTTTGCCTGACCATACGGACAAGTTGTTTGTTGTCGATCGTGATGATGTTTTACATGGCGTATTGCCACTTAAGCGATTGGTTGTGAGTGATCTTGATGCTAAGGTAGCCGAGGTTATGTCTGAAGATGCTGTGATATTTCATCCTGAGGATGTTGCAGATGATGCAGCCAAAGCTTTTGAACGGTATGACTTAGTCACCGCGCCAGTTGTTGATGAAAAGGGCAAGCTGGTAGGGCGTGTTACGGTTGATGCGGTAATGGATTTGATTCGAGAAGAAGCTGAAAGTGACATGCTTTCTATGGCGGGCTTGCGTGAAGAAGAGGACTTCTTTGCCTCTGTGTGGAAGTCTGTGCAAAATAGATGGGCTTGGTTAGCGATTAATTTAATCACTGCGCTAGTTGCCTCACGTGTGATTGGCTTATTTGAAGGCTCTATTGAAAAAATAGTAGCTTTAGCAGCATTGATGCCAATTGTGGCTGGTGTAGGCGGTAACTCCGGTAACCAAACAACAACCATGATTGTGCGTGGTTTAGCATTAGGGCAAGTTGCTTCTCATAATATGAAGTCGCTTATTACTAAAGAGTTGGGTGTTGCTTTATTAAATGGGTTGCTATGGGGTAGTGTCATCGGTGCCGTCGCTTACGCGCTATACGGAAGCTTTCCATTGGGTTTGGTAATGATGTCAGCCATGACGCTTAACTTATTATTAGCAGCGTTGATGGGGGTCGTTATACCGCTAATGATGAACAAGATAGGGCGGGATCCTGCTGTAGGGTCAAGCGTGCTGATTACAGCAATGACAGATAGTGGAGGATTCTTTATCTTTTTAGGTTTGGCTACTATCTTTTTGATTTAATTCCTAGGTTTTCAAATATGAGTAATCGTATCGATTTCATTTGGCAAGAAATAATAGCAGATATTGGCACACCCGTTGCAGCCTGGCAAATTGGTGTGATTCTAATGGCATTTGCGATTGCTTGGATGATTAATGGAGTAATACGTGCATATGTGATGCGCCATGCACCAGAGCATTGGAAAATTGGTATCGGAACCTTTAATCGTCTTCTGTTCCCATTATCAATGCTATGTATTGTTTTGCTTTCAAAATGGATGTTAGGCTTTTGGCAGCATACAGCGATGCTACAACTTGCCAGTAACTTGCTGTTAGCAATGGCAGCTGTCCGATTAGCCGTTTATGCAATGCGATACATCATTGCACCAGGCGGTGTGCTTAAAGCGATTGAGAGTGCATTAGCAACGTTGATATGGCTTGTACTTGTTGCTCATTTGAGCGGCTTCTTACCTGAATTATTAGCTGCAATGGAGTCTATTGAATTTACGATAGGGAAAACTAAAGTTAACTTATTGATCGTGTTGCAAGGATTGTTAACGATACTAGTGACGATTTTTACTGCGATGTGGTTCAGTCGATTTATAGAAAACAAGCTCATGCAAGTTGAGCAAATTAATGCGAATACACGTGTTGTGCTGTCAAAAGTATTAAGAATATTTTTATTGTTTATTGCGTTACTGATTGGCTTATCCGCTGTTGGCCTAGATTTAACACTACTCTCAGTATTTGGTGGTGCGCTTGGTGTGGGTTTAGGTTTTGGTTTGCAGCGGATTGCGAGTAATTATGTTAGTGGATTTATTTTACTAGTAGATAAGTCTATACAGATTGGTGATGTTGTTACGATAGATGTGCATTATGGCGTTATTCGAGATTTGCGGACGCGTTATTTGGTATTGCAAAAGCTGGATGGTACAGAGGTCATTATCCCCAATGAAACTTTGATCATAAACCCTGTTATTAACCATTCGTTTTTGGATAGAAACACTAGAGTTGTGGTTACGGTTCAAGTTGCTTATCAAAGTGATTTGGATCTGGTAATCAAATTATTGTTGCAAGCGGCTAATGAGCACGCCCGGGTGTTGGTTACGCCTGAGCCAGCAGCAATCGTGACAGGTTTTGCAGATAGCGGCATTGATTTAAGGTTGTCTGTGTGGATTCCGGATGCTGAGCAGGGTACAGCAGGCCTGCAGTCTGAGCTTTTCTTGGCGATTTGGCGCTTGTTTAAGGCAAATAATGTCTCTATCCCTTATCCTCAGAGAGAGGTGCGTATATTGGGCGATTCAGTGAGTGTAGTTGATTAAATTATTGCTGGAGGATCAGCGTTTGAAAGCTTTAACAGGTAATCTGCTTACGATATTGTAGGTTTACACAGCTAAATGTATTTTTGAGTGCTATAACTACTCCATTAAATAATCCGTCATTCCCGCGCAGGCGCAATCTATTCAAGGTGGAAGTAATGAATGGTTTTTATCGAGGCGTTACTAGTGCTCACAGTCTTCCTGGTATTAAGAGTGAAATTAGCTGCTCATCGGATTGTTTGGGAGAGTAGCTATATCACTCTTCGAAATAGTCTGGATAATAAAAAAGCTCACATATAGTGAGCTTTTTTATTATCGAAATAATGAATTATTTCAATTTTGTTTCTTTGTACATTACGTGCTTGCGTACAACTGGATCAAATTTTTTGATTTCTAATTTGCCTGGCATTGTACGTTTGTTTTTTGTAGTGGTATAGAAATGACCTGTACCAGCACTTGACTCTAATTTAATTTTTTCGCGCATTTTACTTTCCTTTATTTGCTAAGTTAAGTTAGCAGCTTAAATCTTTTGGCCCGCAGCACGCATATCAGCTAATACAGCGTCAATACCGTTTTTGTCGATAGTGCGTAGCGCAGCGTTAGTAATACGCATGCTTACCCAGCGATTTTCGCTCTCAACCCAAAATTTGCGGTTTTGCAAATTAGGTAAAAAACGACGTTTTGTTTTGTTTTGTGCGTGAGAAACATTGTTACCCACCATTGGCTTTTTGCCTGTTACCTGACATACACGTGCCATGGTTATCTCCAAGAACTCTATTTTTGAGAAAGAGCGTGATTATAGTACACATTCTTTGTTTGTTTCAAGCTAAATATGTGTTTCTTTTCAGTTAATTCACATATTATTAATTCTTAATGTTTTCCCGTGCTACCAAAGCCGCCTTCGCCACGTTCTGAGGTGTCAAAATCGTCTACAACATGAAATTCAGCTTGCATGACTGGCACAATCACTAACTGCGCGATTCGTTCTAGCGGGTTTAATTCAAACGCAGTGTTGCCACGATTCCAGCAGGATACCATTAGTTGCCCTTGATAGTCTGAATCAATAAGTCCAACGAGGTTCCCCAGCACAATGCCGTGCTTATGGCCTAGGCCTGAGCGCGGTAAAATAAGTGCTGCATAATAAGTGTTGTCGATATGAATCGCCATACCAGTAGGAATCAATGTGGTTTCCCCTGGCTGTAGAGTCATGGGTGACTCAATGCAAGCGCGTAAATCTAAACCTGCTGATCCAGGTGTGGCGTAGGTGGGAAACTGACTGCGCAAGCGGTCGTCTAGAATTTTTAGATCGATGAGTATGGACATGATGGTGTACGTTTTTATTAGATTTAAGTAAGTGCATATTAAACACTAAATATGTGTAATAAAAAAGCCAGTATTTTGGAATGCTGGCTTAGTAGGTAGGTGTGTTAGTGTTTTCTTAGAACTTATAACTAGCACTTAAGCCGAGCAGGTAGTTTCTATCGGGGCTGGTCTCATAAAACAGACGGTTGCTATCATTAATCCTGACAGAACCGATGTAGTCTTTATCGAACATGTTCTCAACTCGTAGGTATTCTTTAAAGTGCCAATTAGCAACCCTTTGTTCGAAACCTGCCCGCAAGTTGAACACAGTGTAAGAAGGCGCTGTGTCTGTATTTCTATCATCCACATATATTTTGCTGTTGTAGCGAGCTTCAAGTGCTGTCTTAAAACCTAGAGGTTCGTATTGCCATGCAATTTCACCATAAATTTGATTACGATAAGTACCTGGGATTTTATTTCCAGCATTCACCGTACTTGTTGTAGTCACACCGCTCGCAATCGATCTTGATGAGAAAGCGTCCTTAAATTCAGCGTCAAGAAAAGTATAAGCAAGGTAAGTGGATATGTTGTTGTCAAATTGGGAGTCTACAGAAAACTCTATGCCTTTGCGTTCAGTTTTACCAGCATTCGTAAAAGAGGATCTACCAGCATTGGTTAGCTCTGTAACGATTTCATCATCGGTTTTTACTTTAAATACGGTCAGATTAACACGCGTGTTATCCCCGACAAAAGCTTTTGCACCAATTTCATAATTTCGACTTTCTGATGCTTTGAGTGATAAATTTGGTTTACTTGCTACCCCCGTAGTTACATCATCAAATGCAGATTCAATGAAAGTTGGCGTTTCAAATCCTTTACCAAAGTTGGCATAGAAGTTTAAGGTATCTGTCGCTTTCCACACGGCGCCAATCACTGGGGTGGTTTTTTGATACTCAACAGAGCCACTATTGTCACCATTGACAGTTAATAAGTTGTCTTCAACTTCGAGCCTAACTTTGGTGTGGCGTGCGCCAGCATGAATGTCTACGACTGGACTGAGACTCAGTTTACCTTGAATGTATTGGTCGAAGTTTTTAGAGATATTCTGTTCGTTGCGGTTTGCCACGTTTACAGCAAAGCCGTTATTCAATATGTTGGTATCTTTGCGTTCGTCGTTTGATTTGCCGTAAGTTAATCCCAGACTTAGCGTGTAAGGCAAGTCTACAATGTTGCCAGTATTGTCCCAGCGTGCGTCTGCACCATAAAATTCACGGTCGATTTCACTCAGGCGAGCACAAGTGCCTCTAACGGTGTTACATGGATTGACGGCTGTGCCGCCAGGACCCGTAAGAACAGTCGCGAGTGGAGTTGTAGTTAACGTTTGTGCATTACGGCGGTTGCCAACATAAGGAATTAGGCTAATTTTATTATTTTCATTAAAGGCATGCTCTAAGTTAAAGCCCACTTGTGCGTGACTACGCTCAACCCCTGTTCCAGCTAGTTTGGCGGCAATGATAGCATCCTCTCTAGAGTCTTTTGAAAAAGCACGTTGGCGGTCAAGGCCAAGTGGATCTTGTGCTGTTTGGTCAAACCAATTCACCAGAGTGGTCAGTTTGGTGTCATCGCTGATGTTAAATTTGAGCTTGGCCGTTGCTTGCTCTTTTTTACCTTTGTTGTTGTCTCTGAAACCATCAGTTTCAAAGTTGGATACATTTAGCATGTATTCAACTTTCTCTGCTGTGCCAGCAGCCTCAAGAATTTGCCTTTTAGTGCCATAGCTACCAAACATCACGGTACCCCCAATTTCGGTAGTTTTTGGTGCATCTTTTGTTAACATTTGAATAACGCCACCCGAAGAGTTTCCGTAGAGTGCCGAGAACGGACCTCTCATGACTTCAATGCTTTTAATGGCAGATAAATCTACTACACCAGGTTGACCTTGACCGTCAGGCATGGTCAACGGAATGCCGTCTACATAGACACGCACACCACGTACACCGAAGCTTGAGCGTGAGCCAAAACCACGTGTAGAGATTTGCGGATCCTGTGCTTGATTGTTTCTATTTTGCGCTGTAATCCCTGGCACACGAATTAAGCTTTCGGAGAGCGTCATTTGTAATTGGCCATTTTGGATATCTTTGCTTTCTACGACATCAATAGCGACTGGTAAGTCGAAGCTATTTTGTTCTACACGCGTTGCTGTTACTACGATTGGTGCTGTGATGATTTTTTCGGTGACAGTTTCTTCGACAGTTTCTTCGGCCTGTACATAGGCGCTGAAGCCGAAAGTGCCGATGACGGCTAGTGATAGTAATTTGGTGGGGAACGTATTGGTGTGCGGCATGGTAGACCTTAGTTGGTTAATCTATAAGTTAGAATTGGGTGCGATTTTAATCCTTAACTTACATAATAGAATCATGAATTTCATGAGTTTTTTGATATTTATAGCGCTCTTTGATACAAGTCAAGCAGCGCTATAAATCGGAATTATTTGAATACGTGGTTATTTGATCTGAAGCATGTCTGTAACATGCTTCAATATTGACCTTGCTACTTCAAGTTTGGAGGCTGGCTCAAATGGATGGCTACCATTGTTGTCTAGCAGTATGACTTTGTTATTGTCACTACCCATTGCGTCACTCGTTAGATTGGCAACAATTAAAGGTAGTTTTTTCTTTTGTCGTTTTGCTTCTGCATACGCTAATAGGTTTTCAGTTTCGGCAGCAAATCCTACGCAAAATGGTGGGTTAGGTAAGCTGGCGACCTCTGCGAGTATGTCTTTGTTGGGTTTTAATTCTAGCGTCAGTGATTGCTCACTTTTCTTAATTTTTTGGGTTTGAGAATAGATCGGGCTGTAATCTGCAACCGCTGCGACTCCAATAAAAATATCTTGGTTTACGATGTTTTGCATCACACTTTGATACATCGCGCTTGCTGATGTTGCGACAATGTTTCGTACGCCAGTTGGTGGAGTCAGTGCGGTTGCGCCACTGATTAGGGTGACGTCTGCGCCCATTTCAAAGGCAGCTTGGGCGATGGCGTATCCCATTTTTCCTGAGCTTAAGTTTGTGATGGCGCGTACTGGGTCTATCATTTCTAAAGTAGCGCCTGCTGTAATGAGTATTTTTTTACCAGCTAATCGTTTTGGTTGGAAGTGTGCTGTAATTAAATAGTGTAGGTTTTCTGCTTCTAGCATGCGACCTAAGCCAACTTCGCCACATGCTTGTTCACCGCTATCTGGCCCAAGTATGTGAATGCCATCGCTGATTAACTGAGCAATATTGCGCTGAGTGGCAGGGTTCTCCCACATTTGCTTGTTCATTGCTGGGGCGACGAGTAAATCACAATCTCTCGCTAAGCATAGTGTGGAAAGTAAATCGTCAGCACGGCCTTGTGCGAGTTTGGCCATAAAGTCAGCACTGGCTGGTGCAATCACAATCGCATCAGCCGCGCGGCTTAATTCGATGTGTGGCATGCCATTAGGGATTGATGCATCCCACATATCTGTAAATACAGATTTACCTGATAGCGCTTGCATCGTGGTTGTGGAGATAAACTGGCAAGCGGCTTGAGTCATGACGACTTGTACATCAATATTGTTTTTTACCAATAAACGCACGAGTTCGGCTGCTTTGTAAGCAGCGATTCCACCTGTGATTCCTAATACGATTGATTTTTTATTTTGCATAATGCTGATCGCTGATGTAAGTCTTTCATTCTAATACGAACATTGTTTTGTATAAAATATACTTTATGCTTCATTGAAACGAAAGAAAATGTTTTATAGTAGATAGCATACAACACCAATAACATTTATACGGCTTAATACACAATGTGGCGTAAATTTCGAATTATTATTCTGCTATTAATTTTAGCAACGGTTGTGCAAGAGGTCTTGTTAGATAAAGCTGATTTGGCTTGGAAGCATAATCTTTACGTTGCAGTATATCCCGTCAATGCAGATGCTAGCGAGGAAGTTGGTGCTTACTTACGCACGTTAAGTCGCGATGACTTTGAGCCGATGGCTGAGTATTTTGCTGAAGAGGCTGCGTCATATAGATTAGCTTTACGTCGACCGATAGAGGTGCAATTGGGCGCAATCGTGAGTGAACTGCCGCCAGAGCCACCTAAAAATGGCGGTATATTAAGCACCATGCTATGGAGCTTAAAGTTTAGGCTATTTGCTTGGCAAAATAGCCCTAAGGTGAATATAAAGCCAGATATACGCTTGTATTTGCTTTATCACGACCCTGAACATAACCCAGTGTTAGGTCATTCAACCGCCCTTAACAAAGGGCGAATTGGCCGCGTGAATTTGTATGGTGCTCCTGCTTACGCAAAAAAGAATTTAGTGGTAACAGCGCATGAGTTATTACATACCTTAAATGCAACGGATAAGTACGATTTACATAATAATTTACCTAGTTATCCTGATGGCTATGCTGAGCCAGATAAAATACCGTTACATCCTCAAAACTTTGCAGAACTGATGGGCGGGCGTGTCCCCAAGAGTGAAGCCGAAGCAGAGATTCCAAAAAGCTTGAAGCATACTTTGATTGGTGAAAAGAGTGCGCGTGAAATTGGATGGTTACGTTAGTCAATATTAGCAATGGATATAGTCGGATAGGCGTTGACAGTATTTTAATCTACACACAATAAAGGGGTGTTAAGTGGCAATAACTGACTGGCCTGCAAGTGAGCGACCTAGAGAGAAGCTAATAGAATTAGGCGCTGATGCTTTATCTGATGCTGAGCTATTAGCGATTTTTTTGCGTGTAGGTGTTACAGGTAAAAGTGCCGTAGATTTGGCGCGCGATTTACTCAACCAGTTTGGTAGCCTTAATGGTATTTTTGCTGCGAGCGAGCGAGAGCTTAGTCAGGTACATGGCATAGGCAGCAGTAAATATGTGCAATTACAGGCGATATTTGAAATGAGTCGTCGCGCTTTGAATGAACAATTGCAGCAACGCGATGTATTTCAGTCACCACAACAGGTGCGCGATTATTTAGTGCTTAAACTAGGTGCACTAACGCGAGAAGTCTTTATGGTATTGTTCTTAGATGCACAAAATCGCCTGACCGCTGCTGAGGAATTGTTTAGCGGTACACTTACCCAAACTAGTGTTTATCCAAGAGAGGTAGTGAAGCGAGCGATTTACCACAATGCAGCAAGTGTCATTTTTGCACATAATCATCCCTCTGGTACTACGCAACAGAGCGCCGCAGACGAGCAGTTAACGCAGCAGTTGAAACAAGCTTTGGCGCTGGTAGATGTGCGTGTGTTAGATCATTTTATCGTAGCGGGCAACCAAACGCTTTCGTTTGCTGAACGTGGTTTGTTGTAAGCAAAAAAGCGGAAAACTAACGAATGGAAGAAGTGTATGTTGATTGATAATACGTACTGGTTAAATTTGGCAGTTGCTTTAGGCATTGGCTTGCTGATTGGAGCGGAGCGAGAACGCAGTAAAGCTGATGGCGGCGATAGCACAATTGCAGGCGTGCGTACCTTTACCATTGCATCTTTACTTGGTGCTGTCAGTACCTCAGTTAATTTCTGGTTGCTCGTTGTGTCAATCATCAGTGTGACCATATTTGTTGCAACGGCATACTTTACGAGGAGAGATGAAGACTCTGGGTTAACGACAGAGATTAGCCTTGTTTTTACCGTTATTTTGGGAGGTTTAGCCATGAGTGCTGCTTCGATGGCCGCTGGGTTGGCAGTTGCTGCAGCGATATTGCTGGCTGCAAAAGAGCCTATCCATGGCTTTGTACGAGGTGTGGTCACTAAAGATGAGATGATCGACTTTTTGATTCTTGCAGCGGCTACCTTGATCGTGTTGCCTTTAGTGCCCAATGCTTTAGTTGGCCCGTTTGATGCTATTAACCCGCGTAACTTATGGTTAATTGTGATATTGGTCATGTTTATTGGCGCACTTGGCCATTTAGCATTACGTTTATTGGGTAGCCGTACAGGTTTGCCTTTAGTTGGCTTGGTATCAGGCTTTATCTCCAGCATAGCAACCATCGGTGCGATGGGCGCGCGTGTAAGAAAAGCGCCAGATTTAATGGGGGCTGCGGTGGCAGGGGCTACACTTTCAAGCCTGTCCACGGTGCTTCAATTAGGGATGTTATTAGCAGCGGTTCATCCAGCAACCTTACATGCATTAAAGATGCCTTTATTGTTTGGAGGGTTAACAATGGCGGTATATGGGGTTGTCATTACGCTGAATTCATTTAATCATCAAAGCCAAGAAATGAGCCAACCTAGCCGCTCATTCAGTGTTAAAACTGCACTGATATTGGCGTTAGTGATTGCTTTTGTATTGACTGCCTCGGCTGGTCTTAAAGCGTGGTTTGGACAAGCTGGTTTGGTGGTTGCATCTGGTGTGGCTGGCTTAGCTGATGTGCATGCGGCCGCCATTTCAGTGGCCTCTTTAGCCGCGAGTAGTAAAATTAATGCCACCAATGCTGTCGTGCCAATATTAGTTGCTTTTTCAGTCAATGCAATCTCTAAAATGATTACCGCTGCTGTTACTGGTGGAAAGGTGTTTTTCCAACAAGTGACCTTGGGTTTGGTGCTACAAGTATCAGCAATTTGGCTTGGTTGGTGGTTATTCTAATGATGGCTAATGTAAACCTAGAGCCTTGATTAAATCATCGAAGTGATTGAACCAGCGCCAGAGCTGCATTCTATTTCGATGCAAACGGTGCTGATTTTAGATGGATTACCAATACGAAATATTACCCATACTAGTATTAATAAAGCCCATTTAAAACAAGTGGTTCCAATATTATTTTGGTGGTGATTAGCCTCTGTGCTTTATACTAGCATCCATCTTTGAAATTTAATTCAAAACGTTTAACTACATGATGATGAATCAAAATATAAAAACAATTCTTTGGGTTGCCGTTGCATTTCTGGGCGCTTTTGCTGTGGCGGGTATTGCACTGAATCGCGGAGAAAGTATTAATGCACTATGGCTGATTACAGCAGCTGTGTGTATTTACGCAATTGCCTATCGTTTTTATGCCGCTTGGATTGCCGCAAAGGTTTTGGTGATAGACGAAACTCGTGCCACACCAGCAGAGCGCTTAGATAATGGCCGAGATTTTGTGCCTACCAATAAATGGGTGGTGTTTGGACACCACTTTGCTGCAATTGCGGGTCCTGGCCCTTTGATTGGGCCAACACTGGCTGCTCAGTTTGGTTATTTACCTGGCACGTTGTGGATTCTAATCGGTGCCGTATTAGGCGGTGCCGTACAAGATATGGTTACGTTATTTTTCTCTACGCGGCGCAATGGGCGTAGTTTGGGACAAATGGCACGAGATGAAATAGGCATGATAGGCGGCAGTGCTGCACTTATCGGCACGTTTTTAATCATGATTATCTTAATTGCGGTACTTGGTTTGGTCGTGGTCAATGCCATGAAGCATAGCCCTTGGGCAACTTCAACGGTGGCTGCAACAATACCGATTGCGATGATCGTCGGGGTTTATATGCGCAATATCCGCCCGGGACGAGTGTTAGAAGCTTCTATTATTGGCGTGGTTTTATTGTTGCTCTCGGTAGGGTTAGGTGGGTGGGTTGATCATCATGAAACCTTGCGTCCTCTGTTTGATCATGATGGATTGCCTTTAGCTTATGCCATTATTCTGTACGGTTTTGCAGCAGCAGTATTACCAGTCTGGCTTTTGTTGGCGCCTCGCGATTATCTTTCTACCTTCATGAAGCTGGGAACTATTCTATTGCTAGCAATCGCGATTGTTATTTTGCGCCCAGAGATTCATATGCCAGCAGTCACTCAGTTTGTTGATGGCACTGGCCCAATTTTTGGCGGAAAACTATTCCCATTTGTTTTTATTACGATTGCCTGCGGGGCTATTTCAGGTTTTCATGCACTAATCGCATCAGGCACCACGCCCAAGTTGCTAGGCAATGAACGCGATATTCGCATGATTGGTTATGGCGGAATGTTGCTGGAAAGCTTTGTTGCGATTATGGCGATGATTGCCGCAACCGTGCTTGAACCTGGTGTGTTCTTTGCCATCAATAGTCCAGCTGGCGTAGTTGGTAAAGAGGCAGTAGATGCGGTTGCCAAAATTAATAGCTGGGGGTTTGCCGTTACCGTAGAGCAAATGCAACAGCTTGCAAGTGATATGGGGGAGACGACATTGTTTTCCCGTACTGGCGGAGCGCCAAGCTTGGCTGTAGGCATGGCGAGTATTTTTGGCAGTGCTTTCGGTAAAGAGCTATTGGCGCTCTGGTACCATTTCGCCATTATGTTCGAGGCCATATTCATTTTAACCACGCTGGATGCTGGTACGCGAGTTGGTCGTTTTATGTTGCAAGACTTATTAGGTAACTTTAACAAGAAACTAGGTGAAACCTCATATACACCTTCTGTTATTTTGACGAGCAGTATTGTGGTGGCAGGGTGGGGATATTTCTTATATATAGGCGTGATTGACCCTAATGGTGGCGTTAATATTTTATGGCCATTGTTTGGTATTGCGAACCAAATGCTCGCGGCCATTGCCTTATGTGTAGCGACTGGTATTTTGGTTAAATCTGGTAAATTGCGATACGCTTGGGTTACTGGTTTACCGCTAGTCTGGCTGGTCATCATTACCACGACAGCGGCTTATGAAAAGATTTTTAGTGCGGATGTAAGAGTAGGCTTCTTTGCGGCTGCTAATGATATGGCTTCAAAATTAGCGTCAGGTCTGTTACCCCCTGAGAAAGCGGCAGTCGCGCCACAGCTAATATTTAACCAGCATTTAGATGCTTATTTAACCTTATTTTTTGTGGTTGTGCTCTGGGTGGTGATACTTGATATGGTTCGGTTATGCCTACGTTATTTGAGTGGTAAACCAGTATTAAAACTGTCAGAAGTGCCGCACGAACCAAGTCGTTTAGTGGAGCATTGGGTGAGAGATTAAAGAAATTAACATGTTAAATATATTCAAAAAACTATGGTGTTTTGTTCGACATGTTTCGGGTGATGATGCTTATGAGCAATACTTGAAACATCATGCTGAATTTCACCAAGCTACGGTAGATGCGCCACCAGCACTCTCGCGCAAAGCATTTTTTAAATTATGGCAGGACAGTAAATGGAAAGGCATTAATCGTTGCTGTTAGATTTAATAACAGAGCCTTTGGATGAAGCTCAGATATCTCGTGTGATTGAAATGGCATGGGAAGACCGTACACCGTTTGAGGCAATCGCATTTCAGTTTGGTATGAATCAAGATGGTGTCATTAAACTAATGCGCACTCATTTAAAACATAGTTCATTTAAGTTGTGGCGAGAGCGTACGCATGGGCAAATGACTAAACATGCAAAACTAAGGTCTAGCGCTGTCACTAGACATAAAGCTAACCACCGAGTAAAGCAGTTTTAATCTTCTTTTTTAAAAACGCTTAATACGTTCGTGTTAAGGCCATAGTTTTAATAAGTAGTTAAGTGTCCCCGACTATGTTTAGTGCGAGCGTCTACGATCCGCATCCACTTGTGCGGAATTCACTCTGCGTTCTGGTCCTGCATATTCCACATACTCATCATAACTTAACTCAGTTACTTCAAAGTCAGACTTTGAATGGCTGTTATGAGTGGAGATAAACTCTGGGTTGACAGGGGTCGTATTGGCCGCTTGATGTTTTCTAAAAAACACATTATTTAGAAACTTCTTAATCATGGCACTCCTTATATTAACAGCTGTATGGTCTGTAAAATAATAAGCCTAATGATGGCATAAGCCAAGTTAACAATTGTTAATTAAGTTAACACGAACTGTAGCGTCTTGAGTCGTTAGAGATTGAGGCTTAGTAATGATTAAAACGCACGCTTTTTATTGCAAAAGACAAACATCGCCACGCCAATTAAAACCATAGGTAAGCTCAACCATTGTCCCATGCTTAAACCCATTGATAGTAAACCTAGGTAATCGTCTGGTTCACGCGTGTATTCTACGATAAATCTAAAGCTACCGTAACCGATTAAAAATAGTGCTGAAATTGTGCCAGTTGCCCGTGGTTTTGAGGCATATATCCAAAGTATTAAAAACAGCAAAACACCTTCAAGCGCAAACTCATAAAGCTGAGAAGGGTGACGTAACGCGCTATCAACTCTTGGAAATACCATCCCAAACTGACTATTGGTCACTCTGCCCCATAGCTCAGCATTGATAAAGTTACCCATGCGGCCAGCGCCTAAACCAATAGGCACTAGTGGCGCAACAAAGTCCATGGTTTTAAGCCAGTTTTGAGGATATTTTCTACCAAAAAGCCACATGGCCACCAGCACGCCTAAAAACCCACCGTGAAAGCTCATGCCACCTTGCCACACCGCAAAAATCTCTATTGGATGCTCAATAAAATAAATTGGCTGATAAAACAATACATAACCTAAGCGACCGCCAAAAATTACCCCTAGCGCCCCGTAAAATAAAGCATCATCCAGCATTTGGTTTGTCCAGCCATGCCATTTTCGATGGTTAATTTGGTATTTACCTAATGCCAAAAATGCCAAAAATCCAACTAAATACATTAAGCCGTACCAATGGATACCAAAAGATCCAAGGTGAATAGCAATAGGGTCAAACTGCGGGTGAACAAACATGTGCGCTAACATCAATTGAATAGAGGTATGATTTTACCTAAGTTTTGACACTTCACAACGACTTAGTTGCGCAGAAGTGGTTTCTATAGTGACTTAACAATAGTATTTAAAACGATTAGGTCGCGATTACTTGCAGTGCATATTGTTGATTGAGTTTAGAAGAAGTTGCAATATAAACATGAAGAGTCACTTGAAAATTATAGCTGACACAGCTCCTCAAAAATTAGAGTGATGTGTATACTTTTTTAAGGCAAGTCCACACGTCCGCTTGAAGGAAGGGTTAGGCCGCTCCAGCCGCGTTTAGTCGAAGAACGGTTTCCGTTCTTTGCCACAGATTCTGACCGAGTGTGGGGGCGCGGGCTTCCTTGGAAGAACGAGCATTGGGTATTAGGCGATTGGTAATCAGGTTCGCACTAAAATACTGTCCGTTTATGCTATGCGGATTGTCTTGGGTGAGCATTGCCACCAAATTCTCCCCGCCCTTCTCTTCGTTGAACATCATCGCGCGACCGATACGGGTGTTGTATGACACATCAAGCACGCCCGCCGCATCCCGTCCGATACGGGTCGCCACAACACCCGGATGGAATGCTGCGGCGGTGATGCCGGTTTGCGACGTTTGACGGGCGATTTCACGTGCGAACAACAGAGCCGCCAACTTAGAATCGGAATAAGCTGTTAGCGTTGAATACCGGCGCTTATCGAAATTCAAGTCGTCGAGCTGTATCCTGCCAAACATGTGGGCTATGCTGCTGGTGACAACTACATGGGCACCACTGGCTGATAGCCGGTCGTGCAAGAGGTGTTGCAAGAGAAACGGAGCGAGGTAGTTAACTTGCAGCGTAAATTCGTGGCCGTCTTCGGTAATGACCCGCTTACCCATCATCGTGCCCGCATTATGGGCTAGCACGTCAATGGCGGGATAGGTCTTGAGGAGTCGCTCGGCGAGCATGCGAACCTCGCTAAGTCGGGCGTAGTCCACGACGAAAGGTTCCACTCCTAGTTCTGCGGCCAACGCGGTGGTCGCCTCCTTGGAGCGACCAATGGGTACTACGATTGCTCCTTGTCGAGCAAGCTGTCGCGCCGCTACGGCACCAATCCCCGAACTTGCCCCAGTAATAACCACTGTCTTGCCCGTCATATTCCAAGTCATATCTACTCTCTTAATTTTGTTTAGGTTGATTGAGAACATGCATATTTCGAGTGCGGCCTAACGTTTGAATTAAGGGGCACGCTTTAGCGTGTCCCGCTTGAATGATGGGTTAGGCCGCTCGGGGCTAGCTTCGGAGTAGCAGCATTTCATTTTCTGGTTTGCCGTGATTGTTGAGCGGTGGCACTTATTCCAGATGCAAACCACACGCATACCATTGAAGTGAAAAGTTCTAGAATTTCTTTAGGCTCAGTCGGTTGTTCAAGGTCAGGACCACAACACTTTTTTAGGTATTGCGAGAGGGGAAGCAAATCCTCCATAGTAATTTTGAAGTCGATGTTGTGGCTGAGTTTGTTTCGCAGACTGTTCAGATGCTTGATTGCAGGAATGGAGTTGTATTTCTCAGGGTAATTATCCGTGGCAAGAAGAGAAACCTTCTGTCCAAATGTCTGTTTCGATGCTTCCCAGTCCAGTTTTGGGTGGCAAGTTTTTAGGTATTCATCAAGGTAATGCTCGATAATCAAGTGGCAAGACAGAAAATAGCCAAGTAACTCATAATCCAAATTCTCAAGGCGTTGCCATGTGACGTTACCATCTCGGATTTCACCTACCAGAGGGGGAAGACCAGTTCTCTTCATAGAGGCCTAACTTACAGAGTTGAGCAACACCCCGCAGCGCGGGATGAAGCGGTCAATTGTATTTTGTGATTGACCGCGCCCGCGCAAGTGGGCGTAGTCGTGAGCGTAGCGAACGATGTGTGCTCTAACGAGACGTTAGATTTTGTCGCCAAAGGTGTTAGTGATGCCATGTTACTTGCCATTGTTTCATCCCCTGTTGCCGTCCCTACGTTCAGAAATATTAGCCCTAGAATGCGGCTTTTAATCGAAGAGCTTCAATGCGGCGTTCGCATGAACGCTTTTAGTTATGCGACGACGCATATTGCGCTCTTCGCTTTTTTACCATATTTTGGTCGGTGTATATAGCGCCATTTTTGCGCTATGATTATCGGTTGCCTTGTTCAAGGCTTTGCTTTTTCTTCATCCGAAGCGCTGCCAAAATCTAACGTTTGAATTAAGGGGCTGGCTTTAGCCAGTCCCGCTTGAATGATAGGTTAGGTGTTGCACTCATATCAGCCGATTGCATGCAGCAAGTAGAACTTCATGGGACTGAAGAAACGCAGGCAGCTTGGCATCTATGGCTCGTGCCTCTGCTCGAACATGCTCGGGAAGATTCTCTGGGTCCATTTGACGTGTGATCACACTAACGTTGCCATTGCCATCAGGAACGGTATAAAGAACGATTTTTTCGGCAAGTTCGTTAGCTGCGGCAATAAAGATGGCTTGCTTGCTACGAAGCTCTTGGTGTGTGAAGAAGTGGGCTTCATCAGTCCATGTCTCGACTACCGTATAGAGCGGAACGGTGGCTGCCTTTCGGAGTGGTAGTAAGAAATCATGTCCTTGTAGCTCTCTAAGTAGGCCCGAGTCAGCAAAGAGCGAGCGAAAGCTCTTAGCAAGCTCGTAATCATGGCTAGAAAGTGCATGTGAAGCTTTTGTATTGGGAACCTCTGCAGGTTTAGACGGTGACCAGCCGAACGTAGATAGGAACCTCGTTCTCGGCGCTTCGAAAGCGAACACGATGCCGACTACCGCTAGAACAAAACCTGCTATCTCAATCATTCAGTGATCCTAACACCTAACGTTTGACATAAGGGGCGCCGAAAGGCGTCCCGCTTGATGGATGGGTTAGGCAATGCCTAGTAACAGATGTAAAGGGAACGCTCATAACTGCCTTGAAAAGTAAGCAATAAGATTAATTAACGCGAGAAAGCCTACTATTAATATGAGCTGCCCAAATTGACCAAGCATCCAGTATTTCTTGCTTGCATCAAACTTTCCGGTAGCTTTACCAAAGCTAACTTTATCTACTAACCATCGTAAGAAATTGTAGCCAATTATTCCCGCGATGACACCTAGAAGAATTTTAAGCGGAAACAATAGGAAATTTTCCATTGATTGCCTAACGTTTGAGGTAAGGGGCGCGCTTTAGCGCGTCCCGCTTGACCGATGGGTTGGGCATGCCAAGGTTAAAGTTATTGAGGTTCATTAGGGTTGATGTATTTTCCATCTTTAAAGATGTACGTGACATTTTTTGCAGGGATAAGTGCACCTCTATGTTCTTTACTTTCTGTACCAGTTCGAGTTACCAATAGGTCTGGATATTCGGAGGTGGAACCATTGACAACAGATATTGCACCTTTGTAGCTATAGCAAGGGCCTGCGCCATCCTTTATACCCTCTGGAGGTTCATTTTCGTCGCAAGTTCCTGAGTTGTTTCCACCTGTTTGAACATAACCAACGTCGTGCCATGAGTTTTGAGCAAAAACGAATATTGTTTTTCCTTCATCAAACCATCCACCCATACCACCTGAAGCGTCAAGCATTACAGCCAATGAGTTTGGTGAAAGTTGAAGAACTTCAGGTTTTACTTCATCAACCTTGCCCCATGAGCCCGCCACTCCAAATTGGGGTTGTTTTGAAATAACTTCCCACTGATTAGAGTTTTGTTTATAAGTTATTGCCCCAACATCAACACCGCTAGCATGAGCATCAACTGGTTGACCTGATTCATCCAGACTTTGTGTTGCAAAGAACTTTACGTGGAGATTGTTGGTTCCGACCTTGATTGATTGCTCAAACCAAAAGTTCGTTAGTTTATCGGGTGCTGTTTTCACTTTTCCACTTGGGTCAGATACGCCAAACAGTTCTTTTAAAGCAGTTTCATTATTTGGTACTTGCAACGCTTTAGGTTCTTCCGCTACATTTTCTTGGCTGATAACTTCTGGTTGATTTTTGCTTTGAAAATAAAGATATGCTGATGCTCCAATTGATAGCACCAATGCCCCAGATAGTGCACCGATGATGATTGATTGTTTTGACGATGATTGCTGACTCATAATTTACCTTTTATTTGTTTTGTTAATGAAATTGTTAAATGCCCAACGTTTGAATTAAGGGGCGCCGTTAGGCGTCCCGCTTGAATGATGGGTTAGGTACTTCAAATTAAACCTTAAACCCTAAGTAGCTAGCCAAAAAGATAAAGGCAAATATTGCAACACCAAAGGCGGGCCATGCCATAGCT
>NZ_JAURYU010000029.1 GCF_030653755.1 Methylotenera sp.
AAAGAAATTTGACCAGAGTTGGACAATGGATGCAATGATAGATCGTTGGGAATGGTTTTACACAGAGGCTGCAGAGATACTCGAAATTGATTTAGCTGATGTAATAACACAACATCAACCAAAGCTTGTTTAACATTTATATGAAACATCTCACGGAATCTGCAATCGAAACCCTGACCATTGAGCGTCTCCAAGCGCTTGGCTTCGTATATATTTACGGGCCTGATGTTGCGCCAGATAGCGCAAACCCAGAGCGTGAGAGTTTTGCCGATTTATTAATGCTTGGCCGATTACGCAAAGCCGTTGCCCGTATTAACCCCACATTAACTGCTGCAGCCTTAGATGAAGCTATAAAATCTATACAGCGTATTAGCTCGCCTGAGTTATTAGCGAATAATGAAGACTTTCATCGCTTACTCACTGAAGGCGTGAATGTTAGCTACCAAAAAGATGGCAACACCCGTGGTGATTTAGTTTGGTTGGTTGATTTTGCCAACCCAGACAACAACGAATTTGTAGTAGCTAACCAGTTTACCATTATTGAAAACAACCAAAACAAACGCCCAGACATTATTCTGTTTGTGAATGGCTTGCCTTTAGTCGTTATCGAACTCAAAAATGCCGCTGATGAAAACACCACTCTCACTTCAGCTTACAGGCAGTTAGAAACATACAAACAAGCCATTCCAAGCTTGTTTACCTATAACGGCTTTGTTGTTATTTCAGATGGGTTAGAGGCCAAAGCAGGCAGCATTTCCGCAGGCTTAAGCCGCTTTATGGCTTGGAAGAGTGCGGATGGCAAAACGGATGCATCTCATCTGGTCAGTCAATTAGAAACGCTGATTAATGGCATGCTTAATAAAGCAACGCTATTAGATTTAATCCGCCATTTTATCGTTTTTGAAAAATCCTCCAAAGAAGATGCTACGACAGGGCAAATCAGCATCAGCACTGTTAAAAAGCTGGCGGCTTATCACCAGTACTACGCAGTCAATGCGGCCGTGGTTTCGACCTTGCGCGCAACTGCCGAAGCTTCAGGCGTAGCACAAACTCCTGCCGATTATGGCTTACCAGCTGTGCGCACCCAACCCAAAGGCGACCGCAAAGCTGGTGTGGTATGGCATACACAAGGCAGCGGTAAATCACTTAGCATGGTGTTCTATACAGGTAAGATTGTATTGGCATTGAATAACCCAACTATAGTGGTGATTACCGACCGCAATGACTTAGATGACCAGTTGTTTGATACCTTTGCCGCTTCTAGCCAGTTATTGCGTCAAGAACCCAAGCAGGTGGAAGATAGGCAACAGCTTAAAGAGTTGCTTAAAGTCGCTTCTGGCGGCGTTGTATTTACCACCATACAGAAGTTTCAGCCTGAAGAAGGCAATGTATATGAAACCTTATCGGAACGCAGAAATATTGTGGTGATTGCCGATGAAGCGCATCGTACCCAATATGGCTTTAAAGCTAAAACGGTAGATGATAAAAACGCAGCGGGCGAAGTCATCGGCCAAAAAATTGTATATGGTTTTGCTAAATATATGCGTGATGCTTTGCCTAACGCTACCTACCTGGGTTTTACCGGCACACCGATCGAAAGCACCGATGTAAACACGCCTGCGGTATTTGGTAATTACGTCGACGTATACGACATTGCTCAAGCCGTTGAAGATGGTGCAACGGTGCGCATTTATTACGAGAGTCGCTTAGCCAAAGTGCAACTTTCTGATGAAGGCCGAAAACTCGTTGCTGAGCTAGATGAAGAGCTAGACCAAGACGAACTCACCGAAACACAAAAAGCCAAAACACGTTGGACGCAAGTTGAAGCTTTAATCGGTAGTGAAAAACGTATTCATAATATTGCACAAGATATTGTGAATCATTTTGAGCAACGCCAAGAAGTGTTCGCAGGTAAAGGCATGATTGTGAGT
>NZ_JAURYU010000043.1 GCF_030653755.1 Methylotenera sp.
TGGTGGGACATTTTCAGAAAACAAGCCACAACAATTGCCCCAGCATCTGCGGCATATTCAATCGTTACATTCCAAATTTACTAAGCATTAAACCCTTGTATAAACTTGATTGAAAGTTAATCAATAACGCATAAATTTAATGTTATTTGCCCCACTAATGTCCCATATATCAATAAACTAATTTTATATTATTGTTTTATATAGTAATTATTATTAAGACATTCGGATTGCATATCCGTATTGCTATTTATTGTGGCTTGTTGTATTGTATTACTTACAGTTAAAACATAGGTGCATATCATGGCAAGTATTGAAAAGCGTATAAGTGAAAATGGCGATATATCCTACCGCGTAAAGATTAGACTTAAAGGCCACCCTGTAGAAACTGCAACCTTTGAGAAAAAGACCGATGCTAATAAATGGGTGCAAGATACAGAAAGTGCTATGCGCGAAGGTAGGCACTTCAAAAAAGCCGAAGCTAAACGCCATACACTTGGTGAACTGATAGACCTATATATTAAATTTGAATTGCCTAAGAAGCCTAAGAATGCGAAAAATAAAGAGACGCACTTATTATGGTGGAAGGATGAAATCGGCTTATATGCACTTGCTGACGTTACGCCTGCCCTAATAGCAGACTGTAGAGATAAATTAAGCATTGGACTTGTACGCAATAAAACACAAAGAACGCCCGCCACCGTAGTTAGATACCTTGCCGCATTATCTGTATGCCTCACCTATGGCGTAAATGAAAAGCACTGGATAGACGACAGTCCTATGCGTAAAGTCACCAAACCTACTGAGCCGCGCGGTGTTGTGCGATTTTTAAGTAAAGAGGAACGCACAAACTTATTAGCCGCCTGCAAACAATCTACTAACCCCTATATGTACGCAGTAACAGTGCTGGCACTTTCTACAGGCGCACGCCAAGGCGAGATAATGAATCTCACATGGGATGACATAGACTTGAATCGTGGTCGTGCAATTCTGCATGAAACTAAGAATGGCGAACGCAGAGCCTTACCTATTACAGGTCACGCATTAGACGTATTAAAAGAACTCAACAAAGTACGCCGCATTGATACTAAATTATTATTTGCTGGCAACAATCCTGATCATCCTGCCGAACTTCGCAAGCCATGGATAGCCGCATTAAAAAAGGCTGGCATTGAAAACTTCAGATTCCACGATTTAAGACACAGCGCGGCCAGTGAGTTAGCTATGAATGGTGCAACACTAGCCGAGATTGCCGAGATACTAGGCCATAAAACGCTGGCAATGGTGCAACGCTATGCCCACTTATCCGAAGGCCACACGACTAGCGTGGTAGAGCGCATGAATAAAAAGATTTTTGGTTAGGTGGAAAACAACATGCAAACAATTGACACTCAAGCCTCGCAACTAATAGATGACTTTGCTAAAAGGTTACTAGCACTGAATAACGGTAAAAAAATTCCCACCTCTTGGACAAAACGGCTAAAGGAGGAGCTAAAGAAAACATCACCGAACAAAACTGGGGTGAAACCTGATTATAAGAAAATTAGAGAAGCCGTGAAGCTGCTCACCCTAAATGATGAAGCAATTACATCAGAACGCACCAAGCAACATTCCCCCGCCACAGTAAAAAATCGTATTGCAAAGGAGGTTGGTATTACACGAAAAACACTTGACCGTATAGAAGTAGATCGAATTAGTAAAAATGAACAGTGTGCGCGACTTGATTCACTTGACCCCGAAACAAGAAAAGCTCATATCGAGGGCATGAGCGACGCTATCAATCATGATTTGCTAAATGATAAGACAGATTAAATGTAATTTCAGCGAGATTATGTCTCAATGATTTAGGTGATATTTACTTTCTTATATCGTAGGTCATCGCGGTTTGTTCTGCGTTCTCAACTTTATAAGGATTTGATATGCACCCCGAAACAACGACACCAAACTGGCTAACCGTCAATTTGTTATCTGAATCAGTTCCCGCTTTTTCACCCGCTGCAATTCGAAATTTGATTTTCAAATCCGCAGACCGTAAAACGTCTAAAGGCGTTATTAAGGGCAATGGCCTCGCGCCACACATTCGCAGAATAGGTGCGAAG